>CAYNUS010000004.1:0-92693 GCA_964400625.1 uncultured Gammaproteobacteria bacterium
ACCCCCCCGCCCCCCTATTAACCAATGTGGGGTATTCGTATAACAACCGCCCTCCCGTTTTTTAAGGGGGTGGTGACATCGGGGCGGAGGGGTTGCCCGTCCGGCATTTTTCCTGTATCCATCATAGACACAGCCCTTTGAGAGAGGAGGCGGCATGATCGATCTGGACCGCCTCTTCGAACTTCTCGATGAGGCCCACTACGCGTCGACGAAGTGCAGGTGCGCGACGACCACCAAGGCCTATCTGAACCTCGCGCGCCTGGAAGGGCTGCGGCTCTACCACGACGCCGAGGATCCGGACGAGGAGCGGAAGACCCGCGCGGCCGGCGCCTACGCCGCCGGGCTCATCGCCACGCTCACGTGGAACGAGAAGAGCTTCACCGCCGCGCGCCACGCCCGGGAGTTCTGGCACGGCTTCGAGGACGGGCTCTACGAACGGACGGAGACGGGGAAGGCGACCACGGCCTTCCGCCGCGGCTACAAGTTCGGACGCTACGGCCACTGACGACGGAAACACGAACCCCGCGATCGCTCGCGGGGTCTTTTCGTTCAGTAGGAGAACTTCTCGAAGTGGAGGCGTTCGCGAGGGACGCCGAGGGCGCGGAACATCGCGACCAGCTTGTCCATCATGACGGGCGGGCCGCAGACGTAGATGTCGCGCTCCAGGAAGTCCGGGACGAGGCGCCTGACCTTCTCCTCGTCGACGAAGCCGCGTTCGTAGCCTTCGGCCGCTTCCTGCGAGAAGACGTCGTGCCGGCGGACGCCGAGCGCGTCGAGTTCGGCGGCGAAGACGACGTCCTTCGGCGAGCGGTTGGCGTAGAGGAGGACGGCGTCGGCGTCGCGGCCGGAAAGCGGGCCGAGCATCGAGCGGATCGGCGTGATGCCGATGCCGCCGGCGATGAAGAGGAACTTGTCCGTCTTCGCGGCGCGCTCCGTGAAGCATCCGAACGGCCCTTCGAGGAAGAGCTTCACGCCGGGCGCGAGATGCGTGCGGATGCGCGAGGTGAAGTCGCCGCTGTTCTTGATCGAGAGGCGCAGGCGCTTCCCGTCCGGCGACGCCGAGAGCGAGAAGGGGTGCGGTTCGCGCAGGCCCTTCCGCATGAAGCTGACGTGCACGTACTGGCCAGGGTCGAAGGCGAAGCGGTCCATGGCGCGCCCGCCGATGTAGACGGAGGTGACGTCGTCGCTCTCCGGCACGACGCGCTCGACGACGAAGCGGTGGCGGGCGTAGAGGACGAACGGGCGCACGAAGCGGAAGAAGATGAGGATGCCGAAGACCGTGAAGTTCAAGGCGTACCAGTAGCGATAGGCCCAACCGGCGCTCAGATCCTCGCTGTTGAACTGGTGACGGAAGGCGAGGCCGACGGCGAGGTAGGCCAGGAGATGCGTGCCGTGCCAGACGCCATACTTGAGCTTCCGGCGGATCCACGGGAGCGACAGGATGCCGACGAGCAGGATGAGATCGAGCGCGATCGCCGCCAGCCAGACGTACGGCCAAGTCTTCCAGAACTCCCAGAACTGCGTCAGGGCGTCGGTGCCGGAGCCCAGCGAATATCCCCACACGAGGAGCAGGGGATGCAGGACGATCGAGGCGAGGAGGACGTAGCCGACCGTGCGGTGCGCGCGGTTCAGCTTGTCGAAGCCGAAGGGCTTCTCGATGAGCGGCAGGCGGCTGATCAGGATGAGCTGGACGAGGAGCGTCAGCTGGAGCGCGAGGCCCATCAGCCGTCCCAGGGCGATCAGGACGGACGATGCGGCGCCGTGTTCCAATAACGGCGAAGATCCTCGCCACCAGAACGCTCCGGTGACGAGGATGTTGGCGGCGAGAAGGCCGAGAAGCAGCCGTTTCTTCGCGCGATCGGTCATTCGACGATCAGGTTGCCCTTCATGCCCATGGTGCGGTGCGAGCCGACCGAGCAGTAGTATTCGAAGGTGCCGGCCTTGTCGGCGACGAACTCGACGGTCTCTTCGGTCGCGGCCTGGAGCTTGGCGGTGGCGACGTTGAACTCGTCGAGCTTCCAGTCGTGGAAGCCTTCGGCGTTCTTGAAGGTGATGCGGACCTTGTCGCCTTTCTTCACGCGGATCTCCTTGACGTCGTAGGCGAAGTTGTCGCCGGTCACGGTGAAGGACTTGGTCGCGCCGACCGAGACGTCCGCATCGGCTTCGACCTCGAGGTCGATGTCGGCGTCCGGCGTGTCGTTCACGGCGGGGGTGCCTTCGAGCTGGGTACCGGCGGCGGCGTTGCCGTCGACCTCGACTTCGATGCCCGGCATTCCGGGCGTGGTTTCGACGTCCACTTCGACGTTCGAGCTGGAGGCGCAACCGGCGCCGACGGTGATCAGGGCGGCGAGAGCGAGCGAACCGAGCAGGTGCATGCGCATAGGCGATGATGATGAATGATGTTCCGGAACTCCGCTTCATTTTGCCCCGAAGTTTTTTTCATGGCAAGCCTGCGGCTCCGGAGCCGTGTGCTATAGTGGGCCGGTATGCAAACGCGTCTTACGGTCGCCGGCGTTCCGGTCGACCCCCTCGTCATGAAGGTGGCCGAAGCTCGTGCGGCGGGTCTCTTTGAAGGCGGCCAGCACCTCATCGTGACGCCGAATCCGGAGATGGCGGTGCTGGCGGCGCGCGATCCCGGTTTCAAGAAGATCCTGGAGGGGGCATCATTGGCGCTTCCGGACGGTTTCGGCCTTCGCGTCGCCGCCTGGATCGAGGGGACCCACGTACCCGCGACCATCACCGGCGCGGAATTCACCTTGCGTTTGGCGCGTCTCGCTGAACAGAAGGATTGTTCGGTCTATCTGCTCGGGGCAGGGAAGGGGGTAGCGGAGGAAGCGGCCAAGAATCTCGTGCTGAACTTCCCGAAGCTCCGCATCGCCGGCGCCGAGCAGGGCGGGACCATCCGCTGGATCGCCGGCGCATGGCAGGAGGAACCGGATCTCGTGGAGCGCATCGCGACGGCCAAGCCCGACGTCCTTTTCGTGGCCCTCGGACACGGCAAGCAGGAGCGTTGGATCCGCGACCATCTCCCCAAGCTCCCTTCAGTGAAGGTCGCCATGGGGATCGGCGGCACCTTGGACTTCCTGGCCGGCCGGGTCTGGCGCGCCCCCTTCATCATGCGAAAACTGCACCTCGAGTGGCTCTGGCGGCTGGTCATCGAACCCTGGCGGTTTTTCCGCATCTTCGAGGCGACGGTCGTGTTCCTCTGGATGGTCTTGAAAAAGAGGCTGAAAGGAGTACGATAGGCCCATTATGAGCGTACGCGTCCGTTTCGCCCCCAGCCCGACCGGAAGGATGCACGTGGGCAACTTCCGTTCGGCCCTCTACAACTACCTCTTCGCCCGCAAGCACGGGGGCGTCTTTTTCGTGCGCATCGAGGACACCGACCGCGCGCGCCTCGTCGAGAACGGCGTCGAGAACATCCTCCGCACGCTCGCCGCGATGGGCATCTCGCATGAGGAAGGCCCGTTCCTGAACGAGGACGGCTCGGTCGTCCAGCGCGGCGGCAAGGGGCCGTACATCCAATCCGAACGCCTCGCCATCTACCGCCAGCAGATCGCCCAGCTGATCGAGCAGGGCGACGCGTATCCGTGCTTCTGCACGCCGGATCGCCTCGATGCTCTCCGCGCCGAGCAGGAGGCCGCCAAGAAGCCGACGGGCTATGACCGCCATTGCCGCGCGATCGCTCCGGAGGAAGCGCGCGTCCGCATCGCGGCCGGCGAGCGCCATGTCGTCCGCGCCAAGATGCCGGACGGAGGCGAAACGGAATTCCACGACGCCGTCCGCGGCCACGTCACGTTCCGCAACGAACTCCTCGACGACTACGTGCTCCTCAAGGGCGACGGCTTCCCGACATATCATCTCGCGAACGTCATCGACGACCATCTGATGGAGACGACGCACGTCATCCGCGGCGAGGAATGGCTCTCGTCCACGCCCAAGCATCTCCTGCTCTACAAGGCCTTCGGCTGGACGCCGCCGCAGTTCGCGCACATGCCGCTCCTCCTCAATCCCGACCGCTCGAAGCTCTCGAAGCGCCAGGGCGACGTCGCCGTCGAGGATTACCTCGCGAACGGCTATCTTCCCGAAGCGCTCATCAACTTCGTCGCGCTCCTCGGCTGGAACCCGTCCGACGAGAAGGAGATCTACGCGATCGAGGAGCTCATCGAGGCGTTCGAGCTCAAGGACGTGAACTCCGCCGGCGCCGTCTTCAACCGCGAGAAGCTGGATTGGCTGAACGGCAAATATCTCCGCTCGCTCCCGCTCGACCGTCTGGCCGAACGTGCCGCGCCGTTCCTGGAACGCGCCGGGCTCCTGGAGAAAGAATCCGGCGGCTGGCGCGTCGTGAGAGGAGGGGAGAAGCTCACGGCCGACGACCTCGGGAACGTCATCTCGCTCGAACGCGAGCGCGTGAAGACGCTCTCCGAGCTTCCGGAAGCCGTCGCCTTCCTGCTCGAAGACGTGCCGGAATATCCGGGGGAACGCCTGCGCTGGAAAGGCCAGCCCGTGGGCGAGGTCCTCGCCCGTCTCGATGCGCTGCTCGAGACCGTCGGGGCCATGGACGAGGCGGAATTCACCCTGAAAGACTTGGAAGAACGGGTGAAGGCGCTCGTCGCCGGAAACGGCTGGGGCAACGGGGATACGCTCTGGCCGCTGCGCGTCGCCCTCTCGGGACGTGAGAAGTCGCCCGGCCCCTTTGAGATCATGGCCGTTTTGGGTAAAATGAAGGTGATCCGCCGCCTTGAGGCCGCGAAGAACCGCTTGAATGCCTGAACGCATCAAAAGGAGGATGTTCGAACCGACGCTGGCGCTCCTGCTGACGGCGGTTTTCGCGCTTTCGCCCGCGCTTCCGGCCTTCGCGCACGAGGGCCATTCCGAGGAAGAGACGGAGATCGAGCACATCCTGCTCGAGCGCGGCGTCGACGTCCGCGAGGTCGGCGGCGAGGAGGATCCGCTTGAGGAATCCGACGACCTCAAGAAGGTCATCGACCAGCTGAACGACGCCATCGGCAAGAAGAAGAACGAGATCACGCAGATCAAGTCGCAGATGGAGGCGTACCAGCGCGCCATCGAGCAGAAACGCAAGGAGGCCGCGACGGTGCAGTCCGAGCTCGCCATCGTCGAGAACCGCATCTCGAAGACGGAACTCGACATCTCCGCCAACGAGCTGGAGATCGAATCGACGGAGCTGGAACTGAACGAGATCCGCGCGCAGGTGCAGGAGAAGTCGCTCAAGATGATGCGCCAGCGCGAGATGATCGGCGACTTCATCCGCGCGCTGCACAAGACCGACCAGCGCACGGCCATCGACCTCTTCCTGACCGAACGGACGCTGGCGGATTTCTTCAACGACGTGCAGTTCCTGGAGGATTCCCAGCGCCAGCTGAAGGGCGCGCTCGACGCCGTGGCGGTGCTGAAGGCCGACCTCGAGAAGCGGGAAGGGGAGGAGGCGCTCAAGAAGACGCACCTCGAGGAGATCAGGAAGCAGCTCGAGGCGGCGAAGGCCCAGCTCGGCGAACAGAAGACGGCGCAGGTCATCCTCTCCGACCAGATCCGCGTCTCGGAGACGCGCTACCGCTATGAGCTCGCGCAGCTGCAGAAGGAGGTCCAGAACATCAACGCCGACATCGCCGCGACCGAACGCCGCCTGCGCAAGACGCTCGACGAGGAGCGCCTGCGGAGGATCTCCGGCGGCTCCGGCGGCTGGGGCTGGCCGGTGGACCCGTCGCGCGGCATCACCGCCTACTTCCACGACCCCGACTACCCGTTCCGCCACGTCTTCGAGCATCCGGCCATCGACGTCCGCGCGGCGCAGGGGACCGCCATCCGCGCGCCGAAGGGCGGCTACGTGGCGCGCGCCAAGGACGCCGGCAAGGGCTACAGCTACATCATGCTGATCCACGACGGCGACATCTCGACCGTCTACGGCCACGTCTCGCGCATCCTCGTCCAGGAGGATACCTACGTGGAGAAAGGGGACATCATCGGCTACTCGGGCGGCGCGCCGGGTACCAACGGCGCCGGCAACCTGACGACCGGCCCCCACCTGCACCTGGAGTTCCGCCTCGGCGGCATCCCCGTCAACCCGCTGAACTACCTGTCGCTCTGACCCGCAGCCTTGCCAAAGGCGCGGGTTTTTGCGATAGTCGCGACGGAGGTCCCGATGCTCCGCGCATTGCCCAAACCCCTCGACCTTTGGACCGACGAAGAGTTCATCAAGATGCATGGCGAGGCCGCCAGGACGGACCGGCGCAACCGGCCCGTGTACCTCGGCGATCTCGAGCGGCCCGGCTGGACCGGGCGCATCCCGACGTATCTCGTCTGGTGCCGCTTCTGCCAGTACGGCGAGAGCGAAGGCTTCACCGTCGCGCACGAGGCCGGTTATTCCCGGCGGCTCGAGTGCCGGACCTGCCGGCGCCGGTATGAGCATCGGCTGGCCGCGCGCCGCCTCGAGGCGGCCCTGCGCTTCCACCGCCACCCGGCGTTTCCAGGGACGCTGGCGATCGTCATCCTGGCCGCCGCGCTCCTCGCGCTCGCGCTCCGCTGAGACCTTGACGGGTCTCATTTTCTTTAAAGAAAAAATCCCCGAAGGAGGGGATTCAGCGCCCGCGCGGCGCCCAGAGCCTGGGACCGAACTGCGAGGCGATGTCTTCGCTCGAGAGGTCGCCCTGCCGCTCTGCGAGGGCGACGAGGCGGTCGAAGCCGGCGCGGTTGTCCTGGAGCAGGCGCTTGCACCGGCGATAGCAGAGGTTCAGCGCCGCCGCGAGCGCGGGCTGGGGACGCCGGGCGAACATGGAGGCCACGTCCAGGCTCGACTCCGAGAGCCGGGACTGCCAGCGGCGCTCGAGATCGGCGACCGTCGAGCGCCTCAGGAAGGCGTCCAAGGATTCCAGGGCGCGGGGCAGGTCCTCGCCGAAGCCTCCGCTCCTGACCTTGCCCCAGACCAGCACTTCGCCGGCCAAGCCGCCGAGGCTGATGAGGGCGTTCTCCGTGTGGTAGTCGCCGTGCGAGGGGTTCAGGGCCAATCCGGTGGCGGCGGCACGGTCGCCGCGGCGGCGGAAGGTCACGCCGTGGACCTCGACGACGGCCGGCGACAGCCAGGCCACGGCGGCATGGCCGCACTCGTGCGCATAGGCCCGCTTGAGACGGTAGGCGAGTTCCTCCTCGGAAAGGACTTCTTCGGTCGTTCCGATCCCGTGTCCGAACAGCTCAGCGAGCTTCGACATCCAGCCCGGCATCGTCACCTCCTTATGGTCACGACAGGGCTGCACCATAGCCGCACTCGGCCCGTTTGTCAATGAGGGGAGCGGGCTTGAGCTCTAGGATTCCGCCTTAAGATGTGTCCGACAATGTATGTTATACGACACAATAGGGCTAAGCCCGGACTGCGAATTCCGGACTTCGTCACGCGATTCGCTCCGATCCGGCCTTGTCCGTGACTGCGCGTCACGCGCCTCGCCTGCCCTGCGCCCATGGACGGTCCAGGCCGTTGGGACGGATATCGAAGAGACGCCCGTCGGCGTCTCTGTGCTTGTGTCGTACATTGTCTGGACTGGATGGCGTCAGCCCCGAAGCTTGAAGAAGACTTTCTCACCGAAGCGCACGTCGATGTAGTCGAGCTGCGGCCTCTCGGCGCCCACCTTGGTGCGCAGGACGATCTCCGCGTTGATGAGCTGTCCCCTCAGGTCCTGGGCCGCGTCGAGATAGATCGACCAGCCCTCCGAGACGCGCAGGCGGATCGTCTGGGCGCTCTTGCCGTCGATGCGGACCTCCTCGAGGTACGGGGCGCGGCCGAAGCGCTCCTCGAAGAGCGCGGGCAGGTCGATGGCGGCTTGGACGACGTTCGGGCGCAGGGCCTCCTCGCGGAGCTCCAGGGTCTCGGTGCGGTCGTCGTAGATGACGGGATAGGACGCTTTCGGCTTGCCGGCCTGCTCCGTGAGCGAAGGGCCGAGCTTCCTCGCGACCTCCAACGCTTCTTCTGGCTTGTAGAGCCGCGTGACGGTGCCCTGGAGGTCCACGAGGCCCTGGCGGCCGTCGGGCATCTGCAGGAGGACGGCGGAGACGCGTTCCTTGAGCTCGATGCTGAGCTTGCGCGGCGGGTGCTTCGAGACCGTCAGCGTCTCGAGCACGTAGCGCTCGTTCAGCGTCTCCTCGATCTCCGCCTCGGAGACGATGAGCAGGCTCGCGCGCGGCATGATGAGCCATCGGTTGCCTTTGAGCGCGTCGGTGACGGCATCGCGGATCTCCCAGGTCGGCACGGTCTCGTTGCCGCGGATCTCGATCTCGTCGATGCGGAAGGTCGACGACCAGCCCGTGAACCAGATCCAGCCGCCCAAGGCGCCGACGATCGCGAGGGCCGTCAGGCGCCCGCGCCAGCGGCCGGCGCCGCGTTCGCGGGGCGCGCTGAAGAGCGGGTTGTTGAACGACTTGCGCGAATAGTCCCGACGCACGCGCTTGCGGAGCCAGGAAGCCATATCAGGCACGCTTGGTGACGAGGCGGCCCGCACGCGCATGGCGTTCGAGCGCGAGGGCGATGAGGCGGTCGATGAGCTTCGGGTACGGGAGCCCCGTGGCCGCCCAGAGCTTCGGATACATGCTGATCCTGGTGAAGCCCGGGATCGTGTTCACCTCGTTCACCAGGAACCGCCCGCCCTTCGTCATGAAGAAGTCGACGCGCGCCATGCCTTCGAGGCCGAGCGTCCTGAACGTCTCGACGGCGAGCGCGCGGACCTTCCGCATCGACGCGGCGGAGATCTTCGCCGGGATCGCCAGGCCGGCGCCGTCCTCGTCGAGATACTTGGCTTCGTAGGAATAGAACTCGTGATGCGGGATGATCTCGCCGGCGACCGACGCTTCCGGCGCGGCGTTGCCGAGGACGGAGACCTCGATCTCGCGGCCCTTCACGGCTTCCTCGATCAGGATCTTCGTATCGAAACGGAACGCGTCCTTCACGGCGGCCGCGAGCTCCGCGTCGTCCTTGGCCTTGTGCACGCCCACGGAGGAGCCTTGGTTGGCGGGTTTCACGAAGACGGGCTTGCCGAGGCGCTTCCAGACCTTCGCGGCCGAGACGCTCTCCCCTTTCCGGAACGTCAGGAAATCGGCGACGGGAATCTTCGCGTCGCGCAGCAGCCGCTTGGCGACATCCTTATCCATGCCGACGGAGGAACCGAGCGTGTCCGGGCCGACGTACGGCACGTCGAGCATGCGCAAGAGGCCTTGGACGCTGCCGTCCTCCCCGTAGGTTCCGTGCAGGACGGGAAAGACGACGTCCAGCTTCCGCAGGCCGTCGTAGGCGATCTTGCCGTCCTTCGGGATCCTGAACGGGATGACGTCGTAGCGGGAGCGATCCATCGCCGCCATGACGTTCTTGGCGGACATCAGCGAGACCTCGTGCTCCGAGGAGCGGCCGCCGAAGACGACGCCGACGCGCAGCTTGCGTTTCGTCCTCTTCATACGAGTTCGCGCGGCGCGAGCGGGTTGATGCGCGTCACGACCTCGTAAGGGATCGTCTCGAGCTTCGCGGCCATGTCTTCCGCAGTGACGGCGAGCTTGCCGCTCTCCCCCAGCAGCGTGACCTCGTCCTCGGCCTTCACGCCGGGGATGTCGGTGACGTCGATCATGCACATGTTCATGCAGACGCGGCCCATGACCTTCGCCTTGCGCCCGCGCACGAGTACCTCGCCGACGGACGAAAGGCCGCGGTCGAAGCCGTCCCAATAACCGACGCCGAGCACGGCGATCCTGCCGTCCCGCGGCATCTTCTCGGTGAGGCCGTAGCTGATCGGCGTGCCGCGCTTCACGTCCTTCACTTGCGCGACGAGCGTCTTCCAGGCGAGCGCGGGCTTGAGCTCGAGTTCGATGCCTTTGGCCTCCGTCTCGACGCGCGTCTCGAGCGACGGCCAGATGCCGTAGAGGCCGATACCGACGCGGACGAGATCGAAATGCGTGTCGGGATAGAGCATGGCGGCTGCCGTGCAGGCGGTGTGCTTCACGGGAGGCACGATGCCGTGCGCGTCGAGGATGTCGAGCGCGTTCCGGTACGCCTCGAGCTGACCGGCGGCGTAGGAATGTTCCGTCGCGTCCTCGATGTTGGCGTAGTGCGTCGAAAGGCCTTCGAAGACGAGCTGCTTCGAGGAACGGATGATCTGGGCGACGGCCGGGAGTTCGCGGAGTCCCGTGCCCTGGCGCGTCGTGCCCGTCTCGACCTTCACGTGGAGGTAAGCCTTCTTGCCCTTGGCGGCCGTGCGCGCGGCCTTGGCCTGCTCGACGGTCGAGACGACCATGCGGAGTCCGGCCCTGACGGCGTCCTTCATGCGCCACGAAGGCGTGAAGCCCAAGATGAGGATCGGCTTCTTGATGCCGGCCTTCTTCAGTGCGAGCCCCTCGTCGACGTTATCGACGCCGAACCAGTCCAGGTGCGGCTGGACGGTCTTGGCGACCTCGACGAGCCCGTGGCCATACGCGTTGGACTTCACGACGGCCATCACGGCCACGCCGGGCTTCACGCGGCCCTTGAAAGACTTGGCGTTCGCGACGAGCGCGGCCTTGGAGATTTCGACCCACGTTTTCGGACCTCGCGTGTGCATATACGCCTATTGTATGTCATTCCTGCGAAAGCAGGAATCCAGCACGATAGACGCGATACGACGTCATATGTGCTGGAGGAAATGGGCCCCTGCTTTCGCAGGGGTGACATGTTTTTCTGGCACCGCGATCAGCGTCCGATGTGCGTCCTGTTCCCCATCCAGCTCTGGAGCACCTTCGGGATCCGGATCGAGCCGTCGGCTTCCTGGAAGTTCTCCATGATGGCGATGAGGAGTCGGCCCATGGCGATGCAGGTGGCGTCGTTCATGTGCACGAACTGCATCGTGCCGTCGTCGCGGCGGACGCGGGTGTTCAGGCGGCGCGCCTGGTAGTCGGTCATGAGGTCGGCGGTGTGCGTCTCGCGGTACTTGTCCTGTCCGGGCATCCACGACTCGAGGTCGATCTGGCGCGCGTCCGGACCGCCCATGTCGCCGGTGCAGACCTGCACGGCCTGGTAGGGCACGCCGAGGATCTTCAGGATGTGCTCCTGGACGGCGACGAAGAGATCCTGCTCGGCGCGGGACTGTTCCGGGAGCGAGAAGGATTCCATCTCGATCTTGTCGAACTGGTGCAGGCGCAGGATACCCTTGGTGTCCTTGCCGTACGAGCCGGCTTCGCGGCGGAAGGCGGGCGTGTACGCGACGTAGCGGCGCGGGAGGTCCTTCTCGGCGAAGGTCTCGTCCATGTGGATCGGGCCCAGCGTGTGTTCCGCGCTGCCGATCAGGAAGAGATCGTCGGACGGGATGTGATAGCGCTCTTCGCGCGGTTCGAGGCGGGCCATGCGCTGGAAGACCTCCGGCTTGATCATGAGCGGCGGGATGACCGGCACGAACGGCGTCGTCGGGACGGAGAGCCCGGCTTCCTTGATGACGACCTTCAGCAGGTCCTCGTTCGTGAGGATGGAAAACGCCAGCTGGTGCAGGGCGTTCTGCAGGAGGGCGAGATCGCCTTTGATGTAGGTGAAACGCGCCCCGGCGACTTCGGAACCGGTCTCGTTATCGATGAGGCCGAGCGCCTCGCCGAGCTCGACGTGGTCCTTCGGCTTGAAATCGAACTTCGTCGGCTCCCCCACCTTCCGGATGACGACGTTGCCGGATTCGTCGGGACCGACCGGCGTGTCGTCGGAAGGCAGGTTCGGCACGAGCGACAGGAGCGCGTGGAGGGTCGTCTCCGCTTCGCCCAGCTCGGCCTCGAGCAGCTTCATCTTCTCCTTCAGCTCGCGCATCTCGTCGACGGCCTTGGCCTTGGCGTCCTTGTCGGCCTCCTTGGCGATGCGCTCCCCCGCCAGGTTCTGCGCGGCGCGGAATTCCTGGATCTGCCCGATGAGCTTGCGGCGCTGCTCGTCGGCGTAGAGGAGCTTGTCGATGTCGACGTCGGAGCGCTTGGCGGCCGCGCCTTTCTTGACGAGCTCGGGGTTTTCGCGGATGAGGTTGATGTCGATCATATCAGGCGTGCTGGGCGGCGGCTTCGAGATGCGGCAGGAGGTCCTGGATCGCGAGGCGTCGGTGATTGATGGCGAGATGCTCCTCTTCGGTGAGATCGCAGTAGAGCTTTCCGACGGCGTCGAGACGGAGCAGGCTCTTGAACGGATACCCCGGCGGGATCTTGTCGGGCCGCGCATCCTCTTCCTCGACGATCTTGCCCTCCGCGGCGCGCGTGGCGGTCACGACGCGCCCGTCCGGCATCGCCAGCGCCAGCACGACCTTGAGCCGCGCGCCGCGCTTGGGCATCGGCACGCCGCGCATCCTGTCGAGGATGGCGAGGAACAGCTTCAGGTCGGTCACGTTCTCGCCGAGCCAGCGGTGCGTGCGCACGCCGGGGGCCCCGCCCAGGACGTCGACCTCGAGGCCTGCGTCGTCGGCCAGGGTCGGAAGACCCGAGGCGGCGGCGTAGGCCTTGGCTTTCAGCACGGCGTTCTCCTCGAAGGTCTCTCCCGTCTCCTCCACCGAAGCGATGGCGAGGTCCGCCAAGGTGACGATCTCGAAGCCGAGCTCGCCCATGTATCCGGCGAGTTCAGCGGCTTTTCCCGGGTTGGACGTCCCGATCAGGAGCTTCATGGCGGTCGAGCAGGGAGGACTTATACGTCTCCGGCTTATAGGGGGTGATACGCACGATGGTAGCGGACAAACCGATGGCTGAACAGGCCTGTTCAAGCCGGTCCGTGAAGGCCTGCTGGTCGTAGCCGAGGCAGATGAAATCGGGGCGGATTTCCGCCAGCACGGCGTAACGGTCGGTCAGCGAACCGAGCCGCGCGTCGTAGCCGGCCTTCTTCAGCGCCGCGAGGCGCTCGTCCTCGTTCCGGATGGGCAGGCGGCCTTTCACCTTGTAGACGGTGGCGTCACGGCCGACCACGACTGTCAAGTCGCCGTAGGAGGCGGCTTCATCGAGATAGTGCTTGTGGCCGGGATGGAAGCCGTCGAACGTGCCGAAGGCGATGGCCTTAGGCATAGAGCTTCCGGAGGAGCCGGATGATGTCGGCCACGCGGTACTTCGATCGCGTCATGATCGGAGCGACCCAGTCGCCTTGGAGCAGCATCTTCTTGGAGTGATGCAGGTACCAGCGCGCCTCCGGCTCTTCCTTCATGACGAGCTTGGCGAGCTTGGAGAGGTCGACCTTCGTGCCGGGCGTGGCGCGCACGTGCAGGAAGCCGGTCTTGGGATAGTGCAGGACGACCATGGCGTAGCCGAGCTCGGCGATGCGACCGGAGACCATGCCCGGGACGGCTTCGACGGAAAGGCCTACGCCCCTCCCCCACTTCGTCATGAACTTCTTGCCGCGGGCGAGCGCCGCGTCGATCTTGGCGCGTTCCTCGTAGAGGACGAGTTCCGCGTCGAGCAGGCGGAAGCCGACGAGCGCCGCGCTCTTCGAGCTCTCGCCCGGCAGCTTGGCCAAGGCGCGCAGCGCGGTGGCCGTCGCGATGCCGGGGCCCTCCTTGCCGATGAATTCGCCCATGTCGCCGCGGCGCACGAAATCGACCAGCTCGGCGAGCGCCGCGCCGCGGAGGCCTTTCGGCGTGCGGCCTTTGCGCTTCAGGTCCTTCCAGACGAGGCTCACGGCGCTGTCCTTCTTGTCGCCCTTGTGCTCGTCGTAGATGCCGCGCCCGATACCGACGCCGATCTCGCCCTTCGCGAGCTTGACGCCTTCGGGCGACGTCTCGACGAACTTCAACGGCGCCTTCCGGCAGGAAGGGTCGAAGCGGACGAGCAGCCACAAGGCGGCGATGTCGTCGAGATGCGGGATGAGGTGCGTGACGAGGGTTTTCATGGCAGGTCCATCTCATTGATCCAACCACCCTTCTTCTTGGCGCGGAACGCCTCGATCGCGGCCTTTTCCTCGTCCGAATAGTGGGCTTCGCCGATACGATAGAGGTCAGGATGGTCGCGGATGATGGCCGCGACGTCCTCGACCGCATTTTTGGGGATGATCACGCCGACGAAGTGTGTCGAGACTTCATGGAAGAAGCGGCTGTTGAACTCATCGTGGAACCTCCCGTGCACGCGTTCAGCCAACGCCGCAGCCCGCGCCCGCCGGACTTCGTAATCGTCTGACGCCTCGACGTCATGCGACGTTTCCCGGTCATCGCGCCGGGTGTAGGAGACATCATAGAGGAGCAGGCAGGAGTCCTCAGGCAGTCTTGTGTCGCTTTCCCAATCCTTCATGATCGCGAATTCGGGAAGACCGTAGTCCGAAAGGTCCCCTTGTTCACGGATGATATCGACCATGACGGCATCGGCGTCCTTCCCGATCTTCATGCCGGCCGCGAGGAGTTCGAGGTGCTTCTCATGCCGATTGCGGTCCAACTTCAGGATCTTCTCCTTCATCGCGTCGTCGAACTGCGCACGTTCGCTGCGACGCAGGGCACGTATCTTCTCGAACAGTTCGTGGTATTCCTGCAGACGCATGCGGAAAACCTCGCGGTCCCCATGCCGCTCGTTCGCCTCTCGGTAGTTTTCTGGAGAGCGTTCGGGAGGCATCGGGGATTCAGGCTTGCTCCTCCTGCTCCGGGCGGAGCGTCGGGAAGAGGATGACTTCCTTGATGGAGTGGGCGCCGGTCAGGAGCGCGGTCAGGCGGTCGATGCCCATGCCGAAGCCGGCCGTGGGCGGCATGCCGTATTTGAGCGCCTCGACGAAATCCGCGTCGGCGGGCATGGCCTCGCCGGAACCGGCTTCCTTCTTCTTGGCTTCCTCCGCGAAGCGCGCCTCCTGTTCGAGCGGGTCGTTCAGCTCGTTGTAGGCCTTGGTGACCTCGATGCCCTGCACGAGCAGCTGGACGGTGGCGATGCGGTCCGGTTCGTCCGGCTTGCGCTTGGCGAGCGGGATC
This sequence comes from uncultured Gammaproteobacteria bacterium, assembly GCA_964400625.1. Lineage (GTDB taxonomy): Bacteria > Patescibacteriota > Patescibacteriia > SG8-24 > DYFX01 > DYFX01. The sequence continues at coordinate 14,907 of CAYNUS010000004.1, forward strand.
ATCTCGGCCGGGTAGTCGATGACGAAGGTCGGCTGGACGATGTTCGGGCGGACGTAGGTCTTGTAGAGGAGGTCGACGGTCTCGCCGTACCCGACGGCGGCATCGAGATCGAGCTTCATGCCCTTCTCGGCGATCGCGTCCTTGAGGTCGGCCTCGGTGCGCGTCGCGGAGAGGTCGATGCCGGTACCTTCCTTCACGAGGTCGTAGAACTTGCGGCGCGGGAACGGGCCGGAGAAATCCAGCGTGACGCCGTCGCGTTCGACGGTCGCGCGGCCGAGCGCCTTCTGGACGATCTCGGAGACCATGCGTTCGGTGAGCGCCATCAGGTCCTCATAGGTGGCGTAGGCCCAGTAGAATTCGACCTGCGTGAACTCGGGGTTGTGCTGGAAGCTGATGCCTTCGTTCCGGAAGCAGCGCGCCACTTCGAAGACCTTCTCGAAGCCGCCGACGATGAGGCGCTTAAGATGGAGCTCCGGCGCGATGCGGAGCTGGAGGTCCAGGTCGAGGGCGTTGTGGTGCGTGACGAACGGGCGCGCGGAGGCGCCGCCGGCCTGCGTCTGCAGGATGGGCGTCTCGACTTCCATGAAGCCCTCGCGGTGCAGGACCTCGCGGATGGCCTGGACGATGCGGCTGCGCGTGCGGAAGGTGTTGCGGACGTCCTCGTTGGCGACGAGGTCGAGATGGCGCTTGCGGTAGCGGACCTCGACGTCGGAGAGGCCGTGCCACTTCTCGGGCAGCGGGAGCAGCGCCTTGGCGAGCGGCTTCCAGGATCTCACTTCGAGCGTCTTCTCGCCGCGCTTCGTGACGAAGAGCGTGCCGGAGGCTTCGATGAAGTCGCCGAGGTCGATCATCGACGTGAAGAGCGCGAAGGCCGCTTCGCCGATGACGTCGCTCTTGATGTGGAGCTGGAGCTTGCCGGATTCGTCGGTCAGGTCGGCGAAGGCGGCGGCGCCGTGCGCGCGGATCGAGCGGAGGCGTCCGGCGAGCGTGATGGACTTCCCTTCCGCGCCCCAGGCGTCGAAACGCGAAACCGCCTCGGCGCAGGTGGCGTCGCGGGCGGTGGCGGGCGGGTACGGGTCGATGCCGGCGTCGCGGAGCTTGGCGGCTTTCTCGCGGCGGACGATTTCCTCTTCGAGCATATCAGCAGGTGATGTCGGTGATGCGGTAGACGACCTTGGCGCCGTTCGGAAGCGTATGCGTGAATTCCTCCCCCTTCTTGCGTCCGAGGAGCGCCACGCCGATCGGAGAGTCGTTGGAGATCTTTCCGGCGGACGGGTCGGATTCCTTGGGGCCGACGATGTGGTATTCCTTCGGCTTGCCGCCGGCCTCGCAGCGGACCTTGCAGCCGACGTTCACGACTTCGGTGTCCGTCGGCACGGTCACGACGGCCTTGGCGATGAAGTCCTCGAGCTCCATCACGCGCCCCTCGAGGAACGCCAGCGCGTCCTTGGCGTCGTGGTATTCGGCGTTCTCCGAAAGATCGCCGAGCTCCTTGGCTTTGGCGATGCGGTCGGCGATCTCGAAGCGGCGGACGCCCTTCAGTTCGGCGAGCTCCGCTTTCAGCTTCTCGAGACCTTCTTTGGTGGTGACGTATGACGACATAGAAAACACGCTCGATACGCGATCGGTGCGCTCATTATAGGGCCGTGGAAGTCGCCGCGTCAACCGGGACGGCGGCGGGTTCGGGGGCCGTCGCGGGGGCGGGAACGCGTTCGTCCCGCGGGCGGAGCCAGGCTTCCATGATGTCGCGCGCGACGGGCGTGGCGGCGCGAGAGCCTTCGCCGCCGGCCTCGATGAGGACGGTAACGACGATCTGCGGGTCGTCGTAGGGCGCGAAGCCGGTGAACCAGGCGTGGGTCGGTTCGCCTTCGCGCCACTGCGCGGTACCGGTCTTGCCGGCCATGGGCCAGGCCGACGTGCTGAGGCTCCGAGCGGAACCGGTCAGCGCCGTCTCGCGCATGCCGCGGCGGACGATCTCGACCACCTCCGGCGCGACGACCTGCCGCGCGACCGGTTCGGGTTCGATGCGGCGGATGGTCCGGTCGGAACGGATCTGCTTCACCACGTGCGGCGTGACGAGGTCTCCCCCGTTCGCGAAGACGGCCGTCCAGGCGGCGACCTGGAGCGGCGTCGAGAGGAGGTCGCCTTGGCCGATCGAGACGTGGTAGGTGTCGCCGATGTACCAGGGCTCGTCCTTCACGCGCTCCTTCCAGGCGGCGCTCGGCACGAAACCTTTGCCTTCGCCGGGCAGGTCGATGCCGAGCCGTTCGCCGACGCCGAAGAGGCGGTAGTAGCGCTCGATGCGCTCGATGCCGAGGCCTTCGATATGCTCCCAGCCGCCGCCGACGGCGTAGAAGAAGGTGTTCACGGATTCGGCGATGGCTTTTATGACGTTCGTGACGCCGTGGCCGCCGGGCTTCCAGTCCGGGAAGAACCAGGCGCCGTAGCGGATGCCGCCGGTCGAACGCACGGTGGTGCCGGTCGTGACGAGCTCTTCAGCAAGCGCGGCGGCGGCGACCACGAGCTTGGCGGTCGAGCCCGGCGGGAAGAGGCCCGAGACGGCGCGCGGGAAGAGCGGCTGGTTCGGGTCATCGAGCAGGTCCTTGTACTCCTTGGAGCTGATGCCGCGCGCGAACAGGTTGGCGTCGTAGCCGGGAAGGCTGACGAGCGCGAGGATCTCGCCGGTCTTGGGGTCCATGGCGACGGCGGAGGCGCGGCCGCGGCCGTTCAGACCGGCGGAAGCCTTGAGCGAGCGTTCGGCTTCGGCCTGCAGCTTGGCGTCGATGGCGAGCGTCACGTCCATGCCCTGGACCGGGTCGTCGGATGCGAGGACCTTCTGTTCGCGGCCGAATGCGTCGACCTCGATCTGCTTGCGGCCGTAGGTGCCGCGGAGCTCCGTCTCGTACGACGCCTCGACGCCCGTCTTGCCGATGGCGTCGGTCGGCAGGTAGCCGGCGTCACGCAGGCGCGCGAATTCCGCCTCGTTGATGCGTCCTTGGTAGCCGATGACGTGCGAGAGGCTCATGATCGGCTGCGTCGTGCCTTCCGGCTGGAGCAGGATCTCGCGCTTGGTGCCGGCTTTGAGCGACACGCCCGGCATGTGGCCGCTCGCGATGTCGAGACGCACGGCCTGTTCGTACTCGAGGTGCTCCTTGATGGGCACGGGCGAGGCGAGGTTCGCCGGATAGTTCCGGAGCGCCTTCTCGACGTCGACGGGCGTGATGCCGACGGACTCGGCGATGCGCACCACGAGGTCCGAGCGCTCCCCCGCGTCGCGCGGGAGGTCGGCGGGGGTGACGGTCAGCGTGAAGGCCGGCACGTTGCGCACGAGCAGGACGCCGTTGCGGTCGTGGATGACGCCGCGCTCGGCCGGGACGGCGGCGATGCGCAGGCGGTTGCCCTCGGCTTTCGAGCGGTACTCCTCGCCCAGATGCAGCTCGAGATACCCGGCGCGCGCGGTGAGGCCGGCGAGCATCAGGAAGAAGACGCCGAAGGCGGCCCCGAGGCGCATCGGAGTGAGCGAGGTGCCGATGTAGCCGTGATGCCCGAGCGGGTGGTCGCCCGACGGTTCCGTCACGGGGCCTCCGGCGGTCTCGTCGATCGTCATGACGATCGGGTCGACGATGCCGTGGCCGTCGCCCTCGACGTCAGGAAAAAGCGTGCGGCGATGCGGCATGGGAAAGGAAGGTCCGGCTGAAGCGCCGGCGGACGCCTTCTTCGACGGCGAAGACGAGGAGCAGGAGCGCGCCGTTCACGAGCGCCTGCCGGACGGGAGCGAGGGCCGCCGCGAGCGAGAGGTCGACGACGATCGGCACCGCGCCGAAGAGCACGCGCGCGCCGTCGATCGCGGCCAGCGTGAACCAGTGGATGACGGAGACGGCCGCGGCCAGGAGGAAGCGCGCGGCGGTGCCGGCGTTCGTGAGGACGCGCCGGAAGAGCACGCGCGCGCCGAAGAAGGCGGCGAAGAGCGCGGCGAGCTCCGCGCCGAAGCCGAGGAGCCCGTGCAGGTCGAGGATCGCGCCCGCCGCGAGCGCCCAGCCGACCGCGAGCAGCGGCCGCTCGCGCACGATGCCGTACGCGACCGCGAGCGTCGCGAAGGAGATCGTCGAGAACGGGAACGGCAGATGCGAAAGGAACGCGATCTGCAGGATCGCGGTGAGGGCGGCGAGGAGGACGATGGCGAGGGCTCCGAGCATGCGTTACGGGAACGGGATGGCGACCATGCTGACCTGGTCGTACGCGACCGGGCTCGTGATCAGCGCTTTCTTGAACGGGTTCTTCTCCTGGGTCTGGACCTCTTCGACGCGGCCGAGCACGAGGCCGCGCGGCGTGAGGGCCTCGATGCCGGAGGTGACGATCAGGTCGCCCACCTTGATCTCCTCGTTCTGCGGGATGAGGCGCATCTCGAGGCTGAGGCCGCGCTCGCCCTGGACGAGGCCCTGCGTGCGGTCCGCGTTCTGCACGGAGGCGCCCACGCGGCTGCGCGTATCGGTGAGCAGGAGCGCCACGGCGCTGGCGCGCTCCACCTTGAAGACCTTGCCGATCAGGACGCCGCCGGCCGCGATGACGGGCATCTCGACGGCCACGCCGTCGTCCGAGCCGCGATCGAGCAGGATGGTGTGCGTCCCCGCTTCGGGGGTGCGCGCGAGCACGCGGGCGATGACGGGGGCGGTGCGCTGCTTCTCGGCGTAGCCCAGGAGCGCGCGGAGCTCGTCGTTCTCCTCGCGGATGGAGGTGAGGCGCGCGATCTCGACGTCGCGGGCGGCGTTGTCGGCCCGCAGGCGCTCGTTCTCCGCGATGATCTCCCCTACCCGGAACGGGGCGCCGACGGTCTGGCGGAAGGAGCCGGCCGCCGCGGCGAGCCGTGCCTCCTGGACGGAAAGCTTCCGCATGAGCCAGGTCTCCGCGTTCGAGAGGGCGCCGAGGAAGTGCAGGAAGAACAAGAGACCGCCGGCGGCGACGGTCAGGATCGTCAGGCGGGAACGCGTGAGCGGCGTCATGAGCCTTCCTTAGGCCCTGGACGTGGCTTCGGAAGCCGAGGGCAAGGCGATGGTCTTGAGGAGGTCCGGGCTCTCGAGGAGCATGCCGGTGCCGCGGACGACGCAGGTGAGCGGATCGTCGGCGATGCGGACGGGGATCTCGGCGGCCTTGGAGATGACCTTGTCGAGCTCCTTGAGGAGCGCGCCGCCGCCCGTGAGGACGATGCCGCGCTCGTAGATGTCGGCGACGAGTTCCGGAGGCGTCTGTTCGAGGGTCGCCTTGATGTTGTCCACGATGGAGCGCACCGAGCGATGGATGGATTCCCGGATCTGCGCGTCGTTCACGATGATCTCCTTCGGGAGGCCGGTCAGGAGGTCGCGGCCGCGCATCTCGTATTCGAGCGGCGTCTCGAGTTCGGCCGCGGAACCGATGGCGCACTTGATGATTTCCGCGGCATGTTCGCCGAGCAGGAGGTTGAAGGTGTCGCGGGCGTACTGAACAATGTTCTTGTTCATTTCATCGCCGGCCACGGCGAGCGACTTCCAGGTCACGACGCCGCGCAGGGAGATGACGGCGATCTCCGTCTTGCCGCCGCCGATGTCGACGACCATGTTGCCGATGGCTTCCTCGATCGGCAGGCGCGCGCCGATCGCGGCGGCCATGGGGCTCTCGATCAGGAAGACCTCGCGGGCGCCGGCGGAGAGCGCGGCGTCCTCGACGGCCTTGCGTTCGACTTCGGTGATCTCGAGCGGCACGCCGATGATGATGCGCGGGCGCGGCACGACGGTGAAGCCGTCATGGTGGACCTTCTCGATGAAGTAGCGGAGCATCTTCTCCGTCACTTCGAAGTCCGAGATGATGCCTTTCGAGAGCGGGCGGGTGGTGACGATGTGCGCCGGCGTCTTGCCGACCATCTCCTTGGCTTCCTTGCCGACGGCCAAGATCTGGCTGGTGCGCGTGTTGACCGCCACGACCGAAGGCTCGTTGATCACGATCCCCTTCTCCTTCACGAAGACGCGCGTCGAAGAGGTGCCGAGATCGATGCCCAGATCCTTGGAAAACCGTCCGAAAAGGCTGTTCAGCATGGGGACTGCCTAGGCGTTAGGAATCGAACCTTACCATACCCTCAGATGACGCGCAAAAACCGCGTATCTTACGGGATTTTCACCTTCCGGAGCGGAAGGAGATGAGGAAAAACTCCAGGATGGTCATGGTGGCGACGAAGAGCATCAGGTTCCACCAGGTCAGGAGCGAGCGGGATTGGAGTGCCAGGGAGCCGGCCAGGAGGAGGGTCAGGAGGACGCTCTGGCGGAAGGAGGTGGCGGCGTGGCGCGAAACGGGCTCGTGGCGGTGAGCCAAGGCGCGGAAGGCCAAGCCGGCGATCGAGAAGGTGCCGATGAACGCCAGGCAAAGCGCCGCGTAGAAGAGGAAGAGCCCGAGCACGCCGGCGCCGGCCGGGTCGATCGTCCAGAGGACGGACGCCCAACCGAGCCAGCAGAGCGCGGTAGCGAGGGCCATCCAGAAGAAATACTGCCTGAGGGTCATATACGAAAGTATACCCGTTTCGCGACGCCGGCGCGAAACGCCTTATCTCCAGGGCGCGAGCATGAAGCGGATGCGTTCGACGCCGGCTTCGGCGAGGCCTTCGCGGAGGGAGGCTTCGGCGGCCTTGAGCGCGTAGGCGGCGGCGGAACTCCGGCAGGCCACGGTCAGCGTCCCCTGCTCCAGCTTCAGCGTCTTGAAAGCGTGGGCGTGCTCCCCCGGCAGGACCGCGCGGGCGCGTTCCTCGAAGATCGCAAGGACGCGCGCCCTCGCGAGCTTGGGGGCGAGGCCGCTCTTCTCCATGGATTCCGGCAGGATCTTTCCGATCTTCGTGAACATAGGCGGAGTCAGAGCACCTTGAACCGGCAGATGTCCTTGAAATCGCACCACTTGCAGGTGTGCTCCCCCGGCGTCGGCGCGAAGTCGGACGTGGCGAGTTCGGTGATGCGTTCCTCGAGCTTGGCCCGGACCTTCTCGAGGTCCTTGGCCGGCTCGACGGGCGTGACGACGTCGTCGTTCACGAACCAGAACCGCATGTCGGCGGTCTCGGCGCCGTGCACGTCCTTGAGCGCCAGCTGGTAGATGGCGAGCTGGGCCTTCATCTCGGCGGGGATCTCGTCCTTCGCCTTGCCGGTCTTGTAGTCGATGATGACGGCGCGGCCGTCGGGCAGCTTGTCGACGCGGTCGATCTTGCCGCGGACGGTGTACGGGCCGATCTTGATCGAGAACGGAGACTCGACGAGCCAAGGCTGGGGCCGTTCCTCCAAGGTGCGCTTGCGGACGTGCTTCACCGCGGCGCGGCCGGCGTCGTGGTAGCGCGTCTTCTGCACGGAGTCCTCGTACCACTCCCCGTCCCAGAGCGATTCGTACAGCGCGACGACCTCCTCTTCCGACATCGGCGCGGCCGGCGTTTCCATGTACTTCGCGATGAACGCTTCCGCGACGGCATGGATCGTCTTGCCGAAGTTGAGCTGGCCCTTGTCGATCGTCGGGATCTTGAGCAGGTGCGCGAACTTGTACTGCAGGGGGCAGTTCTCGTAGGCGGCCAGCTGGGAGAAGCTGTAGTCCTTGGGCATCTCGAGCGTGTAGGCGCCGTCCTCCGCGGGCGCGGGTTCCTCGGCGTCGAAGGCGGAAGCGGCCGCGGCGCGGAGGTCGCGCATCAGCTTCTTGGCGTCCGGGATGGCGTCGAGCTCCACCAGGAAGCGCGAGGGCTTCTTCTTGCGCGCGCCGCCGACGTCTTCCGCGCCGGTGAGATACAGGCGGTCCTTGGCGCGCGTGCAGGCGACGTAGAAGAGGCGCCGTTCCTCTTCGAGGTGCGGGTCGCCTTCGGACGGCAGGGTCTCCTTCACGAGCGCGTCGGGGTACGGGATGGCCTCGTGGTGGCGGCGCGTCGGGAAGCGGCCGTCGACGAGCTGGACGACGAAGACCGTCGGGAATTCGAGGCCCTTCGAGGTGTGCGCCGTCATGAGCTTCACGGTCTCGGGGCCTTCGTTGATGTCGAACGGCACCGAGCCTTCCTCGCCGGACTCGATCTCCCAATCGAGCTGGCGCATGTAGCCGCGGAGCGTCGGGCGCGGCTCGCCTTCCTCGTACGACTGGATGGCGCGCACGAACTGGTTCAGGTGGCGGATGGCTTCGAGGCGTTCCGGCGCGTCGTCGAGCACGAGGTCCGCATAATAGCCGGAGTCGACGAAGATCTCCTTCAGGAGGCGCGAAGGATACGTGCGCACCGAGCGTTCGGAATGCTTCTCGATGAGCGCGCGGATCTTGCGGAAGGCGGCGAGCGTCTCCGGCGGGAAATCGGAGCCGGCCGACAGGAGCGATTCCCAGAGCGAGCGGGAATGCTTCCGCGCGTCATGCGCGAGCGCGACCAGGTCCTTCTCCGGCACGCCGAAGATCTTCCAGGAAAGCGTGCGGAAGAGCGCCGGGCTTTCGTGGTAGTTGTCGAGCAGTTTCAGGTAGCAGATGGCGTCCTGGATGACTGGCTTGGCGTAGAGGCCCTTGGAGGCCACGTAGAGATGCGGGATGCCTTCGCGGGCGAGCGCCTCGAGGAACGGCTTGGCGTGCGCGTTGGCGCGGAAGAGGACGGCGAAATCGTTCCAGGCGAGCGTCTCGTCCTCCTCCTTGATGCGGCGGATCTCGGAAGCGACCGTCTCGGCTTCGGCCTGCAGGTCCTCGCCGGTGAGACGCACGATATCGGCGCCCGTGCCGCGGTCGGCCTTCAGCCGCTTGGAAAGCGCTTTCTTGCCTGACGCAAGCTTGTGTTCAAGGCGGTTCGGGTCGTTCTGCTTGATGAAGAGATAGCTCGCGTCGAGGATCTCCTGCTTGGAGCGGTAGTTCGTCGTCAAAAAGACCTGGGCGGCCTTCGGGTGGTCGTCCATGAAGCCCAGGATGTTCGAGACGCTCGCGCCGCGGAACTTATAGATGGATTGGTCGTCGTCGCCCACGACCGTGACGTTGCCGTCCTCCCCCGCCAGGAGCCGCACGAGCTCGTACTGCGCGTAGTTGGTGTCCTGGAACTCGTCGACCAGGATGTACTTGAAGCGCTTGCGGAACATCGCGAGCACCGCGGGCCGTTCCTTGAGCAGCTTGATGCTGTAGGCGATGAGATCGCCGAAATCGAGCGCCTTGTTCTCGACCAGGATCTTCTGGTACGCGGCGAAGGCGCGCGCGACTTCCTCGAACCGTTCCTTTTCCTCCAGCGCTTCGGGTGCGGAGTTCGTGGCGAACGCCGCATAGTCCTCGGGCGAGACGACCTCGTCCTTGGCGCGGCTGAAGTGCTTCAGGAGGTCGTGGATGAACTTCGAAGGGTCGCCGAGCGGGCGGTAGTAGTCGAGCCCGAGCTCGGCGAGGTGCTGGCGCGCCATGAGCCAGGCGCCCGTCTCGTTCAGGAGCCGGAAGTCGCCGGGCAGGCCGATATCGACGCCGCGCTCGCGGAGGACGCGTTCGCAGAAGGCGTGGAAGGTGGAGATCCAGAGCTCGACGTAGCCCATCGGCAGGAGCTTGTCGACGCGCTCCTCCATCTCCGTCGCCGCCTTCTCGGTGAAGGTGAGCGCCAGGATCTCCCCCGGGCCGGCCTTGCCCGTGGCGATGAGCCAGGCGATGCGCTTGGCGATGACGGTCGTCTTGCCCGTGCCGGCGCCGGCCACGATCAAGAGCGGCCCTTCGGTATGGGTCACCGCGGCCTTCTGCTCCGGGTTCAGGCCCTCCAGGAGGGCGTCGGCGTCCATTGACATATGGCTCGTTTTAGGGTATCCTAGCACGTTCGCCGTCCCTTCCCGTACCGTTTCCCACAACCCCGACCCGGAGGCCCGAAATGCACAAGAAGCTCTTCATCGTCGACGACGACCCGTCCATCATCAAGGTCTACGAACGGATGCTCCGGCCCATGCTGGAGACGAACGGCGTCGAGGTCCAGATGTTCGGCGACCCCGGCTCCCTGCTCGAGGCCGTCGCGCGCGAGGGCATGCCCACGGCGCTCGTGACCGACGACCGCATGCCGGTCATGTCCGGCCGCGCGCTCGCCGCGCACCTGCGCGGCCGCGGCTTCGCCGGCAAGATCCTGATGGTCTCCGGCACCGCGGACGACGACGTCCGCGCCTCCGGCGTCGACGAGCTCCTCCAGAAGCCGGTCGACACCGCGCTCCTGCGCAACGCCGTCCGCGGCCTCCTCGGCTGAACCGTCCGCTCCCCACTCGGAGCGAACGAAGAACCCCGCCTCTCACGAGCGCGGGGTTTGTCTTTTTACGCGTGGGCCATCTCCAGGGCCTCGAAGGAGATGTTGGCCTCCGCATCGATGCGGGCGAGCACGTTCTGGACCTCGAGGTCCGGGTACTTCGCGAGGATCATCGCGCGGGCCGCGGCGAGGTCGGCGGCGTGCTTGGCATGCTCGGCCTCGTCGCTCTCGAAGGCCTTGCGGCCGCCGTAGGCGCCGCAGTCGGTGTGGTTCATGAGGACCACGCGGCCGACGTTATGGAGCCGCTTCGAGATGTCGAGCTGGCGCATGACGAACTCGGCGTCGGTCTCCTTGGCCGGGGCGACGAGGTTCTTGACGACGCCGGCGATCGAGACGACGTCGATGTCCCCGAGGAGGTTCTCCTTCTCGAGATAGGCCTTGATGTCCGCGGCGAAGCGGAAATCGATGCAGTGGAAGATGATGGTCGAGCAGTCGTGGCGCATACGCGGTTGATGAATGACCGGGATAATCTAGCAGGCGGTCCCGGAATTGAAAAGGCCCTCCTGTCAAGGGAGGGCCGGAGGTCAGGCGCGGACCGGGAGGACGCCGTCGAGGCGGCCGTCCCTGAGCCGGACGACGCCGGTCTCGACGCGCGCCTTGGGGAACGCGTCGCGGAAGCACGCGGCGGAGGCGCGCAGGTACTCGCCGAGGACCTGGAGCTGGCGCTCGGGATCGGGGCGGCCGCCCGTGCAGAACGCCGGAGCGGCGTCGCCGCCCATCGCGCCGCAGTCGGTGTGGCACGTGAGGATGATCTTCTCGATCGGACGCTCGCCGTCGCGCTTCCGGAGCCTCGCGATGACGCGGCGGCCGCGCGGAAGGCCGTCCACGAGCTCCTTGGCGGCCCCGGCGACCGCGAAGATCGAGGGCAGCGCCGGGAGCCCGAAGGCGTCCTTGATGCGCTGGCGGAGCGTGTCGTCGTGCTGGCGGAAGTCCATGCAGGTGACGGCGAGGATCGGCGACTGGGGCGGGACGTCCTGTCCCGGGCGCCGCAGGTCGATGCCGGAGATCCCGACGCCGCCGCTCTCGAACTCCGGGCGCCGCTTGAGCGCCGCGACGATCGGCTCGGGGTCGCCGTAGAGGGCGACGAGGATCTGCTCGCCGTGATGGAGCTTGATCGCGAGCGCCGCGTCCTTGGCGACCTGGTCGAACAGGCGGGCGTCGCGGGTCAGCCGCTCGGGGCGGAGCACCGTCAGCAGGTCGAAGCGGCCGCGATGGCCGGTCCCCTTCACGAGCTCCACGAGCCGCGCGGTGCGGTCGTCGTAGGCGTCGGCGCTGGCGATGACCGTGGTGCGGCACATCGTGGCGTGGGCGGCCTGTGCCGCTTCGGTCGCGGCGTCACGGACGCCTTTCTTCTTTTCCGTCTGCATCAGCGGTCCTCCTCGCGGAACGGGTGTGGATCCAAGGAACACGAAGCCTGCAGGTTACTCCGGTGCCTGATGGCGGTCAAGCGTACGAAAAAATCGGCCTGTTCAGCCGATGTCGGGCGGACGCTTCTTGTCCTTGAACCGCGCGATGCGTTCCGCGTTCACGGGGTTGTCCGGGTCGAGGAACGACGCCTCGAGGACGCCGCTCCGTTCGAGCAGGTCCCGTTCGACGTGCGGATGGACCTCGGAGACCAAGGCATCGGCGCGGTCGGTGAAGGCGCACAGCAGGGTGAGCGTGAGCGGGAAGACGCTCGCGACGCCCATGGCGAAAGCCTCCCCCGTCTCGCCCTTGGCGAGATGCAGGCCGAGGAACGCGAGGCAACCCGCCGAGATGGCGGCGAACGCCAGGGTGGCGGTCCAGAGGTCGGATTTCCAAAGGATCTTCTTTTCGCGCATGCGTCCTCCGATGGCGCGAGGATAGGCCGGAACGGCGTTCCCGTCAAGACCTTGACGCTGACGTCGGCGCGTGTTAGTTTTCCTGGTCGCGAAACCTGCAGGAGGCACGCATGACCCGACCGACCGATCCCGCGTTCCAGGCTCTTCACGAAGCGTTCGACGGTTTCCGCCGCAGGGCGGAAGCCACCGGCAGGCCTTTCTCCCACGTCGACCCGCGCCGCTTCGAGGCCGTCGAGAGCTTCGAGGAGCTCCGGACGCCCGGCACGCCCTCGCGGCTGGCCGCCGTCCGCGTGGCGTTCCGTCTCGCCGCCGAGGACGGCGACCGCCGCGCGTTCTTCCGGCTCGAGGCCCACTTCCTCACGGGCGCCGTCGGCTACGGCGCGTTCGCCGCCGACCGCCAGCTCATGGACAGCGAGCGCGGCCACGTCTCGTTCCACGCGCTCTACGAATCCCGCCGCGAGGAGGCGTTCGCCATCGGTACCGGAGCGCACCTCGCCCAGCTGGGCTGCGCCGCCATGCGCCTGGAGCAGGAGGGCCGGACGGAGGCGGCCGAGGCCATCTGCCGCCTGCTCGAGACGCAGGAGGGCGAGATGCCGCAGGGCCACCGCGGCGCCCCCGAGTTCGACCTCATGAGCGAGTTCCGCCTCTGAAACGAAATCCCCCGCCTGCACGGCGAGGGATTTTTCTATGACTGGACGTTCGGCATGCCGCGGCGTTCGCGGTGCTTGCGGACGACCTTCCAGCGCGCCATCTCGCGGGCGAGATGCGCCGTGGCGTCGGCGAAGCGCTCGGCGTCGTCGTGCTTTTCGGCGAGGACCTGCTCGGCGCGCCTCATGGCCTCCTCGATGGCCTTGAAGTCGAGCTCGTCGGCGCGTTCGGCGGTGTCGGCCAGGATCGCGATGCGGTTGCCCGGGTGGACCGTCACGAAGCCGCCGGAGACGGCGAGCAGGATCTCCTCGCCCGCCTCGTCGACGAGCCGAAGCTCGCCCGCCTGGATCGGGGCGACCAGGGGGAGATGGTCCGGCAGCACGGTGATCTCGCCTTCGGTCGTCGGGATCGAGACCTGGCGGATCTTGGCGCGCACGGCGACGCGTTCCGGCGTCGTGAGTTCGAAGTCGAGGAGTTTCATGTGCGCTTACGCGGTCACCTCGTCGATGGATCCCTTCATGTAGAAGGCCTGCTCCGGCTTGTCGTCGTGCTTGCCTTCGAGGATCTCCTTGAAGCCGCGGATGGTCTCCTTGAGCGTGACGTAGCGGCCGGGCTGGTTCGAGAAGACTTCCGCCACGAAGAACGGCTGGGAGAGGAAGCGCTGGATGCGGCGGGCGCGTCCGACGACGAGCTTGTCCTCTTCGGGAAGCTCTTCCATGCCGAGGATGGCGATGATGTCCTGGAGCTCCTTGTAGCGCTGGAGGACCTTCTGGACGCCGCGGGCGACCTCGTAGTGCTCCTGTCCGACGACCTGCGGATCAAGAATCGTCGAGGAAGAGTCGAGCGGGTCGACGGCGGGATAGATGCCGATTTCCGTGAGCGCGCGGTTCAGCGAGACGGTGGAGTCGAGGTGGCCGAAGGTGGTGGCCGGGGCCGGGTCGGTCAGGTCGTCGGCCGGCACGTAGACGGCCTGCACGGACGTGATCGAGCCGTTCTTGGTGGAGGTGATGCGTTCCTGGAGCTCGCCCATCTCGTTGGCGAGGGTCGGCTGGTAGCCGACGGCGCTCGGGATGCGGCCGAGGAGCGCGGACACTTCGGAACCGGCCTGGGTGAAGCGGAAGATGTTGTCGACGAACATGAGGACGTCCTGCTTCTCCTCGTCGCGGAAGTATTCGGCCATCGTGAGGCCGGAGAGGGCGACGCGGGCGCGGGCGCCCGGCGGTTCGTTCATCTGTCCGAAGACGAGCGTGGTCTTATCGAGCACCTTCGACTCGTGCATCTCGTTCCAGAGGTCCTTGCCTTCGCGGGTGCGCTCGCCGACGCCGGCGAACACCGAGAAGCCGCCGTGCTCGGAGGCGATGTTGCGGATGAGCTCCATGATCATGACGGTCTTGCCGACGCCGGCGCCGCCGAAGAGGCCGACCTTGCCGCCCTTGAGGAACGGGCAGATGAGGTCGATGACCTTGATGCCCGTCTCGAAGATCTCGGCCTTGGTGGACTGCTCGTCGAAGGACGGAGCGGCGCGGTGGATGGCCCAGCGGTGCTTGGCGCTCACGTCCTTGCCGCCGTCGATCGGCTGACCGACGACGTCGAACATGCGGCCGAGCGTCTCCTTGCCGACGGGCACGGAAATCGGGGCGCCGGTGGACGTGACCTCGAGGCCGCGGCGGAGGGCGTCGGTGGTCTGCATGGCGACGGTGCGGACGCGCTTGTCGCCGACGTGCGCCTGGACTTCCAGCACGACGCGGTGGCCGTCGACGGCCTTGGTTTCGAGCGCGGTCAGGATGGCCGGAAGCTCGCCGTCGAACTCGACGTCCACGACCGGGCCGATGACTTGTACGATGTGTCCTTTCATATTTTATGCGTTGGCGAGCGCGGCGCGCCCGGCGGAGATTTCCGCGATCTCTTGAGTGATGCCGGCCTGGCGTGCCTGGTTGAAGGTGAGGCGGAGGTCGTCGATCATGTCGGCGGCGGCGTCCGTGGCGTTCTTCATCGCCAGCATGCGCGCCGAGTGCTCCGAGGCGAGCGATTCGAGGACGGCCTGGTAGAGCTGGGCCTCGGCCACGCGCGGCAGGAGCTGGTCGAGGACGGTGCGCGCGTCGGGTTCGAAGACGTATTCCTCGGCGGCCTTGGCGTTCGCGTGGACCTCCTCGTGTCCGCGGACCTCGCCGAGCTCGCTGTCGCGCGTGAGCGGGAGCAGCGTCTTGGCGCGGGGCTTCTGGAGGATCGAGGAGACGAAGTCCGTGTAGATGACGGCGACCTCGCCGTACTCCCCCGCCGTGAAGCCGTTCCTGGCGAGGCGCGCCAGCGGGCGGACCTTCGTGACCGGAGGGGCGCCGCCGGCGAGCACGTCGCCGAACGAGGCCTTGAGGGGGAGCTTCCGGCGCCGCGCCCACGCCTCGCCGCGGCGGCCGATGGCGATGACGTCGACGGAGCCTTCCGGCCGCGAGCGGATGAACTCGTTCGCGACGCGGATCACCTGGGCGTTGAAGCCTCCGCAGAGGCCGCGGTCCGAGGTGACGAGGATCGCCAGCGCGCGCCCGGACTCCGGCTTCTTGAGGAGCGGATGCGCCTCCTCGCCCCTCTGCTCCAGCCGTGCGACCAGGCTCCACGCCATCTGCGCGTAGGGACGCGAAGACAGCACGGCCGAGACGGCCTTGCGCATCTTCGAGGCAGCGACCAGTTCCATCGCCTTCGTGATCTTCTTCGTGTTCACGACGGACTTGATGCGGCGGTTGATGGCTTTCGTGTTGACTCCCATGGCGCGCGTTCGGTCGGGACTTAGACGGTCTTCTTGTATTCGGCGATGGCTTCCTTCAGCTCGGCTTCGATGTCCGGCTCGAGCGCCTTCTTCTCCTTCAGCTTCTTCATGAGCTCGGCGCGGGAGGCTTTGAGATACCGGTGGAAGCCGTCCTCCCAGTCGCGGACCTTGTCGATGGCGACGTCGTCGATGAGGCCGTTGGTCACCGCGTAGATGACGGCGGCCTGGTGCTCGAACGGCATCGGCTGGTACTGCGGCTGCTTCAGGATCTCGACCGTGCGGCGGCCGCGCTCGATCTGCGAGCGCGTCGTCTCGTCGAGATCGGAGGCGAACTGGGCGAAGGCTTCGAGCTCGCGGAACTGCGCGAGGTCGAGGCGCAGGCGTCCGGCGACCTTCTTCATGACCTTCGTCTGGGCGGCGCCGCCGACGCGCGAGACCGAGAGGCCGACGTTCACGGCCGGGCGGATGCCGCGGTAGAACAGGTCGCCTTCGAGGTAGATCTGGCCGTCGGTGATGGAAATGACGTTCGTCGGGATGTAGGCGGAGACGTCGCCGGCCTGCGTCTCGATGATCGGGAGCGCGGTGAGCGATCCGCCGCCGTGCTCCTTGTTGCGGCAGGCGGCGCGCTCGAGGAGGCGCGAGTGCAGGTAGAAGACGTCGCCCGGATAGGCTTCGCGGCCCGGCGGGCGCTTCAGGATGAGCGAGATCTGGCGGTAGGCCCAGGCGTGCTTGGAGAGGTCGTCATACACGACGAGCGCGTCCTGGCCCTTGTCCATGAAGTATTCGCCGATGGCGGCGCCGGCGTACGGCGCGAGGTACGACATCGAGGCGGGGTCGGAGGCGCCGGCCACGACGATGACGGTGTAGTCCATCGCGCCCGCTTCCTCGAGCTTCGCCATGATGCGCGCGATCTTCGATTCCTTCTGGCCGATGGCGACGTAGATGCACGTCACGCCCGCGCCCTTCTGGTTGATGATGGTGTCGACCGCGATGGCGGTCTTGCCGGTCTGGCGGTCGCCGATGATGAGCTCGCGCTGGCCGCGGCCGATCGGGACCATCGCGTCGATGGCCTTCACGCCGGTCTGGAGCGGGACGCCGACGGGCTCGCGGGTGACGACGCCGGGGGCGACCTTCTCGATCGGATAAGACTTGCCGCCCTTGATCGGGCCCTTGCCGTCGAGCGGACGGCCGAGCGGATCGACGACGCGGCCGATGAAGGCGTCGGAGACGTCGATCGAGAGGATCTTGCCCGTCGAGCGGACGGTGTCCCCTTCCTTCAGGTGCTTGGACTCGCCGAGCACGATGGCGCCGACGGTCTCCTCTTCCAGGTTGAGCGCCAGGCCGTAGGTCGGCTCCTTGCCGTCCGGTCCCGGGAACTCGAGCATCTCCGAAGACATGGCCTCGGTGAGGCCGGTCATGCGGACGACGCCGTCGCCGGATTCGACGATCGTGCCGACCTTCTCGGCCTTGGCGTCGACCGAGGCCTCGGAGATCTGCTTCTTCAGCGCTTCGATGATGAATTCTTTGGTGGCCATATTCAGATGAGGGACTTTTTCAGGCGTTCGAGGCTGCCTTTGACGGAGGCGTCGAGCAGGACGTCGTCGTAGCGGATGACGGCGCCGGCGATGAGCGAAGGATCGATCTCCCAGGTCGTCTCCACGTCGGCGTCGAGGGCCTTCCTGAAGGAGGCGGCGAGCGCCTGCTTGCGGTCGTCGGCGAGCTCCTCGGCGGAGGTCACGCGCACCTCGCGGACGCCTTCGGCGGCGCGGACCTCGGCTTCGAAGGCCTTGATGACGTTCGGGGCGAGCTGGAGCTCGTGGCGCGCGGAGAGGATCTCCACGAACTTCCCGACGGCCTTGCGGACGTCCTTCTCCCCCAGCCCGGCGGTCACCTGGTAGAGGGCGCGCCCGTAGGTTTCGGCGATGCGCGGCATATCAGGAATCGATGCGCTTCGCGGCCGCGTCGAGCAGGCCCTTCTTCTGCGCGTCGGTGAGCTTCTCGCCGAGCGCCTTGCCGGCGATCATGACCGCGAGCTCGGCGATCTCGGAGCCCGCCTCGCGGACCATCTTCTCCTTCTCGGCGGCGAGCGTGTCCTTGCCCTGCTGGACGAGGGCGGCGAGTTCCGCCTGCGTCTTGGCCTTGAGTTCGGCGCGCTGGGCTTCGGCGGCCTTCTGCGCCTCCTCGATGAGGCGCTGGGCTTCCTTGCGGGCGGCCAGGATGGCTTCCTCCGACGCCTGTTCCGCGCCGGACTTGGCGGCCGCGGCGGCTTCGGCGTCCTTGAGGCCCTTGTCGATCTTGGCGGTGCGGCTGTCGATGATCTTGAGGAGCGGCGTGTAGACCCACTTCCACATGACGAAGAGCACCACGCTGAAGTTGAGCAGCTGGGCGATGAAGAGCTTCCAGTTCACGCCGAGCGCGCCAAGGACGGATTCCTCGGCATGGACGGTCGCGGCCGCTTCGGCGGCGGCGTGGACGATTTCGGGTGCGAAGGGGTTGAACATAAGGTGGCGTAATGCGCTGGCTTTCCCGCCCTTCCGCGAAGGGCGGCCGTGTCAGCGTCTTACAGGGTGAAGACGACGACCAGGGAGTAAATGGCGATGGCTTCCGCGAAGGCGGCGCCGAGGAGCATCGGGACGAAGAGCTTGCCGGCGGATTCCGGGTTGCGGCCGATGGCTTCCATGGCCTTGCCGACCAGGTTGCCGATGGCGAGGGCCGGAGCGATGCCGCCGATGGCCATCGTGGCGCCTTTGATGAGGACGGACATGGATTCTGCGTCGAGCATATGCGTGGTGCGCGGATCGTCGGGTGGACGGAGGGGGTGGGTTTCACGTCTCCTCGATCGCGGCTAAGAGTGAAAGTTCGGACCCCGAAAAGATCGGGAGCCGAAGGCTTCCTCTTAGGAAGCGCGCGCGCCGTGCGGTTCGAGGCCGTGCGCCTCGCCCAGCTCGTCCTCGTGATGCTCCTCGTGGTCGCCGTGCGGCTTCGACGAGAGGATCGTGAGGTAGACCAGGGCGAGCATCGCGAAGACGGTCGCCTGGACCATGCCCACGATGAGCTCCAGGAAGGTGAACGGCAGCGGGACGACGTACGCCACGAGCGAATACATCACGGTGATGAGCACCTCGCCGGCGAAGATGTTGCCGAAGAGGCGCAGCGACAGCGAGACGACCTTGGCGATCTCGGCGAAGAACTCGATGACGCCGACCAAGAGCTCGACGGCGGCGACCACGATATCCATCGGCTTCTTGCGGAAGGACTTGAAGAACGTCCCGAGCGCGATGAACTTGTTCCAGTGCGCGAAGAAGCCGATCGTGACGATGCCCACGAGGTGCGAGGCGATGACGGTCAGCGCGGCCATCGCCAGCGTCATGTTGAGGTCGGCGTTGGCGGGGCGGAAGATCGGCGCGTTCTCGACGTGTCCGTGGAGCTCGATGGTGCGCCAGAGCGAACCGACGCCCGGCAGGATGCCCATCCAGTTGCAGACCAGGATGAAGAGGAAAAGCGTGCCCACGAGCGGCAGGAACTTCTTGGATTTGGCGCGGTCCTGCGTGACCTGGTCGACATAGCCCAGCATGAACTCGACCAAGCCTTCGACCGCCGACTGGAAGCGGCCCGGGACGTCCGACGTGAGCGCGCGCTTCACGAGGAACGCGACCGCGACGAAGACCGCGACCGCGAGCCAGGCGTTGATGAGCGAGTTCGTGATCGGGAAGCTCCCGACGTGGAAGATGGGTTCAGCGGCGATCGGCGGGATGGTCATAGCGGTTCACCAGGGACTGATATTCCTTTCCGTAGCGGGAGGCTTTCTTCCGGATCGCGAGGGCGCTGAGGCCGAAGGCGAGGGCGAGCGTGCCGAGGAGCGCGTAGGGCTTCGTCCCCCAGGCGGCGTCGAGGTTCGAGCCGAGGAGGGCGGCCGCGACGGCCGGGATCGCCAGCGTCGCGCCGAAGTCGCCCACGATGCGAAGGCCGAACATCTGATACGCGCGCGTGCCGTCGTCCTTCTTTTCCATAGATAAGACGACGCCAGTCTATTGGAAGACCGGCGCGACGTCAACGGTGGGTAACTTTATTGCGCTAACCTTGGCCCATTCTCCGGAACAACCGGCGCGCGTTGGCCGTCGTGGCGGCGGCGACCTCATCGAAGGCGATGCCCTTGAGCGCGGCGACCTTCTCGGCCACGAGTTTCACGTTGGCGGGCGTGTTGCGTTCGCCGCGGCGCGGGACGGGCGTGAGGTACGGCGAATCGGTCTCGACGACGATGCGGTCGAGCGGCGCCCACGCGACGACGTCGGTCAGGAGTTCCTTGCCTTCCTTCACGTCCGACTTGCGCGGCGGATACGTGATGGAGCCTCCGAACGCGAGCATGAAGCCCAGCGCGAGATAGCGTTCGGCGTCGTGCTTGGTGCCCGTGAAGCAATGGATGACGCCGCGGATCGGATCGCCTTCCCGATACGCCCCCCAGATCTTCCCGATGAGCGCGATCTGGTCATCGTGCGCGTCGCGGCAATGGATGACGACAGGCAGGTCGCTCGCGATGGCGAGCCGCGCGCCCGCTTCGAAGGCGGCGGATTCGCGCTCCTTCATCTCCTCCAGGGAGACGTTCTCGTATTCGTAATGATAGTCGAGCCCCATCTCCCCCACCGCCACGACCTTCGGATGCTTCAAAAGTTCCCCGTAGTAGGCGGGATCGAACGATTCGTTCCGCGACTTGAACTGCACCTCGCCCTCGTCGTGGTAGCCGGCGAAGATGTGCGAAGGATGCAATCCGACGGTCGCCCAGACGCCGTCGTATCTTTCCGCGAGCCTGATGCCGTTCGCGCTCGTGTCCTTCTGCGTGCCGATCGTCACCATCTGGACGCCTTGGGAAAGGCAAGAACGGACGACATCGTCCATGTCGTCCTTGTAGGCGTTGAAGTGCACGTGGCAGTGGGTGTCGATCAGCATGGGTTCAGCCGCCGTCCTTGGGGTTTTCGCGTTCGCGCTTGCGGCGTTCGGCGGGCGTCAGGTCCTTCTCGGCGGCGATCTTCGCGACGGGCGCGACGTGCTCGACCATCTTGGCGATCGGGGCGACAGGGATGACGTGGTCGATGACGGCGGTCGTGACGACTTCCTCGGCGATGTCGTCCAGGATGCCGCCTTCCGAGGCCTTCTTCCGGAGCGTTTCGTAGCGCCCTTGGATCGCGTCCGCCGCGTCCTCGATGGCCTCGAGTTCCTCCTGCTCCTCGCGGGTGAGATGGCCTTCCTGGCGTCCGGCCTGCAGGCGCGCCTCATGGACGGCCTTGAGTGCCTCCTCGGATTCGGTCTTCGCGAGCGCGAGTTCGGCCTTGAAGGCGCGGCTCCGTTCGCCGAAAAGGTCGACGCCCGCTTCCTGTTCGGGCGAGCGCTTCTTCTCCCGTTCCGCGGAGGGCTTCGGGCGTTCGAAAATCCCCATAGCTTCAGCCGAGCCCGAGCTGGCGGCGCAGCTTGGCGATCAATCCTTGGTCGCGGCGTTTCCCGACGGAGGCCGTGAAGGCGCGGCTCCGGCTCATGAGCGCGCGCATGTCGGCGCGGAGGCTGCGGAGTTCGGCCTGCATGCCCATGAGCTGCGCTTCGGAGAGCGGCAAGGCGGCGGCGATGCTCATATCACGGACTGGATCTGGCGCACCGCCTGCGGAAGGAGCGGCGCGAAGAGGCCGAAGGCGTGCAGGAGCCAGATGCCGACATGCGAGGCGGCCAGCACGGAGCCGAAGCTCGCGCTGATCGGATAGCGCGCGGCGATGTAGAGCGCGCCGCCGACCACGACGATGCCTTCCAGGAAGCCGAGCAGGCCGCCCAAGAGCGCATTGAACGTCTTCAGGAACGGGATGACGGCGACGATCTTGAAGACCTTCTCGATGATCCAGAAGACGAGGCCGATCAGGCGGTTCACGAGGATCATGAGCACGAGGAACATCACGACGCGCGCAAGGTTCTCGTTGCCGAAGAAGACGCCGGCGACCGCCTGGCCCCAGCTGTCGTAATAGCGGCCGGCCACGAGCACCGAGAGCACCATGCCGACGAGGCCGCCGAGCGCATGGATCAAGCCGAACCAGAGCCCCGCCAGGACGAAGGCGAAGACCGAGAGGACGAGGATGAGGTCGAAGAAGGTCATTTCTTGGCTTTCAAGGCTTTCTTGTAGGCCTCATGCAGTTTCTTGGGATCGTCCGCTTCCATGTCGCTGGGCATCTCGAACCCGGCGGTCTCGAGCGCCTGGAGGAACGAGGCGGGCGTGGCGAACTTCCCGTCGCCGGCCTTGCCCTTGGTGCGGAGCGTCTCGACGATGGCGGGCAGGGATGCCGGCGCGAGCGGTTCCTTCTTGGCTTTCGCGATCTTCTCCGGCGTGAGCTCTTCGGCCGGCGCGGCTTCCGGCTTCGCGGCGGGCGTCATGCGGAGGTCGTCGCCCGGTTCGACGGAAATCGCTTCGGGCGCGGGAGGCGCCGCCTCGACGGCCGGCGCTTCGGAGATGATCTGCGCGTCCTCGACCTCGATCTCGCCGGCGGCGGTCGGGGCGTCTTCGGAGGTCTTCGTCTTCTGGAGGACGGTCTCGTTCTCGATCTCTCCGGAGGCGACGGGCGTCTCGGAGGAGCGGACGATCTTCATCGGCTGGACCTCTGGCGCGAGCACGACGCTCGGTTCCGCTTCGGCCGCGGGGGCCGACGCTTCCTTCGCCTCGATCTCGCCGCTCGCCGGGAGCTGTCCGCGGAGCGCCTCCTGGGCGTCCTTGGCGAGTTCAGCCTTCTCGGCATCGGTGAAGACCGTTTCTTCCGCTGGCGCGGTTCGCATCTCGGGCGTGAGCTGGATCGGGTTCTCTTCGCCGCCCTCCTCCTTCGCGGCCGCGTCTTCGGCCGCCATGGCCGCATCGACGCGCGCGCCCATCTCGGCGATGCGTTCCTTGCGCGCGTTGATTTCCTCGACCTTGCCGCCCGGATGCACGCGGAGCTTCATGCCGGAAGCGTACGAGCGGAGCTGTCCGCCGTCCTCGTACGTGAGGCGGATCTCCCCCTTCACGGGATCGAAGGATTTCCCGACGATTTCGCCGTAGCTGTCGGCGTCCAGGTCGCGCACCTTGAGGTAGTCATCGATCATGCGCTCGCCGGGGAGGCCCTCGGCGCCCTTCACGACGGTGCCGTCCTTGAGCTTGCCGCCCTTGAGGAGGAACTCGCGATCGGCGGCCAGACGTGCTTCCGGCGACGGCTTCGCTTCGGGCGCTTCCGCTTTCGGGGCGGGCGCCTCCTGCGGAGCCTCGGCCGTCGGGGCGGGCGCCTCGGCCGCGGCCTGTTCCTGGGCCGCCGCGTTCGCGGCCGCGAGCGCTTCCGTCGAACCGAACTTCCCGCCCGCGAGCTTCTCGCGGACGTCGGCCAAGCGCTTGTTGATGTAGTTGAGCTTGGCGCCGGTCTCGGTGACCTGCGGCATTTCCCCCGTCTTGAGAGCCTTCTTCATCGCAGCGGATTCTTCGGCGCCTTCCGCGGCGACCTTGGGGGCCAGCTGGTCGTAGGCGGCCGAGAGGCTTCCTTCCAGGGCGCGGAGCTCCGCTTCGCCGCCGTGCGCCATGATGCGCGCCATCTCTTTCCTGAAATTCGCGAAGACCGCGTCGGCCTTCTCGATCTCCGCCAGGATTTCGGCCTCGCCTTTGACGGGGCCGCCGTCCTTCTTCTTGAACAGCCGCTCCTTCATGCGGCTCCAGACGGATTTCGTCTCTTCCTTGAATTCCTTGGCGCCTGCTTCGGCCTGCAGGTCCAGGTTCTTGCCGAGCTCGTTCACGCGGGCCATGCCCTCCTCCGCCAGACGCTCCTCCTTCTCGCCGATGGATTCCTGTTTGCGGCTCTCGGCATCCATCTTCTCGCCCTCCTTCAAGAATGCCTCTTCGTGAGGGGCGATCGTTTCGGCCTGCTTGCGGGCTTCGGGGGTCGCGGGCTGGAGCGCGGGATCCGCCATACGTTTACGAGTTCTTGAGTTCGTTCAGGATCTTCTCGATCTCCTCGCGTTCGAGGTCGCCGAGCACTTTCTTCATCACGTCGAGGCGCTCGTGTTCCAGCCCCTTGATCTGCTCCATGAACTGGTCGTAGGCGGCCTGGAGTTTCTTGGCCTTTTCTTCGGTGGTTTCCATATAGGTGGAGTATACCAAAAGACGGCTTACGCCGTCTTTCGTTCGAGCCGCGGGAAGAGGATATCGCCTTTCTTGACCGGAAGGCCCGGTTCGAGGCCGCCCCAAGCCTGGGCTTCGGGGAGCTTGGCCGCGGCGGGGTCGACGCCGATCTGGGCGAGGACCTTGGCGGCGGCCGACGGGATGACGGGCAGGAGCGCGAGCCCGATCTGCCGCTGGGCTTCGGCGAGCTGATACATGAAAGGAGAGACGTCCACGCCTTCCTTGGCCTTCTTGAATGGCGCCTCGACGTCGATGGCCTGGTTCACGGTCGTGACGTAGTGCTCGAGCGCGCGGATGGCCTCGTCGAAGTGGAAGGCGTCGAGCGCCTTCTCGTACTTCTCCCAGAAGGCGGCGGTCTCGAAGCGGTCGTCGGCCTTCGTCGGCACCTTCGCTTCGCAATACTTCTCGACCATCGTGGCGGTGCGCGCCGCGAGGTTGCCGATGCCGTTCACGAGCTTCGAGGTGTAGATGTCCTCGAACTGCTTGGCGGTGTAGTCGCCGTCCTCGTAGGCCGGAAGGCTGGCGAGGTAGTAGCGGACGGTGTCGGTGCCGTACTGCGCGACGAGGTCCATCGGGTTCACGACGTTGCCGAGCGACTTTGACATCTTCTGGCCGTCGGCGGTGATGAAACCGTGGATGAAGATGCGCTCCGAGAGCGGGACGCCGGCGGAGAGGAGCATCCCCTGCCACATCGCGGACTGCTGGCGCAGGTTGTCCTTGCCGGCGACCTGCGTGCCGGGCCAGAACTTGGCGTAGGCCTCGTCCGGCCAGCCGATCGTGGAGATATAGTTCACGAGCGCGTCGAACCAGACGTACATCACGTGCGCCTCGTCGCCCGGGACAGGCACGCCCCACGACATCTTTTCCTTGAGGCGCGAGATGCTGAAGTCCTGGAGTCCGCCCGCCACGAAGCTGCGGATCTCGTTCAGGCGGTGTTCGGGGACGACAAAGCCGGGATTGGCTTCGTAGTGCTTGAGGAGCGCGTCCTGGTACTTCGACCAGCGGAAGAAGTAGTTCTCCTCGTCGCGGTTCTCGATCTCGAGCTTCGGGTGGATGGGGCATCTGCCGTCGACCAGTTCCGAATCGGTCTTCTCGAGCTCGCAGCCGACGCAGTACTTCACCTGGTACTGCTTCTTGTAAATGTCGCCGACGGCGTCGCAGCGCTTCCAGAATTCCTGCGCGGCGGCCACGTGGTGCGCGTCGGTCGTGCGGATGAAGTGGGTGTAGGTGAGGTCGAGCGTGTCCTTGAGCGCGTGGAACTTGGCGGCGTATTGGTCGCAGTACGCCTGCGGGTCGAGGCCGGCCTTCGCGGCGGCGTCCTGGATCTTCTGCCCGTGCTCGTCGGTGCCGGTGTTGAAGACGACCTCCTCCCCCTTCAAACGATGCCAGCGCGCGACGATGTCGGCCTGGACGATCTCCAAGGCGAAGCCGATATGCGGATCGGCGTTCACGTACGGGAGCGTGGTGGTGATGTAGAAGTTTTTTTGCATATCATTTTCTGAGTTTCTTCGTCATTCCGAGCGCAGCCGAGGAACCCCTTGCGATTCATGGAGGAAAGGGGTTCCTCCGCTCGCTGCGCTCGGTCGGAATGACGGCACGTGGTCATTTCCCTTCGACGGCGATGACGTATTCGCCTTTGATGGGTTCGGATCGGAGGAGTTCGGAAGCGTCCTTCATCTCGCCGTAGCGGACGGATTCGAACATCTTGGTGAGTTCGCGGCCGATGACGATCTTGCGGTGCGGGTCGCAGAGCGCGGAGAGTTCCGCCATCGCCTTCTCGACGCGATGCGGGCTCTCGAAGAAGACGCTCGTGCGCTTCTCGTCGGCGATGATCTTCCAGTAGGTGTTCCTCCCCTTCTTGTGCGGCGGGAAGCCGTGGAAGACGTAGGCGTCGGCCGGGAAGCCGGAGACGGAAAGGAGCGTCGTGACGGCGGAGGGCCCGGGAATCGGCACGACCTTCACCTGGCCCTGCGAGACGCGCACGAGCTCGGCGACGAAGCGCGCGCCCGGGTCCGAGACGCCCGGCGTGCCGGCGTCGGAGATGAGCGCCATCGTCTCGCCTTGGTCGATGCGCTTCACGAGCGCCTGCAGCTTCCCCATCGAGGTGTGCTCGTGATAGCTCGTCGTCGCGGCGGGAACCTCGAAGTGGTTCAGGAGCTTCCGCGAGACGCGCGTGTCTTCGCATAGCACCAAGGATGACTCCATCAGCGCGGCGACGGCGCGGGGGGAGAAATCGTCGAGATTGCCGATGGGCGTGGCGATGACATACAGACGACTCATACCTTTTGCTGATCGCGCGAGCATGATGAATGATGGCGTCCTTTCTCGTGCGGTCACCCCGGAATCGCGCAGCGATGTCCGGGGTGCTCATACGCGTCCAGCCTATAGAAAAACCCCCGAACCGTCGAGGGTTCAGGGGTAGACCGGGCGGAGCGCGGCGTGGAGCGCGAGTTTCGCGGCGTCCGGGGCGAAGGACATGTCGATGGAAGCGGCGACGAGCTTCACGAGGTCGCCTTCCTCCAGCTTCCAGGCTTCCTGGGCGAGGCCGAGCTCGCGGGCCATCGTGGTGTCCGCCAGCGTGCGGTTGTCGGTGTTGAGCCCGACCCGCAGGCCTTCCTTCAGATAGACCCAGGCCGGGTGCAGGTCGATCAGGCTGACGGTGCGCGTCTGCAGGTTGGAGGTGAGGCACGCTTCGATGCCGACGCCGCGCTTCGCCAGGAGCTCCAGCATGCGCGGGTCGCGGATGGCGTTCACGGCGTGGCCGACGCGTTCGGCGCCGAAGAGCTCGACGGCCTCGCGGATGCGCTCCGGCGGCCCGCTTTCGGCGGCGTGGATCGTGACATGGAGCCCGGCCTCGGCGGCGCGGCGGAAGTGCGGCGCGTGGTCGAGCGAGGGCAGCATGTCGTTCCCGGCCAGGTCGACCGCCACGACGCCGTTGCGGCGGTAGCGGATGGCGACGTCGATCATGCGTCCGGTGACGCTCGGGTCGACGTGGCGGAGGCTGCAGACGATGAAGCCCCAGCCGACGCCGTGCCGCATGCCGCCGATCGTCATCCCCTCCAGGATCGCCTCGACGACCTCCTCGTCGGAGAGCCCGCCGAGCGTGCTGAGCCGCGGCATGTAGCGCGCCTCGACGTACTTCAGGCCGTCGGCGGCGCAGTCTTCGATCAGCTCGATGGCGACGCGCGTGAGCGCGGAGCGGGACTGCAGGACGGCCGTGGTGTGGTCGAAGTGTTCCAGATACTGCGGCAGGCTCGCGCGGACCTCGCCGCAGGCGAGCGCCTTGCGGAGGCCGGATTCGGTCCTGGCGGGCAGGACGGTGTTCTCGGCCTCGGCGATCTCGAGCATGGTCGCGATCCGCAGCGAGCCGTCCAGATGGAGATGGAGTTCGACGAGCGGTTCCAAAGAAGCCTCCCTTGCAATGTGCTGCAGAGGAGGCTACCAGTTCACGGCGTCGATGTCGATGCGTTCCTCATCCTTCATCACGGCCTCGATCCATTTCTGCACGTCCAGCTTCTTCTCGTCCTCGGCGACGACGTCTTCGAACGCCTTGGTCGAAGGATGCTCCGGCATGAAGAGCGAACAGCAGTCGGAATGCGGCCGCGTGGAGATCTCGAAAGTGCCGATCTTGCGCGCGCGTTCGGTGATCTCGTCCTTGTCCATGCCGATGAGCGGTCGGAAGACGGGAAGCTTCGTGACCGCCTCGACCGTGCGCATGTTCTGCACCGTCTGCGAGGCGACCTGCCCGAGCGATTCGCCCGTCACGAGCCCGCCGGCCTTCTCGCGGTGCGCGATGAGCTCCGCGAGGCGGAACATGAAGCGCCGGTAGTGGATGACGCGGAACTGCGGGTTGCAGACGGCGGCGATCTCCTCCTGCACGGGCGTGAGATTGATCATCGAGAGCGTCGCCTTGATGCCCGTGCGGTTCAGGACCGCGATCATGTCCTTCACGATCTCGATCGAGGCGCGGTCGGTGTACGGGAAGTTGTGGAAGTGGACGTAGTGCAGCGGCGCGCCGCGGCGGAGCATCATCCAGGACGCCACCGGCGAATCGATGCCGCCCGAAAGCAGCGAGACGAGCTTGCCGCCGCTTCCGAGCGGAAGCCCGCCGATGCCGCGGAGCTTCTCGTGCGCCACGTACGCGCCGTCGTCGGTGACCTCGATCCAGCAGGTGTGGTCGGCGTCCTTCATCTTCACCGTCAGCTCGGGGTTCGCTTTCAGGATGGCTTCGCCGACGAGCCCGGCGAGTTCCTGCGAGGTCATCGGGAAGCGCTTGTCGGGGCGCCGCGCCGTCACGCGGAAGGTCCCCTTCTGCGTCGTGAAGCGCGAGACGGCCTCCTTGATGATGGCGTCGACGTCCGGCACGACGCGGGCGCAGGGCAGGACATTGGCCACGCCGGCGACGTTCAGGAGGCGGCGCGTGACTTCCGGCGCCGAGGCGTCGTCGGCTTCGAGGCGGATGAGGCCCGTGCGGCGGCGGAGGCCCTTCACGCCCAGGCCCTTCAGCTGTTCGCGGATGTTCGAAACCAGCCGCGCCTCGAAGAGCGTGCGGTTCCTTCCCTTGATGCCGAGTTCCGCGTAGTGGACGACGAAGATCATTTGTCTTTCTTTTGTCATCCCGAGCCTGCGCATTTCGCGCGGGCGTCAGGGATCTCTTTAAAAAGCGATTCCTATCGCCCCGCACCGCGGGGCTCGGAATGACATTTAAGGCTTGCGGTGCTTCTTCAAGTACGCCTCCGCTTCGGAGGGACTGCCGACCTTACCCTTCGCTTGCGCATCAATCAAGAGGTCCAAGGCCTCGCCCACGTCGGGGCCGGGTTTCAGCTTCAAAAGTTTCATGACCGTTTCGCCCGAAAGCAGGGGCTCCGCGCCCAGTTCCTTATAGAGGGCGACGTCCGCGCCCGAGGCCAGACGTCGGAGCAAGGTGGCGTCGACCCCGTGGCCGGAGGAGGCCAGGCGCAGGCGTTCGGCCAGGGCCACGGCGCCGTCGCGGCCGAGATGCGCGAAACACACGCCGACCTGGACGCGCGAGGGCACGGGCTTCCCGTCCAAGACGCGCAGGACGTCCGGGTCCTTCAATCGCGAGAGCGCTTTCCTGACCATGAGCGGCCAGCCGCCGCCGAGCGCGGGCGCAAGGGCTTCGACGGCGCCCGCGTCGGTCCAAAGTTCGGAGGCGCGGATCGGCGCGGCCTCGAGGCTCTTCACCAGCTCGCGCGAGACGAGTTCGTACGGCACGAGCCGTCCGTCGTGGCGCGTCTCGTTCACGTGCGCCATCGACGCGCGCAGGGCGTCCCACGTCGCCGCCTCGATGCCGAAGTCGAGCTGGACGGCGAACCGCAGCGCGCGGAGCATGCGCGTGTAGTCCTCCCGGAAGCGCGTCGCCGGATCGCCGACGGCGCGGATGATCTTCTTCCCGAGGTCGTCCTGTCCGCCGAACGCGTCGATGAGCGCGCCTGTCGACGCCTCGCCCGCGGCACGTCGTTCGCGAACGACGTGCCAGGCCATCGCGTTGATCGTGAAGTCGCGGCGCGCTAGGTCTTCCTCGATGGGCATGTGCGGGTCGGCGCGCGTCGTCACGTCGCGGTAGCCGCCGGTGCCCGCGGGCTCCTCGCGGCGCGGGAGCGCGATGTCGAGACGGAGGCCGCCTTCGTCCGAGACGAACTTGAAGACGCCGAAGCTGCGGCCGACGAGATCGACGGAACCGCGCGCCTCGAGGAACTTCGCGAGCGCCACCGGTTCGACGCCGGCGACGAGGATATCGATGTCGCCCAGCGCGCGCCCGAGCAGCGCGTCGCGCACCGCGCCGCCGACCACGTACCAGCGCGAACCCGGAAGCTCTTCGCTCCAGCGCTTCAGGACGTCCGCGATCGGGTGGCCTTCGAACATATGCGGTCATGCTAACTGCCCCACCCGCTTTTGTCATCCTGAGCGGAGCGCAGCGGAGTCGAAGGATCCATCGGCTCGATATCCGGAGAATGGATCCCTCGGCTTCGCTCGGGATGACGAAAACAGGAAAAGAAAAAACTCCGCCATGCTTTTTACGGAGCCCTTTCCTCCTTCGGTTTTCCGTCCCTACATCGCGGTCGCGTCGGCGACGGCGAGTTCGGTCGCGCCGCAGAGTCCGCATTCGATGCCGAGGTCTTCCTTGCGGATCTCGCCGCACGATTCGCAGAACAGCGCACCGTCCATCTCGTCGATCGAGGCGGAGCTGCAGCGCTCGCAGCGGTATGCGATATCCTTGCCGTTCAGTTCGCCGCAGTACGCGCAGGCGTACGACATTCCCATACGAAAGATCACTCAAAGATTTTTAACCGTTGGGAGCATAGCATCAGCGTCCCCGCGGAACAAGCAAAAAAGATATCCACATTCGCACCCTTGCGCCGTTCGCCTTTTGTTCATCTATACTATGAACGAAAGGCGAACACTTATTAACACCCCATTCTATGTTCGAGCTCACGTCCAAACAGAAGGAGTTGCTGGATGCCATCCAGGAACACGTCGGCGACCGCGGCGTCATGCCCAGTTACCGCGAACTGGCCGTCGCCATGGGCGCGTCCAGCCCGGCCACGATCCATAAGCACGTGACCCTGCTCGAAAAGAAAGGGTACGTCATGCGCCACGACGGCGGACGCTCGCTCTCCCTCACCCCGAAGGCCACCACGCGCCGCCCGGCCATCGGTCTCCCGCTCCGCGGCCTCATCACCGCCGGCCTCCCCATCGAGGCCATCGAGACGAACGACACGATCGACGTCCCGGCCGACATGGTCGTCGACGAGATCAACTCCTACGTCCTCAAGGTGAAGGGCGAATCGATGATCGACGACGGCATCTTGGACGGCGACTTCGTCATCGTCGAGCGCAACCCCTCGCCGAAGAACGGCGACATCGTCGTCGCGCTCCTCGAGAACACCTACGCCACGCTCAAGCGCTTCTACCGCGAATCCACCCGCATCCGCCTCCAGCCCGCCAACTCCACGATGCAGCCGTTCTACGTGCAGGATCCGCTGATCCAGGGCGTCGTGCGGGCGGTGCTGAGGAAGTACTGAGGCGACAGCGCTTTTACATGTCATTCCTGCGCAGGCAGGAATCCAGTACCGAAACACAGACATCAAATGTTTAGCTGCTCGTGGAACTGGGTTCCAGCTTTCGCTGGAATGACATGACAAGAAACCATAACCCATCTTTTATGAGCAGGAGGAAGTTCAAATCGATGTATCGCCAGCTGGTCGGGCACGTCGTGGATTGGTTCGAAATCGCGGAATATGAGGAGAAAGTGGATTCCCTCGCGTCGTAGACGTTCTTGGGAGGGGTTTGCTATGCTTGAACCCGTCCCTAACGCACACGTACGCACCGTCTTTTATGTCAGAACTGCAAGTCAAACCCCTCAAGTATAAGGAACTGCCCGGATTGTCCGAGAAGCAGCTTTCGGAGCACCACGACGTGCTCTACGCCGGCTACGTCAAGAAGACCAACGAGATCCGCGGCAAGCTCGCCACGGTCTCCCTGGAGGGCGTGAACGCCACGCACAGCGATCTCCGCGAGCTCAAGCTCGAGGAGACGTTCGCGTTGAACGGCGTGAAGCTCCATGAGCGCTATTTCGACAACCTCGGCGGCAAGGGCGGCGCGCCCGAAGGCGTCGCGGCCGACTGGATCATGGAAGACTTCGGCTCCTACGAGAAGTGGCAGGCCGAATTTTCCGCCTGCGGCATGGCCGCGCGCGGCTGGGTCGTGCTGGCCTTCGACCTCGAGGAGAAGCGCCTCATGAACGTCGTCTGCGACGTCCACAACCAGGGCGGCGTCTGGGGCCAGGTCCCGCTCCTCGTCCTCGACGTCTACGAGCACGCCTACTTCCTCGACTACGCCACCGCCCGCAAGAAGTACCTGGAGACCTTCACCCAGAACGTCGACTGGTCCGCCGTGAACGCGCAAATCGAGAAGTTTGACCTCGCGAAGTACCGAAGTTAAGATGAAGCCTCGCCTCCACGGCGAGGCTTCTGCCATTAACCGCATCCATCTATGACGTTCATCGGCCAGAAGGCGCCGGAGTTCAAGCTCCAGGGCGTCTCCCACGAGACGTTCGAGCACCACGCGCTCTCCGACTACAAGGGCAAGTGGGTCGTCCTGTTCTTCTACCCGCGCGACTTCACCTTCATCTGCCCCACCGAGATCACCGGCTACTCCAAGGCGGACGACGCCTTCAAGAAGCTGAACGCCCAGGTGCTCGGCGTCTCCACCGACTCCGCCTGGTCCCACAAGGCGTGGCTCAAGGAGCTCGGCGCCCTCAAGTACCCGCTCTTGGCCGACGTCACCCAGAAGGTCTCCGCCGCCTACGGCGTGCTCGACGAGACCGAAGGCGAAGCCATCCGCGGCACCTTCATCATCGATCCCGAAGGCACCGTGAAGTACGCCCTCTACCACGACAACAACGTCGGCCGCTCCGTGAAGGAGACCCTCCGCGTCCTGGAGGCGCTCCAGACGGGCGAGAAGTGCCCGGTGGAGTGGAATCCGGGTGAGAAGACGTTGGGGTAAGAGAGAACGAAAAACCGGCCTTGCGGCCGGTTTTTTAGTGTCTCGGACTTTGCACGTTTTTATATTTTGGACCATCGTCCCGTTTCGGAACTTTCACATAGTCGCGAGGTGATTTCACCGGCCTGATAGCTGGAGCGCTCTTATGCTCTACTGGACGGCCACGAACGACTTTCATAGTAGATACTCCACCACGAAAAGTTGAAGCGGTTATTTTGGGTCCAACGTGGCGAATTCTTTTTTTGCGCAGTTTCGTACGAACCTCGCAGTTTACTGAACAAAAATTGCTGGGAAAGGCTGCGAATTTCCCGCATCCATTGCATCCCCGATTCCGGTTGCCATTCGTACGCTTCGCAACCGAGGGTCGCGGCAAATAAATATACGAGATCTTTTTCGACATAGTTACACCCTCCTCAAAAACTCAAGTAGCAACCTCGCCCCATACCCGCTCGCCCCCCACGGCCGCTCGTCCTGATAGTCCTTCTCGTTGTAGGACGGCCCCGCGATGTCGAGGTGGGCCCAGCTGGGGGTTTCGCCGATGAATTCCTTGAGGAACAGTCCGGCGGTGATGGTGCCGGCGCCGCCTTTGCTGCCGATGTTCTTGAGGTCGGCGTGGCGGCTCTTCACCTGCTCGGCGTAGGGCGCGTAGAGCGGGAGCCTCCAGAGCGGCTCGCCCGAGGTCGCGGAGGCCTGTTCGAGGCGCGCGGCGAGCTTGTCGTCGTCGGTGAGCATGCCGGTGATGTCCTGTCCGAGCGCGACGATGCAGGCGCCGGTGAGCGTCGCCAGGTCGATCATCATGTCGGGCTTGAGCTGGGAACCGTAGAAGAGCGTGTCAGCGAGCGTCACGCGGCCTTCGGCGTCGGTGTTCAGGATCTCGATGGTCTTGCCAGACATCGTCTTCACTATGTCGCCGGGGCGGATAGCGTGGCCCGACGGCATGTTCTCGACCATGGCGCAGATGCCGTGGACCTCGACGGGGATCTTCAGCGCGGTGAGCGCCCGGAAGACAGCCAGCACGGCTGCGGCACCCGCCATATCGATCTTCATGTCCATCATCCCGTCGGCGGGCTTGAGCGAAAGGCCGCCCGAATCGAACGTCACGCCCTTTCCGACCAAGACGACGCGCTTCTTCGCCTTCACGGCGGGTTTGTAGGCGAGGTGGATCATCTTCGGCTCGTGCGCGGAACCTTGCGCCACGGCCAAGACGCCGCCGGCGCCCATCTCCTGGAGCTCCTTGCGGCCGAAGATCTTGATGGTCATGCGCTTCTGTCCCACGGCCAGCGCGATGGCTTCCTGCACGAAGGTGGCAGGGTGCATCTCGAGCGCCGGGGTGTTCACGAGGTTCCGCGCGTACGCGGAAGCGCCGGCGAAGGCCTGGGCGTCGGCCACGGCCTTGTCGAAGAACTTGGCGTTGATGGCGAGCGCCGTGAGCAGCGCGACCTCTTCCAACGGCTTGGCCTTCTTGTCCTCCTTATAGCGGTCGTAGCGGTACGCGCCGAGGATGAGGCCCTCCGCGGCCGCCTGGATGGCCTCGCCGACCTTCGGGCTGGCCTTCTCGAACGGCAGCCAGAGTGCCAGCGTCGCGGCCTTGTTGGCGCCGGCCAGCTTCGCCGCGCGCGCCGTGGCGCTCCGCAGGCGCTTCAGATCGAACCCTTTCCGCTCGCCGAGGCCGAGGAGCGCCAGCTTGCGGTACGGCAGCTTGCCGTGGGTATGGATGACGAGCGTCGCTCCGACCGAGGCCTTGTACTCCTCTTCCTTCACATGGACCGAAAGATGCCCGCCCAGCGCGGCATCGAGCTTGGAGACCGGCGTGATCTCCGAACCTTCAAAGACGCCGACGATGAGGATTTCAGCTTTGGCTTCCTGAGGAAGCGCGGTGGAGCGGAGGATGCGCATATGCGAAATGAGGTGACTTCAGAGCCACCTTAGTGCCGATTCATGGCGCGGTCAATCCAAAAACATGTCACCCCTGCGAAAGCAGGGGCCCATTTCCTTCAGCGACTTTTGAAGGTTTCCGCTGGGGAAATGGGTCCCGGGTCTCCGCCCGGGATGACATTAAAGAGCGCCCTCCTTCTTCAACAGCGCCAGCTTCTTCTTCGGCCCTCCGAACGCGTAATCCCCCACTTTCCCGTCGGCCCGGATGACGCGATGGCACGGCACGCGCTTCGTGTCGGTGTTGCGGCTCATGATGGTGCCGACGGCGCGGGCGGCGCCGGGGCGTCCGGCGGCCTTGGCGACCTCCCCGTAGGTGCGTGTCTCGCCGCGCGGGATCTTCGCCACGACGGCGTAGACCTTACGCGCGAACGGCGTGTCAGGCTCCGAGCGCCTTGAGGTCGGCGAGGACTTCTTCGGCATGCTCTTTCGGTTTGACGCCTTCATAGATCTTGGCGATCTTCCCTTCCGGGTCGATGAGATACGAGTTACGCAGGATGCCCATGTATTCGCGGCCCATGAACTTCTTCTTGGCCCAGACGCCATAGGCGCCGAGCATCTCCTTCTTCTCGTCGGAGAGGAGCGTGAACGGCAGCTCGTACTTCTCGGCGAACTTGGCGTGCTTCTTCACGGGGTCAGCGCTCACGCCGAGCACGACCGCTTTCATCTTCTTGAACTTTGGAAAATTGTCGCGGAGCGTGCAGGCTTCGACCGTGCAGCCCGGCGTGTCGTCCTTGGGATAGAAGTACAGCAGGACCCACTGGCCGAGGTAGTCCTTCAGGTCATGTTCCTTCCCGGCCTGGTCCGGCAGGCGGAATCCAGGGGCTTTCTGTCCGATCTTCAGCATAGAGATTCGTTTGGTGAGTATTCCACCCCGGCGGAGGCCGGGGACCACGCTAGTGGGGGTCCGAATCGTTGGGGGGTGGACCCCGTCCTTCGACGGGGTGGTTTATGATATCATAGCCCCATGTCAGACACCCCTTTGATCGGACAAGTCTGCGTCTCGTGCCGCCCCGGCATGCCGACGCTCACGCAGGGCGAGATCGACGCCTTCATGCCGCAGACCCCAGGGTGGGTCCTGTCGGACGACGGAAAGTGGATCCGCCGCGACTTCAAGTTCAAGAACTTCAAGGAGGCGCTCGACTTCCTGAACAAGGTCGGCGAGATCGCCGAAGCCGAGGGTCATCACCCGGACTACCGCGGCGGCTGGGGCAAGCTCACGCTCGAGCTCACGACCCACGCCATCCACGGCCTCTCGAAGAACGACTTCATCCTCGCCGCGAAAACGAACGCCCTGCTCGGCTGAGCAAGGCGTTTTTTCTTCGTTGATGCTTTTCGTCATCCCGAGCGAGGCATTCCAGCCGAGCGGTAGGGATCCTTTTTAAAAGCGATTCCTACCGCGCGCCTTCGCGCGCTCGGAATGACGACGATATCGATCATCGGCTGACGCGGAAGATGAACGTCTTCAGGTAGTTCGATTCGGGGAAATAGACGGACTGCGGATGATCGGCGCTCTGGCGCACGACGGCGAGCATGTCGAGCGTGATGCCGGCCTGCACGGAGGCGCGACGGAGCGTGTAGGCCAGGTCGTCTTCCGTCAGGAAGTGCGAGCAGCTGGACGTGGCGAAGATGCCGCCGTCCTTCACGAGGCGCATCGCGGCGCGGTTCAGGAAGTGGTATGCCTTGCGGCCGCTCTCGGCGTCCTTCATCGCCTTGATGAGGGCCGGCGGATCCATCACCACCATGTCGAGGTCGCCGTCCTTCTGCTCGCCGAGCCACTGGAAGATGTCGGCGTTCTCCGTCGTGAAGTCGGCGGCCTTGATCTTGTGGAGCTTGGCGTGCTTTTCGCAGAGCGCGAGGGCGTCCTCGGAGGAATCCATGTTGCGCACGGACTCGGCGCCGCCCTTCATCATCGCCACGCCGGCCGCGCCGGAGTACGAGAAGAGGCTGAGCACCTTGCGGCCCTCGGCGAACCGGGCGAGCGCCGCGCGCGCGTCCTTCTGGTCGAGGAAGAAGCCGGTCTTCTGTCCGGCCTTCACGTCGGCCAGGAACTTCAGGCCGTTCTCCTTGAACTCCACGATCTCCGCTTCGCCCGTATGGACCTCGACGACGTCCTCGAGCAGTTCCTCCTCGCGGACGGAGAGGTCGCTGCGTTCGATGATGTTCTTCGGGGCCAGGACCTTCTCGATGGCGGCGATGACGTCGAGGCGGAAGCGGTCCATGCCGGTCGTGGAGATCTGGAAGACGACGGTGTCGTCGTAGCGGTCGACGACCAGGCCCGGGAGATGGTCCGCCTCGCCGAAGACGACGCGATAGCCGGTGGTCTCGGTACCGGGGCCGTAGCCCATCGCCAGGCGGCGGTCGTTCGCCTCCTTCAGGCGCGCGGCGATCCAGGCGCCGTCGATCTCCTTGTCGCCGAACGCGAAGACGCGCACCGCGATGGAACTGCGGGCCGAATAGGTGCCGGTCGCGAGGACGATGCCGCGCTTGTCGGCGACGCGGACGACGGTCCCGTGCGCGGAGTCGTCCGGGGCGTCCTCGAGCGCGCCGGAGAAGATCCACGGATGGCGGAACGCCACGTTGGCCTCCTTACCGGCCTTGAGTTTGATGATGGGGTTCATAGCGCGCGGTAGCGTATCACGATTTCGCGGAAAAAGAAAGGCTCAACCGAGAGGTTGAGCCGTGCTGAGGGCCTTGGTGGCCAGATCGAGGAGCGCCAGAAGCGCTTCCTCCAGCCGATGCCCGACGTCGGGCAGAAAGACCTTGAGCGTAAGGAGCGTCAGGACGAGGAGGAAGACCTGCCGCATATTCCGGGGGTTAGACCCCGAGGGCGGCTTAAGGTTCCTCCTCGGGCACCGGCTTCGCGCGCGGCTCGAGGGCAATGTCCGAGGAGGACATACCTTTATATACGTTTTTTCCGATCTTGTCAAGCCGCGCATACAAAGAAAAACGCCCGTCTAGAGACGGGCGAGGGAGCGGAGCAGATCGCCGAAGACGGCGGTGGCGGTGACCGCGGCGCCGGCGCCTGGCCCGCGGATGACGATCGGGTGCGGACCGTTCCGCTCCGTCTCGATGATGAAGCGGTTCTCCGGGCCTTCGAGCGGAGATCGGCCCGCGGCGCGTTCGCGCAGGCCGCCGCGCACGACGCTCGAACCGGAGATGGTCGGCTCGATCTCGACGACGTACTCCACCGGCCCGTGCGGCGACCATGCTTCGGGCCAGGCGGTGACGTCCTTCAGCTTCTCGACGAAGCCCTCGCCGAAGAGGTTCGCCGCGTCCGGCGCGATGACCGGCGCGATGGCGTCTTCCGGGACCCACCAGCAGCCGCAGAGGCTCGCCAGGATCTTGGTCTTGCGCGCGACGTCCTTGCAGAGCAAGTCCTCGCGCGGATCGGGCTCGGTCAGACCCAGCTCGCGCGCCTCGGAGAGCGCCTTCCCGAACGGCACGCGCTTGGCATGCGCCTCGCACAGGAAGTTCAGGGTGCCGGAGAGCGTCGCCGTGAGCCGCACGATGCGGTCGCCGGTCTCGATCAGCTCGCGGAGCGTACGGATGACGGGCAGGCCGCCGCCGACGGTCGCCTCGAACCAGTAGGCCCGATGCGAGCGATGATCCATCGCTTCCGTCAGCCGGCGGAACGTCGGAAGGTCCACGTCGAGCGGCCGCTTGTTGGCGGTCACGACCGGGAATCCGGACTCGACGAGCGAGAGGTGCAGCGCCAGGGTCCGTGCGTCCGAGACGTCGACCACGACCGGTTCGCGACCGTGCCGGCGCAGTTCCAGCGCCATCTCGACGATCGGGAGCCACGCGTCCGACGACGTGCGCCGGTCGGTCTTGCCGCCCGCGCGGTCGATCCAGCCGCTCGTGACTTCCGCCTCCAAGACGAACTTAAGGTCGGTCCCGGTCCGCTCGTTATACGCGCGGAGGTGCCGCTTGAGGGCGCTCCCGACGCGTCCGCGTCCGATCAGGATCAGGTCGATCTCTCGCATGCATGCCTCCTCGCGGTTGGACCGCCGAGGCGTTCTTACCACGCTTTCGCCGCTTCGTGAAGGCAAAACCGCCCCCGAGGAGGCGGTTTTGCGGCCGTTCAGGCCCGGGGTTGGCGCTTCTTCCAGAGCCGCCAGACGATCCAGGCGACGAGGCCGATGGGGAGCAGGATGCCGCCCCAGACGATGACGACGTAGATGAGTCCGGCGACGAGGTCCTGCGCGGAGGCGACCAAGGTCTGCACGGCGCCGCGGAAGATGGCGCCGAGGCGGAACTCCTTGGTGGGAGCGCGGACGGTCGCCTCTTCCTCGAGCGAGACGGAGATCGTGGAGTAGGACGTCGTGTTCTCGAGGTACTTCAGGCGCCCCTCGTACGACTCGATGACGGAGCGGATCGAACCGAGGCGTTCCTGCACCTTGAGCGTGTCTTCGACGGTGCGGGCCTGCTTCAGGATCTCGAGGTACGTCTCCTCTTGGGCCTTGGCGTTGCGGAGCTGGGCCTGGAGGTCGGTGTACTGCTCGGTGACGTCCTGACCGGTCGCGGTCTCATGCTTCACGAGCGTCGCGAGGCCCTTGATGGCGGACATCGCTTCCTCGAACTTCGCGACCGGCACGCGCACGCTGACGTCGCCGCCGTAGGTGCCGTCGCCGCGTTCGGTGACGGACGAGCTCTGGACGAAGCCGCCGCGTTCGGTGGCGATCTTGGCGACGTCGGCCGCCGCGTCGGTCACCTTCTCGACCACCATGCGGAGGTAGCCGTTCTTCACGATCTTCTGGTCGACTTCGGCGGCGGTCTGCCCGGCCGTCGGCTGGGGCGACGGGAAGTACAGCATGGCCATGTCGCGGCCGTCGTAGTCCGCCGGCGGCATCGGCGCGATCGACGGCGCCATCGCCTTGCCGGGGTACCCGCCCCCGACCGCCGATTCCTCGTAGGCGTAGGAGTCGGTCGTGACCCCCATCAT
Source organism: uncultured Gammaproteobacteria bacterium (assembly GCA_964400625.1). Taxonomy (GTDB): domain Bacteria; phylum Patescibacteriota; class Patescibacteriia; order SG8-24; family DYFX01; genus DYFX01. Next base: position 53,961 of record CAYNUS010000004.1, read on the forward strand.
CGCCTCGCCCCGGTCGAAGGCGAGCGGATACGGCTTACGGTCGTCCCATTTCACGGCCGCCGTGATGACCAGCGCGACCGCGAGGATCGCGAGGGCCGTCTTCGGCTTCTGCTTGAAGTACGCGACGAGGTTCGTCATAGGTCGATGAAACTTAGTTTCTAGGCCCATTCTACCATGTCCTACGATCCCGCGCCTTTTCGGTAACGAAAATCCCGCGCGGAGGGCGCGGGAGAGGCTAACCGTCGATGCCGACGTACTTGAGGTCCCGGAAGAGGTCCGGGCGGAGGTTGAAGAACCGCTGGTCCTTGGGCGGCTTGGCGTCGACCGCCTGGATGGAACTCCACTTGCGAAGGTCGCACGGGAACGCTTCCGTCGGGTCCGTGATCTTGATGATCTCGAGCGTGGTGCCGGCGCCCTTGGTGTAGGAGAACCGGTGGATGCCGTCGAGGACGGCGTGGCGGTTGGCGATCTGCTCGACGATGGGCGGCAGGTACTGGGCGATGGCCCGGTCCCCTTCCGCCGTCGTGCCGAAGATGAGGCTCGCGCCCTTCTTGGCGATGCCGTACGGCACGTCGTGCTCGTCGAACATGGCGGTGAACAGCTCATGCAGATCGTTGATCTTGCGGCGCTCGACGAAGGTCTGGCCGACCTTCGACATGCGCGGGTCCATGCGGTAGCGGTCGATGCGGCAGCCGGCGTACGGCTTCCGTCCGGGATCGCCCGCGAGCGGGACGCTCTCCAGCAGGCGCTCGAGGTAATCGAGGCGCATGTTCAGGATGTGGCGCGCCGAAACGATCTGCCGCGGCGACACGATGCGGTCGGCGCCGGACATCTGTGCGTACTCGCGCATGTCGATGCCGGTGCGGCGGCCGAACTCGGAAAGGTCGATGGGCAGGAACGAGGACATGGGAAAGACCTCCGGTCGGCACACTCTACGCCCGGACGGCTCCGCAGGCTTGTGGACAACTTGCCCAGCGGCGGGAAGCGTCGTATCATCGTTCCAGCGCGGCGTTTCTGCCGGGCGGAACCCTCACCATGGAGCGATTCGAGATGCCGAAGACGAACCCCGAGGCCGAACGCGTCGGACGGCTGGCGAAGTCCGCCGCCGAACTCGCGCCGAGCCTCGACCTGAAGCGTTACCCCAACGCGCATGTCCACGCGGCGCTCGACCGCGCGGGCATCAAGGACGCCGAGACCCGCGGACGGCTCATCCCCGAGATCAAGAAGGCGCTGCATCGCGCCAAGCCCGTCCCTTTCTCGGAACGACCCGATCTCATCGAGGACGCGCGCATCCAGGAGTTGCGGCATCCCAAAGACGAAGACGAGGCTTGAGCCTCGTCTTTTTTCATGCGCGGATGGGATGTTCTTCGCGGAGCCGCTTCCGGAGCGTCCGGTGTTCGGGGATCGCGCGGGCCACGAGCGCCCAGAAGCGCGTCGAATGGTCGAAGGCCAGCAGGTGGCAGAGCTCGTGGACGACGATGTAGTCGGCCAGGCGCGGCGGCAGGAGCGCGATGCGGTAGTTGAAGGACAGGCGTCCGTCGCGCGAGCAGCTGCCCCAGCGCGACGCTTGGTCGCGCACGGAAACGGCTTTCACCGCGACGCCGTAGGCCGGGGCGTAGCGCGCGATGGCGGCGTAGGCGAGGCGCCGGGCGGCTTCCTTGTGCGCGAGGTACGCACGCCGCGCCTCCGCCCTGCTCGGACGCGGCGCGACGAGGCGCATCGCTTCGGACGTCCGCGCGACCCAATCGGCCTGCGTCCGCATGAAGCGCACGACGGAGCTCCAGGTGACGCCGCGCGGGACCGTCACCGACGCGCGGCCGCCGGGATGCACGCGGATGCTGATCCGGCGGGCGCGCGGATGCGTGCGGAGCTCGGCCTCGAACGGCATCACTTCAGCCACACGAGCGCGGAAGTCATCGCCGCGGCCGTCGCGCCGCAGACGAAGGCGCCCCAGGCGGCGTCGAGGAGCGACAGCCGGAGCGGCCAGCCCGCGAGCGTGGCGAGATTCGTGAAATCGTAGACGCCGTAGAGGATGAGGCCGTAGAGCGCGCCCCAGCCGAAGCCGGAGAGCGGCCCGGAGGCCGTCGGAACGACGAAGACCGCGAGGCCGACGAGCGCCAGGACGTAGACGAGCGCGGCCGCGCGCCAGAGCACGTCGATGCCCTCGCCTGCCTTGCGCGCGAGCGATCCGAGACCGCGGCGATATTCCCCTTTCGCGACGACGCCCAGCCAGAGGGCGTCGAGCGCGAGGAAGACCGGCAATCCGATGAGGACGAGCTTCAGCGTCTGCATATGCGCGAAGTATAGCATGCCGAAAGGCGCCCTTGCGGGCGCCTCACCGGCCTTATTGGCAGACCGCGCACTCCTCGTTGGCGAAGTCGCGGGCCTGGACCTTCATCTGGGCGTTATCGATGGCGTCGGCCTCGATCGGCGCGGCCGAGCGGAGGTAGTACAGGCTCTTGGCACCGGCCTTCCAAGCCAGGAAGTGCGCGTCGTGCAGGTACTTGCCGCTGATGGGCGTCGGGAAGAAGAGGTTCACCGACTGCGACTGGCAGAGATACGGCTGGCGGTCGGCGGCCTGCTGGACGATCTCGCGCATGTTCATCTCGTAGCCGGTGCGGAAGACGGCCTTCTCCTCGTCGGTGAGCTCCTCCATGTGCTGGACCGAGCCCTTGGCGGCGATGACCTTCTTCCAGGTCTCGGTGGTGTTGATGCCCTTCTTCTCGAAGAGCCTCTCGAGATGGCGGCTCTTCACGAGGAAGCTGCCCGAGAGCGTCTTCTGGAGGTAGGCGTTGCCGGTGATGGGCTCGACGCAGGGCGTGGCCTCGCCGCAGATGAAGCTGATGGACGCCGTCGGCGCGATCGAGAGGATGTAGCTGTTGCGCTGGTCGCCGCCGTCGAGCGGGGCGCCGCGTTCCTCCTTGAGCGCCCGCGACGCGGCCTTCGCGTGCTTGTGGATCAGGCTGAAGATCTTCTTGTTCACGCCGCGCGCCGCCACGCTCTCGAACGGCAGGTTCTTCGACATCAGGTAGCCGTGGTAGCCCATGACGCCGAGGCCGATGGAGCGCTCGTGCAGGACGGAGTTGATCGACTTCGCGTAGTACTTCGGGTCGGCCGCCTCGACGAAGTTGTCGAGGACGTTGTCGAGCGCGCGCACGGCGTCGGCGATGAGCGATTCCGCGTGCGGTTCCCACTCGTCGAAGCGCTCGAGGTTGAGCGACGAGAGGCAGCAGACGGCGGTGCGGTCATGCGTGGTCGGAAGCGTGATCTCCGAGCAGAGGTTGCTCTGCTGGATGAAGAGCCCCTTCTCCTTGTGGTGCTCCGGCACGGCGCGGTTCACGGTGTCGATGAAGAGCAGGTACGGCTCGCCCGTCTCGACGCGCGTCTTCAGGATCTTGCGCCAGACTTCGGTGGCGTCGAGCTCCTTCACCGCGACCTTCCGCTTCGGGTCGATGAGCTGATAGGTACGCTTCTCCTCGACCGCCTTCATGAACTCGTCGGTGACGACGAGGCCGTGGTTGGTGTTGAGGCAGCGGCGGTTCATGTCGCCCACCGGCTTGCGGATGTCGATGAACTCCTCGATGTCCGGGTGGTCGACGCGCAGGTAGGCCGCGCCGGCGCCGCGCCGCACGCCGCCTTGCGAGACCGCGATGATCGACGAGTCCATCACCTTGATGAACGGGATGACGCCGGAGGAGGTGCCGCCCATCGAGAGCGGGGCGTTCTGCCCGCGGAGTTCCGACCAGTTGGTGCCGATGCCGCCGCCGTTCTTGGAGATGAAGGCGTTCTCGGTGTAGCCCTCGTAGATGCCCTCGATGCTGTCGGGGACGGTGTTCAGGAAGCACGAGATCGGCAGGCCGCGGTTGGTGTAGGTGTTGGTCAGGACCGGGGTGGCCGGCATGAACCAGTTCATCGACATCGCGTCATAGAGCCGCTGGGCGTGCGCCGCCTCGCCGCGCGCCATGCCGCAGGCCACGCGCGAGAAGAACATCTGCGGGTCCTCGACGATCTGGCCCTTGGCGTCCTTCAGGAAGTAGCGGTCGCGCAGGTTCTCCAGGCCGAAATACGTGAGGAGCGCGTTGCGTTCCGGGCGCGTGACGATCTTGCGCTGGACGTCGGCGTCGCCCCGGTACTGGGGGGAATCCCAGCTGCCGCGCCCCTGCGTCTTGGCCAGCGTCTCCTCCAAGAGGATGTCGCGGGCGTCGGCGAGGTCGTTGTTGGACAGGGCGTCGATGACGGAAGCGTGGCGCGGCATAGGCTGACTCGTGACGGATGAGTAAGCGGACGCGACGCGGAAGGCTCAGGCCCAATCCTCGAGGATGGCCCCCTTGCCGTACTCGGTCGCGCGGTTTTCGAAGAAGTTGGTGTGCTCCTTGGCGTTGACCATCGTGTCGAGCCAGAGCAACGGGTTGGCGGTGCGGTAGCGGGGCTCGAGGCCGATCTCCTGGAGCTTCTTGTCGGCGGTGTAGCGGATGTAGGCCTTCACCTGGTCGGCCGTAAGGCCCGGCACGGCGCCCATCGAGAAGCAGGTGTCGATGAAGCTGTCTTCCAGGCGCACCATCTCCTCGCAGGCGCCGTAGACGCGTTCCTGGAACGCCGGCGTCCAGATCTGCTTGTTCTCGGCGATGAGGTCGCGGAAGAGATGGCAGACGCCTTTGCTGTGGAGGCTCTCGTCGCGGATGCTCCAGGTGATGATCTGTCCGACGCCCTTCAGCTTCCCCATGCGCGGGAAGTTCATCAGGATGGCGAAGCTCGAGAACAGGCTGACGCCTTCCATGAAGGCTCCGAAGACGGCGAGGTTGAGCGCGATGTTCTCGACCGAGTCGGTCTTGAAGTCCTGGAGGTACTGGTACTTGTTCCGCATCGCCTCGTATTCGAGGAAGGCGGAATATTCACGCTCCGGCAGGCCGAGCGAGTCGTTCAGGTAAGAGTAGGCCCAGACGTGGATGCTCTCCATGGCGGCGAAGGCCGAGAGCATCATCTTGATCTCCGGTTTCGGGAAGGCCGGGATCAGGTTCGTGTTGTAGTTGTTGTTGACCTCGATGTCGCCTTGGGTGAAGAAGCGGAGGATCTGGACGATGAGGTTCTTCTCCTCGGGCGACAGGCGGAAGCGGTAGTCGGCGATGTCGGCTTCCATCGGGACCTCCGTCGGCATCCAGTGCGCCTGGTTCTGTTTCTGGAAATATTCGAAGTAGTGCTGGTACTCGAACGGCCGGTAGAATTTGCGCGGCGTGAGGATCCTCGAGGTGCTCATAGTCTGGTGCGTTTCGTGTCCTTCCGTAAAAAACGGCAGGGACCGCATTTCACAATATCTTGTGTCATGCGGTCCCAGTATACCACTAGCTGTTGTGTCCGTACTCCCCTTCCGTGTGGATAACGTCCGGTCCGCTCACGACACAGCTGCCTCAGCTTAATCGGTCGCGGAAACGGTGGCCAGAGGATAACCCGTGGACAGGTTTTCAGCCTCCGGAAAGCAGCCGTTCCACGAGCCGGGAGGCCTCCGCCAGCCGCGTTTCGGGGGCGCCGCGCAGGACCGCGTAGGGCACGTCCTGGCCGGCGAGGACCTCCTCGAAGCGCGCGTGCATCCCGTGCCGCAGGTGCTCGCCGTCGCGCAGGCCGTCCTGCACGAACGGGATCTCGTCGCCGGTCAGGAGATACAGGTGCGGACGATGCGCGGCCGCGAACGCCTCTACCTCCGGCGCGCGCGTCCCGACGTAGCGCTCATGCCAGACGGCCGTCGCGAGCGCGTCGGTGTCGGAGAAGATGACGCGGTCGGCGGAGCGCGCGAGCCGCTCGATGCCCGCGTGCTGAGTCTCGGCGATGTGCATGAATTCGTCGGTGCGCCAGGCCTTGTCCGGCGAGGCGTACTTCCCTTCCGCGTAGTGGCGCCCGTATTCGGGGACCCAGACCGTGCCGAAACGCTCCGCCAGCGCCCGCGTGAGCGTCGTCGTGCCGGTGGATTCCGCCCCGAGGACCGTGACGCGCCTGGCGAAGTGCGCGCGGACGGGCGGCTCCAGGAATTCCCAGGCCTTCAAGGGGTTCTCGCGCACTTTGGTGCCGGAAATCGGCACCCGCGCGCGGTCCATGTCGACCAGCACGTGCTCGCAGCCCATCGCGCGGCACCACGGCTCGCCGTAGGCTTCCGACGTGAAGGCGGCGTCAGGCTTCCCGATCCATCCGATCGTCGCCCTCGCCCAGCCCGGCGAGTCCGCATCATCGAGGTCGTCTTGCGGGACCGCGAGGACCTCGGCGCGCGGATGGATCTCGCTGATCCAGGATGCGCGAAGCTCGCCGGGGATGCGCTGGCCCTCCGCATGCACGACGATGACGGAGACGCGGTCGCTCCGTTCGAGCGCCGTGTCGATGAGCAGCTTGTGTCCGCGATGCGGCGGATAGAACTTGCCGATCACGACGGCGTGCCCGTAGCGCTTCATACCGCCTTCGCTTCGCGGGCCGCGAGGAGCGCGCGCCACTTGTAGAGGCCGCCCGAGGCGAGGATGAGGAACAGCACGTATTCGAGCGCGATGAAGCGCACGCCCTTCACGTCGTACAGCCAGACGCCGATGACGTCGACCAGGATCCAGAGATACCAGCACTCGACCTTCCTGCGGATCATGAGGTAGGTGGCGACGAAACTCAGGACCGTCGTGAAGGCGTCGAGGTACGGGTAGTCGGCCGGCGCGGCGAAGACGGCGGGCAGGAGCAGGTCCGCGCGGGCCATGAAGGCGCCGAGCGCGAGCGAGCCGAGGAGCGTGACGGCTCCGGCGATCGCGAGCTCGCGCGGCGTCCCGCGGCTCACGACGAGCTCCTTCCGCGCCTCGGTCCCTTCCGCGCGCTTCGGGCGCGTCCAGGCCCACCAGCCCCAGAGGCCCGTGAAGAAGAAATAGGCCTGCTCGACCATGTCCGAATAGAGGCGGATCTCGCGGAACAGCAGGAAGAAGAGGACGACCCCGACCAGCCCGACCGGCCAGTTGCGCGGGTCGTTCCTCGACGCCAGCCAGACGCAGGCGACGTTGAAGAGCGTCCCGAAGAACTCGATGTAGCTCATCGGATATCCCAGCACGGTGAAGAACACGGTCTCGACGCTCAGGATGTCCGGCATGGCGCTCGGGTTATCGGGCCAGCGCCCGTCGCCTCCAGCGTAGTTCCTTAGTTCGTGTACTGTCAACACTTAGTAATGCACAGCGCTCGGGACATTGCCGGGAGGCCCGAAACGCGGTAGGTTGAGGCGCCATGCGCACCCTGCTCGAGCTCGCCGCCATCCGGAAAAGCTACGGCCGCGCCGTCATCCTCGACGGCGTCTCCTTGACCGTGGCCGAGGGGCAGAAGATCGCGCTCATCGGACGCAACGGCGCCGGCAAGTCGACGCTGCTCAAGATCCTGCTCGGACAGGAGGAAGCCGATACCGGAGAAGCCCGGCGCTTCCCCACCCTGCGCCTCGGCGCCGTCGCTCAGCACGAGACGATGCCCGACGACGCGACCGGCGCGGAATACCTGATGCGCAAGAGCGGACGTCCCGCCTGGGCGTGTTCCAAGATGGCGGCGAAGTTCGGCCTGCGCCGCGGCCACCTCGCGCAGGCGGCCTCCGCGCTCTCGGGCGGCTTCCAGATGCGCCTCAAGCTCGTGGCGATGCTGCTCGAGGACCCGAACCTGCTCGTGCTCGACGAGCCCGTGAACTATCTCGACCTTCCTACGCTCCTCCTGCTCGAGCGTTTCCTGAAGACCTACGCCGGCGCGTTCATCGTGACCTCGCACGACCGCGCGTTCCTCGACGCCGTCGCCGACCGCACGGTCGAGATCGAGCGCGGCCGGCTCATCGCGCAGGACGGCGCGCCGAGCGCCTACCTGGCCCGCAAGGCCGAGGCGCGCGCCTTCACGCTCAAGACCAACAAGAAGATCGCGCGCGAGCGCGAACATATCCAGGCGTTCGTGGACCGCTTCCGCTACAAGGCCTCGAAGGCCAAACAGGTGCAGTCCAAGCTGAAGCAGATCTCGAAGATGATCGACATCGATATCGAGAGCCTCCTGCCGACGGCCGCCATCCGCATCCCGATGCCGCACGTGCCGCCGGGCGTGGCCGCGCGCGCCGAGGGGCTCGCGGCGGGTTATGACGGCCGCGCCGTGCTCGCGGGCGTCAGCTTCGATATCCTGCGCGGCGACCACGTGGCGATCCTGGGCGGCAACGGCATGGGCAAGACGACGCTCCTCAAGACGCTCGCCGGCGTCCTGCCGCCGATCGAGGGCCGCTGCAAGTGGTGGCACAAGGCCGACATCGGCTACTACGCCCAGCACGTCGAACAGGCGCTGAAGCCCGAAGACACCGTGATGAAGCACCTGCTCCGTTCGGCCGCACCCGACACCTCGAACGAGGCCGTCCTCAAGATGGCCGGCGATTTCCTGTTCAAGGACGACGACCTCGAGAAGCTCACCGGCGTGCTCTCGGGCGGCGAACGCGCGCGCCTCTGCCTGGCCGGGCTCCTGCTCGCCCGCCACAACATGCTGCTGCTCGACGAGCCCACCAACCACCTCGATGCCGAGACGTCCGAATCCCTGGCGGAAGCGCTCGCCGAGTGGCCCGGCACGGTCGTCTTCGTGAGCCACAGCCAGGCGTTCATCCGCCGCGTGGCGCGCCGGATCTTCGAGGTGCAGGGTGGCCGCGCGCGCCAGTATCCGGGCGAGTACGGCGATTACCTGAAGGACCTGGCCGTCGCCATGGACGCGGACGTCGCGCTGGCCGAGGAAGACGCGCCGGAGGCGTCCGGCGCGGATGCTGAAGCGCGCCGCGAGGCGCATCTCGCCGCCAAGGAACGCCGGCGCCGCCAGCAGAAACTGGAAGAGCGCATCAAGGCGCTCGACAAGGAGCGCGGCGAGATCCTGAAGTTCTATTTCGAGAATCCTACCGACTACGCCCCGGACAAGCACACGCGCCTCGGCGAGCTGGACGAGGAGCTCGCGCGTCTCGAGAAGGAGTGGTTCCGCCTGCAGGAAGAGCTCGACGGTTCTTGACGCGCCGCCGTTTTCCTGCCATCCTCCTCGCGGAGGAAATGCCATGACCTCGACCGAACGTTTCCGCCTCAAGTTCTTCTCGCCGCTGCACTTCGCCATCCGCTGGGCCTCCGAACGCCCGGGCTACGTCGCCGGCGACTGCTACGTCGTCGTCTTCACGGCCGACGCCGACGCGGGGACCCCGACCATGGCGCCGATGGCGCCCGAGGAGATCCGCGCCTACCTCGCCGAGCGCGTCGACATGCTCGGAGGCCAGATCCACGACTGCGTCGGCCTCTCCGTGGAGGATGCCGACGGCCGCGCCGTCGACTTCGTGGAGCCGATCCGCGTCCGCAACCGTCCGCTCGACGTCCGCATCTGAAGCAAAGCGCCCCTCGCAGGGCGCTTTTTCCTTTCAGAACGGCTTCTTGTCGTCGAACCATCCCCGCTCGAGCGGCCGGAAGGCGTAGAGGGCGCCGTTCACGCTGGCGTAGACGACGGTCGGCGCCGAGGCGAGCCAGACGTCGGTGCGCGCGTGGTTGGTGAGCGGGCCGTACTCGAGGAACGGGTACCAGGTTTCCCCGTCCGGCGAGACGATGACGCCGAACTTCGGCACGACCTCGCCGACCTCGTTGGCTTCGGTGTGGATCGCGGCGTAGTAGATGCCGTTCACGTTCAGCAGGCTGTAGACGTAGCCGGCGTAGCCGTGCGGGATCGGGTTCCAGACCTCGCGGGTCGCGCCTTCCGCGGCATCGTAGACGGCCAAGCCGTGGCCGTGGAGCTGGTCCGGGCCGAGCAGCCAGCGGAAGCCGCCCGACATCGCGACGGAGGCCGTGAAGCCTTCGTCCCAGACCTGCTTCCAGGTGGCGCCGCCGTCCGGCGACATGAAGGCGAAGCGCGCGACGTCGCCCGTGCCCACGACGATCTGTTCCTTGGCCTTGTCGTAGATCACGCCATGGAGGTGGCGCAGCATGTAGCGGTCGTCGCCTTCGCGGTAGGTGCGCGCGTACTGCGGGAAGAGGGCCTGGAAATCGATCCATGGCTCCCAGTTGAAGCCGTCGTTGGGGCTGCGGTAGAGCACGGCGCGGTTGCGCTCGTGCGTCGTGGCGTAGACGTTCCCCTTTCCGTCATCCGTCATCGACCAGAACATCGCGACGTCCTCGAGCACGAGGTGCCAGGTGGCGAACCCGTCGTCGGAACGGTACAGCCGCACGGGACCGTCGATCTGCAGATAGACGACGCCCTTGGAATCCCCGTGGATGCGGATCTCGCCGCGCTCGGAACTCGCCTTGAAGACGCGTTCGGCGCGGCCGTTCTCGGGCAGCTTCCAGAGCGAACGCGAACCGTCCGGTTCCGTGACGGCCATGAGCAGCGTGAGCGTCGGCGTGTGGTAGTAGAGCTTGTTGATGTCGCCGATGGCCTCCGGCAGCGGGACGCGCTGGCGTCCGAGGGCGCTGCCCGTGAGGTTCACGGTCGGCGGCGGAAGGTAGCCGATCGACGGGACGGCGACCTGCTCCTCCTCGACATCCTCGGCGGCGTCGGTGCCGGTGGCCGTTTCCGTCTGCGCGTCGAGGAGCTCCTCGGCGGTCGGGAGTTCGCCGATGAAGACGGGGCTTTGGACCAGGGCAGGCGGCTTCGGTGCGGGCTTGGCCTTGATGAGCGCGAAAATCCCGGCGCCGAGAAGCGCCGCGGCCGCGAGCGTCAGGATGATGAAGGAGAGGCGCCGCATACGCGTCCACTGTAGCACGAGGCCGGTCTCAGAGCTTGTCCTGCCACCGGCGGACGACCTCGTCGAAGGCGGGCCGATCCGCCTCGTTCACGGGATCCGTGCCGGGGAACGTCTCGCGCATGGGGTTGATCTTCACGCCGTTCTTGACCATCTCGTAGTGGAGGTGCGGTCCGGTGGAGAAACCCGTCGAGCCGACGTAGCCGATGACCTGGCCTTGCGAGACCTTGGCGCCGCGCTTCACCGCGATGCGCGACATGTGCGCGTAGTTCGTGGTGTACGTCCCGTTGTGGCGCACGCTCACCTTGTTGCCGTACGGGCCGTCCCAGCCCGCGAAGGCGACGACGCCGTCGGCGGTGGAGCGGATGGGCGTGCCGGCCGAGGCGGCGTAATCGATGGCGCGGTGGCCGGTCGAGGTGTTGAAGGCGGCGACGTAGCGCATGCCGGTCGTGAAGCCGGAGGTGATGTACTTGAAGGCGAGCGGCGCCTTCAGGAACATCTTCTTGAGCGAGACGCCCTTCTCGTCGTAGTAGCCTTCCTCGCCGTCGGATTCGACGAAGCGGAATCCGCGGTAGGTCGTCCCGGCGTTCACGTACTCCGCCGCGTGCACGGCGCCCGGCATGACGTAGGCGCCGTCGCGCCAGCGCTCCTCGTAGATGAACTTGAAGGTGTCGCCGACGCGGACGTCCTGCGCGAAGTCGATGGTCCATTCGAAGACGCCGGCCAGCTCGATCACGGCGCGCTCGTCGAGGCCCTGCGCGAGCGCGGCGGCGTACAGCGACGATTCGATCGTGCCTTCGACGGTCCGCTCGCGGATCTCGTAGGCGATCGTCTCCTTCACGGCGGTCCAGGCGCCTCCTTCCTTGCGGACGTGCAGCTCCTCCTCGTCGTCGATGGCATAGACGAGCTCGACGTAGGCGCCGCCGGGCGCGTCGCGATAGAGGTCGATCGTCTTCCCCGCGCGGATGCTCGCGAGGTCGTAGACGTCCTTCGAGGCGGCGTAGATGGCGGTGGCATCGGAGCCGGCGACGCCGGAATCCTCCATGAGGACGCTGAACGTGGCCTGCGGAGGGATCTCGATGCGGTCGACGGGACGCTCGGGCGCCTTGGGCGCCTCGGGTTCGGCGGCCTCGAACGCGGTTTCCGCCCCTTGCCGGCCTTCGACGGATTTCGAAGACGGCCACAGCACGGCTAGGCCGGCCGCGAGCGAAATCAAGCCTAATGCCAACGTGAGCGCCCTGGTCTTCATAGGCCGTATGGTAGCTCAGACGGCCGGTCGCGTAAATCTTACGTCCTCACGCCTGCGGCTTGAGCAGGCTGCGGAACGTCTCGCGGAACTTCGCGAGTTTCGGATCGATCACGAGCTGGCAGTAGGGGTTCTCGCCGCGGTTCTTGGCGTAGTAGTCGCGGTGATAATCCTCGGCGTCCCAGAACTTCTCCAAGGGCTTCAGTTCCGTCACGACCTCGCGTCCGCCGTAGCCGCCCGCGGCTTTCAGCTCGTCGATGACCGCCTCCGCGTCCGCCTTCTGGCGTTCGTCGGCGTACAGGATGATGGACCGGTACTGCGTGCCGACGTCGTTGCCCTGGCGGTTGAGCGTGGTCGGGTCGTGCGTGGCGAAGAAGACCTTCAGGAGGTCGGCGTACGACAGCGCGGACGGATCGAACTCGACGCGGATGACTTCGGCGTGGCCGGTATCGCCGCCGCACACCTGTTCGTACGTCGGGTCCGGCTTCTCGCCGCCGGCGTAGCCCGGCATCACCGAAACGACACCCCTCAATTCCTTGAAGATGGACTCCGTGCACCAGAAACAGCCTCCACCGAACACCGCGGATTCAGTATGCATAGTATGTGGTATCATCGGCATCATACACCTATGCAGGTCCCGAAACGAAAACCTGGAAAGTACGCGCCTGGCCCCGCCGATTACCACCTCACCCATGAGGCGATCCGGAAGCTCAGGGAGGAGCTCGAGCGCATCGAGACGCACGTGCGTCCGCGCGCCGTCGAGGAGCTCCGCCGCACCCGCGAGATGGGCGACCTCTCGGAGAACTTCGCGTACACGGCCGCCAAGGGGAAGCTCCTGGGGCTCGACACGCGCATCATGGAGATCAAGGACCGCCTGAAGAACGCGGTGCCGATCGCGCACGGCGCCGCCAAGGACGGGAGCGCGCGCATCGGCGCGACCGTCACGGTCGAGGTGAACGGCAAGCGCCGCGTCTTCGACATCGTCGGCTCGCAGGAAGCGGCGCCCGGCAGCGGCAGCATCTCGTACCTCTCCCCGCTCGGCGCCGCGCTCATGGGCCGCAAGGCCGGCGAACGCGCGGCGATCGAGGCCAACGGCAAGCGCGTCGAGTATCTCGTCATCGAAGTGAAATGAGGACCGTCACCGTCAACGACAAGATGCAGCGCGGCTACCGCTACCGGCTCACGGCCCGACCGGGCCGCGATTTCGATCCGGAGTTCCGGCCGGACCTCTCGCCGAAGGAGATGCTCGCGCTCGGCGTCTTCGGCGGGAAGTACATGACCGACTGCCGGAAGGAATTCCCCGCCGCCTGGTTCGCCAAGGCGAAGCTCTCGCCGGCGCGGAAGGAGCCGAAGCTGAACTTCTTCAAGGTCGACGCCAGCCAGCCGCTCAAGGAGTGGGTACGGAAAGGCTGGATCCATCCCGACGACCCGCGCGGCTGGTTCCAGTGGTATTGCCGCTATTGGATGGGGCGGAGGATGCCGGACGAGGACCGTCGGCAGATCAAGCGCTGGAAGATGATGCTGCGCCACGTCGCGCAGATCAAGAAAGGCTGCGAGCCCGGCGCGCTCCACTGCCGTCCGAAACAGCGGCAGGCGCTCCTGCACTGGGCGTACGACAGCCGCAAGATCTGAAACCGAAACGGCGGTCACCCGCCGTTTTTGAGATACCGATCGAAGAATTCGACGGTGCGCCGCATCACGAGCGGCCAGGCCGCGGCGAACTCGTGCGGCTCGCCTTCGTAGGCGTGGAACGTCAGGTCCTTGCCGGCGTCCTTGAAGGCCGCATCGAGCCGCTCGGCCCAGACGAACGGCGTCGATTCGTCGGCGGTGCCGTGGTGCAGCAGGACGGGCGCCCGCACGCGGTCGAGATGCGCGATGGCCGAGACGCCGTCCCAGAACTCCGGCGCGTCGGCAGGTTCGCCGTACGCCTCCACGATACGCTCCGCCGTCTCGCGCCGGGTGCGCATCCAGCGCTCGAAGTTGTCGCGCGCGTCGCCCGAGACCGGGGCGAAGAGCACGGCGGCGTCGACGAGCTCCGGGACCGCGACCAGCGCGTTCAGCGTCACGCCGCCGCCCATCGAATGCCCGAGCATGCCGACCCGCTCGGCATCGACGCGCGGGACCTTCGCCTCGCGCACGGCCAGGACGGCGTTCACGGCGTCTTCGACGTAGCCCAGGCGGAGCTTCAGGTCGGCATCGGGATCGGCGTCCGAAGACGCGTGGCCGCGGTAATCGGTGTGCAGGACGGCGTATCCTGCGTTCGCCAAGTAATCCTGTTCGCGCCGCAATCCCCTGCCGTTCGTGTAGATGGCGGGGTCGATGTAGCCGTGGTTCAGCACGAGGAGCGGGAACGGCCCTTCGCCTTTCGGGACGTTCATCACGCCGGAGATCCTGAGCCCGCCGCTCATGTACGAGATCTCGTGGCGGACGTACGCGGCGGTTTCGGCGAGCGTGCGGACGAAGGCGAGGCCGCGGCCGTCGAAGGCCGTGCGCGAGAGCGCTTCGAGCGAGACGGGGTGCGGCGCGGCGCGGACGATGCCGACGGCCGCGATGGGCCGGACCTCGCCCTCGCGCGCGGCGCCGCCGATGGCGTAGCCCCAGGTCGCCGTCAGCAGGACGGCCACCACGGCCAGCGTCAGGCGCTGTCTCCTCGTGGTCATGGCAGGAAATCAGGATGCACGCGGATCAGCTTGTCGTCCCCCGCCTTCGGCGCGCCGCGGCCGTCCCGGTTCGAGGTGCTGACGTACAGCGCGTCGGGACCGAGCGCCACGCCGCGCAGACGCCCGTAGACGCCCTTGAAATGCTCCGTGAACGCCGCGACGTTCCCGGCAGCATCGAGCTTGGCCTCGTAGAGCGTCTCGCCCTTGAGGCCGGCGAAGAAGAGGCTCCCGCCGACGTACGCCAGGCCGGACGGCGCCCAGGTGACGTTCGCGCCCGAGTGCCGGACGGGCCGCTCCATGCCGGCGACGCTCATGTCGCCTTGGATGACGGGCCAGCCGTAGTTTTTGCCCTTCTCGATCAGGTTGAGCTCGTCGTAACCGGAGAGCGCGCCGGAGCGTCCATGTTCCGTCTGCCACATGCGGCCTTGGGCGTCCCAGGCGATGCCTTGCGCGTTGCGATGGCCGTAGGACCAGACGTAGGTGCCGAACGGGTTGTCGGACGGGATGCCGCCTTCCGGCGTGAGCCGGAGCGTCTTGCCCGCGAGCGAGGCGAGGTCCTGCGCGAGGTCCGGAGAATTCGCGTCCCCGGTCGTGACATAGAGCATGCCGTCGGGTCCGAAGGCGATCTGTCCGCCGTCGTGGTAGAGCGCCGCCGGGATGGCGTCGAGGATCATCTTGTCCTCGATGAGCCGCGCGCCTTCGAGCCGGAAGCGCTGGATGCGGTTGCGCTGGCCGTTCTCCGCCGTCGTGAAGTAGAGGTAGACGTAGCCGTTCGCCGCGAACTCGGGATGCAGCGCCATGCCCATGAGGCCTCCCTCGCCCGTATGCAGGACGTCCGGGATGTCGATCTCCGCCGGCGTCTTGCCGATGCGCCGCAAGGTGCCGGGGCGCTCCGTGACGAGCAGGTCGCCGTCGGGCAGGAAGACGACGTCCCATGGCACGGCGAGGTCCCGCGCGGCGGTGCCGGTGCCGTACGCCTTGAAGTCATGGTCGTTCACGAGGTGCACCGAGGCCATCGGATAGCCCTTCGCGCGCAGCGAATCGTGCGTGCCGAGATGCTCCTTGCGGTTCAAGGAATACGCCTCGCCGGAGCGGACGATGAGATCGGTCTCCGGATAGCTCGCGAATTCCGTCTCCGTGACTTCGGCCACCGGCGCGTTCGTCCAGCCATAGGAGGCCATGACCGACGGGTCGAGCAGCTTGCGCCGCCAGAGCGCGTCGTTCAGCAGGAAGATCTGCGGCGCGCCTTTCATGCGCACGAGCCGCTCGTTCGGGATGGCGTTCACGACGCCGCGCGGCAGGACGTACACGTCGCTCCACGAATACCCGTACGACGCGAAGACCGCCTCGTCCTTCAGGTGGCGCTTCTTGCCGCCGTTCACGACATAGACCTTCCCGTCGCCTTCGGCCTGCACGAGCATGTGCTCCGGATAGCGGTTGCTCGAGGTCGCGTAGGGCGACATGTCCGCGACGACGCGGAGCGTGCGCGCGGCGGGATCGAGCTCCACCAGCGTCACGCTCACGTTGTTGTCGCGGCGGCTCTCGGTGAAATGCCGTTCGGGATCGACGTCGAAACTGAGCTTGTAGATGCCTTTCGGCAGGCCCTGCACGTCGAAATACTGGTCCGGCAGGGTGTACGGATAGACGTCGGCCCAGCCGACCGAGACGCCCTGCTTGCCGCCCTCGCAGCCGCCGTATTTCCGGGGCTGATCCGGACCTTCGGCCGCCGGCGCCATGGCCGTGTCGTCGCGCATGCAGAAGGTCGTCTTCTGCGTCAGGATCGAACCGCCCGCCCCCGTGCCCGACGCGGGACGGACGAGTTCGAGACGGTACTCGCCGAAATCGTCGTAGTGGTAGTGCACGTGGACGTCGTGCCAGAAGAGCACGCCGACCGGCACGTCCCGATAGGCGCCGTCCGCGTGGAAGATGCGCTGGGAGGCCGGATGGTCCCCGTCGCCGTCCTGGTCGGATTGCGCGTTCAGCTCGAAGGCGCCCTTGCCGCGGTTCCAGAAGGTGGCCGTGAACTTGAGCGCCGTGCGTCCGCCGATCGTGGCGTAGCGCAGATCATAGCCGGCCGCCGGCGCGAGGTCCGGGAGCAGGGCGCGTTCGAGCGGAAGCCCGAGGTTCACCGCCTCGATGATGTCCGCGCCGGCCGGATAGGCCGCGAGCGCGGCGTCGTCGACGGTCGTGACGTCCGTCCACCGGAAGCCCTGCGCCGCGAAGGCGAGCTCGTTCTCGATCCAGCGGCGCTTGCCGTCCTGGATGTAGTAGACCTTGGTGTCGGAGACGCCGCGCAGCAGCATGCCGTCCGGCAGGAGCGGAGCGGCGAAGGCGACCTGTACGGCCATGATCTGCGACAGGAGCGTCGCGGCGGCGGCCATCGCGATGACGGAAAGGAGGCGCATGGGGAACGGAAACATGATTCTCCCGTGCAGTATAGCACGCCCTCGGACGAAAAAAGCGCCCGGTCAGGCGCTCTCCCGTCACGCGCCCCGTGCGGCGCTCTCGCCCGCGACGCGCCCGGCGGCCCACGAAGCCTGCAGGTTGAACCCTCCGGTGAAGCCGTCGATGTCGAGGATCTCCCCGGCGAAGAAGAGTCCGGGGGAAATCTTCGATTCCATCGTCTTCGGATCGACGTCCTTGAGGTCGACGCCGCCGGCCGTGACGAACTCGTCCCCCGCCCCGCGCCCGATGACGGCGAGCGGGATCCCCTTCAGCCACTCGGAGATCTTGCGGATGTCCTTCTTCGGCACGCCGCCAGCGATCGCCTCCGGATCCAGTCCGAGGTCGCCGCACAGCGCGAGCGCCAGCGACTTCGACATCGTGAAATCGAGCACGTTGACGAGGCTCTTGCGCGGATGCTCGCGGAGCGCCTGCTCGAGCCCGCGATAGAGGTCCTCTTCGGCCCGGTCCGGGAACAGGTCGATCTTGAGACGCATCGGCGCGGCGGGTCCGTACGTCTCGAAGGCGACGAGGCTCGAGAGCGCGAAGACGGCCGGACCGCTCACGCCGCGGTGGGTGAAGAGCATCGGACCGGTGAATTCGTAGGCCTTGGCGAACTTCGTCCGCAGGCGCGCCCTCTCTGACGAGAAGCCGGAGACGTCTTTCGGCCACGTCTCCTTCGTGAAGAAGGAGTTGAGGCTCGGCGCCAGCGGCGTGACGCGGTGCCCGAGCGCTTCCGCGAAGGCGTACCCGTCGCCGGTCGATCCCGTGTGGCGGAAGGCCTGGCCGCCCGTGGTGAGGATGACGCGGTCGGCGCCCAAGGGATCGCCTTCCTTGAAATGGATCAGGTAGCCGCCGTCCTTCCGTTCCACGCGGACGACATGGCGCTTCAGCATCACGCGCACGTTCGAGCCCTCGAACAGGCGCTCGAAGGCGCCGACGACGTCGTGGCCGTCGTCCGACTGCGGGAACGTCCGCAGGTCCTCCTCGATCTTGAGCGGGACGCCGTGCGCTTCGAACCAGGCGTAGACGGCTTCCGGCGGGAAGCGCCGCATGGCGGAGTTCAGGAACTTGCCGCCGCGCGGATACTTCGAAAGCACCTCGCGGATGTCGCGCAGGCCCGTCGTGACGTTGCAGCGTCCGCCGCCGGAGATGATGACCTTCTTGCCGAGCCCGTCGTTGCGCTCGATCAGGAAGACTTCGGTTTCCGGAGACGTCTCATGGATGGCGGCGGCGGCCATGAGCCCGGCCGCGCCTCCGCCGATGACGGCGATCTTCATGGCTACAGCCTACCACGCCCGCTCCTCCGCGTGGTCGCGGATGGTCTGGAGGAAGACCTCGCCGAAGGTCTCGAGCTTCTTCTCGCCGACGCCCGGGATGACGGAGAATTCCGCCCGCGTGACCGGGCGCTGGGAGGCCATGGCGCGCAGGCTGACGTCGCCGAAGATCATGTACGGCGGCACGCGGCGGATGGCGGCCAGGCGCTTGCGGAGCGCGCGTAGGCGTTCGAACAGCGCGGCGTCGGCGTCGTTCGCGACGACGGTCGCCCTCTTCTTCGGGACGGGTTCCTCGCGGATCGTCGTGCCGAGGCAGACGTCGCAGCCGCCGCAGTTCTCCGCTCCGGGCGTCTCGCCGAAATACGAAAGCAGGAAGCGGCGGCGGCAGGATTTCAGGTCGCCGTACCGGATGACGGCGTCGAGCTTCTTCTGCGCCTCCTCGCGCGCCGGGCCGTGCTCCATCCCGTTGATGAAGAACATCTGCTTGCGGCGGTCGCCGTACGAGAAGAAGAGCACGCATTCCGACGGCAGGCCGTCGCGTCCGGCGCGCCCAGTCTCCTGGTAGTAGCCCTCGACGGATTTCGGCAGATCGCAGTGCGCCACGAGCCGGACGTCCGGCTTGTCGATGCCCATGCCGAAGGCGATCGTCGCCACCACGACGTCGATCTCGTCCTTGATGAAGCGGTCCTGCGTGCGCGCCCGGAGGTCAGGCGTCAGCCCCGCATGATACGGCGCGGCCTTGAAGCCCTTGGCGCGCAGCTCCTTGGCCAGCGCTTCGGTATCCTTGCGCGAGAAGCAGTACAGGATGGCGCTCTCGCCGCGGTACTTCTCGAGCGTCGCGTACAATCCCGCCCAGCCCTTGCGCTTCGGCGCGACGGAATACGTCAGGTTCGGCCGGTTGAAGCTCGAGATGAAGGTCCGCGGCTCGCGCAGGTGCAGCTGGCGGATGATGTCGCGCCGGACCTCCATCGTGGCGGTCGCCGTGAGCGCGATGGTCGGCGCGTTCGGGAACTCCATGCGGAGGACCGTGAGGTTGCGGTAGTCGGGACGGAAATCATGCCCCCATTCGGAGACGCAATGCGCCTCGTCGACGGCGACGAGCTTCACGTCGAGCTTCGAGAGGAACGCGCGGAAGTCCGGCGTGGCCAGGCGCTCAGGCGCGACGTACAGCAGCCGCAAGCCGCCGGACAGCGCCTTCCGCTTCACCGCGTCGATCTCGCCGCCGTCGAGCGCGCTGTTGATGTAGGCCGCCGGCACGCCGTTCGTCGTGAGCTGGTCCACCTGGTCCTTCATGAGCGCGATGAGCGGAGAGACGACGATCGTGAGCCCACCCGTCACGAGCGACGGCATCTGGAAACACAAGGACTTCCCGCCGCCCGTGGGCATGAGCGCGAGGCAGTCCTTCCCGTCGAGCACGTGGCGGATGATGTCCTCCTGGAGCGGGCGGAAACGATCGTAGCCGAAGTGGCGCTTGAGGATGTCGAGCATGGGATCGGCGCGTTCGTGAATGATGCCGCCGGCCTACCGGAAACCGCCCCGCGCACGCAAGCCTAGGCCCGCATGCCGGTCCCCTTCCTCAGGAGATGCAGGTTGAGCACGGCCAGCGCGACGACGACGGCCGCGATGACGAGCGCGCTCCTCCAGACGGGGATCCCCGCGGTGCCGAAGAACCCGTAACGGAAGCCGTCGACCATGTAGAGGATGGGGTTGAGGGACGAGACCTTCTGCCAGAACGGCGGCAGCTGCTGCACCGAATAGAAGACGCCGCCAAGGTACGTGAGCGGCACGAGCACGAAGGTCGAGAAGATGCTGGTGTCGTCGAACTTCTTGGCGAAGACGGCGTTCAGGAAGCCCGCCATCGAGAAGAGCAGGCTCGTGAGGAACAGGAAGGCGATGACGGCCCAGGGGTGCGCGACGGTCGGGGGCACGAAGAGCGCGGAAACGGCGTAGACGAGGCCGCCCGTCACGACGCCGCGGAAGACGCCGCCCGACGCGTAGCCGGCGAGCATCACCCAGTCCGGCGTCGGCGAGACCATGATCTCCTCGATGTTGCGCATGAACTTCGCGGTGAAGAAGGCGCTCACCACGTTGCCGAAGCTGTTCTGGATGACGGCCATCATGACGAGGCCCGGCACGATGAAGGCCATGTACGGCACGCCGCCCATCTCACCGACGCGCGAGCCGATGAAGCCGCCGAAGATCAGGAAGTACAGCGATTGCGTGATGAGCGGCGGCAGCAGGGTCTGCGGCCAGATGCGGAAGATGCGCACGGCTTCCTTGCGGAGCATCGTGCGGTAGGCGTTCCAGGCGATCGTGATGCGGGGATTCATTTGGAGAGGGTGGAAAGATACAGCTCCTCGACGCGGTTCTGCGCGTGGGCGGCGTCGAGCACGCGGAGTCCGGCGGCGCGGACGCGCGCGAAGAGCGCGTCGAGCGTCTCATCCTTGAGCGCCGGGACGACGGCGACGGCGCCCTTGATCTCCTCCGCGCCGATGGCGGCGGCCTGTTCCGCGGTCGGTGCGGACGACAGCGTCAGCCGGTAGCGCCGGCCTTCCGCCTCGGCCAGGAGGCCGTGGACCGTGCCGGACTTCACGACCCCGCCGCGCTGGATGATCGTCATCGCGTTGCAGAGCTGTTCGACCTCCTCGAGGTAATGCGTGGTGAGGAGCATCGTCATGCCGCCGCCGTTGAGCTTGCGGAGGAAATCCCACATGCCGCGACGCAGCTCCACGTCGACGCCGGCGGTCGGCTCGTCGAGGATGAGCAGCTTCGGCGCGTGCACGAGGGCGCGCGCGATCATGAGGCGGCGCTTCATGCCGCCCGAAAGGGCCCGCGACGGCGCGTCGCGCTTGTCCCAGAGCCCGAGCTCCTTGAGCAGCTCGTCGGCGCGCTCCGACGCCGCGGCGCGCGTCATGCCGTAATAGCCGCCCTGCGTGATGACGATCTCGCGGACGTTCTCGAAGATATTGAAGTTGAACTCCTGCGGCACGACGCCGACCATCGCCTTGGCGCCGTCGGGATCCTTCGCCCGGTCGATGCCGAAGACCGAGACCGCGCCGGCCGTCGGCGTGACCAGTCCGACCACGACGTTGATGAGCGTGGTCTTGCCGGCGCCGTTGGCGCCCAGCAGCGCGAAGAAATCCCCTTCCGCGACGGAAAGGTCGACGCCCTTGAGCGCCTCGACCCCGCCGTCGTAGGTCTTGCGCAATCCGGTGATCTTGAGCGCGTCCATGGGTCAGCCCTGTTTCGCCTTGATGAAGGCCGGGCGTTCGGCGCACCGCTTCATCCAGGCCGTGATGGCCGGATAGCCCGAAAGGTCGGTCTCGGCGATCTCCGCGTAGTTGAAGGTCGAGCGCGTCACGATGTCCGCGACGGTGAAGCCGGAGGGCATGACGTACTCCTTGCCCGTAAGCTGGGCCTCGAAGACGGGCAGGTACCGGTCGAGCGCGTGGCGTGCGGCGGCTTCGGCCTCTTCGGACGCGGGACGCCCCCACTTCCTCATGCAGAGCGTCACGAAGTTCTTGTCGATGTTGAGCAGCACGAAGAGCTCCCAGCGCAGCTGTTCGGCATACGCCTCGACGGAATACGGCCCGAAGAGCTTCTGGTCGTATTTCATGCCGAGGTAGTGCACCATCGCCGCAGATTCGGTGAGCACGAAACCGTCGTGGACCAGGGTCGGGATCTGGCCGGTCGGGTTCAGGGCGAGGTACTCCGGCGAACGGGTCTCTCCGGCGGCGATGTCGAGCTTCTTGGTCTCGTAGGCGAGCCCGAGTTCGGCGAGCGCCCAATGCGGGCGGAACGACGATCCGGCGGGGCCGCCGTAGACGATGATGGTGGGCATGACGGTGCGGTAAGGAGTGATACGGACCCGCCCATGGTACGCGCGTCGCGTCCGGACGTCCATCCTCGCCTCACGGCTTCGGGACCTGCCGCAGGTGGGCGAAGATGATGACGCTCAGGATGGCGGCGAAGAAGCACCAGACGGAGGCGAAGGCGTGAAGATAGAAGCCGTATGCGAGGCCCAGCGAGGTGATGAGCGCCATGCCGAACACGCGGATGAACTTGTGGCTCGAGACGAAGCAGCTTCCGCACGCGGCAAGGACGTACGCGCCCGGGATGACCGCGTAGTTCGGGAGCGGCACGTCGTAGGCGATGCCGCCGCCCATGAGCGTCGATGCCACGGGCCCACGTACGATGAAGTACAGGAGGTACAAGCTGACCGCGCCGCCGAACCAGACGAACCATGCGAGCGCCTCCTTGCGCTTCGGTCCCGTCTCCTCGCGCCAGACGGCGTACGGCAGGAAGGTCGGCCAGAAGACGTGCGAGAAGAACAGGAACGCGTACGTCGCCGGCGCTTGCACCCATGGGAAGCCGATCGAGAGCCACAGGACGCCTTCGACGATCTGCTGGAGCCCGAAGAAGAGCGGGACGGCGGCGATGGGGCGCCGCAGGAAGCCGCCCGTGCGGCGGACGCCGACGGTCCCGGCCGCGCCGAGCGCGCCGCCCGCGATGAAGCTTGCCGAAGCGGAGAAGCACATGATGCGCACAGTATCCCACGTATCGCCTCCTTCCGCGAACTTCCGCTATACTCCTTTCCAGGAGGTCCCCATGCTCGCATCGCTCGTCCTCGCCCTTTCCTTCTGCGCGCCCGCGGACGCTCCCGTCGTCCCGGACGACACCCTCCAGCTCGTGGTCGGCATCGCGCCCTCGTGGGACTCCTCGAGGGCGACGCTCTACCGCTTCGAGCGCAAACCCGGCAAGGCGTGGAAACGCGTCGGCAAGGCGTGGCCCTCGCGCATCGGCAAGGGCGGCCTCGCGGCCGGACGCGGCCTGCTCGAATGGTGCGGTCCCGACGAGGAGCGCAAGGTCGAGAACGACAAGAAAGCGCCGGCCGGCGCCTTCTACCTCGGCGAGACGTACGGCTTCGGCGCAGGGCTCAAGAACGCCCCGCGCGGGAAGATGAAGCCGCTCTCGAAGTCGATGGCCTGCGTCTCCGACTCCGCGTCGGAACACTACAACCGCATCGTCGACACGGACGATCATGACCCTGACGAGCTCGGCTGGACCCGCCCGCTCCGCCGGAAGGACGGCATCAAGAGCCGCACCATCGTCGTCGGCCATAACGGCATGCACGACCCCGACGCGAACCCGCCGGAACCGTACGCCGGGAGCTGCATCCTCTTCCATCTGGAACGCAAGGGCCGCGCGACCGTCGGCTGCACCTCGCTCTCCGAGAAGCGCCTCGACGCGCTCATCGCCTGGCTGAAGCCGAAGGCGAAGCCCGTCTACGTCCTCATGACGCGCGAGCAGTACGACGCGCTCGCCGTCGACGGCTCGGGCCTGCCGAAGCTTCCGTAAACGAAACGACCCCGCATCGCGGGGTCGTTTTTCCTTTACTGCTTTTTCTTGGCGACGGCCTTCTTCTTGGCCGGAGCCTTGGAGGTCTTGGCGGCCTTCTCGACGACCACGGCCTTTTCGGCCTTCGGAGCGGCGGCCGTTTCGGCCTTCTTCGCTTCCGGAGCGGCGGAGAGCTTCGCCGGAGCGGCGAGGTTCAGCGCCTTGATGATCATGTCGAGCTTCGCGTTGATGGCGGCGAACTGCTCCTTCGAGCGGTCCTCGGCCGGAGCCGACGCCTTGAACGACTTGTAGTCGGTGGCGTTCGACTTCTCGTTCCCGAAGCAGGCGCGGCAGTACACCGGCTTGCTGCCGTTCGGCTTGAACGGCACTTCGCAGCCGTTCCCGCACGAGGCGCAGGTGGCCTTGAAAAGCTGCTTCTCCTCGCGGTCGAATCCGCGGTCATCGCGGCGCGGAGCGGAATCGCGGTCGAAACGCATCGGGGCGCTTCCCGTGTCGCCGTCCTTCTTGAAGCACTCGCGGCAGTAGATCGGACGCGAGCCGTTCGGCTTGAACGGCACTTCGCAGCCGTTGCCGCACGAGGCGCAGGTGGCCTGGTGCATCTGCGGGCGGTCGAACCCGCGGTCATCGCGGCGGTTGAAGCTTCCGCCTCCGCCGAACTTGCGGTCATTGCCGCCCTTCCAACCGCCCCCCTGGGGCCGGTTTCCATGAGACTTGAACATGTTTTCCCTTTATTTTGCCTCCTTATTGAAGACGGCCTACTATACCCCATCTACGGGAAAAAAGCAAGGGGCATGGTACGATGCGGTCGGACCTTTGGAAGGAGGCCACCATGGACGCGAACGCGCCCCCGATCACGCTGACCGACAAGGCGGCCGCCAAGATCATCGAGTTCCGCGACGCGGACGAGGCGACGCGCGGCAAACCGCTGCGACTGGCCGTGCAGGGCGGCGGCTGCGCCGGCTTCAACCAGGTGCTCTACTTCGACGATCCGAAGCCCGGGCTCGACCAGGTCTACGACATCAAGGGCGTGACCGTGCTCGTGGATTCCATGAGCCTCATGTATCTCGCGGGCACCGAGCTCGACTATCTCGACGGCCTCGACGGCACCGGCTTCAAGTTCAACAACCCGAACGTGAAGTCCACCTGCGGCTGCGGCAGTTCCTTCTCGCCATGAACGAAAACCGTCCCGGAATCGGGACGGTCTTTTTTTCGTCTTATCAGGCGCCGAGTCCGCAGATGAGCGCGATGACGTACGCGGCGTACGCGGCGATGAAGAGCCAGCCCTGCCAGCGCTCCATGCGATGCCGCTTGCCGACGAACATCACGAGGAAGAGCGCGAGCGCGGCCCCGACCGCGACGCCGACGTCGAGCAGGTTGGAGGACGTGAACGGCAGGGGCCGGATGAGGCCGCTCAGGCCAAGCACGAAGAAGACGTTGAAGATGTTGGAGCCGACGACGTTGCCGACCGCGATGTCGACATGCCCCTTGCGCGCCGCCACCGCGGAGGTGACGAGTTCCGGCAGGGAGGTGCCGACGGCGACGACCGTGAGGCCGATGATGCGCTCCGAGACGCCGAGCGCGCGGACGATCTCGAGCGCGCCGTCGACCGTGGCCTTGCCGCCGACGACGAGCGCCGCCAGGCCGCCGAAGATGAGGAGCGCGGAACGACCCATCGGCATGCTGGCGACCGCTTCGCCCGCGTCGCCTTCCGCCTTGGCGATGCCGAAGGTGTAGTACATGAAGACGACGAAGAAGCCGAGCAGGGCGAGCGCGTCGATGCGGTCGATGACGTTGGGCGTGCGGCCGGCGAGGAAGACGTCGGAGGCCATGATGCCGACCAGGAGGACGGCCAGGAGCGCGTACGGGACCTCCTTCCAGACGGTATTCGGCTTGATGGTCAGCTCGCGGATGGCGGCCGCGATGCCGAGGATGAGCAGGATGTTCGCGATGTTCGAGCCGATGATGTTGCCGATGGCGATCTCGGGTCGGCCGCCCAGCGAGGCCATCAGGTTCACGACGAGTTCCGGCGTCGAGGTGCCGAAGGCGACGATGGTGAGGCCGATGACGATCGGCGCGACGCCCCAGCGGCGCGCGACCGAGGAGGAGCCGTCCACCAGCCAATCGGCGCCCTTGCCGAGCAAGGCGACGCCGACGGCGATCATGACGAGCGCGAGGAGGATGGCCATATCAGCGTCCGTCGTACGCCGCCTTAAGCGCGGCGGCGTCGAGCTTCTTCATCTTCAGCATGGCCTGCACCGCGCGGGCGGACGCTTCCTTATCGGGTCCCTCGAAGAGCGCGTTCGATTCCGCGGGGACGACCTGCCAGGAGACGCCGTAGGCGTCCTTCAGCCAGCCGCACTGCTCCGCTTCCGGAACGGCGGAGAGTTTCTCCCAATACGCGTCCACCTCCGCTTGCGTATCGCAGTTGACGATGAGCGAGACCGCTTCGTTGAACGCGAAGGCATGCATCTTCGCGCTGCCGTCCATCGCCGTGAACCACTGCCCTTCGAGCGTGAAGTCCGTGAACATGACGGATCCTTCCTTGTTCGGCCCCATGCCGGCGGGATAGCGCGCCATCGTGCCGCGCTTGGCGTCCTTGAAGACGGAGAGGTAATGCTCCGTCGCCTTCTCCGCCGCTTCGCACGTTTCCGTGACGAAGAGGAGCGACGGGATGATGTCCGGCCGCGGCTCGCCTTCGGGATCCGTGAGGATGAGCTGCCAGGAGAAGCCGTAGCGGTCCTGGATCCAGCCGTAGCGCTTGCTGAACGGGTATTCCTGGAGCGGCATGAGCGCCCTGCCTCCCTCCGACAGCTTCGCCCACAGCGCGTCGAGATGCGCCTGCGCTTCCGGATCGCGCGACGGGTCGAAGTTCACCATGAACGAGATGGACGGGTTGGGCTTGAAGTATGGGCCGGCGCTGATGGCCTGGAACTCGAAGCCGAGCAGTTCGAACCAGACGATGTCGGCCGTGCCGGACGGCGTGCCTTCGATGGCATACGACTTCGTGACCTTCGAGCCGCGCCCGAACGCCTCCGCATAGAACGCGGCGGCTTCCTTCGCTTCCTTGTCGAACCAGAGATGCGGGACGATCTTCTGCATAGGGATGCCGTCAGCGGATGACGCCGATCGCGCTCTTCAGCGCGTCGTGCTTGGACTTGAGGACGTTCGAGATCGAGGAGAAGACCTTCTCGCCGAGCGACGCGTCCTTTCCGCCCGCGAGGAACGACCACCATGGGTACTTCACCGCCACGCGCTCGTCCGCGTCGATCTCGACCGTCGTCAGGACGGAGACCGGGATGAGGCCGAGAAGCTTGATCTCTTGGCGGACGCGCGTCTCGATCTTCTCGAAATTCATCGAGACCTGTTCCGCCGGCACTCCGGCTTCCTGCATCCCCTGCAGGAGGATTTCGGAGGCCTGCGCGCGTCCGGATTCCGAGGCTTCCTCATCATCTCCGCCGCTTCCGCCGAGGAGGATGCTGAAGTCCGGCGTGAGGGGCTGGGCATCGGCCGCGACCTCCGATCCGCCCGCCGACGGCGGTGCGGACTCCCCTTCTTCGACCTTCCACTCGAACTCGACGTCGCCGCCCTTCGTCTCGCCGTCCACGCCGTCGAACTTGATGAAGGCATCGGCGGACGCCTCCTGCGGCGGGGTCGTCACGGTCGCTTCCAAGGTCGGCACGGCGGCCCTCGGCGGATCCGCGCGTTCCGGCGCCGCCGTCGTTTCGCCGTCGACCCCGTCGATCTTGAGGTAATAGTCCGTCGCGGCGGCGGCCGGTCCGTACGGGAGAAGGACCAGCGCGAGGAGAAGGAGGGTGTTTTTCATGCCGCCAATATACTACAATCACCGCGATATGAAGAACTTCCTTTTCCGCAGGCACGCGCTCACGCGCCGCATCCTGCCTCTCGTCCTCGTCCTGCTCGCCGCCAAGTACGCCCTCATCCGCCTCGGCTTCCAGCCGTTCGAGATGAACGCGCTCCTCTCCTCGATGATCGCCGCCAACGTCTTCCTGCTCGGCTTCCTGATCGGCGGCGCCATGCCGGATTATAAGGAAGCGGAGCGCCTTCCGGGGGAGATGGCCGCCAGCCTCGACGCCATCGCCGACGAGATCGTCCTCCTGCGCGACCGCAAGGCCCCGCCCGAGGCGCCGGCCGCCGTCGCCGCCATCGTGGCCGTCGCCGAAGGCATGCACGACTGGTTCCACCGCAAGCTCACGAGCATGGAGGTGATGCGCCGCATCGGCGCGCTCGGCGGAGCTTTCGCCGACCTCGAACCGCACACGCAGGCGAACTTCATCGTCCGGATGAAGCAGGAGCAGACCAACCTGCGCCGCCTCATGACGCGCGCGCACTCCATCCGCGAGACGAGCTTCTCGCAGAACGCCTACGCCATCGCCGAACTCTTCACGGGACTCATGCTCATCACGCTCGTCCTCGTGGGCTACGCCGCGCTCCCCTCCGCCCTCTGGTTCACGGGCCTGGCCGGGTTCCTCCTGGTCTACATGCTGTTCCTGATCCACGACCTCGACAATCCGTTCAACTACGGCGCGCACGAGCGCGGCGAGGACGAAGTGCCGCTCCGGCCGCTCGAAGCGGTGCGCGGCAAGCTGACGGCAGGCCGCTGAGACGAAAAAGACCCGCCGCGCGGCGGGTCTTCCGTTTCCGGGGATCAGCGGCTCCAAGCCAGGAAGACGAACAGCAGGATCGTGAAGGCGGCGAGCTGGGCGATGGTGCAGACGGCCGTCATCACGCCTTCGCGCTTCTGGCCGTCGAGATAGAGCATGAGCGGCTTGCCGAAGACGAGCATGCCCATCGTGGCCGCCGAGACCACGAAGACGAGCAGGAAGCTGATGGGCGCGAGCACGCCGTCGGGCTTGCCCGCCGTATCGAGGATCTTTCCGGCGTTCTGCATGAACGTCGCCACGGCGGCGATGTAGAGGGCCGCGCCCACGGAATACGGCAGGCTCCGCTTGAAGGTCTTCATGTCGAGCATAAGCGTCGATTAGGGTGAATCGTCGGTCGTGCGTTCGAGGATGTCGCCGGGCTGGCAGTCGAGCGCCTTGCAGACGGCGTCCAAGGTCGAGAGCCGGATCGCCTTGGCCTTCCCGTTCTTCAGGATGGAGACGTTGGCCATCGTGATGCCGACCTTCTCCGCGAGTTCCGTGACGCTCATCTTCCGTTTCGCCAGCATCACGTCGATGGTGATCGCGATCGGCATATTCAGACGGTGAGATCGTTCTCCGACTGGAGTTCGATGGCGTTCCTGAGCAGCCGCTCGAGCACGGCGGCGAAGACCGCGACCGTGACGGGCGCGCAGGCGAGAGCCGCGCCGAAGATGATGAGGCCGGGCGCGTCGTCCGCGTCCGCGATCGGGAAGAGCAGCGGCACGAACGCGGCGTACAGGACGGAGATGGCGAGCGCGCAGCGCTTGATGTCCCGAAGCGCCTTCACCGACGACTCCGAGAACGCCGCGTCGCGGTCGATGGCGCCCAAGAGCTTGAGCGCCTGCCGGAGCGCGAGGAAGAACGGCACCGCCGAGGCGTACAGGCCCGCCACGATCAGGGAGACCGCCCATGCGGCCGCCGGGAACTCTTCCGATCCGCCTTTCCACATCGAAGGAAGGGCGAACACGCACAAGGCGAGCACCGCGGCGCCGAGCAGGAAGATGAAGAACCTCAGGAAATGCGTCGAACCGTGTTTCATGGGCGAGATATATGGACTCTTGATACCTCCATCCTACGATGGCACATATCGTTTGTCAATATATCTTTATCGTTGCGACATTCTCGTTACCGTTCAGGATTTTTTCTTGAGGATCGCGCGCACGGAAGGGCTCACCGCCTTGTCGGCGCGATGGATGCAGCCGATCCAGCAGCAGGGCCGCCGCATGCCGCCGCGCATCTTCGAGATTCCCTTGCCGATGCGGATGCCGCGCGTCTCGGCTTTCTTGCCCTCCTGGACCCAGCAGATCCATTCGTTGCGCGCGAGCGGCGTGATGTCCTCCCAAAGCGCGAGGACTTTCGGTGCCGCGAGGATGGCCTTCTTCAGATCCGCTGGCAACGGGTGGACCGTGCCGCCTGAAACTTTCGCCATATCACTTCTTGCGCAAGATCTTTTCCATCGTCCTTCCCAGCGCCAACTCGTCGACGAGCTTGTCCATGTAGCGGATCTCGCGCATCGTCTTTTCCTTGATGTCTTCCACCCGGACGCCGCAGACCACGCCCGTGATCAGCTTCCTCGCCGGATTCAGCTTCGGCGCGTCCTTCAGGAAGGTCTCGAGGCCCGTCCCCTTCTTCAGCTGGGCCTCCAAGCCTTTCTGGGTGTAGCCGGTCAGCCACAGGAGGACCGCATCGAGCTCCTTCTTCGTGCGCCCTTTCCTCTCCACCTTGGCGATATACAAAGGATAGATGCTGGCGAAGCTCATCGTGTAGATGCGGTGTTTGGGCATAGGTCCTCAGGCCTCCATCCCCGGCAGGAAGTTCACGGCGGAGACGTCGATCCACGAACCGGGGATCTCCAGGTGGGGGTGGCCCTCGAAGGCCTTGGCGATCTCCTCCTGCGATTCGCCCTGCACGATCGAATACAGCATGACGTCGTTCTTGGCGTCCGACGCGCCTTGCGTCGTGACGCGCTTGGTCTTGCCGACGCCGGCGGTCGGGCCGGTCATCATGCCCTTGTGGGTCGCCATCCACGCGTCCCACTTGGCCTTGAGACGGTCTTCCTCCGCCTTGCGGTCCTGCTCCGGGATCTTCATCCAGGCTTCGAGTCCCGCGACGGGCATGCAATAGAGGACGATGAACTTTTGCATATCTTCCAGTTTATGGACTGATTCAAAACGCCGTCGGCACCGGCGTCGTCGCCGATCCCGTCTCGTACGCGCCCCACACGCGCTCGCAGTGCTCGTCGAACGCGGCGCGGGCGGCCGGGAGCCGTGCCGTCAGGATGTCCGGCAGCATCTTCTCGACCAGCTCGAGCACCTCCGGCGCGATGCCTTGCATGCTCCAGGCGAAGCCTTCGGCGTACATGGCCGCCGCTTTCTCGTCGGGCGGCGTCGGGAACTGCTTCCCGTCGCGCAGCGAAGGCGTGATTTCCGCCTCCTCGAGTGCGAGATGCTGATCGAGCAACGACTTCAGCGCCTCCAAGACGGCTTCGGCTCGTTCGGGGTGGGCTAGGTCGGCGAAGGCCGCGTCCCCCTCCGCGAGCATGGGGTCGATCAGATGGTGCTGTTCCGTCAGCTTCTGGATGGACGATCCGAGCTCGGGGCGCTTGGCCAAGACGTCCGGAAAGACGTTGGCATCCTCGAACATATGGTGGCCGTGCAGCGCCTGATGATAGCTCTTCACCCATTCGTCGCGCACCGCCTCGGTTCGCGAGGCGTCGCCCGCCTTGATCTGGGCGACGGCCCGGATGAACCGGGCGATGTCGCGCCGGAAAGCGTGATGCGACATGAGCAGCATGGTCGCCATCGAGGCCGTGCCGTCGTCGTTCAGGAGATTCGGGGGTTGAGGCATGGAGTTCAGGGTCGGCTCGCCCTACGCGTCTTTCGCGTCGCGCAACCGCTCTTCCTTCTTATGGATCTTCTTCCTGTACAGGTAGATATCCTTGATGAGTTTCGCCAGGACCTTCATGTCGACGTCGGAAAGGCGCTTGACATAGAGGCACCCTCCGCCTCGTTTGTATTTCCCCAGTTTGGCCAGCAGTTTTGGATCCTCCATCTTCCAAGCCAGGATATAGAGGGCCAGATACTGCTTTCTCGGGGAAAAACCCACATGGAACCAGTCGCCCTCCTGCGCGCTCCTCTCGGATTTGTAGTGATACTTCCCGAAGCCCACGATGCTGGTGCCCCACATCACCGGCTTCTCGCCGGTGATCTTCCTGAACATCTCAAGCAAGACCGCGCTATCCACCCGCTTTTCCTCCGGTCGGATCGTCTTGAGGAACGCGGTGACGCTTCCCTTGGTCGCCTTGGTCTTTATGCCTGGCATATGGCGGGGTGATGCGACCTCATCCTAACAGATGACGCGGGCGCACGGAAAGCAAAACACACCACTTGCGTGATGTGTCTTGCTGGCTCCGAGGCTGGGATTCGAACCCAGGACCAATGGATTACAGTGCTAGCGACTGGACTATGTCATCTCCCCTTTCGGGGGTCGGGCGCTTCCGCCGAAGCATGCGCTTCGGAGTACTCCCTTGCGGGATAGTCTCTACACCTTCGCCGCTTGCGCGGCGCTTGGCTCGGCGTTGGTCGGACGGACGTTCGCCGAATTCACCCGATGTTTTCACTTCCGGCCTCGCCGGAACGTGCTGCCTGATGGACTTCCGCATGGCAATTCGCGCACAGCAGGGCGCACTTATCGAGCTCGGATCGGATCCTCGCCCATGAGCGCGTCGCGCCGTCCGCGGAAATGCTGAAATCCTTGTGTGCCGGTTCCCGGTGATGGAACGTGAGCGCGGATTCGCACTTGGCGTATCCGCAACGTTCGCATGCACCGCCCTTGTAGGCCAGCGCAAGCCGCTTGAGTTTCTTCCGTCGTCGATCGACGAAGTACTTCCCCTTGCAACCTGCGCCGCAGAACCGGCGCCCTGCGCCCACCGTCCGTACGCATGTCTTCCACGCGCATCGGACGCTGGTGCTAGCTTCGACAGTCCACTGCTCTACCGCTGAGCTACCTCGGAACGTTCGCTTCTTTTTTACGGACGGGAACAGCATACACGATGGGTTCAAACCTATCAAGTCCCGTTCCCAGTCTCCTGAAAACCGCCCCCGGCACGCAAGACCCTCGGAATTCCGCATGAAAAAAGCCCTCTTTTCGGGGGCTTAGGCCTTCTTGATCGGCGCCTTCACGATGACCTCGTCGACCAGGCCGTAGGCCTTGGCTTCCTCGGCGTCCATGAAGTTGTCGCGGTCGGTGTCGGCGGCGATCTTTTCGATCGTCTGGCCGGTGTGTTCCGCCATGAGGCGGTTCAGGCGCATCTTGGTGCGCTGGATGTGGGCGGCCTGGATCTGGATGTCGGTGGCCTGGCCGCGGGCGCCGCCGAGCGGCTGATGGATCATCACCTCCGCGTTCGGCAGGATCCTGCGCTTGCCCTTGGCGCCGCCGCAGAGCAGGAAGGCGCCCATCGAGGCCGCCATGCCCATGCAGATCGTCGAGACGTCCGCCTGGATGTACTGCATCGTGTCGTAGATCGCGAGGCCTGCCGTCACCAGTCCGCCGGGCGAGTTGATGTGCAGGTAGATGTCGGACTTGGCGTCCTCGTTCTCCAGGAAGAGCAGCTGGGCCACGATGACCGCGGCGGCGGTTTCCGTCACGGGCCCTTGCAGGAGGATGATGCGGTCCTTGAGGAGCCGGGAGAAGATGTCGTAGCCGCGTTCGCCGCGGTGCGTGGTCTCGATGACCATGGGAAGGAACAGGTGCGGGCGATCGTCATCATGCATTCGGTGCCTCCTTGTTCGGCGTCGTCCGACGCCTGAACATACGCCTCGAGGCGGCGCGCGTCAAGACGCCGGCGCGAGAAGTCCGCGCTCCTCGAGGAACGCGAGTACGGCGTCGGCCAATCCCCTCGCCGCTTTCGCCTGGTCGGAAACGATGATCCGGCGGTCGCGCGGATTCGTCAGGAATCCCGTCTCCAGGATGGCGGCCGGGGTCATCGGGTGGAGCGAATGCTCGTAGCGTCGCCAGTTGAAGGCGTAGTAGCCGCGCATGTTGCGGGTGACGTTCGGGTCGTACGGCAGGCCCGTAGCCTCCTCGTACTTCAGGTCGAGCAGCATCGCGAGCGACGACGCGCTGCCGGTCAGGTCACGCCTCGGGGCGGCGGCCTTGTAGCCGGAGACGGTCGTGTCGGGATTGCCGTCGGCGTGGATGGCGACGAAGGCGTCGGCGTAGTGGTCGGGCGGAATCGTGGTCGGCAGGATCTCCACGACGATGCCGCGCGCCTCGAGCAGCGGCTTGGCTTTCCGCGCGATCTCCAGGTTCACTTCCCACTCGCGCTTGCCGCCGCCGCTCGTGCCGTTGGCGCGCAGGTTCTCGAGCTCGTCGGGCGCCTCGGCCGCCTTCCAATGCCCGGCCTGCAAGGCCACGCGCGGCGGTCCCTCGGGACGCTTCCAGTCGGCGAGCTCGCGGCGCATGCGTTCCTCGATCGAGAGGACCTGTTCTTCCGGCATTTCCTCCGGCGCGTCGAAACCGGCCTCCGTGTCGGAGACCGAGACCGTGTAGAGGCGCGCATGGCCGGCGAGACCGAGGCCCGCCAGGATGAACGCGCCGATGACGAGGAAGGAGATCCGGTTCATGTGCTGAGCCTACAGCCCTACGACACCGTCGCCAAGCCCTTTCTTTCGGCGTATACTGGCCGAAACCCTCCCTATGCCCCAACGCACGCGGAAACCGCTCGCCGACCTCCACAACCACCTCGGCGCCTCCGTGCGGCCGTCCATCTTGTGGTCGATCGCGCACCGCCAAGGCATCAAGCTTCCCACCAAGAGCTATTGGGAGTTCGAGGCGATGATCACGATGCGCGGCCGCGAGCGCAACCGGAACCTCGACGAGATGCACGAGCGTTTCTTCCGCTGGACGGAACTCATCCAATCGTCGCCGGAAGCCATCGAGGAATCCGTGAAGGCCGTCATCGACGGCGCCTACCGCCGCGGCAACATCGTCCTGCACGAGCTGCGCTTCAACCCGATGAAGCGCAACCGCGGCGGCGAGCGCGATCTCGACAACATCATCATGTCGGCGGTCTGGGGCATGGACAAGGCGCTCCTCGAATATCCGCAGGTGAAGGCCGGCCTCATCCTCATCATGGACCGGGGCTTCCCGCCGGAGCAGAACATGATCCTCGTCGACAAGGCCATCAAGTACGCGGGGCGCGGCGTGGTCGGCATCGACCTGGCCGGACCGAACCACCGCGCGTTCTCGATGCGCAAGCACCTGCCGCACTTCCGCAAGGCCAAGGCCGCCGGTCTCGGCGTCACCGTCCACACCGGCGAGGAACGCCAGCTCGACGAGATGCGCTTCGTGGTCGACGAGGTCCGTCCGGATCGCATCGGGCATGGCGTGCAGTGCGTGCGCGACGACGCCCTCATGCGCCGCGTGGCCGCCTCCGGCATCACCCTCGAGATCTGCCCGACCTCGAACCTCAAGAACAGCGTCCTGCCGGACGTCCGCGCGCTCAAGGAGACGTTCGCGAAGCTGATCGCGCACGACGTCCCGTTCGTCCTCTGCACCGACGGCCCCGAGATGTACCAGACGCACCTCCATCAGGAGCAGGAATTCCTCGTCGAACGCGGCATCCTGACCGCCGCGCAGGTCGAAGCCGCGCGGAAACGCGCGTTCGAGGCCAGTTTCGTCTAGAGCAGGCCGTAGACGCCGGCCACGCCGTGCGCGAAGAGCGCGTTGAAGACGAGGTTGCCGCAGAGCACCGTCGCGAAGACGGCGCGGAAACGGTAGCCCATGAGCCCGAGCGGCAGGGTGACGATCTCGTTCGGCAGCGGCACGAACGCCGCGACGACCGCGAGGACGGCGAGCGGCGCCGCCGGCGAGCGCTCCCGAAGCTTCTCGAGCCGCCGCACCGCCTTCCCGGCCACGCCGTCGCGCGCGAAGGAACGCCCGGCGCTGCCGATCAGGAACGCGATGGAATCCGCGAGCGTGACCCCGAGCGACATCACGACGATCGTCATCCAGAGATCGAGGCCCGCCGCGAGGAACGTGGGGATGAAGGCGGCGGCCGGGACCGGCACCACCAGGTTGAAGCCGCTCACGATCGACGCCAGGAAGACGCCGAAATAGCCGAACGCGCGCACCAGTTCGGCGGCGTCCTCGTTGCCGTGGATGGAGCTTCCCAACGCGAAACCGGCGGCGATGAGGCCGAGGGCGGCGAACGCCTTCAGCCACGCCTTTTCATGTTCACGATGGCGGCCGTTTTCGAAACGCATCGTGCGGATTGTACCATTCCACCCTAAAAACTGCTAAGATACGGGCATATGCGAAAATCCTCCTTGCTTGCGCTGGCCGCCTCGGGACTCGGCCTGCTCATGTCCGCCCTGCCCGCCGCCGCGGCCGCGGGCGACGTCGTCTCGATCGCGCTCCGCGACTTCAATCACGACGGGCGCATCGACCGCGCCGTGGTCGCCGTGGCGAATCCTGCCGGGACCTGGAGCCTCCAGGACGCCGCCGGTTTCGCCGTCGCCTATGACGGCGCGCCGCTCGCGATCTCCAAGGTCCGGGTCGCCGCCCCGTCGGCCGATCCGGCTCTCGTCGAGATCGTCCTCGACCCGGCGAACCTGCCGCTCACGACCTCCGCCGCGCGGTTCGAGGTTTCCTACGCCGGCGCCGGCCTGACGCCCTTCGCCGCCGATGACGCCACGGAAGCCGTGACGGAACGTGACGAGGCCGGGCCCGTCCTGATCGCCTCGAACCCTGCCGCGGGCTCGATCGACGTCTATCGCGGCGCGGACCTCATCCTCACCTTCAGCGAGGACGTCGACCCGGCCAGCCTCGTCCCCGCCTCCGCCCGCAACCCCGGCAACTGGGCGTTCACCGCGGTCGGAGCGGTCGTGACGGTCGGCCATTTCCCGTACGGCAACAACGTCGACGAGAGCTTCGGCATCGCCGCCAAGGACCTCGCCGGCAACGCCCTCGCGGCCGGGCCGTATCCGAACCCCTTCTCCTTCCGCACGACCGACGACAGCACGCCGACGACGCGCACCGACAACGTCTTCGCGCTCACCGTTCCCGCCGCCTTCGCCGCCCTGCCGGCCGCCGGTCCCGCCCATCTCGCCTGGTACACCAACCTTCCGGACATCGCCTCCGTCCGCCTCTCCTATTCGACGGACGCCGGCGCATCCTACGCGCCGATCGCGACCGCGCCCGTCGCGCAAGGCGTCCACCTCTGGTATCCGCCGCCGATCACTTCGGCCTTCCAGCTGCGCCTCGAGGGACTGAACGCCGCCGGTGTGCCGGTCTCCTCGCACTTCGTGGCGCCCGTCTCGACCGTCGGCACGTGGGCGCCGGAACCGACGGACTCGATCCCGACGACGCCCGTCGACGCGAACGACCAGGTCGCGCCGACCCTCACGGCTCCGGCCGTCATCGACCGCTTCGACGCCGCGGCCCGCACCGCCAAGATGACCTGGACCACCGACGAGCCTTCGCGCTTCGAGGTGAGCTACGGCCCGGAACTGAACTTCTCCGGCCGCGCCGAATCCTCCGCGTTCACGACCTCGCATGAGATCACGCTCACGGGCCTCACGCCCGGCGCCCTGCACCAGGCGCGCGTCACTTCGCTCGACGCTTCCGGCAACGCCTCCGTCTCCCGCGACTTCTGGTTCGTCTTCCTCCGCGAAGGCGACCTCATCAAGGGCGCCGGCCCCGCCGTCTACCGCTACGAAGGCGGCAAGCGCCGCGCCTTCCCTCACCTCGACGTGTACCGCTCCTGGTACGGCGAGGACTTCTCGAAGGTCCTGCGCGTCTACGACACCCAGCTCGGCACGATCGGCCTCGGCGCCAACATGAAGATGAAGGAAGGCGCGTATCTGGTGAAGATCCAGAGCGATCCGAAGACCTACGCGGTCGAGCCGAACGGCGTGCTCCGCTGGATCCAGAGCGAAACCCACGCCCGCCAGCTCTACGGCGACGCCTGGGCCAAGCGCGTCCGCGACGTCGACGTCAGCCTCTTCACGGACTACGCCATCGGCGCGCCGCTCGCCCCCGGCGAGACGCCCGCGGGCTACGCGAACTGAATCCCGGAACGAAAAAACCCCGCTCATGCGAGCGGGGTTTCGCGTTACAGGTGCGTGCGGAGGACGAGGAGCTGGACGCCCAGCACGCAGAAGTTGTACGCCGCGTGGACGAAGACGTTCATGGAGAACGCCCACAGCTTGTTCGTCGACCCGTCGGCGCCGCGGATGGTGCGGAACCACAGGCGGCCGAGCAGGAGGCCCAGCGAGCCCTGGATGAAGATGCTGAAGTAGCCGCCGCCGTGCAGGAGGCCGAACCCCAGGAAGGAGCCCGCCAGGAGCACGAACACGTGCTTCGCCTTGTCCGGCTGGTCGCCGGTGCAGAGCTCGCAGAGCCCCGCGCGGAACGTCTCCTCGACGAGCGGCGCCATGACGCAGGCCCCGAAGAAGGCCCAGAGGAACGTCTCGCCGGGGGAGCTGGAGGCGAAGAGCGACTTCAGCGGGTACGGCAGGATCTCGTCGTAGAGCTTCGGCAGGACGTCGAATCCCACCGTGCCGGACTTGATCGCGTACAGGTTCATGACCATCAGGACGAGGGTCACCCAGAGCCAGACCAGCATGAACGTCACGCCGGTCTCGCCCAGACGATTGCGGTTCGCCTGGACCCAGGCGTTCATTTTCCCGAGCATGGCGTACCTCCGTCGTTGGAAAGACCGGGACTGAATCCACCTTACCAAAAGGGCCAGCCTTGGCGACTGACCCCTGTGGATAGATTCGTATCAGCCCGGCTCCGGCAGGTCAATAGTCCCTGAGCTTCGAGATGCCCGTGTGGGCCTGGATCTTCTCGAGCGCCTTGGCCTCGATCTGGCGGATGCGTTCGCGCGTGACGTCGAACTCCTTGCCGACCTCCTCGAGCGTGTGGGCCACGCCGTCGGTGAGCCCGAAGCGCATCTCCAGGATCTTCTGCTCGCGCGGCGAGAGGTCCTTGATGACCTCGTTCACGTAGTCGCGGAGGAGCTGGAGCGCGGCGGCGCGGTCCGGCGAGACGTTCTTCACGTCCTCGATGAAGTCCTCGAGCGTCGAGTCCTCGTCGTCCTCGCCGACGGACGCCTCGAGCGAGACGGTGTCCTGCGAGATCTGGATGATGTGGCGGACCTTCTCGACGGACTCGCCCATCTCGGCGGCGATCTCCTCCGGCAGCGGCTCGCGGCCGAGGTCCTGGATGAGCTGGCGCTCGATCTGCTGGAAGCGGTTGATGGTCTCGACCATGTGCACCGGGATGCGGATGGTGCGCGACTGGTCGGCGAGGGCGCGGGTGATCGCCTGGCGGATCCACCAGGTGGCGTAGGTCGAGAACTTGTAGCCCTTGC
>CAYNUS010000005.1:0-82157 GCA_964400625.1 uncultured Gammaproteobacteria bacterium
AGGACGTTTGATATCCGGATCCCCCTCTTTGCTAAAGAGGGGGCAGGGGGAGTTCGATATTCGCTTGACACCCCGTATTAGCACTCTTACAATGTGAGTGCTAATACGCCCATCTGTCATCCCGGCCGAGCGCAGCGAGAGCCGGGACCCATTTCCACAAGCAACCTCTAACGGTTTTCGCCAAGGACTATGCCCCAGAACAACCGCTTCACGACCAAGGCCATGGAAGCCCTCCAGGAAGCCCAGAATCTGGCCCAGGAGGCCGGTTCCGAGGTCCTTGAGCCCCTGCACCTCCTCTCCGCCCTCCTCCGCCAGGAGGACGGCGTCGTGGTGTCCGTCTTCAAGAAGGTCGGCATCGACCCGTCGGCCGTCCGGAGCCGCGCCGAGGCCGGTATCATCCGTACCGACGTCCAAGGCGGCGGCACGGCGCACCTGCACGTCTCGCGGACGCTCGACCTCGCCATCCGCCAAGCCCACAAGATCGCCGAGCGCTTCAAGGACGAATACGTCTCGACCGAGCACCTCCTGCTCGGCCTGCTCGAGACCAAGAACGAAGCCGGCGCCCTCCTTCTTGAGATGGGCGTGAACCTCGACGCGGTGCTCAAGGTCCTGATGGACATCCGCGGCTCCCAGCGCGTCACCTCCCCTGAACCCGAGGCCACCTATCAGGCCCTCGAGAAGTATTCGCGCAACCTCACGCGCTTGGCCAAGGCCGAGAAGCTCGACCCGGTCATCGGCCGCGACGAGGAGATCCGCCGCGTCATCCAGGTGCTCTCGCGCCGCACCAAGAACAACCCAGCGCTGATCGGCGAACCCGGCACCGGCAAGACCGCCATCGTCGAAGGCCTGGCCCAGCGCATCGTCTCCGGCGACGTGCCCGAGACGCTGAAAGGCAAGGACGTGGTCGCTTTGGATTTGGGCGCGCTCATCGCCGGGACGAAGTTCCGCGGCGAGTTCGAGGAGCGCCTCAAGGCCGTGATGAAGGAAATCGAAAAATCGGCCGGCGGCGTCATCCTGTTCATCGACGAGCTTCACACCCTCGTGGGCGCGGGCGGTTCCGACGGCGCGATGGATGCTTCCAATCTTTTGAAGCCCGCCTTGGCGCGCGGCGAACTTCGCTGCATCGGCGCGACCACCTTGAAGGAATACCAACGCCACATCGAGAAGGACGGCGCCCTGGCCCGCCGCTTCCAGCCGGTCACGGTCGACGAACCCTCGGCCGAGGACGCCACCGCCATCCTGCGCGGCATCAAGGAGAAGTACGACCTGCACCACGGCGTGCGCATCACCGACGCGGCCATCGTGGCCGCCGTGACCCTCTCCAACCGCTACATCACCGACCGCTTCCTGCCGGACAAGGCCGTCGACCTCATCGACGAGGCCGCCTCGGCCCTCCGCATGCAGATCGATTCCCAGCCCCAGGAACTGGACGCTTTGAAGCGCGACATCACCAAGCTGGAGATCGAGAAGCGCGCCCTCGAGAAGGAATCCGACAAGCACGCGAAGTCGCGCCTCAAGGAGGTCGAGAAGGACCTCTCCGAGCTCAAGGAGAAGGCCGGCGGCTTGGAACTGCGCTGGAAGAACGAGAAGGACGCCATCACCACCATCCGCGAAGGCAAGAAGAAGATCGACAAGCTGAAGAGCGAGGCCGACATCGCCGAGCGCAAGGGCGACCTTGACGCCGTCGCCAAGATCCGCCACGGGCAGATTCCCGAAGCCGAGGCGGCCTTCAAGGCGGCCGAGGAGACGCTGAAGAAGCTCCAGAAGGGCCACCGCTTCCTCAAAGAGGAGGTGGACGAGGAGGACGTGGCCAACGTCGTCTCGAAGTGGACCGGCATCCCGGTCTCCAAGATGCTCGCTTCCGAACAGCAGAAGCTGGTCCACCTTGAGGACGAGCTCGCCAAGCGCGTGGTCGGCCAAGAGGAGGCCATCAAGGCCGTGGCCGACGCCGTGCGCCGCTCGCGCGCGGGCGTGGCCGAGGAGAACCGACCGGCGGGTTCCTTCATCTTCCTGGGCCCGACCGGCGTGGGCAAGACCGAGCTGGCGAAGTCGCTGGCGTCCTTCCTGTTCAACGACGAGGACGCGATGGTGCGCCTGGACATGTCGGAGTACGGCGAGCGCCACTCCGTGGCCCGCATGATCGGCTCCCCTCCCGGCTACGTCGGCCACGAGGAAGGCGGCCAGCTGGCCGAACAGATCCGCCGTCGGCCGTATTCGGTGGTGCTCTTCGACGAGATCGAGAAAGCGCATCCGGAAGTCTTCAACGCGCTCCTCCAGATCCTCGACGACGGGCGCCTGACCGACGGCAAGGGCCGGACGGTGAACTTCAAGAACACCATCATCATCATGACCTCGAACGTCGGCTCCGAGGAGATCCTCGAGCTCGGCAAGCGGAGCGGCGTGATGGGCTTCTCGACCGACGAGGAACAAGACGCCGACAAGACCCTCCACGAACGCGTCATGGGACTCCTGAAGCAGTCCTTCAAGCCCGAATTCCTGAACCGCGTCGACGAGACGGTCGTCTTCCACGCGCTGAAACCCATCCACCTCGAACGCATCGTCGACGTCCAGCTGGCGCGCGTGCAGGAGCGGTTGAAGGACAAGCACATCACGCTCGAAGTCTCACCTGCTGCGAAGAAGCTGTTGGTGGAGCGGGGGTACGATCCGAGCTTTGGGGCGCGGCCGCTCAAGAGGTTGATTCAGGATGTCATCTTGAACAAACTCGCGGTCATGCTCTTGGATGGCGCCATCAAAGAGGAATCGACGGTGAAAGTCGGGGTGAAAGAAGGAGAAATTACCTTCTCCTAATTCCATCGAGACCCCACCTAACCACCCCGGCGGAGGCCGGGGTCCAGCGCCCAAGGTCGTCATCCATACATGTCATTCCCGCGCAGGCGGGAATCCATTTCCACCAGAAATACAAAGAAGGCTGTATAGCCTTCTTTTGTTCTAGCAGAACTACTCCAATATGCCGCGCATTTCTTCGATAGACAGCCAGGGATCCTTGGCGTGAATCATGCGATGGCAATTCGAGCATATGAGGGCAATATCTTCGACCCGAGTTACATCTCCTTCTTGCATTTCAGACACCGGCTTTCTGTGGTGTCCTTCGATGTAGTCCTTACCCCTAGACCCATATCGTTCTTGAAAGGAAAAACCACAAATCTCACAGTTCAATCTCTCATTTTTCGAGATGGCGAGTTGTTTCGC
Source organism: uncultured Gammaproteobacteria bacterium (assembly GCA_964400625.1). Taxonomy (GTDB): domain Bacteria; phylum Patescibacteriota; class Patescibacteriia; order SG8-24; family DYFX01; genus DYFX01. The sequence goes on from CAYNUS010000005.1 coordinate 3,211, forward strand.
TTTCTTGATGATTGATGGGTTTCGCTCACGAACGTAGTGTTGTTTTAGAATTCTTTTACCCTCCTCGACACTTGCAGAGCCCGAAAAGTCGGTTTCAACAGTAAGCACTGATGATTCAAGGAGGTAATGTTGGTAGAAGGCCAGGAGGCCTTGCAGATCACGAACAAGCGCATCGTTATCAACGAGCTCAGCACAATGATACTCGCGATAATAGACCGTCGTATGCTCGTAGTTTGCACCCAAACCCGTTTTCGAAAGACTTAACTTGTTATCTGCGACAAAACCGTCGAGCTTGAGGGGGTAGTTCACCCTAATCTCTTGGATTTCTGCTGCAATTCTATCCAATGCCTGCTTTTTACCCTCTCTTTCGATCGGTCGCGACACGCCGTGACCTAGGGCGAGGTAGACACGCTGAAAATCGGAAGAGAAGAGGTAGTCAACGTATAATCCCTCTTGTGGTCCGTCCGTTTCATTCTTGTTATAGATCACGATCCATGGCACCCCCGCCCAATTACCCTTTCCGGGCGAGCCCAATACAACAAGGTCATCGGTCAAAAAAGGTGCCAGCACCTTCCCTGGCTCATTCCGGATGAAGCTCGCGAGTGGGTGACCGCCAAAGGGCTCAGTAACGGCGGTTGAATATTCAGCGCAGATTTTCTGCAAAATATCTCGGAGATTCATGTGTTTGTATACCCTTTCAAATATTTACCTCTTATGAAGCACGAAATAGGGCAAGTTATTCAAACCCCTATACGTAAACATTTCGTGACCGGCACGTCTCGCTTTTTCAGAGAGCTTGTACTTATGAAGGTGCTTCCTGGGTACGAAGGGGTAGAAGCGAACCTCTTGCCGTGTCATTCCACCTTCGTACCACGTAAAATTTGCAATGAGAGCCGGGACCATGTAGCCGGACTTCAGGACCTTGTCCATGATCTGCCAACCCGCGCCAAAAATACTATCCTTCGGCTTCGAATTGTTCGTCTTCACCTGCGCACGAAAAGAGCAGCCCGTGCACTGAACGTCGTACAAGGGATAGTTTTTGGGGAGCTCCATGAGGAGCTTGCCGCAGTTCGGGCATGGCACGGACCTCACGATATCCTTCTCGCCCTGCGTACCAAGCGCGTGGGTTCGTTTCATACTACAAATTGATTTGATACTGAAGCCTCTTGGTCCTGATGCGCTTCTCCAACTCCTTGAGAGTCAGTAATGCGTAGGAGAGGCTTTCAGGATGCAGGCTCACGAAACAGAACATGTATCCGTCCCCCATTTTCTCGGCCAGATCAAACTCGTTCTTCGTTGCGCCGAAGAAGAATCCTTCGGGATTTTTCAAATGCTTCTTCTTGGTTGTCTTTAATTCGATCAGTGTGACCGGCTCGGTTGTCAGAGCCTCGATGGCCTTTTCATGATTGGTATGCTTGCCGACGATGACCAAGTCGAAGGCACGTGAAAACTTTTTGTCTAACTTAAGGGACTCCATAATCCGCTTCCGTCCCTCCTTATCAGGATGGATAAACCGCGGATTTTGCTTCAATAGAAACGCGATCGCCTCGTTTTCGGTCCGATTATTGGACTTCGTGATGACGTAAGAATGGGACCCGGCCATATGGCCAGATGATCCCATGGGCTGGCCATACGATCAAGATCTGGGCATCATGAAGTCATGGCGCTGGTTTTCGATAAAAAAGTAATGCTATTTGAAAAGCACGAACTCCGTCGCGCAGGATTTGGCGTGGAGGCCGCAGGTTTTGGGCTCTGTGCCGAGGTCCTCTTCATTAAGAACATGCCTGCCATTGCGTACAGCTGGATGGATGAAGGGTTATCCGGTATTTCCGTTGCAAAGCGCTTCAGAAGACAGGGTCTGGCGACAATGTTTATACAAGAATTACTAGAAGAGAGCGGTGGTACATTGCACGTCGTTGACCCGAATGAACCACTCCTTCGCGTCCTTCAAAGAATTGGACGAGTTAGTATTCCGAATGGGGTGGGTGTCGTTAAGTTACAGGTGACGAGCTCGGGGTAACGCTATGCCGACCTCCTTAGAGAACTTGTCGGGCATGTCAGCGTGAGCCGGGCGAAGTCTGTACTCGCGCGTTCTCGATCATCGTATCGAGCGTGGTCGGGAGGACCATCTTGATGAAGATGAACCCGAAAGCGGCGAGGACGACGAATTTCAGGATGTTGCTCATACGACGAAAACCATGAATTCTGCGGTCGCGGCAGACTTGAAACGATTTCCTTCGATCATCCCGGCAGCATCGCTCGCGTGAAGCCTCTCCCCTCCCACCTCCACCTCACCATTCACGATTTGAACCCACCCCGCCCTTCCCTCCGGAACCTCGATCGTCACCTCCTTCCCTGCTTCCAGCCGATACAGCCACACCTCGGCGTCCTGATGGATCGTCAGGGAGCCGTCGCGGCCGTCGGGACTGGCTACCAACGTTTTAGTGCTGGAGGAAATGGACCCCCGCTTTCGCGGGGGTGACATGGCTTGGTCGGGAGACGTGTTCAGGTCGTAAGCCGGAAGATCGGAGACGGCCTTCTGCTCGTAGCTCGGCTCCAGCCCCTTCTCCTTCGGCAGGATCCAGATCTGATACAGGTGCGTCTCCTCGTCCTGGGTGGCGCTGATTTCCATGTGCTGGACGCCGGTGCCGGCGGTCATGCGTTGGAATTCGCCGGCGCGGATGATTTCGTTGTTGCCCATCGTGTCCATGTGCCGGAGGGCGCCCTTCATGACGTACGTCAAGATCTCCATGTCGCGATGCGGGTGCAGGTCGAACCCCTTCCCCGGCGCGATGAAGTCCTCGTTCATCACGCGGAGCGACTTGAAGCCCATCCACTCCTCATCGAAATAGTCGGCGAAGGAAAACGTGTGCCATGTCTTCAGCCAGCCATGGTCGGCGTGTCCCCGCTCGTTGGCGCGTCGGATGATCATATCCCCATCACGATAGCACCCGCATTTGACAAACGGGAAGACCGCAGCTATCCTGAAGACAAAGGTTCCACCCCGCTGAAAAGAGCCCCCGGGCTCTCCTCGCAAGAGGTAGGCGGGGTGGTCTTTTTTTGCTTCAAAACACTTGGAATTTATGTTTGAGCAGGTGTTTGATTGAGCTCAGCGGTCGCCTTTCGTTGCGCTCGAAAGCGACGTAGATGGCCCACCCACAGTAATCCGCGATTTGGCAATTGATATCGGCCATCACCCGATGGAAGTAAATCCGGTACGGCTTGGACGTCATTTTCTTCAATTGCACCTTCAGCTTCTTGAGGATCAGGTCGCGCTTCCTGCCGGTGAAGAGGGCCCCGATGACGACCACGATGTCCCGCACTTCTGCGATGTCGTGCCGGTGGAAGATCTGCGCCAGGATGCAATGAAGCATCGTGCCGTAGAGCGCGTCATCGAGGGCCAAGAAACCCGCCAGCTCCCGCTTACGGGCGATGACGGCATCGATTCGCATCCCTTCGATGCCGGCAAGCATCGCATAAAAACGGTCTCGCACGAATTGCTTATCCTCGGTGGCGTGAAAATACTCGAGATCGTGCTCTTGCGCCAGCAGTTCGTACCGAAGGTTCAGGAACCCGGTCCGACGATGGACGGGCAAGAACGTGGAAACCGCCGTCAAGACGAAGTGTTTCGTTCCTTGGTCGGTGAAATCAAAATTCCCTGACTCATCGATGAAGACATGTAGGGTTTTGGTGCGCGTTTTTGCCATGTGAAGACGCTAGCATGGGTTCGGGTCAACATGTCAACAGAACGCGAAAGAGCGCCGATCGGCGCTCTTCGCAGGGGCGGGGTTCAAGACCTGGCCCTCCACCAGCTCCGCATCGCGGAGCATCAAAACCTACCACGAATCGCCGCCTTTCACGCAAGAGGGCGTCGCTGGCGGCTATTTCGCGGGTCGATCGATGTGCGTGCACTTCGGGTAGCCGGAACAGCCGAGGAACGTGCCGTACTTGCTCTTCCGCTGGACCAGTGGTTTCTCGCACTTCGGGCAGAGCTTCTCCGCCACCGCCGTTCCCGTCCCGGACCCTTTCACTTCCTGCATAGGTTCACGCTAGGAGTTATGGCGCGAACCTAGGGAAACGCCCGTACATGTGTCAATACGCTGCATCCGTTGACATCGCGAAGCCGCTTTTGATAGGCCGTGGTATCATCAATATAATGATTCCTATGCAGGAACCCACCCTGACGGACGTGCTCGATGCGGTGAATACCGGCTTCTCCGAAATGGAGAAGCGGTTTGTCGGACTCGAAACGAGGCTCGATGCGAAGATCGATGGTGTCGAGAAGCGGCTCGATGCGAAGATCGATGGTGTCGAGAAGCGGCTCGATAGTCTGACGACGGCGGTCGACGGCTTCGCCGGAAACCAGTTGAAATTCGAAGCCGAGCTTGCCGGAAACATGGCGGCGCACCAGCGCTTCGACGAACGTCTCGCCGAAATCGAAAACCGGGCTTGAGCCCGGTTTTTTCGTCAACGGTTCAGCCGCGCCACGGTGAAGGTGAGGTACGAGGCGAAGGCGACCCAGGCGGCGTAGGGCATGAGGAGTGCCGAGGCGAGGCGCGACACGGGCCATGCCAGGACGACCAGCGCGATGCAGGTGAGGTCCAGGAGGACGGCTTCCCAGGCGGCCAGCGCGAGGCGGTGCTGGACGAAGAAGAGCCAGCTCCAGGCGACGTTCAGCGCGGCGTTCAGGAGGAAGACGGCCGCGAAGAGCGGGAGCTTGGACTTGGCGGCGGGTGCGTTCCAGATGATGAGGGCGGCGGCCGTCGAGAGGACGAAGATCGTCGTCCAGACGGCCCCGATGACGCCTCCGGGCGGAGTCCAGGGCGGAAGCTTGATGCTTCCATACCACTCCGCCAAACCGACGGACGTGAAGCGCGATCCGATGACGGCGACCAGGATCGTGACGAGCGGAATGATGAGGTGCTGCGGTTTCATGTCACTTGGCTTTCTTGGCGTTCTCTTTCGACCGGAACTTCACCAGCTTGGCGACCAGCCCGTACGGGACCGGTTCGTCGTGCGGGAACTGGATGGCGCTTTTGCCTCCTTCGTATTTCGCGAGCTCCTTCTTGAACTTCACGCGCGCGGACGGCATCGCGAAGAAACCGACGTGCTTCTGAAAGCCGCCGATATAGACCAGAGGGCGCCCGAACAGCTTGTAGCCGATCATCCCGTAGGCGATCTTCTCTTCGGCGCCCGGCGCGGCCTTCCGGACGGCGGCGCGGAGCGACTTCAGGCGCGCTTGGACATCCTTCGGATACGAGGCGATGTAGGCCGGTACGGACTTCGCCGCTTTCATCATCGCCATATCAGGGGGTTTCGACGGGCACGAGCTCGCCGGCTTCGACGCGGAAATATTTGGAGACGCCGACCGAGGGTTCGTCCGTCATCGGGGCGCCGGGCGGACGTTCCGCGTAGTTCACGATGACCTGGCCGTCGCGCATCTCGAGCGTCTGCGGCGCGATGCGGTCGCCGACCGGATAGGCTTCCGTGCCGCGATAGCCCCAGTCCTCCTTCACCGCCAGCATGACGTAGAAGAACGTCCCGCTGCCTTGCGATTCCATCGAGACGAGCACGGCGGCATCCGTATCGCCGTCGCCGTCGGCGTCGCCTTGCGTCGGCACGCCGAAGAACCGAAGCGGAGCGGCGTACGAAGATTCCGGAGCCTCGGTCATCGTCGCGAACCCGTCCTCGAACGTGACGGGCTGGCCTTCGATCACGTAGATCGCGTCCTCCGGCGTCTGGGCCGGCGGCCGCTTGGCGGGCTGTTCCGGAGCGTCGCTCGCGCAGCCCGCTCCGGCCAGGAGCAACGCGGCGAGAAGAAGCGATTTCTTGGGGTTCATATCCGTATTCTACGCTTTCGAGGCCGTCTTGTAACGGAAGCAGGACGTCAGGTGATCGTTCACCATGCCGACGCCCTGCATATAGGCGTAGATGATGGTGGAGCCGACGAACTTGAAGCCGCGGCGCTTGAGGTCCTTGGAGAGCGCGTCGGATGCCTTCGAGGTCGCGCCGATGTCGCTGTTCCGCCTGTGGGCGTTCCGGATCGGCTTGCCGCCGACGAAACCCCAGACGTAGCGGTCGAACGTCCCGAATTCCTTGCGGATCTCCTGGAACTTCCGCGCGTTCACGATGGCGGATTCCACCTTGAGGCGGTTGCGGATGATGCCGGCATCGTTCATGAGGCGCCGCACGTCCTTGGCCGTGAACTTCGCGACCTTGTCGAAATCGAACCCGGCGTACGCCTTCCGGAAGTTCTCGCGCTTGTGGAGGATGGTGCGCCAAGAGAGCCCGGCCTGGTTCGCGTCCAGGATGAAGGCCTCGAAATGCTTCTTGTCGTCATGCTCCGGCGTCCCCCACTGCGCGTCGTGGTACGCGATCATCATGGGATCCTCGCCGGGCCATTCACAGCGCCTCTTCGCCTTCGCCATGGATCAGCGCTGGACGATGACCTTGAAGCCGCCCATCGCCACGCGCTTCATGTCGAACGGCATGGGTCGCTTCGCCCATTTGGGGTCGTTCATCATCGGGTCCGCCATCACCTTCTTGTTGACCGCGTCGCGATGCGCGCGGGATTTGAAGACGATGAAGGAGAAGACCACCGTCTCGCCGCGTTTGGCCTTCAGCATCTTCGGGAACGGGAGTGTCACGTGCTTCGCGCGCAGGTCGTCGCCGAAACATTCGTAGTACGCGAGCGCGCCGTACTTCTTCCAGAGCTTGCCGCCGAGCTGCGCCATCGCGCGATAGGCTTTCGGGTTCTTCGTGACCATGGCGAATCCGTCGACGTAGGACATGGATTGGGGGTTAGGCTTGAGTGATGACTTGGTGGATGCCGAAGATGTTGCCGTCGGGGTCCTTCATGTAGGCCTGCCAGGCGAAGCTGCCGATGGCTTGCTTGGCGAGCGCGAGCGTGCCGCCCGCTTCCTCCGCTTTCTTCATCGTAGCGTCGATGTCGGCCACCTGCATCGTGCAGACGAAGGCGTTGACCGGCGCTCCGCTTTCCGCGGCCGCGCCCTTGCGGCGGATGAGGCCGCCGTTGATCGCGTTCGGCGCGCCTTTCTCGCACGTCCAGACGCCCCAGTATTCCAATCCGGGCACGCCTTCGTACTTCTCGATCTTCCAGCCGAAGACCGCGGTGTAGAAGGCGATCAGCTTCTCCGGTTCCGTCGCGTGGATCTCGAAATGCACCAGGCCGTCCATAGGGTATCGCTTATTCCTTATCGTAGCTCCATTCTGACAGATTTCGCCCACTCCTTCACCTTGGCCGACGTCGCGGAAGGGTCGCCGGGGCGTACCACATCCCCGATCGTCATGCTCCAAGCGCGCGCGACGGCGACGCGTTCCCCTTCCGGACGAAGGACCTTCCGGGGCCCGTCGAAAGGAGCGAGCCGGCGCTTGAGTTCGCGCCGCGCGTCACGGGCGTCCCAGCCGCCATCGACGGCTTCGACGAAGGCATCGCGCATGATCGCATAGGCTTCCGGGTCGAAGGCGGCGGGGTGCTGGATGTTGTACGTGGCGACGTTGTAGTAGTGCAGCGCCTGGAGCTCGACGGATTCGGACTCCATCGCCAGCAGGTCCATGAGAAGGCCGCCGCACGTCTTACCGTCGGACGGCGGCATGCCACACTCGGGACAAGGGTTCATTCCTCCCATACGATTTCCATCGTCTCGCCGAACGGCGTGCCGTTCCAGTGGCCGACGAGCTTGCGCATGCGTCCTTGGACGCGTCCGATATAGTCCGCCGTGAACCAGGCCGGGAACGAGCCGGAACGGCCCAGGTGCGCGAAATATCCGCGGACGTTCTCCGTGACTGACTCGAGCGGGACGCCCGAGAGCGCGCCGGAAATCGCGCCGACGAGCATCTCGATCGCCTCCATCCTTTCGGCGTATCCCGCGATCCCCTTGCCGGTACGGTCGTTCATCTCCGCGAGGCGCTTGCCGGACGCGAGCAAGCCCCAGAAGCCGTCCTGGACTCCGGCTTCGGATTCGACGGCGAAGTGCGTCAAATCATGGAGCCAGAGGCTCTTGGTCTCGAGTTCGACGCGGTCGCGCGAGCCGTCCTTCCGGACGATCTCGAGCGCGTGGCGCTTGTCGTCGATCTTGGTGAAGAGGATGCGCATCGACGGCAGTATACCAAGGACGTAAGGAAATTTCCGCCCGTGCGTCTAGGGATGCGCAAGGAGGCTTAACTCCTCGTAAGACATACTGCGTATGCGCGATCTTCATTCATCGGCGCACCGAGGCGTGCCCGACGAGGATAAGGAAAAGGACGATGACGGCCATGCCGGCGGAAGCGGAAGCATCGGCTGAGGCCATGTTCCACAAGCTGTTCCGTCTCTTCGGCCGGCGCGACCGCCAGACCGCCGAGGAGATCGAGGAGGAAGCACTGCGCGCGCTCGAAGCCGCAGAGCAGGCTTCGGAGCGCGAGTGCGACGGGCTCGCCCCGTTCGAGGCGGCTTTCGATTGCGCCCAAGACGTGCGCTACCTTCCGTAGACGGAAGACGGACCCGGCAGGGTCCGTCTTTTCGCGTTCCGGTTCACGCGCCCTTGCGGTAGACGAGGTAGGAGTAGATCGTCACTCCGAGCGCGGAGGCCAGGATCGGCACGATGATGAGCGGGAAGGCGTAGTCCGTGAAGACGGCGCCGAGGATGGCCAGCACGCCCGAGGCGCGGAAGAGCTTGCCACCGACGCGGTGCGTCTCCTCCCAGACCTTGTCGGAGGAGAGCGTCCAAGGCGTGCGGATGCCGGCGAACCAGTTGCGCTTCATCTGCGGCATGATCGCGCCGATGTAGAAGAACAGCAGTCCGATGCCTGGCCCGACGATCTGCAGCATCTCGAAGCGCGCGCCGAGGTTCCAGGCGAGGATCGTGCCGTGGATGAGGACGAAGAAGCCGGCGATGAGCGCGATCAGGCCGTCGTATTCCTTCCGGAAGGCCTTGAAGCCCGATGCCAACGGGTCGATCTTCGGCAGCCACAAGAGCAGGGCGGCCAGGGCCGCGGCCAGGGCGGGGAGGAAGAAGGCCCCGAAGGCGCGGTTCGAATACCCGTCAGCAAGGCCGTCGGCGCCCCAATGGGTGGCCATCATGGCCGGCAGACGCGGCCAAGCGAAGAGGCTCGCAGCGAAGGCGGCGGCGACGAGGAGAGCGGTCAGGATGACGGCGCGCTTGGTGGTGAGCATATCAGCGGTTGCGTGATTTCTCGTAGAGGGCGATGTAGCGCTTCACGGGCGTCGAGGCGATGATCTTGCCGATGGCGTGGAGCGGGATGTCTTCGAGGCGTCTGAAGCGGAGGCAGGATTTTCCCATGTCGAGCTTCTTGCCGATCTTCTTGAACTCCGCCTTCAGGTACGCGTCGTGGGCGGAGTTGGAGTACACGCACATCAGGTAGATGGCGTAGTTGTTCTTCTGCGCGGCGAGCCCCGCGTACGCGAGCGGCTGGCCGTTGTAGGTGACGGGATACGTCTTGAGCGGCACCTCGTACGCGATGCCTCCCCAGTTCATCGTCTCCGCGTAGCCCTTCGGCAGATTCTCCTTGATGACCTTCCGCACGGCCGCGACGACCTTCCGACGTTCGGCCGGCAGGCTCTTCAGATACGCGGCGACGGTCTTGGCGGAACTGCGCATGGGATTCCTTTCGCTTCCATGACACCACGGAAAACGGTGCGCGTCAATGCGCGATGAGCGCGCCGGAAGGCCCAGGCAGGACGTCGAAGCCTTCGAAGTCCGCGATCTCCTGCCGCCAGAGATTGCTGAACCCCCAGCCGCCCCATGACCAGACCGCGAGATGCTGCGCGCGGCAGTCCGGCCGCTCGTCGTACGAACCTTCGGCGACGATGAGCTCCTGCAGGCCGTCTCCGTCGGCATCGGCCGCCGCGATCGCGCAGTTGGGGGCGGCGAGATTCGACGATTGCCAGACCGGCATGAGACCGTCGTCATCCAAACGATAGACGAAGAAGTGGTTCCGGACATCGAGGTCCTCTTCGGTGACCCAGAAAGGCCTCGACGTGCCGTAATCGCCGGATTTCCAGACCGAGAACGACAGGTCAGGTCGCCCGTCGCGCGTGAGGTCGCCGACGGCGAAATCGTCGATCCACCACCCCTCCGGCGAAGACCAGATGACGGCGCCTCCGCGCTCGATCACGAGGTTTCCGCGTTCGAGCCTCAGGCGTTCGGGGATGCCGTCGCCGTCGAGGTCGGCTTCGCGGACGGCCGAGATATCGCCTCGCGGGCGACGCGCGAACGCGGCGGAACGGATCTTGGCCGGCGCGTATCCCGAGGCGCTCGGGACGAACGCGTCCGTCTCCGCCGCGAGGGGCCCGACGCGCGCGATGACGGCATCAGCCGCTTCGCCGGCGGCGAACTCCGGACGCCCGGAGGGGGCGATGGCGAGCGGGCGCCAGTAGATCGCGCGCACGCCTTCCTTGCCGAGGCGGATGTCGGCGGCCAGCCCGCGCGATGCGTCCTGCGACCACCCTTGATCGAAGACGAAATTTCCGAGGCTGTAGATGATGGGCTTTCCCTTATACGACTCGGCCGGCTGGACGACGTGCGGGTGGTGCCCGATGACGAGGTCGGCGCCGCCGTCGATCGCGGCCCGCGCGAAGTCCCGTTGCCTCGTGTTCGGCGCGTCTTCGTACTCGATGCCGGCGTGCATGATGACGATCACGAGATCGGAGCCGCTGGCTGAAGCGATGTCCGCGCCGACCGATGCGGCATCCATGAAGGCTATGCCGGGCCGGTCGGGACGCGCCCGGTCGGCGGCGCGGGTGAACGCGGGATCGGCGTAGGAGAGGAACGAGACGCGCAGGCCGTTCCGGACGAGCGTGCGCGGCGCGCGCGCCTCCGCCTCGTCCTCGCCTGCGCCGGCATGCAGCATCCCCTGCCCCTCGATGAGCGCGCGCGTCGAGCGCAACCCGGCAGGCCCCGCGTCGAGCGCGTGGTTGTTGGCAAGCGTGAGCAGGTCGAATCCGGCATCGGCGATCTCCTGCTCGATGCCCGGATCCGCGCGCAGGCGCAATGAATCGTCCGGGACCTGCGCGCCGGCGACGATCGGCGCCTCGAGGTTCGCGACGGCGATGTCGGCCGCGCGGACCGCCGCCGCGACGCCGCCGAGCAGCCAGCCGGCCTCCCGGCGGGACTTCGCGCGCTCCACGCCTCGCCCCGGCATCAGGTCGCCCACCGCGAACAGCGAGATCTCATCGGAAACGTCTTCCGCGGCGAGCCTGGCCGCGCGGTACCCCTCGGCCGTCCACTCCGGCGTCGAGGTCGCCGAAGGAGCCGGCAGCGCCGGCGCCGCGGGAACCGAAACCGGCCCCGGGGAAGGGGCCGGTTTCGGCATCGGCACGAACGCCGCGCCCGCCGCGGCGAGCGCGACGAAGGCCGCGATGATGGACGCCGCGCGCCTCATGTCCTAGGGCTTCGCGACGAAGACGTCGGTCCAGGCGTGCGTGGCCGGCGCCGTGCCCTCTTGCAGCATCGTGCGCCACTTCTTGTCGGTCAGGCGATCGGAGATCGGCCAAGGGAACTCGTAGTGCGAATAGACGACGCCGCTGGCGATGCGGAGCTTCCCGTCGACCGGGACGAGCGCGTAGATCGTCCAGCCGTAGCCTGTCCCCTCTTCCAGCACCGTGCCGTTCGGGTCGGTGGCGACGTCCGCCACGACCGGCGCAGGATTCTCGTCGAGGAAGTCGCGCGGGCTCATGCCGCTCTTCTCGATGCTTTCGCGGTTGGTCTCGAGCCAGATGTGTTCGAGCTGTCCGCCGAACGAGCGGATGATCTCGTAGTCCGCGTCGCTGAGCGCCGCGCCCGTGAGCTCCTTGATGGAGATGTCATGGAGATCGCCGGAGAGCTTCTCCATGCGCTCGAGGCTGTCCTTGTCGCCGGGGGAAAGCATGCCGCGTTCCTCGAGGCCCTCGCGCGTCATGCGCATGAGCGCGTTCAGGCGCGCGTACAGTCGCGGGTTCGGCTCGACGTATCCGCGATCGTCCTTCGGTTCCGGCGGTCCGCCGCCGAGTTCGGCATAGACCTGCTTCGCGTAGAGGATGGTGTCATGCTTCAGCTCCGTCCAGGAACCGAGGAACGTCACGAGCTGCTTGCGCGTCCACGCCGCGTTCCGCATGAACCAAGGATAGCCTTCCTGCGGCGGGTCGATGAGCGTCCGGAGGACATGCACCCAGCCCCAGTAGAGGTTCTGGGTCCAGGTCGATTCGGGCGTGGCGGACAGGTGCGCGCGGAGCTTCCCCATGTTCTCGTCGTACTTCGGATGCGCGGCGCCGGCGTCGACCGCCTTGACGAGACGGAGCGCCTCGTCCGACCCGAGCGCGGCCGGCACGTCCAGACCCTTCGGCAGCATGCGCCCGGGCACGTCGCGGTCGACCAGTTTCTGCATGATGCCGGCGTCCACCGTGAAGCGCTGGCCCATGAAACGGAAGCCCTTGATCTCCTTCTCGCGGTCCGGCTGGATGTCCTGATTGAAGATCGGGATCGAGTTCACCTGCGGAGGATCGAGCTTGCGCAGTTCCTCGCGGAGGGCCAGGAACTTCGCCTCGTCGCGGAGGTCGGCGGCGTCGCCGTAGACCGCCTCGACGATCGCCTTCACCTGCAGGTAGGTGATGTCGTCGCTCTTGCCGACGAAGAAGACCGTGGGTTCGTAGATGCGGTTCCAGCGGGCTGCGTTGTCGCCCTGGTCGAGCGCCAGCGTCATCAGGACCGCCGAGCGGGTCTCGTCGGCCTCCTTGAGCCGGAACGTCATGCGCCCGTACCACATCATCGCCTTGAAGTAGCGCTTCAGGCGCTCGTCGCGGTCGTAGTGGCCGCGCGGGACGTATTGCGAATAATCCTCCTTGAGCATCTCGAGGTCGAGCGGTCCGGCCGGAGAATCGATCGTCACCGACGGCGACGCGCCCAGGTTCATGATCGGCGACGCGCTGATGCCGGTATGCGCTTCGATCAGGGCGAGTTCGGCTTCCGCCAGGTCCTTCACCTCGGTCGGCAGGACCGATTCCGGATCGAGCAGGCGCTGGCCGACCGCGAAGAAAGCGACGTTGCGTTTGGCGGCGTTTTCCCAGGCCGTGCCCCGATGGGCGGCGAGCTGCGCCTTCGACGCCTCAAGCATGCCGTCGGTCATGAGCGCGGATTCGCCGATCAAGGCGCCGAGCTCGATGTTCTCGAGGAGGTGCTCGAACAGGATGTGGTACTCATGCAGCATCGCGTCCGTCGTCACGAAATTGGGCGCGTAGCGGTAGCGGTTGCTCTCGTAGTGCCCGAAATATTCGGCATGCATCGCCGGAACGACGACGAAGCCGTTCTTCTCGAGGATGGCCTTCGCTTCGGCCGGGAGATACTCGTACTCCGCGAGGTTCGTGACGTCCGCGAGGCCCTTGGCCGGCCTGATCTGGGGCGCGTCCGGCAGGAACTTCACGAGCTTCTCCGTCCAGGCGGCGAAGCCGATCTTCATGGCGTCGACGGGTCGGTACCAGTCGGCGAACGCGGCGCTCTCGACGCGCGGCGTCTCGGATACGGGCGGTTCGGGGACGGGCGCGGGCGATGTCGGTCCGGACCTCGCGAGCAGGAAGCCGGCGATGACGATGGCGGCCAGCGCCAGGCCGCCGAGCGCGAACGCCGCACGGAGGCGAGGGCTGGAAGGGACGGTTTCGGACGACGACGTGCCGGCCGGAGGAAGCGAAGCGTCCATAGGGGGTTCAGTGAAGATTCGTTTCGAGGAACTCGAGCGTCTTCGCCCAGGCGTCGGCGGTCGCTTCCGGGGCGTAGTTCATGCCGGACGGGTTGGCGAAGGCGTGGCCGACGCCCGGATAGATATGGATCTCGTTCGCGACGCCTAGCTCCCTCAGCGAAGATTCGAACGCGCGGACCGTCTCGACGGGGATCGCGCGGTCCTGGTCGCCGAAGATGCCGAGCACGGGCCAGCGGACGGGCGCCAGCATCGCGGTCGACGTCGCCATGCCGCTGCCGTAGTAGATGACGGTCGCGTCGAGCGGCTCGCCCGACAGGGCGAGTTCGAGCGACTGCCGGCCGCCGAAGCACCAGCCGAGCGAGGCCATCTTGGTCGCGCCCTTCCCGCGCAGGAACGCGGCGGCCGCGCGCATGTTCTCGATGCCGCGCGCCTGGACGAACTTCGCGGTCAGCGCCCGCGCGCCGTCCTGATCCTCCGCGACACCGCCCAGCAGGTCGACCGCGAGGACGTGGTATCCCTCTTGCGCCAACGCGATGGCCGCCTGGCGCGTCTCCGGACGCAGGCCGCGGTTCTCATGGATCATCACGACGCCGGGATAGTCCCCTTCCGCTTCGGGCCGTACGTAGAAGCCGTTCGCGCCTTCGAAGTAGGCGGCGTCCTCGGCGATGATGCCGGTCGCGTCGCCGCCCAGGAGGGCTTCGGCGTTCGTCACGGCCGGCGCCGCAGGTTCCGCCGGAGCGGGCGCGGGCGTTTCGGACATCCAGACATACCCGATCGAAGCGAGGGCGAGCGCGGCGAGGAGGATGGAGAGTCGTTTGCGGTTCATGGTCGTCAGGTTACGGTTCGATGCGTCGGAGCGCGTGCGGGGCGAAGGCCGCCGGATACCGTTCCGTCTCGCAGAGGCCGGCGGAACGGTCGCCGAGGAAGAGCCGGCCGTCTTCGATCTTCACGATGTCGAACTCGACGGGGCAGGTGCTCTTGGTCGGCACGAGCCCGAGGCATCCGGTCTCGGTCACCTCCTTGCCTTCGCCCGTCTTCCATCCGCCGCCGGCGCAGCGCGCTTCGTCGAAGGCGGAGCGGTAGATTTCGGAATGCGGCGTGAGGACGAGCTTCCCGAGGTCGAAGCGCGCCGTCGTGGCGCCGCGGAGGTGCATCGCCTTCGGACCGAGGTCGTACGGTCCCTCGACATCGACGCTGAACGCCTGCTCGGCGCATTCCTCGTCATCGTAGAAATCGAGCGTGAGCCGCCAGTCCGCGTCGCCGAGCCGCATCCGCCGCTTCAGGTGGCTGGCGCCGTCCGCCGTGCGCATCGTCTCGCAGCCGGAGCTGGCCCAAACGCCGCGGACATCGGGCAGGTTCCGCTCGTCCCACCAGATCCAAAGCACGGCACCGAGCAGGAGCCAGATGAGGACGAGCCACAGGAGTTTCTGGGCGTCGTCGGCGGCCTGGAGGCGTTCGCGGAGGTTCATGGGAGGCGCAGTTCGCCGATCTTCTTCTTCCCGTCCCAATATTCGAGCCTCCAGCTCCCCTTCCCCGCGTCGACCAGGCGCTCCTCCGCGCCCTGCGCCTTGAAGGCGCGGCGGCGCTCGCCGGCCTTCTGCCGCTCTTCGGCGGTCAGCCGCGTCATGAGCGCGAAAAGGTTCGGCTTTGCAGGGGCGGCCATGCTCATTCCTGCGCCAGGACCGCGCGCACCGGCGAGCCGTCGAGCCCCTTGAGGCGCTGAGGCATGGCGATCAAGGTGTAGTTGCCGGGCGCGACGAACGAAAGGTCGACGCCGACCAGGATGACGACGCCGGCCTTGAGGAGCGTCGTGTGGACGGGGTGATCGAGCGTGCCGCGGCGCTCGATGCCGTAGTAGTCGAGGCCGACGAGCTTCACGCCGTTGGCCACGAGCGTCTCGGCCGCTTCCGCCGACAGCGCGACGTAATCGTCGAAGAACTTGTCCTGGCGGATCATCTCGGAGTTCGTCGTCTTGAAGAGCACGCGCTCGGCGCGGATGTCCTGCACGTCGGTGAACTGGATGAGGCCGTCCTTGGCCGTCACCTCGCGCACCTCGCAGGGGCCGTAGCACTTGTGCAGGTCGATCATGTCGACCGACGCGCCGTCCGGGATCGAGTGGATGGGCGCCTCGATGTGCGTGCCGGTGATCGTGGTCATGCGATACGACCAGATGTTCTTATGGTCGTCCGCGTATTTGCGGATCTGCTCGAATTTCGGCGGTTCCGTGCCGGGGAACGCCGCCATGCCTTCGTGGTACGGGACGGTGATGTCGATCAGTTTGGCCATATCAGTATCCTTTTCTTCCCATGAGCTTATACATGTTCCGCTTTCCCGTCTCGACGCCCGGCTGATCGAACGCGTCGACGTCCCAGAGCTCGCCGGCGACGGCGGTGGCCGTCATGAGCCCTTGGAGCAGGCCGCCGACGGACTTGCCGTCGAGCTTCGGCAGGAAGAGCGTCCCGTTCGGACGTCGGTTCTCGGCGAGCGCTTCGGCCGTCGCCTGCCGTTCGGCATGCGCGATGTCCGCGAGCGTGTGGCCGGCGAAGTACGCGACGCCCTCGATATCCGGCCAGGGTTCCGGCAGACGCTCATCGACGCCGAAATCGTCGACTTCGACGAACGTGACGGACTTGTCGAGCGGACCTTCGTTATAGAGCTGGATCTGCGAGTGCTGGTCGGCGGGGCCGACGGCCGCGACGGGCGTCGGGCCGGTGAAGACGCGGTTGCGATGGCGGTCGGTCTTCTTGCCGAGGCTCTCGGCCCAGAGCTGGCGGTACCACTGGCCGACGAGCTGGAGGCGTTTGGCGTACGGCATCAGCACGGAGACCGTCTTGCCGCGCCGGTAGAGCAGCCACTGGAGTCCGGCGAAGAGCATCGGGACGTTCTTGGTCGGCGACGCCTTCCAGAACGCGGCGTCCTCGGCGGCGGCGCCTTTCCAGAGCTCTTCGACGTTGATGCCGCCGGCGAGGAGCGGGAACGCGCCGACTTCGGTGAAGACGGAAAAACGGCCGCCGACGTTCCCGGGGACCGGCAGGGCCGCGTACCCTTCGCGGTCGGCGATGGCGCGGAGCGTTCCCTTCGAGACGTCGGTCGTGGCGATGACGCGTTCGGACGCCTTCTTCCTGCCGACGGCCTTGATGAGGCGGTCGCGCAGCAGCGTGAAGACCGCCATCGGCTCGATGGTGTCCCCGCTCTTCGAGATGACGTTCACGGCCGCGCGCTTCCAGTCGACCCCGTCGAGGACGTCGCGGACGGCCCGCGGGTCGGTGGCGTCGCCGGCGAAGACGAGCTTCAGCTTCCGGGCGCCGCGCGCGAGCGGTTCGATGCCGTCGAGCGCCGCGTGGACGGCCTGCGCGCCGAGCAGCGATCCGCCGATGCCGACGATGACGAGCGTATCCACCTCCGTATCGAGCTTGCGCACGAGCGCGCGCATGGCGTCGAGGCTCGGACGCCGCTTCGGGACGTCGAAGAATCCGAGCGCGCCGGAAGCCTTGCGGTCCTTGAGCGCGCGGCGGGCGATCTCCAGGCGGCCCGAAAGCGCCTGCACCTCTTCCGGCGCGGCGCCCTCCGCGCCGACCCGGTTGCGCATCATGTTGAGGAAGTCGTAGCGCAGGGCCATATCAGCCCCAGTATAGCACGAAACCCGCCGTGCGGCGGGTTCAGTTCCAGTTGGCGTAGAAGGGGCCGCAGGCGGCGCAGCGGGCGCGGATCCAGCCGGCGTCGACGCTCGTGCCCCCGTGGTCTTCGTCGAGCGCGGGCGCGGGCGCCATCACGAGCGGACGCTGGCAGCGCGGGCAGCGTCCCGTCTCGCAGCGGCAGGCCACGCGGACCGAACGGTCCTGTCCGGCCAGGTGCACGAACCCCTTCGGGGAACCGCAGGCGGTGCAGTCCCGAAGGAAGCGCTGGATCTCGATCTTGGCGTTCAAGGCGTGGCCCATAGGACGGAACAGCGTAGCGCGAAACGGGGCGTCTGGCAAGCGGTCAGCCGGCGCGGAAGAACCCGACCGCCGCCGGCGCCTGCGCGAGCGCGAGTCCGGCCACGAGCGTGGCGAGCAGGGCGAGGAGCACGTAGAGCCCGAAGGCCTTGGCGGTCGAGGCGCCCTTCGCGGCATACCGGAAGCTGAGATACGCGGGCGCGAGGTAGAACGCCGCCACGAACGCGCTCTGCAGGAAGATGGCGATGCGGTCCGGGCCCGGCGACGCCGAGGCCTCGACGGCCGCGAGCGGCAAGCCGATGAGGTACCAGATCGCGGCGGCCTGCCAAGGGCGCAGATGCGCGCCGTAGCGGCGGTCCAGCCAGAGCATCGCCGGCAGGACGAGGACGTGGAGGATGATGCGGAGCATGTCAGCGCGTGAGTTCGAAGGCGTCGAGCGGATTCAGCCAGAGCACGGCTTCGGACGCGGACGCGTCGTAGGCCCAGCTTCCGGGAGCGATCTCGCCGAGTTCCTTCTTCTCGACCGGGAGGCCGCCCGAGCGCACGGACGCGCCGAGGCCGGCCGGGATGCGGACGAGGAGCGGTTCGGTGAAACCGTCATATTCGACGCGGACGGAGGGCACGTTCGGGATCGCGGCCTTGTAGGAACCGCCTTCCGCCACGTTCGCGTACGCGTATTCGCCGTCGAAGGCGGTGCCGGGCGCGAGCGTCACGGACCCGTTCGTGGCGAGGTTCGTGAAGGTGACGCTCTTGTCGCCGGGACTCTCGCGGAGCGCGAGCACGAGCTGGGCGTACGTGCCTTCGCAGCGCATCACCTCGTCCCCTTGCTCGCAGGCGCCGAGGAACGGCGACTTCGCGGCGACGGCGTCGCCTGCGTCATGGTCGCGCACGACCGACATCCTGTCGCCTGCGGTGACGAGCGTCGCGCCGCTCCAGACGCTCGCGTCGACGAACGCCACGCGGCGCAGGCTGTTGCGCGGATCCGGGATGCGCGGATTCTCCGGCTCGAAGCCCAGCGCCGCCGATCCGTCGTCGAAGCGGCGGAACGTGACGTCCGTCAGGCTGACCGGACCGTCGTTGAAGGTGAAGCCGATGCGTTCGCCGTCCGGGGATTCCGATCCTTCCAAACGCCCTTCGACGATGGAATCCCTGAGCGAGGCCCCGAAGGCGGCGAACGTTCCGCCGATGCCGTTTTCCGCCAGATACGCGCCGGCGACTTCGAGCCCCGCGCCGCGGATCCAGAAGCCGCGCTCGCCGTTCAGGACGGCCACGAGCCCGGAGAAGGCGGCCGTCTCGTCCGGAACGTAGTTGGAACGGCCCTTGTCGTTGTCGTCGACGAGCAGGCCGATGCGCCGCGCGCCGCGGACGGCGTTGCCGTCGAAGGCGAGCAGCGAAGCTTCGCGCGGCTTCAGCATGGTGCCGCTGTTGCGCGTCGCGTTCTCGGGAAGGTCGTACCAGTAGCCGAAGCCGGCCGACGCCACGACCGTGTTGTCGCGGAGCGCGTTGCCGGGGTGGCGGATGCGGAAGCCGGCGGGTTCGGCGTCGCCGGGCATGGCGCCCGGGCGCACGTCGGCGGCGAGGTTGCCGGTGAAGGCGTTGTCGGTCTCCGCGCCGTCCTCGGTCGTGAAGCAGTGTCCGTAGGCGGCGAAGGCGGCGTTCGCTTCGATGACGGCGCCCGTGGTCTGGCGCAGCGCGACGCAGCGGTTGCCGGAATTCCGGATCACGCTCTCCCGGAGCTTCGGTCCGGTCAGGCCGTCGAGGAGGAGCGGGTACTGCCCGTACGCGCCCTTGCGTCCGAGCTTCGCGAGCTCGACGTTCGAAAGGTCGATCTTCGCGCGGTTGATGCCGCGGACGTAGCTGCCGAAGCCGTCGCCGGCGCCGGAGATCGCCACGTTGCGGTCGAGCAGGACGACTTCGGAACGCAGGCCGTCCTCGGCGCGGTGGCGCGCGGAGAGCGGAAGATCGAGCGTGATCGTCGCGCCGTCGACGGCCTTGATGACGCGCACCTCGTGGGCGTCCGCATGCGTCGCGCCGAGGATCGCCACTTCGGAACCGGCGGGCCAGGCGACCGGCGCATCGAGCGTGATCTTGGCGTCGCCGGAGTCCGCCGGTTCCGCGAGACGCGCCCAGGAAACGCCGACCGGCGCTCCGTGGAGCGAAAGCGTGCCGCCGTCGACGGTCAGGCCGTCGTCCCCTACCGCGGTCGAAGCGACGCCCGTGAGGACGATCTCGGCCTTCTTGGCGGCGTCGAGCGGCGCCTCCGGCGTCCCGACGGTCAAGGCGCCGCGCACCGTGATCTGCCGCGCGGCGAGCTTCACCGAACGATCGACGAAGAACTCGAGCGTGCCGAGCACCTCCAGCGACTTCAAGGACGGCGACGCTTCGAGGTCGTACGTGATCTTCACGTTGGCGGGAATCGTCACGATCGCGCCGGTACCGGGACGCGTCCCGCCCCAGACGCTCGCGTCGCTCCAGGTTCCCGACTTCACCGCGGTGAAATCCTTCGGCACGACGGCCGTGGAACCGGCGCGCGCCGCGAAGTCCTCGACGATGCCCGAGACCATGAGTTCGGAGGCCTTGTCGTACTCGAAGGCCATGACGATCGGCTCCCCCTCCTTGTACGTGAAGAAGAACGAGTCCGGGATGTCGTCCACCTGGCGGTTCCAGTCGGCGCCGTAGAGCGCGACGGCGGCGGCCTCGTTCGTGATCCAGCGCAGGCGTCCGCCGGCGCCGACGGCGTAGACGCGCGGATCGCTCTGGATCTTCACGAGCTTGAGCCCCGGCTTGTAGGTGACGTTGCCGCCGATCGGATACGACGCGAGCGCCTCGTCGGAGACCGTCTCGACGCCGTCGAAGCCTTGGTACCAGCTGAAATAGACCTTCTCGTTCGGGAAGACGTAGCGCTTGCCTTCATCCACGAAGTACACGGCCGGCGTCGACCCCTTGATGAGCGTCCCGGCGGCGGACGCGGCGGACGGCAGGCATGCGGCGAGCGCGAGGGCCGCGCAGGTAACGAAAAAGCGGGTACGTGGCATACCCGCCTATTCTAGCACATCTTCAGGTGAGGATCGGCGGAACGCTCCAGAGCCGGAGGAGGTTGCGGAGCTTCTGCACGTACAGCGCGGTCTCCTTCCGCAGTCCGCTGTCGGCTTTCGCTTTCGCCGCGCGGTATTCGACGCGGAGCGCGTTCAGCTTGGCTTGCATCGGCCGCCACACGGCTTCGTCGTCCTCGGCCAGGATCCGCTGACGCAGGCTTTCGGCCTGGGCGAAGAGCGTCTCGTACCGCTTCAGATGCTCGGAGGGCTCCTTCGACCAGTCCTCCCCCAGTTTCGCGATGGCGTTGCGCACGCGCGGGCCTCCGCCGTTGTAGGCCGCCGCGAGGTACTCGTCGACGCGGGCGGGATCGGTGGCCACGAGCGCCTTGACCGAGGCCGGCATCGAGGCGAGCTCCAGGTCGAGGTACGCGATCTGCGCCCGGATGGCGTTGCGTGGATTCGTCATGCCGGTCTCGAAGTTCGGATCGAGCTGGAGCTCCTTCTTGGCGGCCATCGCCTTATACGTGCTCGGGATGAACTGCACGAGGCCCTTGGCGCCGACCGAGGAACGCGAGTAGGCATAGGCGTCGCCCTGGTTGCCGGCCATGACGACATAGAAGGATTCCTCCGCCTTGGTCGCGCTCGCGCCCGAGAGCGAAGCCTCGCTCAGGTGCTCGATGACGGCGATGGCCTTCACGAGCTTCGGGTCGATGACGTCGGCCATGAGACGGTCAGGGAACGCGCGCGACATGATGCCCAGGCTCCGCAAATCCGCATACGCCTGCGCGATCATGGCATCGATCGTGGCTTCCCCCCAGGCGGCCATCTCCGGCGTATGCAGGCTCGACGAGTACGGCGTATAGAGCACGTCCTCGAGTTCGTAGACGCGGCTCTTGCTCGTGATCCATTTCTCCTTGAAGATCGGCGACTGCACGGCCACGACGACCTTCGCCCCCTTGTCGGCGACGAAATGCGAGTTCACGCCGTTGGTCCGCAGGACGTCGATATCCAGCGTGCCGGGCGGCACGTGCAGGTCCAGCTGCATGCCGCTCTTCCTGAAGGACGCGCCGGCGGGCACGAGCGCGACCTGATCGGTGGCCTGATCCCAGACCGCGAGCGCGATATCCACCCACGCCTCGGTGCTCGCCACCTGGATCGGCTTCGGCTGCGCCGCTTTCGTCGCGGCGATGCGCTCGGCGATCATCGCGCGTCCGCGCTCGACGGCGGAACGGAGCGTGCCGGACGGCGTCGGCGCGGGCGCGGGCGTCGCGGTCCCGGAATCGGGATCCGCGGCCGGCGGCGCGGCGCCGATGGCGTTCAGCAGGTTGACGCAGGTTCCGGCGCTCGTGCCGCTCGCGATGTGATACCAGCTCCCGTCCGCCATCTGGAAGATGCCGGGGCCGCAGTCGGCCGCGCGCGCCGTTCCCGCTCCGAGGAACGCGGCGGCGAAGGTCGCGATGGCGATGGCGAAGCGCTTGCGCATAGTGTTCGTTGAAAGCTTAGACGATGCCGCCGAGGATTCCTTACCTTCCGGAAGCGGCGTCCTCCGTCGGCACGGAGAATTCCTTGTAGACATTGCGGGCGTTCCAGAGCAGCCAGCCCCTCCCGCCTTGGTCGCGCACCGCCTGGATCTGCGCGCGGAGCTTGGCGGCGTCGTAGACGGCGCCGATGTCGAACGCCTGGATCCACGGGCGATGGTGCGCGAGCGTGCCGTCGCACGGCATGAGGAGCCCCGAGGTGGCGCTCCGGACCCCGCTCGCGACCTCCGCGCACTCCTGCTCCCTTCTCGTATACAGGCGGTTCGCTTTCTTCAGGCTGTCGGCGACGATCTCGTAGGGATACGCGGCGGGATTCGCGTACCCGAGCGTCCCGGCTCCGTAGTGGGAAGGATACACCATGGCGGAGACCGCCGTCGCGTGCGGCAGGGCGTCGACGAGCAGCTGGCCGATGCCGAGGTCGTAGTCGACGTACCAGGTGACGTAGCCGAAGAGGTCGTAGGAGATCGGGATGCGCGCCTTCTTCTCCAGCTCGCGATGCATGAAGGCGAAGAATTCCCGGATGACCGCGTGCTTCGGCGTCTTGCCGTCGTAGTGCGTGTAGGCGATCGACGCGAGGTTGCCGTCGCTCGGGAAACGGATGTAGTCGAACTGGATCTCGTCGAAGCCGCGCGCGTAGACGTCCTTGGCGACCTCCACGTTATACCGCCAGGCGGCCTCGGAAGCCGGGTCAACCCAGGTCACGCCCTTGTAATCGGCCCAGACGCCTCCCCCTTTGCGCTGGACGGCTTCCGCGGGGAACCGTTTCACGTACATCGGGTCTTGGAAGACGAAGACGCGCGCGATGCGGTAGAGCCCGGCGTCGCCCGCCTCCTTCAGCACCGCGTCGAGGTCCGGCATCGTGGCCTTCTCCGGCGCATGCGCCGCGAGGGACGGGCGCTTCGGCTGGAACGAGAGCAGACCGCTCGCGTCCTTCACGTCGATGACGACGGCGTTCAGGTCGTTGCGCCTCGCGTAGGCGAAAAGATCGGCGCGGAGCTTCGGACTCGCGGCGCTGTGCGCGGTCATGTAGAAGCCGCGCACCTCCTCCGGCATCGGGAGATGGCGGACGCCCTCCGGCGCCTCGGCCTTCGCGGCGTAGACCGGCAGCCAGACAGGCGCGTAGTCGGGGTACGGCTCGGTGAGGTACAGCGACGTGAGCGCGAAGATGCCGAAGATCGTGAACCAGCCCGCGACGCGGATCGGGAGGCGCCAGCGCGCTTCCAGCGTTTCGATGCGTTTCGTGATGCCGCTCTCGAGATGCTTCATGTCAGCGCGCGTAGGGAGGATGCGCATCGAGGGTGACCCGCGCCTCGAACGTGCCGGCGCCGCGCGCGACGAGGAGCCGCGCGACATCGCCGACCCCGAGCGATTGGACGGCCTTGGCGAGCGTCCACTTCCCTTCCAGCTTCTTCCCGTTGACTTCAAGGATGATGTCGCCTTCCTGGAGCCCGGCCGAAGCGGCCGGCGCGCCCGGCAGGATGACGGCTTCGCCCGGTTCGTCGGTGCCGATGAGCGCTCCGTAGGCGTGCGCGAGCGACTTCTCGACCTTCAGCTCCGGCGTGATCGTGAAATAGCGGACGCCGAGGCGCGGCCGCGCGATGGCTCCGTAGCGTCGGTAGGATGCGACGACCTTGCGGACCTCGGAGACCGGAATCGCGAAACCGAGGCCTTGCGCGCCCTGTTCGACGGCGGTGTTCACGCCGATCACCTTGCCGTCGAGGTTCAGGAGCGGTCCGCCGGAGTTGCCGCTGTTGATGGCGGCATCGGTCTGCAGGAGCTCCTCGAGGCGCTCGAGGCCTCCCGTCACGTGGTCCTGGGCCTCCACGTCGCGGCCGACGCCGGAGAGGATGCCGCTCGTGACCGTGTTCGCGTACTTGCCGAGCGCGTTGCCGATGGCGACGGTCGTCTGGCCGAGGCGCAGCTTGTCGTCGGCTTCGAGCTGGAGGAACGGGAGCTTGACGCCTTCGATCTTCAGGAGCGCGAGGTCGTTCACCGGATCGATGTCGATGACCGCGGCGTCGAACGAGCGTCCGTCCGGCAAGATGGCCGTGAGCGCGACGCCGCGGCCTCGCGCGACGTGGCGATTCGTGACGATGAGCCCCTGCGCATCGATCAGGAAACCGGTACCCTGGCCGATCTCGAAGAACGCCCCGTCCTGCCCCTGCTGGCGGACGAGGATCGAGACGACCGCCGGCGATGCGTCCGCTACCGTCTTGATGATGCGTTCCTCTTCGCTCACCGGCGCGGCGGGGACGGCCTTCACGGCGGCGCCGGCGGGGACGACGAAGGCGGACCATGCGAGGTGGACCGAGACGGCGAGGACGGCGTTCATGGCGAGGAGCCCGATGACGCGCTGGCGGCGGGATGCGGCGGAAATTTCCATAGTGCCCTCATTGTACCGTCCGCGCACCACAGGGGCAATCGGACGAAAAAAGCAGGCTATGAGGCCTGCTGACGGAGCTCCGGGATGGAGAAGAAGACGCGGACGATGCGCGACGAGTACCCCATCTCGAGGACGGAGGCGTCGCGCAGCTTCTTGTAGGAAAGGCTGCCGCCGGGGACGAACTGGCCGAAGAGGAGACCGTGGTCCGGGACATGCGTGCCGGCGAAGAACATGATGAAGCGTTCCTCAGCGATCTCCCCCGAGGGTTTCGGGCCGACCCGAAGCGCTTCGTACTCCCCGTGGACCGGGTCGCGGAGCTTCAGGACGTATCGGGCGGTCTGGGTCTGGACGTAGAAGGTCTGTCCGACTTCCAGCTGTGCGGCAAGGAGCGAGCCGGCCGGAGGCGCGTAGGGCGGAGCGGCCGGTTCCGGGAGCGCGGCCACGTCCAGGGCGGCGGACGAGGTTTCCGGCGCGCGCTTCCGCCACAGGACGGCGCAGACGGAGAGCGTCAGGACCGCGGCCGTGAAGGCCATGAGCAGGGCGAGAGATACGGGCATCGGACCCCTTTCGACGCGAGGCGTCCGGATGACCGTAGCCGATTCCGGCGCGATTGTCAATGCTCCCGTCGCGTGGTACGATGCGAGCGCCTATGAAGAGATTTTCCCTTATTTTCCTCCAGATTTCCCTGCTCGCGAGCGTCATCCCGATGCGCGCATCCGCCTTCGACGCGAACGTCGTGCTCTCCGACCGCGAGCTCCTCACGGTCGACGTCCCGGCGGGGTTCTCCCAGGCGTTCCTGGAGTCCCGCGGCGGCGCGCTCGCCAAGATGACGTTCAGGGACGATCTCATCGACGGTTCCATGAAGAAGCCGGGCGACCTCATCGATCTCTACGGCCGGATCTTCGGCGTGAACCCCCGCTATCTCCTCGCGCTCATCCAGAAGGAGCAGAGCCTCGTGACCGACAAGAACCCCTCGCAGTGCCAGATCGACTGGGCCGCCGGCTACGGACGTCCGGACGGGTCGACCTGCGCCACCGAGCACCCTTCGCGCGGCTTCGCGCGCCAGATCGCCAA
Source organism: uncultured Gammaproteobacteria bacterium (assembly GCA_964400625.1). Lineage (GTDB taxonomy): Bacteria > Patescibacteriota > Patescibacteriia > SG8-24 > DYFX01 > DYFX01. The sequence continues at coordinate 28,865 of CAYNUS010000005.1, forward strand.
CGCCGCCGCTTTCGTGCAGTGCTTCTATGAGGATTCGACCGACAAGTGCGGAAGCCGTCGGACCTTCGGCTACTTCCCCGGCCGCGCGACCGTCATCGACGGCCAGCCGGTCACCCCGGGCAACGCCGCGACCGCGATGCTCTACACGTACACGCCGCATCTCCACGGCAACCAGAACCTGGTGAAGCTCTGGAGCAACTGGTTCTCGCTCGGATATCCCGACGGCTCCGTGCTCAAGGGGCCGGATGATTCCGTCTACCTGATCCAGGGCGGCTTGAAACGCCGGTTCGCCAACAACGGCGCGCTCAGGACGCGCGTCGACGCCACGCGCATCATCCCCGTCTCGTCGTCGGTCCTCGCCGGTTTCGAGGAAGGCGCCGCCATCAAGTTCTCCGACTACACCCTCGTGCGCGTCCCGTCCGGGACGGTCTACCTGCTCGTCGGCGACCGCAAGCGCCCCATCGAATCGATGGAGGTCTTCCGTTCGATCGGTTTCAACCCGGAGGAGATCGACGAGGTGGAGGAGGCCGACCTCGAACCGTACGCCGAGGGCGACCTCATCACGCTCAAGAGCGCGTACCCGACCGGCACCCTGCTCCAGAACAACAAGACGGGCGGCGTCTACTTCGTCGAGAACGGCGTGAAGCGCCCGATCGTCTCGGCCGAGATCATGAAGATCAACTGGCCCAACAAGAAGATCTCCGCCATCTCCCCCGCCGCGCTCGAGAAGTACCCGAGCGCCGAGCCGGTCAAGTTCCGCGACGGAGAGCTGATCACGAGCCCCGGCTCGCAGAAGGCCGTCTACGTCGTCTCGAACGGCATGCGCCGCCCCATCGTCTCGGGCGAGGCGTTCGAACAGCTGGGCTATTCCTGGAAGCGCATCATCTACACCTCCGACGACGCCGTGAACCTCCACCCGCTCGGCGAGCCCGTCACGTCGCTCCCGACCGCCGCCGGTTCGCAGGTCGCCTCCCGCTGATATGCCGATCGTCTTCGCCGCCGTCGTCCCGCACTCTCCGGTGCTCGTGCCTTCCGTCGGGAAGGAGCATTTGAAGAAGCTGAAGAAGACCGTCGCCGCGATGAAGCGCCTCGAGCACGATCTCTACGCCTCGCATCCGGACACCATCCTCGTCGTCTCGCCGCACGGCCCGGTCGAAGCGGAGCATTTCACGCTCGACCTCAACGAGAAGTACGTCTGCGACCTGAAGGACTTCGGCGTCTTCGACGTCGAGGTGGGCTGCCGCGCCGACATGCGCCTCATCAGCGCGCTCAAGGAGCATCTCGAGGACAAGGACCTGCCGTTCATGCTGCGCTCCGAGCCCGGCCTCGATTACGGCGTCGTGGTACCCCTCACCTATCTCGCCGGGCATCTCCAGAAGTATTCCGTCCTGCCGATCTATCCGGCGCTCCTCCCGGCCAAGACGCACTTCGAGTTCGGCCAAGCCATCCAGGAGGTGCTCATGCATTCGGACCGCCGCGTCGCCGTCATCGCGTCGGCCGACCTGTCGCACCGCCTCACGCGCGGCGCGCCCGCCGGGTACTCGCCGTACGGCCGCAAGTTCGACGAGAAGATCCTGACCCTCATCAAGGAGCGGAAGCATTCCGCCTTCCTGACCTTCGAGCCGGAACTCGCCTCCAAGGCCGCCCAATGCGGATTGCCGCCGCTCACCATCTTCTCGGGCATCCTCGACGGCATCGACGTCGCGCCGGAAGTCCTGTCCTACGAGAGCCCGTTCGGCATCGGCCTCGCGACCGTCCATTACGCCTTCGCCTGACCTATGGAAGGCATCGGCGGCATCATCCGGCGGAAGTCCACCGACGACGCGAAGAAGAAGCCGGGCAAGCTCGGCCAGCTGCCGGGGCTCGAGACGCCGGAGACGCGCAAGGAGCGCTACATGCATTCCGAGGCGCACGTGCTCGCGGCCGAGGTCAGCGCGCACTTCGGCGAACGCAAGAAGTTCGCGGCGTACCTCGCGGTCATCCGCCGGATGGGCGTCCCGCAGGCGCGTACGCTCTTCTCCTCCATCAAGTCCGGCGACGCCAACGTGGCGAACCCGCGGAAGTTCTTCATGTGGACCTCGAAACGGGAACCGAAGGCGAAGGCGCCGAAGGCGCCGCGCGCCGCGCGGAAGCCCCGGAAGAAGCCCGACGGCAAGCAGCTTGACATGAACGGATTTTTAGGCTAATTTGAGCGCATGATGCTGCCGATCCTCACCCTCCCGAACCCGCAGCTCCGCCAGCGGTCGGAAGAGGTCGACCCCAAGATCATCAAGACCCCGGAATTCCAGTCGTGGCTCGACGACCTGATCGAGACGATGTGGAAGGCCGACGGCGTCGGCATCGCCGCGCCGCAGGTGGGCCGCCCCATCCGCGTGTTCATCGCGGTCGACGGCAAGACGCCGCACGTGGTCATCAACCCGGTCGTGACCGGGAAGTCTTGGCGCATGGAAGACGGCGAGGAAGGCTGCCTGTCGGTGCCGGGCAAGTACGGCGTCGTGCGCCGCTACCGCAGCTTCAGGATCAAGGCGCTCGACCGCGAAGGCAAGAGGACCGTCCATGAGCCGACCGGCTTCTTCGCGCGCGTCCTCCAGCACGAGCTCGACCATCTCGACGGCGTGCTCTTCATCGACCGCGCCAAGAAGATCGTGAACATCCAGCTGTAATCCCCCATGCCGAAGGAACCCCGCAAGATCGTCTTCTTCGGCACGTCGGACTTCGCCGTCCCGATCCTCGAACGGCTGCATGCCGACGGGGATTTTTCGGTCGTCGAAGTCGTGACCCAGCCGGACAAGCCCGCCGGACGCAAGCGCGTCCTGACCGCGCCGCCCGTGAAGCGCGCCGCGGAGACCTTGGGCCTCAAGGTCTGGCAGCCGGAGAAGATCAGGGATGAGGCGGCCTTCGCGCATCTTTCCGGACTCGACGCCGAAGCGTTCGTCGTGGTCGCCTACGGCAAGATCTTGCCGAAACGCGTGCTCGAGATCCCTCCGTCCGGAGGCGTGAACGTCCACGGCTCCATCCTCCCCTTCTACCGCGGCGCGAGCCCGATCAGCGCGGCCATCGCGGCCGGCGAGAAGGAGACCGGCGTCACGGTCATGGTGATGGACGAGAAGATGGACGAAGGCCCCATGCTCGCCGTCGAGAAACTGCCGATCGGCGGCGACGACACGGCCGAGACGCTCTCGCGGAAGCTTTCGGACCTCGCGGCCGGCATGATCGCGCCGACCCTGAAGCTCTATCTCGAAGGCCACCTGAAACCCGAGCCCCAGGACCACGCCGCGGCGACCTACACCAAGATCCTCGCGCGCGAGGACGGCCGCATCGACTGGTCGAAGGGCGCCGTCGAGATCGAGCGCTTCATCCGCGCCATGCGTCCGTGGCCGGAGGCGCACGCGCTCTGGACCCGCAAGGGCCTGCCGCTCAAGGTGACGCTCAAGAAGGCGCCGGTGATGAGCGCGACGGCCAAGTGCGACGCGGCCGGCAGGCCCGGCACGGTCTGCAAGCTGTCCGACGGCACGATCGGCGTGAACTGCGGCGAAGGATCGCTCCAGCTCCAGGAACTCCAGCTCGAAGGCAAGACCGCGATGGACGCGAAGAGCTTCCTGAACGGCTACGCGGATTTCGTCGGCGCGCAGCTCGAATAAAAACCGCCTCGGTCGAGGCGGTTTTTTGATCCGTCATTCCGAGCGAGGCATTCCAGCCGAGCGGCAGGAATCGCTTTTCGCCAGGGATCCCTGCCGCCGCGCCGGAAGCGCGGCTCGGGATGACATGACTCATATCAGCTTCGGCGGTTCCGCGTGTTCCGGCGGCTCCTGCTCCTGGGCGGCGTGGAGGCCGATGATGACGAGGGCCAGGAAGCCCCAGCCGAGCGGATGGTTCACGTACGGCGTGAAGATGTTGGCGACGATGAAGGCGAGGAAGGAAAGCATCAGGCCCGCCGCGAGCAGGCGGTCGGTGCCGCGCGCGGTACCGATCGTCCTCCAGAAGAAGAGGCCGATCCTCCACCAGAGCCAGACGACCGCGAGCACGCCGAGGAGGCCCGTCTTCAGCCAGATCTCGAGGTACTGCCATTCGATGGCGCCGGTCGTGACGTAGCCGCCCGGGTGAAGGCTGATGACGCGCGGGTCGTCCGAGCGATAGCGGATGGTGGCGCCGAAGCCGGACCCGAGGACCGGCGCCTTGGCGATGCCGGCGCGCAGGGGCTCGATCTGGTTCCAGCGGCTCGAGACGGCGGCGTCGGAGGCGTCGGTAAGGCGTCCGCCGTACGCGCTCCAGGCGGCAGCGCCCGTGGAACGCTCCGGGAACGGGAAGAGCGCCGTGAGCGCGAGCGCGCCGCCGGCGAGGGCCAGGGTGACGAGGACCGTGCCGAAGAAGCCGCCGATGCGCCGGAGCGGCACGATCTCCTTCCGGACGAAGACCGGCAGCATGAAGGCCGAGGCGACGGCCGCGCCGAGCCAGAAGCTCCTCGAAAGGCTGAGCAGGAACGCGGCGGAGGCGAGCGCGGTCCAAAGCAGGATCTTGCGCCGTCCGTACTCCCAAGCGAGCATGGTACCGATGAAGACGGCTGGCAGGAGGAAGACGTCGGAAGCCGAGAAGACCCGCACCGCTCCGCCCGGGAGCATCGTGATCTCGCCCAGGCGCAGCACGCGCTGCCAGTCGAAGATGTCCTTCAGGATGAAGCCGAACTGGTGCGAGAAGAGGTACAGCGCGAGCAGGCTCTTCACGGAGAGCCAGGCGACCGCTCCGACCAGGGAGCGCGTGAGCCAGGCGAAGGCTTCGCGTCCGGCGAAGAGGTCGAGGCCGATCGGGATGAGGAGGAGGAAGGCGTAGCCGTTGGCGTCATTGAAGACCGCGCCGAACGATGCGCCTTCCGCCAGCCCGCGCGTGGCGGCCAAGGCGAGCGCGGCGATGAGGAGGAGGAGCGGCGCCGAGACGTTGGCATGGCGGAAATGCAGGATGCGCGAACAGCCGCGGGCGGCGTGGACGATCCAGCCGAGGACGAGCACGGCGAAAAGCGCCATGCGGAGCGACAGCGGGAATCCCATGATCTCGGCCGAGAACAGGCGCCCATGCGTGCCGACGATCATCTCGGCCATGAGGAGCGCGTAGAGCCAGCGCAGGTCGGTCAGCGCCATGGCGACCGCCAGGATCGCGAGGACGGCGAGCGCGGCGGCGCCGATTTCCGGGCGGAGCCAGCCGAGGAACGACAAGCATTCCGCCGCCATGCAGAGCAGGAAGACGGTGACGGGAAGCCGCGAGGTCAGCGCCTGGCGCGTGCCGAGTTCCATAGGGAGAGGGCGGAAGCCGCGAGAAGCCCGACGAGCATCGGGAGGGCCAGGACGGCGAGCGTCCAGGCGCCGCGGTGTTTCCGGAAATATTTGGCCATGCTGGCCGTGAAATAGCGCTGTTTCCTGAGGCTCATGGCCTGCGCGAAGCTCGCGCCGCCATGGTGGATGACCTGCACCGACGGGACGTAGACCACGCCCCAGCCCGCCTCCTTGGCGCGCTTGCAGAAGTCGACCTCCTCGAACCAGATGAAGAAGCGCTCGTCGAGCAGGCCGACGCCTTCGAAGACCTTGCGCCGCACGAAGAGCGCGGCGCCCATGAGCTGGTCGACGTCCTGTTCCTTGCCGTAGTCGAACCCCTTGGCGAGATACGACCGGAACGGCGGCGCGGAGGGCCAGAGGTGCTGGAGCTTGAGCAGGATGAGCGCCTGATCGAGGAGGCGCGGGAAGCGGCGCACGGATTCCTGGAGCGAGCCGTCGGGGTTCAGGAGCTTCGGACCCGCGACGCCGACGTCCGGACGCGCGTCCATCCATTCCTTCATCCGCTTCAACGCCCCGCGCGTGAGGCGCGTGTCGGGGTTCAGGAGCGCCACGTAGCGTCCGGAACAGCGGCGGATGGCCTGGTTGTTGGCCTTGGCGAAGCCGAGGTTCCGCGCGTTGCGGACGAGCGTCACCGGCACGTCCGAGCGCGCGCGGAACTTCGCGACCACGTCCTCGATGCGGTCGCCGGAGTCGTTGTCGACGACGTAGACCTCGATCGCCAGATCCTCCTTGTTGGCATGGATGGACCCCAAAAGCTCGCCGACGAGATCGGCGACCTTCCAGTTGACCGTGACGATGCTGATGTCGGCGGGGCGGCTCATGCGAGATGGTGTTTCCTGCGGACGACCTCCGCGGCGGCCTCGTACGCGCGGATGCGCTTCGGCATCCAGCCGAGGCGCTTCCACGGGATCCGGTAGACGAACTTCGGCATCCAGCTCGAGATGTTGCGGCGCTTGGTGAGCACGCGGCAGAGCACTTCCGGCACCCAGACGCCGACATCGCCCTTTTCCAGCATCGTGAGCCAGAGGTCCCAATCCTGGAAGCGCTTCAGGGATTCGTCGAAGCCGGGGAAGCGCTCGCGGCGGATGAGCGAACCCGTCTGCATGTAATTATGCTTCTTCAGGCGCTCCGCGTCGAATGGCCAGAGGCGGAAGAGCTTCCAGCCGAAGCGGAACGAGGCGTAGGCATAGGACGCTTCGGGGTGCGCGACGAGCGCCGCATGGAGCTTCTCGAGCGCATCCGGGCGCCAGACGATGTCGGCGTCGCTGAAGAGCACGAATGCGCCGGAGCTCTCGCGGAAGCCCCGGTTCCTGGCCGACGGCCCCCCTCGGTTCTCCTGGCGCACCAGGCGGAACTTCCCTCGGTGCGGCGCGAGCGCGCGGTCGAGGTCGTCCGTCGAACCGTCGTCCACCACGACGATCTCGAGGTCGCGATGCGTCTGCGCGAAAAGCGCCTCGAGCGTCCGGCCGATCGTGGCGGCGTGGTTATAGCACGGGATGATGACGGAGATGCGGCTCATACGAGTCGCGCCAGGAACGCGCGCGTGCGGTCTTCCCAGCGGAAATCGCGCAAGGCGCGCGTACGCCCCGCCTCGCCCATCCGGCGCATCGCGTCCGGATCGGCCAGCAGCCGTTTCACGGCCGTGAACAGCTCGCTTTCGGAATCGGGGTCGACGAGCAGGCCCGTCTCCCCTTCCGCGACCGCCTCGGGGATGCCGCCGACGCGCGAGGCGACGACCGGCAGCCGGAAGAGCGCCGCTTCGAGCAGGACGATGCCGAAGCCTTCGACGTCGTCCTTGGAGGCGCGGACGGGAAGGACGAAGGCATGCGCGGCGCGATAGAGTTCGGCCAAGGCGTCGCGCTCCGGCGCGACGACGAACTTCACGTGCGCGTCGACGCCGCTCAGGACGGCCTCCTTGCGGAGCCGCGCCTCTTCCGGACCGGCGCCGGCGATGACGAGGTCGACTTCGCCGCAGGACGCGCGGAGCTCCGGCAGGAGCCGGATCAGGCGGTCGAATCCCTTGCGCGGGACGAAGCGGCCGACGGAAAGCAGGATCTTCCTCTCCTCGATGGCGGAAGGCGCCGCCGCCTCGCCGAGGCTCCGATCGACGCCCGGCGTCAGCACGAGGGCGCCGTCCGGATCCAGGCCGAAGGCCGCGAGCTCCTGCGCCGTCGCCCGGCTGTTGGCCACGACGAGCTTCGCGCCTTTCAGCACGCGCGCCGCCAGCCGACGCTTGCGGGGGGACGCGGCGGCCGAGCGAAGATCCAAGCCGTGCACGATGACGGCATACGGCTTCCCGAGGAGCATGGCGGCCGTGCCGAGCGGCAGGACGTGGGAGACGACGACGACATCGGCGCCGCGCGCGGCCAGGAAGAGTTTCGGAAGATGCGCCAGCCAGCCGAGTGGGAGCTTCGGAAGGCGGAAGCGCGCCACGCGAAGACCGGCGACGGACGCGAAGAGGCCGCCGAGATACGCGGCGACGCCGCCGAGGTCCGGCGGATATTCATACGTGGCGAGCAGGATCTTCATGCGTCCGGGGCGGCCGCCGTCTGCGACGCAGGCTTCCGCAGGCTCGACAGGAGTTCCTTGAGGTCCGCGACCGTCACGGCCCGGAACGCGAAGGCGGCGGCCGGATACAGCGCCACGCCGACGAGGACCGCGACGGGGAACGGCACGTACGCCTTCGCGGCGACGACGCCGGCGGCCATGGCGGCGGCGGCGAGCGCCGAACGGAGGCATACCCCGACGAACTTCGCGGCGGGCCAGGAGAGGAACCGTCCGATGGCGATGAAGCCGCCGATCACGAGCGCGGCGTGGCTCACGATCGAGGCGATGACGACGCCCATCACGCCGTAGGCCGGGATGAGGGCGAGGTTCAGGACCACCGACACGACCGTCGCCATGCCCATGAGCTTCGTCTGCGTCATCTGGCGGTCGGAGGCGTTGAGGAGCGAACCGATCGGGAAGTCGAGGAAGATCGGCACGAGCGACAGGATGAGCAGCTGGACGGCCAGGATCGACGGCAGGTAGTCCTCGCCGTACACGAAATGCACGAGCTCCGGCGCGAGGCTGGCGATGCCGGCGGCGATCGGCGCGGCGATGAGCATGAGCGCCCACAAGGCGCGGTAGAGCAGCGCGCCGAGTTCGCGCTTGTCCTTCGCGAACGCCCGGCTCATCGCCGGGTAGAAGGCGGCCGTGAAAGCCATCGGCACGAACTGGAAGGCGAAGGTCAGCTTGTACGGCACGCTGTAGAGCCCGGCGGCGGCCTCGCCCTTGAAGTGCGTGAGCATGACGGCGTCGGCGTTGGTGTAGATCTTCACGAAGGCGCCCGCCAGCGCGAACGGGAAGGCCGTGCGCAGCAGCGACTTGGCGAAGCCCCAGTCCCACGAGAGCCGGACGCGGATGCCGAGGCGCTTCCGGACGATCCAAGCGGACGCGAGGGCGTTCCAGAGGCTGCCGGCGATGAGCGCGACCACGAGGACGCCGAGCGGCGCGCCCATCTTGAGCGACGCGAGGCCGATCAGCATCGTGACCGTCTGTCCGACGATGAGGCCGAGGCCTTCATACTTCAGCACCTGGTGCGCGCGGAGCGTGCCGTAGAACGTGAGCGAGACGGCGTCGAGCGAGATGACGACGGCGGCGAGCGACACCAGCACGCGCGTCTCGGCCGAGATGTCGAAGAACCACGCGCCGAGCACGGCCGCGAGGACCGCGACGGCGGTGAGCGGGATCTTGAGCGCGAGCGTCTGGTTGAGATATTTCTCGGTCTGCGCTTTGTCCTTGGCCGCCTCGCGGATGAGGACGGGGGTGAGCCCCATGTCGGTGACGGTCGTGAACATCAGGGTCCACGAGAGCGCGAAGAAGTACGCGCCCGTGTCCTCCACGCCGGCCCAGCGGGCGATGAGCGCGAAGTACACGAACGCGATGGCCTTCTGCAGGACCGACGAGGTGAGGAGGTGGAAGATGTTCGTGGCCACGCCGGGCATAACGTGCTAATCTTAGCCTGAAGCGACCTTATTTTCAACCCTATGCCGAAGGAAAAACGACCTGCCTGGCAGACGACGCCCGAAGCCGTCGCGGCGCTCGCCTCGCTCCGCACGAGGCGCATCGGCGTGCTTTCGCATACGACCGAGGGCGGGCACCCGCGCTCGGCCGTCGTGAACCTCACGTTCGACGAGGCGTTCCGCGCCTATTTCGTGACCCAGCGCCAGACCGAGAAGTTCCGCGACGTCCTCGACCGCCGCGACGTGGCGCTGAACGTCGGGTTCGACGAACAGCGCGTCGACAACTTCCAGATCGTCGGCAAGGCGACGGTCGTGAAGGACGTGAAGCTCTGGACCGCGCTCCTCAAGGCCTTGATGGCGATGAAGGCGGAGACGGTGCTCGCGATGGGACTCACCCAGCTCACCTCGCACTATCCCTTCAAGACCTTCCCCACCCGCGACTACGCGGTGGTCTGCGTCGAGCCGAGCTGGATCCGGCGCTTCCACCATCCGAAAGACCAGGAGAAGCCGATCTACACGCAGATCCTCGGCGAACCTGTCGCTTGACCGCCCGGGAAAGGACCGCTACGCTCGTGGCGGTCCTTTGACGTTCGAGGAGGCCGCATGAAGGTCGTCGCCACGACGAGCGAAGAGATGCTCGAGACGGTCCTGTTCCACCTGCACGCGAACGGCTGGCCGATCGCCGATTCGGACAAGCTGGTCGACGCGTATCTCGCGTTCAGAGCCCGCACGCGGCGCTGCGTCTACAGGCTCCCGAGCGGACCGGACCTGCGCGTCCGCCTCCGCGCCGCGATCGAAACCGACCTGCAGGAGCTCGCCCGCAAGGGCCGCGTCCAGCTGACGACGAGCCGCAACCACATCACGCCCGAAGGCCTGAACCAGGCCCGATGGCTCAAGCTCGAACGGGCCCGCTACGGCACCCTCCTCGACGCCGCCGATGCCATCTTCCCTCCCCGCACCCTCACGGCAAGCCCGTGAGGTTTTTTCGTATGCCAAAAGACCTGCCGACAAATGGCAGGTCTTCGGTCGCGCTTAGCGCTTTGCCCACTGCGGGGACTTGCGGGCCTTCTTCAAGCCGTACTTCTTGCGTTCCTTCTCGCGGGGGTCGCGGGTGAGGACGCCGAGGGGCTTCAGGGTGGCGCGGAGGTCGGGGTTGTGGACGAGGAGGGCGCGGGCGATGCCGAGCTTCACGGCGTCGGCCTGGCCGCGGATGCCTCCGCCCTTGGCCTGCGCGACGACGTCAGCGGTCTCGCTGATGCCGGCCGCCTTCATCGGGACCAGGATGGCGTCCTGGAGGTCTTCGACCGGGAAGTATTCCGTCATCGGCTTGCCGTTGACGACGATCTTGCCGGAGCCCTTCAGGTACACGCGCACCTGGGCGGTGCCGCTCTTGCGGCGGCCGAGGGCGTAGTGGTACTCGCCGGTCGCCTCGTGCGCGGGGGCCTTCTTGGCGGTCTCGGCCTTGGCCTTCTTCGCCGCGGGCTTCTTGGTGGTTTCTTTCTTGGTCGTCATAGGCTTACTTCACGACCGTCAGGCGCTTCAGGCGGCGCGCGCGGAGGGTGTTCTTGGGGAGCATGCGGTCGACGGCCGACTTCAGGATGCGCGCCGGGTTCTTGTCCATGACGTCCTTGGCGCGGCGGGCCTTCATGCCGCCCGGGTAGCCGGAGTAGTTGAAGTAATGCTTCTGCTCGAGCTTGTTGCCGGTGAAGCGGATCTTCGAGACGTTCTTCACGCGGACGAGATCGCCGGCGTCGACGTTCGGGGCGTAGGTCGCCTTGTGCTTGCCCATGAGGAGGCGGGCGATCTCGGAGGCGAGGCGTCCGACGACCTTGTCGGTCGCGTCGATCTCGACGAGCTTGCGGTTGATGGGTGCGTGCGGCATATCAGACGAGTTCGATCATCACCATCTCGGCGGCGTCGCCTTCGCGGCGCGCGAGCGGGACGATGCGGGTATAGCCGCCCTTGCGGTCCTTGTACTTCGGGCCGATCTCCGAGACGATCTTCTTCACGGCGTTGTCCACCATGAGCATCTTGTGGAGCTGGCGGCGCGAGGTCAGCGTGGAGGTGCGGCCCACCGTGATCGCCTTCTCCACCAGGGAGCGGACGAACTTGGCCTTGGCCTTGGTCGTCTTCACCTTCTCGTAGAGGATGATGGAGGTCGCCAAATTCTGGAGCAGCGCTTCGCGCGGTCCTTTGGTGCGGCCCAGGATGGCTTTTTTGACGCGGTGGCGCATAATTATTTCTTTTTGGAAGCCTTCTTCTTTTTCGGCTTCTCGTCCCCTTCTTCGGATCCTTCTTCCTCATCGGACTCCTCATCCTTCTCATCCTCATCCTCGTCGGCTTCGGCCTTGGCCGGAGCTTCGCCGGCGTTGACGCCGGCCAGGAGGGCGAAGTGGTCGATCAGGATCTTGGCGGACGAGCGGATGGCCTCGTCGGCTTCCACCGTGCCGTCGGTCTCGATCGTGAGGGTGAGCTTGTCGTAGTTCGTGATCTGGCCGACGCGGACGTCCTCGACGCGGTATCCGACGGAGCGGATGGGGCTGTAGAGGGCGTCGACGGCGATCGTGCCGAGCTCGCCGCGCTCCTTGCCGCGCTCCTCGGTCGGGACGTAGCCGCGGCCCTTGGCCACGGTGATCTCCATCTCGAGTTCGGCGGACTTGTCGGTGAGCGTGGCGATGTGGAGGCCCGGGTTGGCGACTTCGACGTCGGAGTTCGGCGCGATGTCCTTGCCGGTGACCTTCTTGTCGCCCTTGGCGTGAAGCGTCAACTTGACCGGCTCGTCGGAGAAGACCTTCAGGCGGAGCTGCTTGAGGTTCAGGATGATCTCCAGCACGTCTTCCTTGACGTTCGGGAGGGCCTGGAACTCGTGCGAGCCGCCCTTGATCTTGACGGCGGTCACCGCGGCGCCCTGGAGCGAGCTCAGGAGCACGCGGCGGAGGGCGTTGCCCACGGTGTGGCCGTAGCCATGGAAGAACGGTTCCATGACGAGCACCGACTCGTTGTCGCGCTCACCGGGAGTGATTTCGATCTTCGACGGAAGAAGGATGTCTTCCATAGGGGTTTGGGGTCCTGCGGCACGCGGCGCGACAGATCAGCAATCGCCGCGCGGCGACGGGACGGGCCAAGATTTAGCGAGAGTAGAATTCGACGATCAGCTTGGCGTCGAAGCTCTTGTCGAGCTCTTCGGCGGTCGGCTTGTTGATGACCTTGCCGGTCATGTTCGGGACGTCCATCGAGAGCCAGGCCGGGGTCTGATGCTTGCCGAGGCGTTCGGAGAGGTCCTTGAACGCGCCCTTCTTCATCTTGTTCGGCTGGATGGTGACGAGGTCGCCGGCGCGGAGCTGGTACGACGGGATGTCGACCGACTTGCCGTTCACCTGGAACAGGCCGTGGGTGACCATCTGGCGCGCGGCGGCGCGGCTCTTGCCGAAGCCGAAGCGGTAGACGGAGTTGTCGAGGCGCATTTCCAGGAACTGCTTGAGGAAGACGCCGGTGTCGCCTTGGCGGGAGGCCGCCTTGGTGAAGTAGCCTTCGAACTGGCGCTCCATCATGCCGTAGATGCGCTTGGCCTTCTGCTTCTCGCGGAGCTGGACGCCGAACGGGGTGATCTTGGCGCGGGAGGTCGGGCCGTGCTGGCCGGGAGGGAAGGCGCGGCGGGTGACCGGGCACTTGGGGCCGAGGCACTTCTCGCCCTTCAGGTAGAGCTTCTCGCCCTCACGACGGCACTGCTTGCATTTGGGTTCGGTATTGCGGGCCATAGTGGAGGGTTAGACGCGGCGCGGCTTCGGAGGGCGGCAGCCGTTGTGCGGGATCGGCGTGACGTCCTTGATGGTGAGCACGTTGATGCCGTTGGCGTTCAGGGCGCGGACCGCCGACTCGCGGCCGGAGCCGATGCCCTTCACGAAGACGTTGACGTCCTTGAGCCCGGTGTCCTTCACCTTCTCGCACACGTCCTTGATGATCATCGAGGCGGCGTACGGGGTGGACTTCTTCGGACCGCTGAAACCGACTTTGCCGGCGGACGACCAGGCGAGGACGTTGCCGTTGGCGTCGGTGAGCGTGACGATCGTGTTGTTGTAGGTGGCCTGCACGTAGCAGCGGCCATGGGAGACCTGGCGGACGCTCTTCTTGGTCTTCTTGCGGGGAGCGGCCTTGGACTTCTTCCCTTCTTCCGTCTCGACGGCCGTTTCGGCCGGAGCGGTGATGGTGTTCTCTTCCATAGAGGTTTACATCCAGTGATTTAGGTCTTCAGGCCCGCCTTGACGCGGCCGGAGCCCATCGTCTTTCGGACGTTGCCGCGCGTGGTGCGCGAGTTGGTCTTGGTGCGCTGTCCGCGCATCGGGAGGTTCTTGGCGTGGCGGGTGCCGCGGTACGAACCGATCTCCTTGAGGCGCTTGATCTGGGCCAGGGTGTCGCGGCGGAGTTCGCCTTCGACCTTCATGGACTTCTCGATGTGCTCACGGAGCTTGTTGATCTCGGCGTCGGCCATGTCCTTGACGCGGACGTCGCCGTCGACCCCGGTGGTCTCGATGATCTTCTTGGCCTGGGTGTCGCCGATGCCGTAGATGTACGTCAGGGCGATCAGGACGCGCTTGTTGCTGGGGAGGGTGACTCCTGCGATACGTGCCATATGCGTGAAATTAGCCCTGGCGCTGCTTATGCTTAGGGTTCTTGCAGAGGATGCAGACGCGGCGCTTCCGGCGGACGACGACGCAGTCGCGGCAGATTTTCTTCACGGACGAGCGGACTTTCATGTTTGTTGGGTTGAAAGCGCGATTGATCAGAAGCGGTAGACGATGCGGCCTTTGGTCAGGTCGTACGGTGTCATTTCGACCTTGACCCGGTCTCCAGGCAGCAGCCGGATCCGGTTCATCCGCATCTTGCCCGAGAGGTGGCACAAGATGACGTGTCCGCTCTCGAGTTTGACCTTGAAGCTCGTGGCAGGGAGGAGCTCTTCGACGACGCCCGCGGCCTCGATGAAGTCTTTTCCTCCGTTTCCAGCGGCTCCGGGTGGCGTTCTACGAGCCATGAAGTGGATGGTTCCAAGGCGTGCACCCCGAACCAAAAAATTACGCAAGTCCCCAAGCGGTTACTTTGCTTGCGGGAAGTCTACCAGAGGGTGCAAATGCCGTCAAGGGGGCTAATCTCAGCGAAAAAATGACCCTCCGGGGTCATGTTTTTGGGCTAAGGTTGGCGACCGTGCGTGCCGAAGGCCTTGAAGAGCTTCCGGAAGGTGTCTTCCTCGAGACCGATGAAGGCCCATCCCTCCGGAATGTCGCTGGCGGCCTCGGGCGGGTAGAAGTCCTTGATCGGGATGCCGGTCCCGGACAGGTCGAGCGTCATGTAGGGCTCGAACCAGAGACCGAAGCTCCCCTGCTCGGTCATGACCCTGTGATAGGCGACCTCTTCGGAGAACGCCGGGTCGTCGAAGGGGGCCTCATCGTCGTCATCATCCTCGCCGGACTTCAGCGCGGCGACGGTGGCGTCCGGCATCTGCGCCGGCGCGAGCTGGATGCCGGTGAAGCCGGCTTCGGCGAGGCCTTCGCGGATCAACTCCACGAAGGAGGCGCGGGCGTCCGCGTCGTACTTGGGCATCGGTCACTCCTGTCGGTTGAAAGGGAAAGGGCGCGGATGCGGGCATCCTAACCGCTCGCGACTTGGCCGGCAAGCTCCTATGGGGCCGGCGCGCCGTGGTATGCGCGGTACCAGGCGACGAACTTCGCGACCCCGACCTCGATCGGCGTGCTCGGCCGGAAACCGACGTCGCGCACGAGGTCGTCGACGTCGGCGTAGGTCGCCGGGACGTCGCCGGGCTGCAGGGGAAGGTAGTTCTTGACCGCCTTCACGCCGAGCGCGTCCTCCAGGACGCCGATGAAGCGCTCCAGCTCGACCGGTTCGTTGTTGCCGATGTTGTAGACCTTGTACCGGGCGCCCGTCGCGCACGGCTCCGGGACGCGATCGGCGACGCGGATGACGCCTTCGACGATGTCGTCGACGTAGGTGAAGTCGCGCTTCATCTTGCCCTGGTTGTAGACGTCGATGGGCTTGCCCTCGAGGATGGCCTTCGTGAAACCGAAGAGCGCCATGTCAGGGCGTCCCCACGGGCCGTAGACGGTGAAGAAGCGGAGTCCCGTCGTCGGAAGCCCGAAGAGGTGGCTGTAGGTGTGCGCCATGAGCTCGTTGGCCTTCTTCGTGGCGGCGTAGAGGCTGACGGGGTGGTCGACCTCATCCTCCGTGGAGAACGGGAGCTTCGTGTTGGCGCCGTAGACGGAGCTCGAGGAGGCATAGACGAGATGCGCGATCTTCGCGTGGCGGCAGCCTTCGAGCACGTTCACGAAGCCGACCAGGTTGCTGTCGACGTAGGCGTGCGGGTTCTGGAGCGAGTAGCGGACGCCGGCCTGGGCGGCGAGATGGATGACGGCGTCGAAGGTTTCCGTCTCGAAGAGGCGCTTCATCCCCTCGCGGTCGGCGAGGTCCATCTTCACGAATCGGAAGTTCGGGTGCGCGAGCAGCGCGAGGCGCGCCTCCTTCAAGGAGACGTCGTAGTAGCCGTTGACGCTATCGAGACCGACGACGGCGTCTCCGCGATCGAGCAGGCGCTTGGCCGTGTGGAAGCCGATGAACCCGGCGGCGCCGGTCACGAGATAGGTGGCCATATGCTGGCATCGTATCCGCCGACGAAAAAGACCGCCAGAGGGGCGGTCTACTTGCCGTAGGGGCCGGGCCGAAGCTGCCAAGCCTTGCGTTCGTCGGCCGTGAGGTTCGCGTTGAAGGTCTCGATCTCGCCGTTCAAGGCGAAGAGCTCCCCCCTCAGCCGTTCGCGGCGTTCGAGGCGGCGGTCCTGCTCGTGGAACTTGGCCGCGAGCGGCGGAGGCGCGTCCGTGATCGTGATGACGACGTCCGGCGCGCGCAGGCTCCAGCGGAGCCAGGCGATGCCGGCGACGAGGAGCGCCGCGAGGAGCTGGGCACCGACGATGCCGCTCATCACGAGCGGCAGGATGAGGCTGAAGTCGCCGTGCGCATGGCCTGCCGCGCGGCAGGCCCCGTAACTGCCCCAGATGATGCCGAAGGCGATGAGCGCGTAGACGACGACCGAACGGACGAAGACCTTGCCGAATCGCATGCTGCCTCCTGAAGGAACGAAAAGACTGCGGCCATGATAGCCGCAGCCTTCGTCCTTTATCAAGCCTTGGGTCCGGCCGGCTCGGTCTCGGCCGCGGTCGGCGTCGCGCCGTCGGGGAGGACGGGTTCGACGACGGCCTTGATGCGGCGGATGCCGGCGGAGGACGCTTCCTCCTTCTGGATCCTGAAGCGTCCGACCTGCGCGGTGTGGCGCACGTGCGGGCCGCCGCAGATCTCCATCGAGTAGTCGCCGACGACGTAGACCTTCACCTTGTCGCCGTAGCGGTCCTCGAACAGGCCGATGGCGCCGCCTTCCTTGGCGTCGGCCACGGACTTCTCCTCGAAGTGCACCGGCAGGTCGCGCACGATAGCTTCGTTCACCATGTCCTCGACCTTCTTGATCTCTTCCGGCGTCATCTTGTTCGGATGCGAGAAATCGAACCGCAGGCGTTCGGCGGTGATGTTGGAGCCTTTCTGCTCGACGTGTTCTCCGAGGACGTTCCTGAGCGCCTTGTGCAGGAGGTGCGTGGCGGTGTGCAGGCGCGTCGTCTCCCAGGAGTGGTCGGCGAGGCCGCCCTTGAACTTCTTCTCGGCGCCTTGGCGCGAGAGGTCCTGATGCGCCTTCATCGCGGCGTCCCAGCCCGCCTGATCGACCTTCTTGCCGATCGTCTCCTCGGTGAGCTCTTTCGGGAAGCCGAAGGATTCGTAGAGATAGAAGGCCGTCTCCCCCGGCACGGTGGCGTGGGCTTCGAGATCCTTCTTGAGCTTCGCGACCTCATGCAGGCCGTTCTGGAGCGTGCGCATGAACTTGTCCTCCTCGGCGTCGAGCGCGCCGATGACGCGGTCGCGGTTCTGCTCGAGTTCGGGATAGGCGTCGCGGAAGAGCGCGATGACCTTCTCGGCGATCTTGGACGTGAAGAAGCCCTCGATGCCGAGCTGGCGTCCGTAGCGGACGGCGCGGCGGATGAGGCGGCGCAGGATGTAGCCTTGGTCGACGTTCGACGGCGTGATGCCGCGCGGGTCGCCGATCATGAAGGTGGCGGTGCGGACGTGGTCGGCGATGATGCGCATGGCGCGGTCGTCATCCTCCCCCGCTCCATAGGCCTTGCCGCAGAGCGCGCCGATGGCGGCGAGGAGCTCCTGGAAGTTCTCGGTGTCGAAGACGGTCGACTTGCCTTGCATCATCGCGGCCACGCGCTCGAGGCCCATGCCGGTGTCGACGTTCTTCTGCGCGAGCGGCTCGAAGGTCGCCTCCGGAGTCTTGTTGTACTCCATGAAGACGTTGTTCCAGATCTCGATGAAGCGGCCGCAATCGCAGTTCGGGTGGCACTTCGCGCCGAAGCGGGCGTCGTGCTGCGCGCCGGTGTCGTAGAAGATCTCGGTGTCCGGGCCGCACGGGCCGGTCATGCCGGCGGGGCCCCACCAGTTCTTGTCCTTGGGATACGCGAAGACGCGCTCGTTGAAGTTGGCGTCGATGCCGCGCGTCTGGAAGACGTCCTTCCAGATGCCGACGGATTCGAGATCGCGCGGCGCGTCGGCGTCGCCTTCGAAGACGGTGACGTAGATGCGCGCCGGGTCGAGCGCGAGCCAGCGCGGAGACGTCAGGAACTCGAAGCTCCACGTGATGGCGTCGCGCTTGAAGTAGTCGCCGAGCGACCAGTTGCCGAGCATCTCGAAGAACGTGAGATGGCGGTTGTCGCCGACCTCGTCGATGTCGCCGGTGCGGACGCACTTCTGCACGTCGGCCAGGCGGTTGCCGGCCGGGTGCTTCTCGCCGAGAAGGTACGGCACGAGCGGATGCATGCCGGCGGTCGTGAAGAGGACTGTCGGATCGTTCTCCGGAATCAAAGAAGCCGAAGGGATGATGGCGTGCCCCTTCTCCTTGAAGAAGTCCAGGAATTTCGCGCGGATCTCGTCGGTGGTCATACCGGAGACACTATAGGAAGAAAGGCGGAGCGAGGCAAGGCGCGACGGTCGCCGGGAGGGGGTTGACAGAATCCGGAAAATAGGTAAGGGTGGGAAGTTCCACGGAGGAACCGTCGCCCCGTTCCGGGGGCACGCAATTTTCGATGCCCCCGAGGGGGCTGGAGGCTCGACCATGCGCACTTTCCACATCGCGTTCATCGTGTTCATCTCCATCGCGGCGGCTTACAGCATGGGCTGCGGCGGCGAGGATGACAACTGCGGCAGCACCTCCGGGTGCGAGCCGCCCCCCGAAACCTGCGGCGACGACGCCTGCCAGGCGAACCTGGGCGAGAACGCCCAGAACTGCCCGGAGGACTGCGACGCCTCGGCCTGCGGCGACGGCACCTGCCAGTCCGCGGATGGCGAGAGCCCCGAGAGCTGTCCTGCCGACTGCGCGGTGCCCGAAGACTGCGGAGACGGCTACTGCGCCCCGAACATGGAGAACCCCATGAACTGCGCGACCGACTGCGCCTTCGAGGACATCTGCGGCAACGCGACCTGCGATCTCGACGTCGGAGAGAACACGTTCAACTGCACGCCCGACTGTCCCGCGTTCACCTGCGGCAACGGCGACTGCGACGGCGGCGAGTCGCAGACGTCCTGTCCGGTGGACTGCCGCTGACGCCTCGCGGCGTCCTTCGACCGCGAGCGGATCCACGCGATCCGCTTTTTCGTTTCCAGGCCCTTGACGCGGCCGCCTCCTCGTGCCAACGTGCGCCCAACCTGCAATGGAGGATGCATGCGCTCTTTGTCCGTGACACGTCCGCTTGCCTTCGTCGCCGCCCTCGCGGCCGCCGCCCTGCTCGGCGGATGCCCCACCGAGGAGGAAGACGACTACGTCTGCGGCGACAACGTCTGTTCGGTCTCCGCCGGGGAGAGCGAGTTCAACTGCCGTGAGGACTGCGCCTCGCCGGTCTGCGGCGACGGCTACTGCGACTCCGGCGAGACTTCGCAGAACTGCCTCGCCGACTGCCCCGCCGCGCCCGCCTGCGGCGACGGCAGCTGCAACGGGAACGAGACGACCGCGAGCTGTCCGGGCGACTGTCCGGCGAGCCAGTGCGGCGACGGCGTCTGCAACGGGAACGAGACGGCAGGCAGCTGTCCCGGCGACTGCGCCACCTGCACGGGAAACTTCCCGGTCGACTGCCAGGACGGCACCGGCTGCTGGACCCAGGGTACGAACTGCTCTTCCGAAGTCTTCAGCTGCAACGGCCTCCGGCGCTGCGCCAGCACGGCCGACTGGGCCTTCTGCTGCGGCGGCGTGTTCGTCACCTGCCCGTCGTTCGCGCCCTACTACTGCCCGCAGGACGGGCTCTGCTATCCGCAGATCCCGCTCAACTGCAACGTCGGCTTCTGCACGCTCACCCTCGGCGACTGCTGAGGAAACGCGAAACCCTTCCTGCGCGGAAGGGTTTTTTTCATTCTCCGAGGCTTTCCTGACGCATCCGGTCGAAGGCCTCGGCGTTCGAGGCCGTCTCGACCGCCTGGCCGTACGCTTCGATCGGCACCGTGATAGGTTTCAGGGCGTCTTCCGTCAGCTGATCGCCCGCCTCGCGGACGGCTCCCGCGCAGCCCGCGCCGGCCATCAGCAACGCCGTGGCGGCGACCAGGACCATGTTCCTTCGGGCGAAGTGGATGACGCGTCGCATGCGTGGGTGGTGTTCAGCGGTACTCTATCATAGGGACGCTCCGTACGGAAAAACCTTACGGAAAGGCCGTTGACGGCGCGGTCGATCGGGCGTTACATGTCCTCGTCGTCCGTCCGACGGGCGCAGGAGGAACGCATGTCCATCGTCTTCGAGTTCCGCCGGCATTCCATCAAGGACGGGCCGGCGCGCGGCATGATCGGGCCTCGCGGCTGGTCGTTCGCCCGGGAAGTCGGACGCCGGCAGCTGCGCGGCAAAGGCTTCACGCATTTCTTCGGCAGCACGCTCTGGCGCACGCATCAGACGCTGGCCGCCTTCGACGAAGGCGCCGGCGACTTCCATTGCAAGTGGACGCCGGAGCACGCCGGATTCTACGTCGAGCTCCCCGGGCTCATGGAGCTCTGGAAGGCCTGCGCGATCGGCGCCAAGCGAGGCATCGACATGATGCAGACCGCCCTGACCCACGACCCCGAACTCGCGGACCGCGCGGCGAAGGCTTGCGCCGCGAAGTTCGGCGAGTGGCTTCCTTCCTTCCCCGACGGCGCGCACGTCCTCGTCGTCGGGCACAGCCCGAACATGGAACTGCTCGCGCTCGGCCTCACGGGACTCGTCATGCCGGGCCTGAGCGAATGCCGAGGCTTCCGCCTCACGCTCGGCGGCGACGGGACGCGCCTGGATTTCGACGCCCCCGGCCTCGATCCTTCGGGAATCAGGCACGAGCTCTTCGACGGAACGTCCGCGTGACGAGCCGTCTTTTTTTCGCGCGCGCCTTGACGCGGAGGCGCATCGGCGCTATCCTTCGGCCTTGCCCTTTCGAACGCGACGAACCAAGGAGGCTACGATGTCCGACGAGAAGATGCGCGCGATCAACGTGATGCGCGGCGTGCACCTCGGCGACGCGCTCGGCGTGCCGTTCGAGAACATGTCGCGCCAGGAGATCCTGAACGCCACTGGAGGCGAGGGCGTCGCGCGCCCGCGCTTCGACTTCGACCCGTCGGCCCGCAAGGTGCCCGACACGCGCGGTCTCGCGCCCGGCGCGACCTCCGACGACACCCAGCTCGCGGAAGCGACGGCCGAAGGCCTCATCATGGCCGGACGCTACGTGCACGAGCTCCAGGTCCTCCTGCACCTGCAGGCGCTCTGGAACGACGTCGCCGGCTGGGGCGGGACCACCAAGCGGTCGCTCTACGAGATCGACCGCTGGTATCGCGAGCGCCGCCGCGGCTTCGGCATCCATCCCCCGCCTTCGTTCAAGAAGGAGAAGGACGAGAAGCTCTGGAGCGAGGCCGAGCCGCGCGACCCCGCGCACCCCGCCCGCTGGCGCGAGAACGCCCGCGGCAACGGCCCCTCGATGCAGATCGCCCCGCTCGGCGTCCACTACGCGATGCTCGGCGGCGGCGACTTCGAGACCGGCGAGGCGCTCGACGAGATCCTGCAGTTCAGCCGGATGACGCACGCCGACCCGGTCTGCGGCATCGCCGCCTACGCCGTCGCGGGCATCGTCTGCGACTCCATCACGCACGATCCCGGCGCCGCCGCCGAGCGCGTCATGGACCGCGTGAAGGGCGCGGAGGCGACGCATGCGCTCCTGCACCGAGGACCCGACCGCTTCTCGACGGCGCTCGAGACCGCCTTCGCGCTCGCCGACGATCCCGAAGCCCTCTGGGCCTTCGGCGGCGCCGGCAAGTCCGACACGCTGACGTCCGTGCCGATGGCGATCGCCATCTGGAAGCGGCATCTCGCGGATGCCGGCCCGCAGCCGGCCGTGCTCGAGGCGATCAATGCCGGCGGCGACACCGACACCGTCGCCTCGATGGTCGGCGCCATGATGGGCGCCGCCGGCGACCGCGGAGACTGGTGGCCCGCCGCGTGGCTCGACAGCCTGAAGGACCGAGGGCAGCGCGCCCTCTCGACCGGCACGCGCCTCGCGGCCGTGAGCGGCCTGCGCCGCCTGCCGGACGGCTACGACCTCCCCGCGCTCAAGAAGAAGCTCGGCTACTGAAAGGACTCCCTCGCGGGAGTCCCTTTTTTCATTCCGCGATGACGCCGCCGCCGACGACCTCGTCGCCGTCGTAGAGGACGATGAACTGTCCCGGGGTGACGGCGCGCTGCGGGACCTCGAAGCGTACGGCGAGGCGGCCCTCATCCTCCGTCGCGGCGACCTCGCAGGCCTGGAGCGGCTGGCGGTAGCGGATGCGGGCGCGGCAGCGGAACGGGAGCGCCGGCGCGCGGCCGGAGGTCCAATGCC
The DNA here is from genome assembly GCA_964400625.1 of uncultured Gammaproteobacteria bacterium. GTDB lineage: Bacteria > Patescibacteriota > Patescibacteriia > SG8-24 > DYFX01 > DYFX01. The sequence goes on from CAYNUS010000005.1 coordinate 51,174, forward strand.
ACGCGTCGGCGGCGAGACGCTCCTTGAAGAGCGCGGGATGATCGGCGCCTTCCGCCACCGTGACCGTGCCGGTCGCGACGTCCGTGGCGACGACATAGAGCGCGGGGCCGCCGCCGACGCCGAGGCCGTGGCGCTGGCCGATCGTGAAGGCCTGCGCGTCCTCATGCCGACCGATCTCCTTGCCCTCGACCGTGACGATGGCGCCGGGCTTGGGCGCCAGGACGCGCTTCAGGAAGTCGCGCATCTCCACCTTGCCGATGAAACAGATGCCCTGCGAATCTTTCTTCTCCGCCGTCACGAGACCCTTGTCGCGTGCGTAGGCGCGCACGTCGCGCTTGTCGAGATGCCCGATCGGGAAGAGGACATGCCGGAGCCGTTCTTGTCCGAGCGCATGGACGAAGTAGGACTGGTCCTTCTCGCGATCGAGCCCCGCCAGAAGCGCGAAGCTCCCGTCGGCCTTCTTCGCGACGCGGGCGTAGTGGCCGGTCGCGATGAAGTCCGCGCCCCGGGCGAGCGCTTCCTTGAGGAAGAGATCGAACTTCACCTCGCGGTTGCAGAGCACGTCGGGGTTCGGCGTGCGTCCCTCGGCGTATTCGCGGTAGAGGTAATCGACGACGCGGCGGTCGTATTCCTCCTCGAAGTCGAAGGTCTCGAACGGGATGCCGAGGCTCGCGGCCACGCGCATGGCGTCGCGCCGCTCTTCCTTCCACGCGCACTCCCCCGTCGCTTCGTCCTTCGTCTCCGACCAGTTCTTCATGAAGGCACCGGCGACGTCATACCCCTGATCGAGCAGCATCGAAGCCGCGACGGAGGAATCCACCCCGCCGCTCATGCCGACCAGGACCTTCGGTTTTCCGTCGTTCTTCCACATAACGCCCTAGGCTAGCACGAAAAAGCGGACCGTTCAAGGTCCGCTCCGCCTCACGCCGGCTGCCGGGCCGGGGCGTTCTCGGCGACGCGCGCCGCGACCAACGCGTTGTTCAGCTCCTCGACGCGCTTCAGGAGCGCCATCTCGACGCCGAGGCGGTCGCCCAGCTCGATGAGCGCGCGCGTGTCCTTCGGCAGGCACTTGCCGCCGTAGCCGCGGTAGCCCTTGTGGAAGACCTCGAGGTGCGAGCGCCCGATGCGCTTGTCGGCGGCGGCGGCTTCCTTCACGACGTCGTAGTCGACGCCGACGGCCTGGCAGAGGTCGTAGATCTGGTTGGCGAAGACGACCTTGGCGGCGAACCACGTGTTGCCGAAGTACTTCACCATCTCGGCCTCCTTGGCGGGCATCATGCGCTCGAAGGGCGCCATCGGCAGGAGATGCATCACGTCGGCGGCGACGTTATAGGACGCCTTGGTGTAGCCGATCAGCTGGCGGTCCGGATAGTTCATGTCCTGGTCGGCGGTGACCTCAGTCAGGAACTCGGGGTTGAAGAGGATCTTGTGCGCGGGGAATTCCGCCTGCAGCCGGTCGGTGGCGCCGGGCAGGACCGTCGACTTGATGACGACGACCTTGGAGCCCTCGAGGGCGGCGATGGCGGAGCGGACGAAGGAGAGGTCGAAGCCGGTCTTGCCGTCCTCCCCCGTCAGGTACGGGGTCGGCACCGCCACGAAGACGGCCTCCGCGCGCTGGAGCGCCGGGAGATCGCCGAACCCTTCCTTGGCCGGATCGTAGCCGATCAGGGTCTCGCCCGGGACGAGGCCGCGCAGCTTCTCGAAATAGCGGAACATGGCGCCGCCGACCATGCCGAGGCCCATGATGCCGACGGTCTTGAGAGGGGTGTGCTGCATAGATATCTGTCCCGACGATAGCAAGACCGGTGACTTTCCGCAACGAAAAAAGCCGGTCCGTGAGGGACCGGCCGTCAGGGCTTGGAGGCTTCGCCGCCGGGCGTGCGGAGGTACGCGTACCATCCGTCGACGCGCCGATAGCCGGGGTCGTCTTCCGTCGGCGCTCCGTCCATGTCGTACCAGCGCTCGAGGAACTCCTTGATGCGGATCTTCTCGACGCCGGGCGCGCCGCCCGGATCGTCCGGGTCGTCCTCGTCGGCCTCCGAATCGATGATCCAAGGGTTGGCGATGTGGACGTGCGTGCGGCTCACGTGCGTGACCACCGAGAAGTGGCCTTCGTCCAGGTCGTTGTCGGCCTGGACCTCGGCCTCGGTCCGGTGCGGACCGTTCCACCAGCCGATCATGACCGGCCGGCGCTCCTCGAGCACGATGCGCTTCAGGTCGTCGAGCGTGCCGTTCTCGCCCGCGACCACGAGGTCGCCGGAGATCCTGCGCATGCCTTCCACGCCCGGGGCGTGGTCGGTGCCGGCCTCCGGGTCGCAGTCGCACAGCGCGATGAGCTCCTCCTCGGTGTACGAGGTCCCGTCGGGCTTCTTGATGCCGTCGTACTCGAGCAGCATCAGCCAGCTCGTCGGGAAACAGCCCGTGTCGCTCTGTTCGATCGGTATGACCTTCAGAGGCTTCGTCGCCTTCATGTCTTCCTCCTTGTCGGTCAGGTATTCCTGCGCACGGAGCTTGGTCTCCGCGCGGATGGCGCTCGCATGCGCCGGACCGTAACGCCAGCCGCGTTCCATCAGCTTCCGCTCATGCGTCTCGTGCAGGAGCGTGTACTTGATCTCGCGCGGGTCCTGGCAGACGTCGATCCAGATCGTCCGATGCTCGTCGATGTACGGATACACCAGGTCGTGGCCGCCGAAGACGAAGTGCGGGTCGTAGTACCTGCGCACGATGTCGCCGCGGACGTAGACGAGATGCAGCTGGTGCGCGGCGTCCCATTCGCGCCGCACGACGAAGTCCGGCACGGGGCCGGACCTGCAGAGCTTCTCCTTGAGGTAATCGCGGAGCGCCTTGTACGGAGGGTAGCGGTCGTTGTCGCCCTTCTTCGTCCACTTCCGCATCTTCTCGATCTGGAAGATCTCGATGTGGAACTTGGTCTCCGCCCGGTAGCGGCGGTCGATCCAGAGCTGGTTGGGCGGCACGAAATCCTGGTGGCCGTCGCCATGCCAGAGCATCGTGTCGACGTCGGGCTGCATGTGGCGCAGCTCGTACCCCTTGAAGTAGACGATCTTCCACCAGCGCCCCCGGAAGAGGAACCGGTTGCTGCGGCGGCGGGGAGCCTTGCGGCCCCGGGAACGCTTCCAGGCTGCCATGGGGACTCCTTTCGAAAGACCTACCGTCAACCTAGCCCCGGCGCGCGGCCGGGTCAACCCCTTGACCGGCCGGGGTTTTCCTGCTAAGGTCCCGCGTCGGCCGTACGCCGCGAAAGGAGCCCTTTCATCCATGCAGGAATCGCGCTTCGCCGTCCGTTTCACGCGCCCCGAGGCCGCGGCCTCGTCCGGCGACCCGTTCGCCGACGAGGTCGAGCGTTTCGCCGCGCATGACCGTCGCTGGCGCTACGTGCTCGAACTCGTGGCCGCGCGGCTCTCGCCGGGCGCGCGCGTCACCCTCGGCGTCGCGCTCGCCGGCCTCGACGCCGGCCCCGCGCCCACCCTGCTTTCCTACGACGTCAAGCCGGACGACGCGGACGGCATCGAGCGCGAATCGGCCCACATGGATCCCCGGCTCCTGACGGGGCTCGGCCTGCTCACCTCCGCCCGCCTCGGCCTCGGCGCCGCGGAGATCGCCGCCGTGCAAGGCGTCGTCTCGACCGTCCACCGCATCCTCCGCATCGCGAAGACCCGCCCCCGATAGGGAGCGGGTCTTTTCACGTTCAGGCGGCGCGGCGTCCGGAGGACTTGCGGGCGGCTTCCTCGTCCTCGAAGCGCATCGAGAAGACCGCGAGGTCCTGCTGGAAGCGCGGATCCGACGGGAGGTCGCCGATCTCGGTCTGGTACGTCCGGCTCCGGTTCATCGCGAGCTGTATCAGCCCCTCCTTGAAACGGCCGAGCGCTTCCGGATCCTTGGCGAAGCGTGCCTTGAGGAACGGGTTCTTGGCGAAGAATCCGTCGATGACGGCGCGATACCCGGCCTCTTCCGTCTCGCGCTCCGACGCCAGTTCGCGGCCGAGCGCGTCATGCTTCGACCGGATGGATTCCTGCGTCTCCATGCGCGTTCCGCCCTCGACGGCTGCGGACTCGAGGTCGCTGAGATCGACGTCGACGCTCTCGTCCTCCTTCGGGATTTCCGCTTTCGGCGCTTCGAACGGGTTCTTCATATGACGATAGTATAGCAAAAAATCGGCCTGGAATCAAGCCGATTTGTTCGCGAGCTGGCCGCAGGCCGCGTCGATGTCCTCGCCGAAGGTGATGCGGTGCGTCACGGAGATGCCGCGGTCGTAGAGCACCTGCTGGAAGGCGGAGCGGCGTTTCACGGGGCTCGACGGGAACGTGCCGCGTCCGGTCTTCGGGTCGACCGTCAGGCCGAACCGTTCGGCGGCGGAACCGAGCACCTCGGTCGTGTGGTACTTGATGAGGTTCACGTGATACAGCGGCGTCGGGCGTCCGGTGCCGTCGGGGTTCTCCCGGCAGAGCAGGTCCGCGAGCTCCTCGGCGATCTCGGGCGCGTCGTTCACGCCGTCGATCAGCAGGTATTCGAACATGATCTTGCGGTTGGTCTTGCCGATGTAGGTCCGGATGGCGGCGAAGAGCTTGGCGAGCGGGTACGCCTTGTTGACCGGCATCAGGTTCGAGCGGAGCTCGTCGTTCGGGGCATGGAGCGAGATGGCCAGGTTCACGCGGAGCGGATCGTCGGCCAGCTTCATAATGCCCGGCACGATGCCACAGGTGCTGATCGACATGCGCCGCACGCCGAACGCGAGGCCCTTGGGGTCGTTCAGGGTCCGGAGCGCCGCCATCACGTTGTCGTGGTTGTGGAACGGCTCGCCCATGCCCATGAGGACGACGTTCGTGACGACGTCGCCTTCGGCCTTGAGCTTACGGGCGAAGTGCAGGACCTGGTCGACGATCTCTTCCGCGGTGAGGTTGCGCTTCAGGCCCATCGTGCCGGTGGCGCAGAACGCGCAGGCCATGGGGCAGCCGGCCTGGCTGGAGACGCAGACGGTGTTGCGCTCGCCTTCGTGGCGCATGAGGACGGTCTCGATGAGCTGGCCGTCGGCGCACTTGAAGGCGCACTTCACGGTGTCCCCCTTCGAAGAGGCCGTCTCGGTCACGAGCGTAAGGCACGAGATCGGCGCCTCGCGGTCGAGCTTCTCGCGGAGCGCGGGCGGGAGCGAGGTGGCTTCCGACCACGAAGAGACCAGCGAGCGGAATTTCGCTTCGCGGACCTGGGCGAGCCGGTATTTCGGTTCGCCGGAAAGGATGTGCTCGAGCGTCGGGGTCGTCATAGGACGCCTGAAGATACCATGCCGGACCGGGCTTGTCCAGCCTCAGCGGTGCTTCTCGGCGATCCGGATGGCGGCGTCGTAGTCCTCGGGCAGGACGTAGAGGTTCACGATGTCGATGACCTCGTTGTATTTCTTGAGGAGGGCGCTGTAGTGCTCGACCGGCGTGAAGACGAGGCGGCCCAGGTTCTTCTCGCGGACGTAGAGCTTGGCCTCGCCTTTCTTCGCGTGCTTGCGGAACGAATCGAGCTTGGAGAGGTACTGGTGGGACGCGATCGCGAAGAACGGCACGCCGGCCTTGGCGAGCGACGCGCGCAGCTTCTTCATCGTCTCGCGCGACTCCGGGTGGTCGCCGCTGGCGGTGAAGACGCGCTTGGCGGGGCGGCGATCGACGAAGCGGCGCGACCAGACGTTCTTCGGTTCGCGGGCGGCGGCGAACAGCGCTTCCAGATAGGTGCTGTCGCGCATCTGCAGATAGCCGTCGATCGTGCCCGGGACGTGGATGCGGACCTCCTTCTTGCCGAAGGCCTGCTTCAGGAAGTGGTCGAAGCCGTTGGTCGTCTTGTGGTGATAGACCTGCAGGAACATGTGATAGCGCGCGAGCAGGAAGTCCTCGAAGGCGCGCATGGCCGTCGAATCGATCGTGAGCATCGGGCGCCCGTGCAGGAAGGCGACGCCGAGGTTCCGGACCAGGTGGTCCATGTCGTAGAAACCGTAGGCCACGCCGGTGTAATGCGCGTCGCGCAGGAGGTAATCCATGCGGTCGACGTCGATCTCGCCGGAGATGAGCGCGCTCAGGAGATCGTGCACCGTCGCGCGCTTGCCGGAGAAGCGCTTCTTCCATGCGGCGGACGGCTTCACGCCGTGGTGCAGGAGCGAGGCGATGTCCTGCGCCTCCTCCATCGAGAGCGGCGCCTTCGCGTCCTTGCCGAGCGCGCCGACGAGCATGACCGAATAGTCCTCGTGCTCGGCGATGCGCTTCGGATCGTACTCCTTGTACCAGGCCTTCTCGACCTCGAGCGTGCCGAACTTCGGCATGAGCTGTTCGGACGCGTGCGAGAACGGCGCATGGCCGACGTCATGGAGCAGCGCGGCGAAGCGCAGGATGCGGCGGAAATACTTCAGGTCCGCGGCGTCGAACATCTCGAGCAGTGTCGCGCGACTCACCTTGGCGATATTGTCCCAGACCCGCCCGGCGATATGCATCGCGCCGAGCATGTGGCTGAACCGGTCGTGCGCCGCGCCCGGGTACACCAAATACGAAAGCCCGAGCTGGCGGACGTAGCGCATGCGCTGGAAGACGGGGTGGTCGATGACCGCCTTCTCGTCCTCGTCGAACTCGATGGTCTGGTGGATGGGGTCGCGGAGCTCGTACATATCTCTGGAACCAGAGTAACAGACGAAACGGCCTCCGCACAGGGAGGCCGTCAGGTCTTCTGGATGGTGACTTCCGTGCCGACCTCGACCCACTCGTAGAGCTCCTTGGCCGCGCCGACGCCGAGGCGCACGCAGCCGCCGGAGACCGGCGTGCCGAGGTGGTCCTCCCCTTCCTTCTTGCCGCCCGGCCATTCGGGCAGCTCGTGCAGTCCGTACTTCGTGCCGATGAACGGCATCCAGTACGGCATCCAGAGCTTGGCGGAAGCGGACCAGGCGCGCGGCATCTTGTCGAGGATGGCGTAGGTGCCGAGCGGCGTCGGCCGTCCGGGACGCCCGGTCGAGACGGGGTGCGATCCGACCGCGACGTCGCCCAGGTAATACGTGAGCTCCTGCTTCGCGAGCGAGATGACGACGCGCTTCTTCAGCTTCTTCGGTTCGGGATCGAGCGGATCGTAGCCGTTGCGGATCTCGAGCCCGTCGTCGAACCCGTCTCCGTCGGTATCCTTGAGGAGCGGGTCGGTGCCGCGCGCGAGTTCGTCGGCGTCGACGAGCCCGTCGGCGTCGGCGTCGTGCTCGTGCAGGCGCCCCGCACCGTAGGGCGACCAGCCGTTCGCGATCTCGGTCGCGTCATCGAAACCGTCGCCGTCGAAATCGAAAGCGCTCGGCTCCGCGGCCCTCGAAGGAGCGGCGAAACCGAGCGCTGAAACGGCGAACATCGCGGCGAAGGCGATGCGCCAGATGTTCCGGACCTGCAGGTTCGTAACGAGCGGCTCCGGCTTCATACCGGAACCAGTATATCACATTCCGAGCCTGATTTCAAGAGGGATTTCGCGCCGGGATTCCGGGCCGTCGCCGTCGCGGCGATCGTCGTCGCGATCCGCCTCGGATCCGTCATCGGACGCTTCACGATCGCGCGTCCCCTCGGCCTCGGATCGGCGTTCGTCCTTACCGTCGTCGCTCCGCTCGCGGCTGCGGCGCTTCTCCAAGCCGGCGCGGAAGCGCTTCAGGCTCTCGTCGATGCGCTCGGCGCGCTCGCGGCCGCGGCGTTCGCGGCCCTCGTCCTTGCCGCCGTCGTCGGCGGGAATCGCGGCGAACATGTCGGCCTCGAGCATGAAGGTGTCGTCGATCGGACGCAGCATCAGCGAAGCCACGAACGGTTCGGCCTGCGTCGCCGACTCGATGAGCCGCACATGGCGGTCGAGCATGCCTTCGGCGGCGGCGACGGCCTTCTTCCCCTTTTCCGGCTTCTCGGGATCGACTTCCAGCTTCACGACGATCTCGTTCATGGCGAAGAGGTGGCTCTCGTAGAGATCCATCGCTTCGCGGACGCGCGTGACGCGCTCTTCCGCCACGAGGCCGCTCCGCTCGAGCAAGCGTTCCGTCTCCTCGAGGCGGCGCTCGGCGTGCGCGGCCTGGACCACGAAACGGCGCTCCGGCGCGAAGGCCATCCGCTCGCTGAGCCCTTCGGCGGCGAGCTTCACGACATAGAACCGGTCGCCCGGAAGCGAACCGTGCGCCGCGGCGACCGTGCCGCCGCCGGTCGCGACCACGACCACGACGACCATCGCGGCCATGACGGGACGCCAGGCGGCCGACAGGAACCATGCCGAAGGGCGCCGGGACATCGGGGATGCCTCGATCACCGCGATCAGCTTTACGCGTCCGGCCGCGAGGATCTCGGGCGGCACGGGGAAGCGGCGGAGGTTCTTCAGTTGTCGGATGTCGAGCCAGCGCATAGGTCCTTGAGTTCTTTGACGGCCCGGTGCAGGGCCACGTAAATCGCGTTCTTCTTCTTGCCGGTCGTGCTTGCGATGTGTTCGATCGGCAGGTCGTCGATGTAGCGCATGACGAGGAGGTCGCGGGTCTCGGGCCGGAGTTTCGCGAGGTACCCGGCCATCTTCTCCCCCGCCAAGGTCTTGTCGAGCCGCTCATGCGGGTCGCCGGGGGCGCGCAGCGTCTCTTCGATCTCCTCGCTGATGGGGACGGCCGCTCTCGCGTTCTTCCGGTAGTGGTCGATGATGAGGTTGTCGGCGATGCGGTAGAGGAAGGCTTTCAGGTGGCGGATCTCGCCGGCTTTCTCGCGGACGACTTCCCAGGCGCGGGTGAAGGTCTCGCTGGCGATGTCGTCGGCGACCTCCGGCGAGCTCGTCCGGAACAAGGCGTGCCGGTAGAGCTTGGGCGCGAAAAGATCGTACGCTTCGATGAACGCCGTCCCGTCGCCGGATTGGATTCGGGCGAGAAGCATGGCTTCTTTGATCCGTTCCACGAGGTCAGTGTCTTCACTGGTTAAGACGCCAGTACAGCAAAAAACTTACGGTCTGTCGACCCTCAGACCGAAAAAGCCCCGTGATCACGGGGCCTTATCGTCGTCGAAGCGGACGGACTCGCCGGGGCCGAGCGGCCGGGGCTGGGAAGGCGGCGCCGCCGGTTTCGGGGGTTCAGGGGCGGGTTTCGGAGGTTCGGGTGGCGGGGCTTGCCGTTCCTCAGGGACGGAGGCCGGGGATTCTTCCGGTTTCTTCGGAGCGAGGATGACGTCCGGGTCGTCGGAACCGGTGACGATGCGGATCTTGCCGCCGAACATGCCGGGCTTGGGCGGCGGAGGCAGGACGCGCTCCGGCTTCGCGGCCTCGGGCTTCGGAGGGCGCGGCGGCAGCGGAGGACGGGCTTCCGTGCGCGGAGCCGCCGGCTTCGGAGCCTCCTGGCGCGCGGTCGGCGCGGCAGGGGCCGGCTTCGGGGCGGGCGCGGGGCGCGGCGCTTCCTGGCGCGGTGCCGCGGCAGGTTTCGGCGGCGGGGCGGCGGGGCGCGGCGGAGGGGCGACAGGTTTCGGCGCGGGGCGGGGTGCCGCGGCGGCTTCGGCGCGGGCGAGCGGCAGGCACTCCTTGCAGTAGAACGGCCGTGAGGGGTCGGGCGGGAACTTCAGGTTGAGCTCCTTGCCGCAACGGGAGCACGTCGCCTTGTACTGGCGTTCCGGATCGTGGGACGAGGCGCCGGACGGCGCGGCGCCCGGAGCCGCGGCGCCAGCGGGCCCTTTCGGGATGAAGGTGCCCGTCTCCTCGTCGAAACCGCTCCACTGGTTGACCTTCTTCTCGATCTCCTCGCGCTTCATGGAATAGCGCTCGCGCGAGGCCGCGATCACCTTGTCGCGGCTGCCGGTCTTCTTCGCGATCGGCGGCAGGGTCGAGGCGGAGAACGCCGTCGAGGCCACGCCGTCGATCATCAGCTTCAGGTAGATGTCGAACTTCGCGAGGTTGAGGAGATCCTCGCCGCCCTCGACGAACGTCGGGGCGAATTCCTTGGCGAGGCGTTCGGCGTCGGCGGCGCCCACGCGGAACGAGATGATGGTGCCGACGTTGCCGAAGACGGCGGCGGCGACCTCCTCCTCCAGCTGCTCGATATACTGATGCGCGGTGATCAGGTTCAGGCGGTACTTGCGGGCTTCGGAAAGGATGTTCGCGAACGATTCGGTGGCGAAGTTCTGGAACTCGTCGACGTACAGGTAGAAGTCCTGGCGGTCCTTCTCGAGCTGGTCGACGCGTTCCATGGCCGCGAGCTGGAGGCGCGTGATGAGCATGCCGCCGAGCAGTTTCGAGGAATCCTCGCCGACCTGGCCCTTCGACAGGTTGACGATGAGGATCTTGCGCTCGTCCATGATCTTGCGGATGTCGATCGTGGACTTCGGTTGGGCGACGATGTTGCGGATGACGGTGTTCGAGAGGAACTGGCCGACCTTGTTCTGGACCGGCGCGATGGCCTCCGACGCGAACTTGTCGGTGTACTTGGCGAACTCGTTCACCCAGAAGCCCTTCACGACCGGGTCCTTCACGTTCTCGACGATCTTCTTGCGGAAATCCTTGTCGGCCAGGATGCGGCTGATGCCGAGGAGCGTCGAGCCCGGCGTGTCGAGGAGCGCGAGCACGCAGTTCAGCAGGATGTATTCCATGCGGGCCGACCAGACGTCCGGCCAGATCTTCTTGAAGACGCCCATGAGGCCCGAGGCCACGAGATGCTTCTGGTTCTCGTTGCCGATCTCGAGGATGTTGAAGCCGACCGGGAACTCCATGTCGGCCGGATTGAAGTGGACGACGTCGTTGATGCGCCAGGGCGGGATGAAGTCCAGGATCTTGTCGGCGGTGTCGCCGTGCGGGTCGACGTAGCAGACGCCGTGGCCGGCATAGACGTCGGACAGCACGAAGTTCTCGAGCAGGGTGGTCTTGCCCATACCCGTCTTTCCGATCACGTAGACGTGGCGGCGGCGGTCGTCGGTCTTGATGCCGAAACGCCGGTTCTCGCCGCGGAAGTTCGTCTGCGCGAACGGGATGACCTCGTTCTCGTGCTCGTGGTTGTACGGTTCCACGTTGGGGGCTGGCATGGCGTTCATTCCTTCGGTTCAGGCGGCGCGTCCGGCGCGAGCGGGATCGAGAACGGCGGCTCGACCTTGCGGGACTCGACCTTCTTGAGGAGCGGGGCCTTGATGATGATCTGCGGGAAGTGCCAAAGGCTCGCGAGCTCCTCGGAGTTCAGCACGAAGCGTTCGGCGCCGTCGCCGGAGCGGCTCGCGTAGCGGTTGATGATGGTCGTCTTCTTCTCCTCGGCGCTCCAGCGCTGCCAGAAGTAGTCGCTCTTCGGCGCCGCCTTGCCGTAGTTCTTGAGGCTGTTGCCGTCGGTCGAGCCGAAGAGGCCGAGGGCGCCGCGGACCATGGAGATCATCGGCCCCTTGCGGAAGACGCTCCGCTTGCCGACGTAGACGAAGCGGATCTTCACGCCGAAGCCGATCTTCGAGGCCTTGATCTCGATCTGCTCGAGCATCTTGCGCTCGCCCGGCGAGAGGTTCATGACCTTGTTGTCCTCCTTCTTCTCGGGCTTCTTCTCGCCTTCGCCGCCGACGCCTACGACCTGGCTGATGCCGGCCGTGAGCAGGCTGAAACCTTCCTCCGTCACCGTCTGCCACATCGGCGTCGGCTTCTTCTTCGGAGGGCGGCCCTTGAGCTTGTCGGTGAGCGCGAGCGATTCCTTCACCCAGTCCTGGTCGCGCGGCGTGACGAGGATCTGGATCCAGACCTGCTCACCTTTCTTGAGGCGCGAGAGCGTCTCGAGCAGGCTCGAGAGCGGGTCCTTCAGTTCCTGCGAGAGCGAGTGCTCGAACTCCGAGAAGGTGCGGATCGGATACGCGGACGGCTTCGCCAGCGTGAACTCGGTGCCCCAGCAATCCCACTCCGGGTCGGGGTACTTGAGCGGCACGTCCTTGGTGTAGTCGGCGATCTCCACGACCTCGGCTTCCGGATACTGCGAATAGATCGACGCCTCGATCAGGTCGCGGAACTGCACGGGCGTGCGGACGATGAACTGCGTATAGCCGTCGATCGAGGCGTACTCGAACGAGAACGACGGCGTGAACTTGCCCTGGAACCACTTCTCCTTGAAGTTCGGCGTCGAGAAGGTGCCGGCGAGGTGCGTGAACATGTGCTCCACGGCCTTGGGGCTCTGCTCGTTCATGCGCGGGATGCTGATCGAGAGCAGCATGTACTGGATCGTCGGGGCGTATTTCTCCTGGCGCGAGTTGAGCCAGATGTCCTTGAAGCCCTGCCAGAAGACCCAGACGAACGGGATCCAGCCTCCGTAAATGAAAATCGTCCAGAGCAGGTCTGGGGTGGGCATGTCCATCAGCCCGTAGACTCCGGAGAGGTCGATGACGATCTGGGGCAGGATCACAGGAAAAAACTACGCTTCCGTATTCGACGGAAGCGTAGCATATTTTCAGGCCGATTGGAAGGGCGTCCTATCCCCCGTTATCGGCGTTTTCCCGATTCCCGCAGGTGCCAGGAGACCAGGAGCGGGCTGGCGATGAAGATCGAGGAGTAGACGCCGACCGCGATGCCGATGATCATCGTAAGGACGAAGTTCCGGATGGATTCGCCGCCGAGGAAGTACACCGCGAACAGCACGAGGAGCGTGGTGAGGGAGGTGTTGATCGAGCGCGCGAGCGTCTCGTTGACGCTGTTGTTCACGACCTCCTCGAAGCTCGTCCGGCCGGCGTGCGAGAGGTTCTCGCGGATGCGGTCGAAGACGACGATGGTGTCGTGGACCGAGAAGCCGAGCACGGTGAGGAGCGCGGTCACGACCCAGGCGCCGACTTCCACGCCGCGGAAGTGGCCGAGCGCGGAGAACACGCCGACGGGGATGATGACGTCGTGCGCGAGCGCCACGACGGTGCAGGCTCCGTACTTCCAGGACGCGACGGGGAACGACACGCGGCGGAAGGCGTAGGTGATGTAGAGCACGATCGCCAGGATGGCGCCGACGATGGCGTAGATCGTCTTCTTGCGGAGCTCTTCGCCGATCAAGGGTCCGATCGACTCGAAGCGGCGCTCCTCGACCGCGACGCCGTCCTTCTCGTAGGCGGCCTTGAGGTCGGCGGCGAGCTTCTGGTGGGCGGCCTCGTCGAGCGGCGGCATGCGGAGGACGAGCGCGTCATCGCCGAGCGGCTGGGCAGTGAGTTCCGCGTGTCCGGTGGAGGCGGCGGCCGTCGCGACGGCTTCCTCGACGGAGGGGCGGGCGCCGGAGAACCCGACTTCGAGGAGCGAGCCTCCGGTGAAGTCGATGCCGGGCTTGAGGCCCCACGTCATCCAAGCGGCCAACGAAAGGCCGGTCACGAGGATCGAGAAGGCGTAATAGATGCGGCGGTGGCGCGTGATGGGCAGCATACGGTTACTTGAAGAGCCAGAGGCGCTTGGACGTCCACGGCGCGATGAGTCGGAGCAGGGTGCGCGTCACGGTGACGGCCGAGAACATCGAGATGACGATACCGACGGCCAGCGTGACCGCGAAGCCGCGGACCGAGCTCGACGTGAAGGTGTAGAGGATGGTGCAGGTGATGAGCGACGAGATGTTGGAGTCGTAGATCGACGTCCAGGCGCGCTTGAAGCCTTCGGCGATCGCCGAATCGAGCGGACGGCCGTTCTTCAGCTCCTCCTTCATGCGCTCGAAGATCAGGATGTTGGCGTCGACGGCCATGCCGATCGACAGGATGACGCCGGCGATGCCCGAGAGCGTGAGCGTGACGCCCCAGAGCTTGAAGACGGCGAGCAGGAAGGCCGCGTACATGCCGAGCGCGACCGAGGCGACGAGGCCCGGCAGGCGGTAGTACAGGATCATGAAGATCACGACGACGAGGAAGCCGATCGCGCCGGCGTTCAGGCTCTTGGCGAGGGAATCCTGTCCGAGCGAGGCGCCGATGGTCTGCTGGGAGAGCAGCTGGATCGGCACCGGGAGGGCGCCCGCGTTCAGGCGCTGGGCGAGGAGCTTCGCTTCCTTGAAATCGAAGTCGCCGGAGATGACGGCGGTGCCGTCGGGAATCTCCTGCTGGACGCGCGGGATCGAGATGGCTTCGCCGTCGAGATAGATGGCGACGAGCTGACCGACGTTGTCCTTGGTGATCTGGGCGAAGAGCTCGCGGCCCTCGTCGTTGAAGGACAGCGTGACCATCGGCTGGCCGGTCGTCGGGTCGAACTCGACCTGCGCGCGGCGGACGTGCTTTCCGGAGAGGCCGGTGTTCTTCCAGGGCTCGGCGTCAGGGCGGACGTCGACGGCGGTCGCCTTAGGGAAGGCGATGGCGTCGAGGTCGTAGCGCACGAGGGTGCGCTCGTCGGCCTTATAGATGAGGTGGTAGCCGAACGCCGATTCCACGGCCTCGGAAATCTCGCCTTTCTTCATGGCGAAGGCCGGATCGGCGAATTCCTTCACCATCGCCTCGTGCGCGAACCAGCCGAGATCGCCGGAATTCGCTTGGGCGGACGGATCGGTGGAGAAGGCCTTGGCCTTCTCGGCGAAGTTCTCAGGGGTCAGTTCCGCGCGGAGCGCGTTCAGCTGGGCGAGCGCTTCCTCCTTGGAAAGCGGCTCTTCGCAGCCCTGCGCGCCCTCGAAGCAGATGAGGATGTGGCTGGCTTTGACTTCCTTTTCCGACGTGTCGCGCGCGTTCAGCCGGACGACGCTCCAAGCGTCGCTCGTCTCGACGAGCTGGGGCGTCTTCACGCCTTGATGGGTGTCGGCCCACTTCCAAAGCTCGGGAGCCATGGCTTCCGAAATCGGACCGAACTCCTGCCACGGCAGGCTGGTCGTGCCGGATTGGACGAGCTTGAGTTCGGCGTTGGCCTTGGCACGGACGTCGGCGTTCAGCGCGTCGAGCTGCTTCTGCTCGTCGGCCGTGAGCGGGATCTCCTCGACCGGGTTCTCTTCCTTGAATTCGAGGATCGGCGTCTCGCCGATCATGCGGATGGCGTCGCGGACGTCGCGGACGCCGGCGAGCTCCACGATGATGCGCCAGCGATCGCCCGACTTGTTCGTCTGGACGATCGGCTCGGCGACGCCGAACGCGTTCACGCGGCGCTCGATGACGTCGCGCACGCCTTCCAGCGCGTCGGCGCGCTCGCTGTCGGGGATGTCCTTCGTGTCCGCCTCGTAGACGAGGTGCGTGCCGCCCTGGAGATCGAGGCCGAGCTTGTACGGCACGTTCCAGTAGTGCGGAAGCTTGAAGCCGCCCGGCAGCTTGAGGCCGTCGACGACCTTCTCGTTATAGAAATCCGCGCCGCGGTTCCACGCCTGCGGATACGCGAGGAAGCCGGAGAGCGCGGTCAGCGCGACGACGGCGAAGACCGCCCAGCGCGTCTTGCCGCGTTGGGTGGGTTTGGTGATGCGGGCCAGCGCCTTGCCGATCCAGGCGAACGGGAGGGCGACGTAGTAAAAAAACGATCGTCCGGAGCGTTGTGACATACGGGAAAAGGCGGTTCAAATCGGATCCGAAAGTCGGACTGTCCACAAGTACGGAGGAAGTATAGAGAAGCGCCCTGAAAAAGGCAACGGCGCCTTAAACCGGTCCGCATTGACGTCCGGGCGCGCGTGCGTTAGGCTTCAGTGTCGCCACGAAAAGGTCGTGGCAGGAGGAATCCATGTCGAAACAGCTCCGCGCGCTCGCCTTCCTGTCCGCCTTCGAGACCGCCATCTACCTCTTCGTCGCGACCGTCGCGTGGGCCGTGGCCGATCACGACTTGGCGACCCTCGACCGCTCGTTCTTCTCCGAGGTCCAGGCTCGCCCGCATGCCCAGGCGATGGGCGCGATCCAGATCCTCATCCTCGCCCTGAACGCCCTCATGTTCATCAAGATCATGCGGGCGGGCGAGAAGACCGTCGCGCTCCTCGGTCTCCTCGTGGCCGGCGGCGTCGCTTCGCTCTTCTTCCTCCCGACGATGGTCTCGGTCTACGGCCTCGGCGGCCTGATCGGGCTCGCCGCCGCCTACAAGCTCCTCGCCGTCCTCTGGAAAGGCCTCAGCTGGCCGTTCCGCAAGCTCTTCGGACGCAAGAAGCCGGCGGACGCTCCTGCGCCTGCCGCCAAGACCGCCGCGCCTCCCAAGAAGGCCGGCTGATCCCGAACCTCGTTCGGGATTTTTCTTTTACGCGGGCTGGGACGCGTGCGCTTCGGCGAGCGCGAGGAAGGCCTGCCAATCGCGCGCGACGCGCACGTCGGCGGGAAGCTCGAGGCGGTGCGCGATGCCGTCGTCGTCGAAGAGGACGCGGGAGAGCGTCTCAGGGAGATGGCCGAGATAGGAAAGCTTGTCGTCGAGGAACATCGAGATGCCGAGGCGCTCGCAATGCGCGCGCTTGTCGCGCCCGCTCTCGCAGAAGATGACGCGCTCGCGCGGGACGATGTCGTGCAGGCCGTTCTTGGCCATCCATTCCAGCGCGGAGACCTCGTTGCCGGGACGGCGGGCGGAGATGACGTAGACCTCACCCGGCAGTCGCGCCAGTCCCTCCAGCGCGCCGGCGATCGGCGGCGCCGCGACCGTCATGTGGCCGTAGAGCGGCTCCTGGAGCTTGCGATACGTCGCCTCGTCCGGCATGTACGCGTGCAGGAGGTTCGTGTTGGTCTGCCACGGCTCGAGCGCGACGCCGAACTCCCCCGCCAGGCGCAGCTTGTGCGGCCGGTGGTCGACGATCACGCCGTCGAAATCGATGCCGAAGCGGAGGGGGTGCATGCGTCGAAAATACCACGGGAAGAAAAAACCCGCGAGGCGTCGCGGGTCACTTGAGGGTCTCGAGCCGGCGCTCGCAGGCGTCGGCCAGTTTCGCGAGCACGGCGTGCGCCGTCTCTTCCGGACGCTCCTTGGAGGAGTCGTGGAAGGCCATGCGCGCGTCGTCCGCGCCGCCGAGGCGGGTCCACAGGTCGTCGTGGATGCCGCGGAGCAGCGTGAGCGACTTCAGGTTCATCGTCTCGCCGTCCTTCTTGGAGAGCGAGCGCGCGAGCTCGCGTTCCATGGCGACCTTGGGGTCGCAGACGAGGCAGACGTGCAGGTCGAACTGGGCGCGCATGACGTCCATGCCGTAGAACGCCAGCGCGGCGTCGTGATCGGCCTTGGAGAGCTTGCCCTTGGCGAGCCAGTAGCCCATCCAGACCATGCCGTCCATGAGGCCGCGGTCGAGGACGACGAGATCGAACTCGCTGTCCATGCGCTGGGCGATCTCCGAGAGCGCGTAGCGGCAGGTCTCGAAGTTGTAGTGCGGCGTGTCGCGCTTGATGCGGTCGACGACCGTCGCGCCTTCGGGGCGCGCGGTGACGATCCAATCGCTGCGCTTCAGCGTGTGCTCGATGGCCTCGGCCATGGTGGACTTGCCGGACTTCGGGGTCCCGAAGAGCTCGATGCCGAACGGCCGCAGGCGCGGGTTGTTCCGGCGGAAACGGCGGAAGCGGGCCACCGCATGCGCGAGGCGCCGTTCAAGGTGCGTCTGGGAATCCATCTTGTACCTCCTCGCGTGCGTGCGATGGAACGCGGAAACAATACGGCCCAGGCGCCGGAGCGTCTAGGCCGTGTTATCCACCGTCTTACTTCAGGGAGATCGCGCAGTCCGATCCTTCGGCGCAGACGTAGGAGATCGACATCTCCTCGATGAGCGCGGGGCGGAGCGACGAGATGAAGGCGGTGAGCTTCACGCTCTTGCCGTCCGCGAGCGTCGCCGCGAGGTCGGCCTTCTCCGGCGTGCGCGACTCGTCGTACGGGACGGTCGGGAGGGCCGGCACGTCGCGCAGGTCGTAGAGCAGGCTCGTGGCAGCGGCGTCTTCCGGCGTCTCGAGGCTCATCGGGCGGAAGAGATGGCCGCCAGCGTCGTTCAGTTTCACGAAGACGCTTTCGTACTTCGTGAGCGGCTTGCCGTCGACCGACGATTTCACGTTCAGGTACGCCTTGGCGACCGTGCCCGTGACCGCGAGCGTGCCGCCCAGGACTTTCTCGTCCTCGACCTTCGCGCCCGGCGTCCAGCTGGCGAAGGCGGCGCCGAGCTCGAGGCGCTTCATGCCGTCGAGGTCGTCATAGGCCTGCGTCTCGCTGCCGGCCGCCGGCGAGGTCTCCGAAGCGGGCGCTTCCGAAGCGGGTTCGGCTTCCGTATCGCGGTTCTTGAGGGCCGCGCCGAAGAGCACGACGGCGGCGACGATGAACACCGCGGAGATCGCCGTGTTCAGCTTCTGGATCATCTTCTCGTCCATACGGAGGAATGGGGATTACGCCGCGAAGTCCGGTTCCAGGGCTTCGGCAGGCTTGGTCGACGAACGCTCCTCCTGCTGTTCGTCGTCTTTCTTAAAGTTCACGGAAAAGGCCGGGACCCAGCGCGTGTTGTGCTCGTCGATCACCTCGACCGTCTCCCCCTTCGTGTACATGTTGAGGGCGATGTCGGAGAGCAGCTCCTTGTCGGCGGTGATGTCGAGGCTGAGCAGGTCGAGCTTCTCGGCGTCGGTGGACGCGGCGGCCCACGCCTGGTTCTCGATCGACTTCTTCTCCTCCTTCAGCGTCTTCAGCTGTTCGGAGATCTGCTGGTAGCGCGGGTTGTTGACGAGCTCGTCCTTGAAGGCCTTCTGGATCTCGCTTTTCTCGCGTTTCTTGGCGCGCAGGCGCGCGTGGACTTCTTGGAGGCTGGGCATGAGGCGTGGGGATAAAAAACCGATGG
Source organism: uncultured Gammaproteobacteria bacterium (assembly GCA_964400625.1). Lineage (GTDB taxonomy): Bacteria > Patescibacteriota > Patescibacteriia > SG8-24 > DYFX01 > DYFX01. Next base: position 69,811 of record CAYNUS010000005.1, read on the forward strand.
GCGGATTTTACCATCGGAATGCGAGCCGGGCTAGACGCGTCAAGGCGCGCGCAGGCGGCAGAGGTATTTGAGGAAGACGGTGCGCCGCGTACGGGTCGGCGCGGTCTCGTGACGGATGACATCGAAGCGTGGCGCGAGCAGTCCCCGGAACTCCTCGTCGGAGAAGTAGCTGAAGCGTCGTCGCGTGCCGAGATACGCCGGATCGCTTTCGATCCGTTCTCCCTCCCCCTCCTTCACGGCGCACCCGAGGACGCCGGCAGGCGCGAGGTGGCGCGCCAGGCGATCGATGACGCCGGGGATGTCGGCTTTCCGGAGATGGAGCAGGCAGGCGTTCGCCCAGATGCCGTCGAATCGCCGAGCGATCTCGAAGTTCTCGAGGTCGAGCGGTATCGCGACGAGGCCCTTGCGGCGGCAGAGCGCGACCATCTTCTCGGAGAGGTCGGCGCAGAGCACGTCGAGACCCTTCTCCGCGAAATACGCCGCGTGGTTGCCGGGTCCGGCGCCGACATCGAGGATCGATTTCCCGGCCAGCTCCGACACGAACGCATCGGCGTGCGCGAGGTTGTAGCGGCGCATGTGGCTCTCGTACTCGATGTCGAAAATCTCGGCGTACGCGTCGTACGCGGCGACAGTCTCGTCTTTCTCATCCATGGGACCTCCCGGAACGAGCCCACCCTATCAGACTCCTCGGATGACGGGAACTCTCTCAGCTCCCGAAAAAGCCGAGGACGCGTTCCTTGATCCGCGTGCGGAGCGGCATCTTCCGCTCGATGACGGCGGTGAAGAGGCGGCGCATCTTCCCTTCGGGACACGTCAGGGGGCGCACGGCATGCCAGGAGTGGTCGCCGCGGGCGAAGATGAGGCTGCGGTTGCCGATCGATTCCGCGGCGTAGCTCCGGGGGAAATCATCGAAATCGGGCGCGGTGCGATAGTCGAATTTCCCCTCGTCGTCGAGGATGAGCGTCGCTCCTCCCCACGCAGGGTCCCAATCCTCAGGATCGTTCAGGTAGAAGAGCTGGGCGCCGACCTTGCGGAGGCCGTCGCAGTGCGGCGAGACCGAACACCCTCGACCGGCCGCCTGCCATTCGAAACGCAAGGAAAGGTCCTTGCGGCCGAACAGGCGCCCGACGAACCGCCGATAGCGCTTTCCCGAGAGCTCGGCGATGAACTCCCTCCAGGCTTCAGGCAGCGCGAGGTCGGGGCGATACCGGAGCTCGAAGCGATCGTGCGGCTTCTGCCCATAGGCGCGCTCCATCCCGAACGTCGGCGTGAAGAGACCGTGATCGGGCATTTCGGCCAGCAGGGCGGACCGTCCTTCCTCCGTCAGCGCGCCCGCCGGATTGACCCACGGAAACGGATCCGCGCCGCGGAACCGCGCGGGATCGATGGCGTCGAGCGCTTTCCAGTTGAGATATTCCATATCAGGCATCGAGGGGTTTGACGAGCGCGGCGACGCACGTCTTCTTGAGGGTGTCGCCGCGGAACGGGAAGCGCCGTTTCAGGAACAGCGGGATCTCCAAGCCCGGCACGCGGGCGCGAAGATATTCGAGCGCCTCGAACGACTCCGGTGAAATGAGATCGGTCTTCCGCGCTTCGGCGTCGGGCAGCACGTCATCGAACAGGATGACGCCGCCGGGCGCGGTCAGGTGCCACGCGTTGCAGATGTCCCACGCGACTTCAGGATACAGGTGGCCGCCGTCGACCCAGACGAGGTCGAACGGCCCTTGCGCCAGCGCGGGCAGGAAGAAGGAGTTGGCCTTCAGCAGGCGGACGTTCGGAAAGTCGAGGTTCTTGGATTGCTTGAGCCGGAACGCCGCACGTTCCGCCTCGGTGGAACGGCGGTAGAAGGTGCGGAAGAGCGGATCGTCGTCCGGAAGTTCCACCGTCGTGATCTCCGCTGACGGGAAGAGCCGCGCCAAGAGACGCGTCCCCTCGCCTTCGAAGGTGCCGATCTCAAGAATCCGTCGGGCAGGGCGTTGGAGGGAGAGCAGGCTCCAAAGAAGCAGGTGGACGCTGTCCGCATCCGGGTCGTAGGGCCCGCGCCCGCATGCGGCCAAGACGGAGTCGAGCTTCCTGGTCGCGGCCTGGATGTCGCCGAGGGTCGCGAGCTTCCGGTCCTCTTCCGCATCGATGACGGAGCGGTCGTACGCGAACCGGAGGTACAGGCCCTTGCGGAGCTTCCGAAGCCAGGATGATGGGCGCGAGAACGGGTGCATATGCCCCATGATAACGCCCCGTACCGAAACCGCCAAAAGCGTTCGGTCATGGTAAGCTGGTCCCATGATTCCGCGGCTGAAAAACCTTATCCACGCCTGGTTGTTGCGCCTCCAGCGCGTGACCAGGACCGACATGCTCTATGCCGCGAAGGGCGGTTTCTGGCTGTCGTCCGGATCGGTCGTCGGTACGCTGGCCTCCTTGGCCGTCGTCATCGCTTTCGCCAACCTCGCGCCCAAGGAGACCTACGGTTCATACAAGTATCTCATGGCGATCGCCGGCACGCTCGCAGGCTTCACGCTCACCGGGCTCGGCGAGGCGCTCATGGGTGCGGCCGCGCGCGGCAACGACGGCACGCTCCGCATGTTCGTCCGTCGCGCCTTCCTCTGGAACCTGGCGGTCGCGGCCGTCGCCGCCGCGGGGGCCCTCTGGTACTTCTGGCACGGGAACGCCATGCTCGGCGGCGCGCTGGTGAGCATCGCGCTTTTCCTGCCGTTGACGCACAGCGCGGTCCTGTACGGCCCGTTCCTGTCCGGCAAGCGGCTGTTCCATGTTTCCGTGAAGTACAGCGTGGCGCGCGCGCTCATACCGGCCGTCGCGCTCATCGCTGCGCTCCAATTCTTCCCCGACCATCCGGCCATCCTCGCCTCCGTCTTCCTGGGCGCGATGGCCGTGACGACGTATGCGGCCTACCGCCTCGTCCTGCGCACCCGAGCGAAGAACGGATCCGTCGAGCCCGGAGCCTTGCGCTACGGCACGCACGTGAGCCTCGTGAACGCGCTCGGGGCCTTCGCCGCGAACTTCGACAAGATCATCATCTTCCAGACGCTCGGCGCGGCTCCGACGGCGGTCTATGCGCTGGCCCAAGCGCTGCCGGACCAGATCGACGCCGCCGTCTCGAATCTCCGGACGCTCGCGATACCGAAGTTCGCGGCGCGGCCGCCGCAAGGATCCTTCAAGGCGCTCCTGCGCAAGACGGCCATCGTGGCCCTCGTGCTCGTCCTGGTCACCGCGGCGGCGGCGGGGATCGCCCCGTTCGCCTATGGCCTCCTGTTCCCCGCCTATCAGGACGCGGTGCCGTTCGCGATCGCGCTTCTCGCGGCGCAGATCCCGATCGGTGCCGCGCATCTGCCGATGGCGTTCCTGACCGCGCATCAGGACATCCGCAGCCGCTACGCCCTCGGACTCATCGGTCCGGCGGTCAACATCGCGCTGCTGCTGGCGCTCATCGCGCCGTTCGGGGTCTGGGGCGTCGTGGCCGCGAAGATCCTGAGCAAGTTCTTCGGCCTTTCCCTCGCCATCTTCTTCTCTTGGCGCCTCACCCGCGCATCCGCGTCGTCCATCACGCCTCCGGCAGCAGCGCCTCCAGCGTCGCCGTAAGATCGCCCGCCCCTCGCAGATAGGTTTCCGCGCGCGCATCCAGTTTCGGTCCGGCCGCGCGACAGGCGGAGATGAGCCGGTCGACCGCATCGGGTCCGGCGGCGTCGAACGCGTCCGCCAACCCGTTCACGATCATGCCCTCTCCCCCGCCATGGGATGTCTTCAGGATGAAGACGGGTTTCCGCATCGCGACGGCTTCGTACAGATACGAGGTGAAGACGCCGACGACGGCATGGATGCCGCCCGCCGCGCGCGCCGGATCGTCGATCGCTTCGACGCGGGACGGATCGCTCCCGTCGAATCCGTAGGCGCGAAGCTGCCGCGCCTTGTCCCAGTCCGGACGCGTCTTCAGCCAGATCTTCGCGCGTCCGGTCGCGAGGATCGACGCGAGCGCGTCCGCGATCTCGCCGTGCGGCGCATCCGTCTCGAACGGCACGAGAAGGCCGATGCGTCCGCCTTCGTGCGGCGGCGCATAGGGCGCGGTTTCCGGTTCCGACTTGCTCCCCTTCGGGTCGCCGCCGACGACGATCTCTTCTTCCTTGAAATTCGTGCCGAGCCGCAGGAGCTCCCTCTTCCAGTACGGACTCCAGACGAACAGGCGGTCCGGCCGGATGTCGTTGCCCGGACCGGCATCCGCCTTCAACCAGCCTGCGTGATACTTCGTGAAATGCCCGTGCTGGAACGCGTACGACGGGATGCGGAGCGTCCTGGCGGCGGCGATGAGCTCGTGATAGTACCGCGTATCGTCGATCGCGAGGATCGCGCGGGGCCGGAGCCGTGCGAGGATGCGGACGTACCGACGGACGACGGAGGGCGCCGCGGCAGCCCTCAGCAAGGCGATCTCCGCCAGAGCGCGGACGAATGGGCGGTCGGCGGCGTCGAATCGATCGCACGGCAAGGCGGCCGCGATGCGGCGTTCGTCCGACCCGGACCGGGAGGAGGCGGCGAAGACGAGCGCCTCGTGATAGACGGCGCAGCGCTTTCGGATCCATGCGTTGCGGTAGAACGCCAGGCCCAACACCGTATGGAACGCATCGACATACGGGATGCCGCGATCTTCCAGGAAGCGGTACAGGCCTTCGATGCGGAAATCCTTGCCCGATCGCGCGTCGATCTTGTCGACGCCGAAGACGAGGACGTCGGCTTCGCGCGTCAACGTCGCGCAGGCCGTCAGCGCCCGCGCGACCATGGCCGAAAACGCCATCCGAAGGGTCTTCCGGCGCGCGGGCACCGACGGCGTTCCGGGCGGGCTCGCGCGATACGCGCGCCATGCGCGGAACAGCAAGGCTTGTTGCCATTGCAGGGCGTGATATTCGCCGTCGATCAATCGCGCCGAAAGGACGGGGTGTCCCGCGACCATGCGGTTGAACGTCTTCAGGTCTTGGAGGGCTCGCTCCGTGGCTTCCATAGGCGCCAATCATATCATGCGCCGTACCATGTCCCGCCAGCGTATCGAAAAGGGGCCGCGATGCGGCCCCGTCGGGGAACGTTCAGCCGAGCGTGCGTTCGCGCTCGACGATCTTCTGCCAGAGGCCCTTGGATGAGAGCACGAACTCGATCGCCTCGCGGACGGCGCCGTCGCCGCCCTTCCGGCCGGTCACCAGCATCGCCTCCTTGAGGACCTCCGCGGCCGCATCGGCCGGCGCGGCCGAGAAGCCGGCGCGGCGGATGAGGGCGAGGTCCTGGACGTCGTTGCCCATGAAGAACAGCTCGTCCCAGCCGATGCCGAGCGCCGCGAGGATACCCTCGACTTCGGCGACCTTGTCGGCGATGCCGTACCGAAGGTCGACGCCGAGATCCTTGGCGCGCTGGCGCACGGCCGGAGAGCTCCGGCCCGTCATGAAGACGACGGGGATGTCATGACGCTTGCACTCCTTCACGGCGATGCCGTCGCGCGTGTAGAAGCGGTAGCCCTCGATGCGTCCGTCGTCGGCGCTGGCGAGATAATGCATCTCGTCCAGCGCGCCGTCGGCGTCGCACGGAGCGAGGCGACGGACCGTGCCGGCGACGTGCAGCCCGAAGGGCAGCCCGGCCCCGCCTTCCGGACGGCCGAAGATGGTGACGTGGTCGGACGTATGCACGCCGTCCACGTCGGTCACGACGAGGCGCACGCCGCGCGCGGCCTCTTCCAGGATCGTCTTCGGATCTTTCATGCTGTTTCTCCTCCTTCAGCGGGACGTTTCTGCATCATCGCGCGCACCTGCTCCAACTCGTCCGGCGTATTCACGCCGAGGTTGCGGAACTTCCCTTTCACCATCCGCATCCGGTAGCCATGCTCCAGGATGCGCATCTGCTCGACGCCTTCCATGCGTTCGATCGGCGTCTGCGGAAGCGTGAGGAAGGTCCTGATGAACTCCCTGCGCATCGCCATTACCCCGATGACGTGATAGTCGGAATACGACGCGTCCTTGTTGTGGCGGTACGGGACGGCGGCGCGCGTGAAGCTCAGGGCGTACCCCTGGAGATCGGTCAGCACCTGCACGATGCTGGGCGCGTCGCGCATCGCGTGATCCTCGATGAGATCGGCGACGCCGGCCACCTGGAGCTTCTCGTCCTCGAGCATCATGGCGACGCAGAGGTCGATGGCTTCCGGCGGATACAACGGCTCGTCGCCCCAGATATTCACCACGATTTCAGGCGAAAAGTCAAGGAAGCGTTCCACCGCATAGGCGACGCGGTCGGTACCGGTCGGAAGTTCCGGAGGCGTCATCATCACCGGCACGCCCAACGGGCGGACGATCTCGGCGATGCGCTCCGAATCCGTGGCGACCAGGAGGCCGTCGAGCGATTTCGCCTTCAACGTGCGCTCCACCGTCCAACGGATGAGCGGCTTGCCGGCGATGTCCTTCAGCATCTTCTCGGCGATGCGCGACGAGCCGAGGCGCGCCGGGATGACGCCCAGCACTTTCTTGCGGTCTGCAGGCATGTGGAGGGGTTCAGGCTTCGCGTCCGACGGCCGCCGCCACGCGACGGACGTCGTCCATCATCGCTCCGAAGACGTCCGGGAGGAGCGCTTGCGCGCCGTCGCAGAGCGCGTGGCCGGGATCATGATGCACTTCGACGATGAGTCCGTCGGCGCCGGCGGCGACGGCGGCGCGCGCGAGGGACGGGATGATGTCGGGCCGACCCGCGGCATGGCTCGGATCGACGATGATCGGCAGGTGCGTCTCGCGCTTCAGGACCGGGATGGCGGAGATGTCGAGCGTCGCGCGGGTCGACTTCTCGAACGTGCTGATGCCGCGCTCGCAGAGGATGACGTCCGCGTTGCCGCCGTGCAGGACGTATTCGGCGGCCTGAAGGAGCTCGGTCACGGAAGAACCCATGCCGCGCTTGAGCAGCACCGGCTTGCGGAGCAGGCCGAGCTCCTTGAGCAGGGTGAAGTTCTGCATGTTGCGCGCGCCGACCTGCAGGACGTCGACGTCATGCTTCAGGAAATGCGGGATCGCGCGCGCGTCCATGATCTCGGTGACGATCGGCAGACCGGTCTTCTCGCGCACGCGCGCCAGGATCTCAAGCCCCTTCTCCTCGAGGCCCTGGAAGCTGTACGGGGAGCTGCGCGGCTTGTAGGCCCCGCCGCGCAGCGCCGTGGCGCCGGCGGCCTTCACGCGTTCGGCGACGGTCAAGACCTGCTCCTCCGTCTCGACGGCGCACGGTCCGGCGATGACGACGAGCTTCTCCGCGCCGAAGACGACGTCGCGCACGGTGACTTTCGTGTCCTGTCTGGAGGCGTCGCGCGCTGCGAGCGGATATGGTGATAACTTCATCATCTTGTCCGTTTCGAGACCGATAGGCCATGGATGCCTATCGTGTGAATGTTGAAAGCTTAGTCCTCCTTATTGATGTTGGCAACCGGTCATGCGTACCGGAGTCTTGACCTGCGGAGATATTACGGTTCAGAAGAAACGCTTGAAGACGCCGATGGCGCCCTGTTTCCACGGGACGCGGTGCGTGACGCCGGAGGCCTCGGCGAACTCGTCCTTGTGCGCGAGATACCATTCGTAGTTGCGCACGAGCGCTTGGGCGTTCGAGTATTTCGGACGCCAGCCGAGGACGCGTTCGGCCTTCTCGATCGAGACGAAACTGTCCTTGGCGGCCGTCTCGTAGACCCACTTGTAGATCGGCGAGAGGCGGAAGAACTCGAGGACGCGCAAGCCCCAGATGACCGGTCCGGCCGGGAAGCCGATGACGCGCTTGCCGAAGCCCGCGCGGTCGAGCACGGCCTGATAGTCCTCGCGCATCGTCAGGAATTCTTTCGCGCCGACATTGAACGTGTCGTTCACCGCAGCGGCGTCTTCCTTGGTGGCGCAGAGCCAGACCGCTTCGCAAAGGTCCTCAACGTCGAGAAGCTGGTAGCGGTTCTTACCGTCGCCGATCATCGGGAAGCCGCGGCCGTCGCTGGCCCAGTCGTAGAGGATGGCGAAGACGCCGAGGCGCTCCGGACCGACGAACGACTTCGGGCGGATGATGGAGACGCACATCCCCTTCTTGCGGTATTCCTCGCAGATCTTTTCCGCTTCCACCTTGGCGATGCCGTACGGACCGACGCCGTTCACCTTGTCGTCTTCCTTCAACGGATGATGGTCGGGCACGCCATAGACCGCCGTCGAAGAGATATGGATGAAGCGTTTCGCGCCGGCCTTGCGCGCGGCTTCGAGCGCGTTCCTCGTACCGTCGATGTCGGTCGTGCGGATTTCCTCGTCGGTGTAGAGCGGAAGCGCGGCGGCGGCGTGGATGACGATGTCGGCCCCTTCGCAGGCCTTCTCGAGCGCGGCGGCGTCGCGGATGTCGCCGACGATGGCGCGAACGCGGTCCTTTTCGGGATAATCGAACGGCAGGCGGTCGAACGAGACGACGTCCTGTCCGCGCGCGAGGAGCTGGCGGATCTGGTTGATGCCGTAGAAGCCGGAGCCGCCGGTGACGAGGAAGCGCATAAGGTCAGGGATAGAAGATGACGGCCATGAACAGGGCCCAGGAGACCGACGCCGCGAGCAGCCAGCGGTCCGCCAGCACGAGGCGCTCGGGGAACTCGGCCTGCGCGCCTCCGTACAGCAGCTGCAGGTAGCGCATCGCGCCGAAGACGGCGAAGAGGGTCGAATAGACGGCGTACGGGCGGGCGGTGCCGAGGACGGTGTAGAGCGCGTATGTCACGAGCATCAGGGTGGCGCTCATGAGCACCAGGCCGTTCAGGAACGGTTCGGGATAGGCCTTGAGCACCTCGCGGCTCCGCTCGGCGGCGCGCTCGGCGTAGCGCTTCGACGCGACCATGAAGAGCGCCATGAAGAGGACGGTCAGCGTAAGCCAGGGCGAGAGCGCGGCGCCCACGGCCTCGCCGCCGGCGTGCACCCGCAGGAGGTAGAAGCCGCCGAAGGCCATCATCTCGACGACCGGCACGCGCTTGAGCCACAGGCTGTAGGCGGCCGTGAGGACGACGTACGCGGCGACGGCAGGAAGGATGTCCGGCAGCGCGCGGACGAACGCGTGCGCGGCGGCCAGGAGGACGCCGACGGTGACGAGCGCGGCGGCGGCGGAGATTTCGCCCGACGCGACGGGCCGCAGGCGCTTGGCAGGATGCCGGCGGTCCCCGGCGACGTCGATGACGTCGTTGAGCGCGTAGCCGGCGCTCGCGACGCAGCAGAAGGCGGCGAAGGCGACGATCGCCTTGAGGCGCGGCGCGGGTTCGTCCGCGGCGCCGACGAAGAAGAGCGGCGCGAAGACCAGCAGGTTCTTGACGTAATGCTGGGGACGGAGCAGGCGGACGAACGAGACGGCGGCGTCGAGCGCGTACAGCGCCCTGTCGAGGAGCGGGTCGTCGGGCCGCGTGACGCGCTTCGGCTTGATGAAGCGCGCGCCGATCAGCTTCGCGAACGCGCCGTCGGTCGTCCAACGGTCGCCGATCACGACGTACGGCGCCGGCAGGGCCTTCACGATCGCGCGCAGGCGCGGGTCCGGCTTCCGGTACGGCGCCGAGAGGACCTCGATGCCCAGGGAGCGCGCCAGCCGTTCCTTGCGGCCTGGGGCCCGCTTGTTGGAGACGATGAGGACGCGGTTCCCCGCTTCGCGCAGGGCCGTCACGGCCTCGCGCGCGTCGGCGTCCACCTCCTCGCGTCCGGCCGCGACGACGGTGCCGTCGAGATCGAGGAGGACGGTCGCGCCGCGCACGTCGGCGACGTCCGCGATCCTCATACGACGGCCTTCTTCGCGAGCACCAGCGCCACGCCGGCGACGATGAGCAGGTAGCCGACGAGCTGCATGGGCGCGACCGACTCGCGGAGCATGAGCGCACTGGCGCCGTTCACGAGCACGAAGGTGCCCGCGACCATGATGGGATAGGCGACCGAAAGCGGCAGCGAACGCAGCGCGGCGAAATACAGCAGGACGTTGGCGGCGAAGACGAGGAGCGCGACGATGAGGAGGCCGTTCTTGGCCGCGAGCGCGAAGACGCCGCCTTCGAGCGACCAGGAGACCCCCTTCGCGGAGGCCATCTTGAGGAGCACGTTGGCGAGCGCGTTCACGGCGACCGCCGCGAGCAGGAGGGCGTACGGCATACCCGGGCAGTATGCCACGCCCCGAAGGACCGAGGAAGGCTGCCGACGCCTTCCGAAAAAAAACGGAACGACGGCCTTCCGGCCGCCGTTTTCGTCTCATGCCCCGTGGCACTTCTTGTACTTCTTCCCGCTGCCGCACGGGCAGGGTTCGTTGCGTCCGACTTGGGGGAGTCCGGGGTCGATGGAGGTGGCGGGCGCCTTGGCGGCCCCTTCCTCCGAACCCGCGAGCGCGCGGTCCCCTTCCTTGGCGGGACCGGCGAGCGTGATGCCGCCGCGCTCGAGGAGCGAAGGCGCGATCTGCTGGGCGACCTGCACCTTGAAGATCGAGTAGACGATCTGGCGCTCGATGGCGTGCAGGAGCTCGTTCCACATGCGGTAGGCCTCCTTCTTGTACTCCACGAGCGGATCGCGCTGGCCGTAGCCGCGCAGGCCGATGCCTTTGCGCAGGTGGTCGATGGCGTCGAGGTGCTCGATCCAGAAGGTGTCCATGGCGCGCAGCGCGATGCCGCGGCAGACCTGGACGAAGAGCTCCGGCGTGATGTCGCGCTCGACGCGGTCGAACTGCGCGCGGGCGATGCCCGTCAGGTACTGGATGATGGCGGTGCGGGCATGGATGCCGGCGAGCTTGTCGCCCTTGGACGCGAGCGCGTGATGGATGCCGTCGAGCTTCACGCGGGCCTCCTTCGGCACCGGGCAGATCGTGGAGACGACCTCGTAGATCTCCTCGAGGTTCCAGGCGCTCTCGTCGTCGCCGGCGGCGTGGAAGAGGACGACCTGCTCGATCTCGCGCTCGACCATCTCGAAGACGCGCGTCTTCACGAGCTCGGGTTCGGACAGGAGGATCTCGCGGCGGCGGCGGTAGAAGCCCTCGCGGTGCTTGTTGAGGACGTCGTCGTATTCCAAGAGGTGCTTGCGCATGTCGAAGTTGTGGCCTTCGACCTTGTTCTGGGCGGATTCGATCGACTTGGAGACGAGGCCGTTCTCGATCGGCATGTCGTCGGGGATGCCGAGCTTGTCCATCATGTTGCGCATGCGGTCGGAGCCGAAGATGCGCATGAGGTCGTCCTCCATCGAGACGTAGAACTGCGAGGAGCCCGGGTCGCCCTGGCGGCCGGCGCGGCCGCGCAGCTGGTTGTCGATGCGGCGCGATTCATGGCGCTCCGTGCCGATGACGCAGAGGCCGCCGAGCTCGCGCACTTCCGCGGCCGCGGCCGCGTCGTACGGGTTGCCGCCCAGGATGATGTCGACGCCGCGGCCGGCCATGTTGGTGGCGATCGTGACGCCGCCCTTGCGGCCCGCCTGCGCGACGATCTCGCCTTCGCGCTCGTGGTTCTTGGCGTTCAGGAGCTGGTGCGGGACGCCTTCGAGTTCCAGGAGATGCGAAAGCTCCTCGTTCTGCTCGATCGAGATGGTGCCGACCAGGACCGGCTGGCCCTTGGCGTTGCGCTCCTTGATCTCCTGCACGACGGCGGCGAACTTCCCCTTGCGGTTCTTGTAGACGCGGTCGCCGGCGTCGATGCGCTGGGCGGTCTTGTTGGTCGGGATGACGGTGACTTCCAGCTTGTAGATCTTGGCGAACTCCTCCGCTTCGGTGGAGGCGGTGCCGGTCATGCCGGCGAGCTTCGCGTACAGGCGGAAGTAGTTCTGGAAGGTGACGGTCGCGAGCGTGCGGCTCTCGCGCTCGATGCGCACGTGCTCCTTGGCCTCGATGGCCTGGTGCAGGCCTTCCGAATAGCGGCGGCCGGGCATCATGCGGCCGGTGAACTCGTCGACGATCACGACCTTGTCGTCGCGCACGACGTATTGCTTGTCGAGATGGAAGAGCGCCTTGGCGCGGAGCGCGGCTTCCAGGTGGTAGATCGTCATGATGTCGGAGGCCTTCCACGGGTCGGTGCCGAGCGCCTTCGAGAGGCGGTTCTGGCCGTCTTCCGTGTAGGTGGCGGCGCGCATCTTCTCGTCGACGTTATAGTCCTTCCCCTCCTCGAGGACGGAGACGACGTCGGCGAAACGGTAATAGAGCTCGGACGATTCCTCGGCCGGCGCGGAGATGATGAGCGGCGTGCGCGCCTCGTCGATCAGGATGGAGTCGATCTCGTCGACCACGGCGTAGTGCAGCTCGCGCTGGACCATCAGCTCGGGGCGCGTGGCCATGTTGTCGCGCAGGTAGTCGAAACCGAACTCGTTGTTGGTGCCGTAGGTGATGTCGGC
>CAYNUS010000006.1:0-73986 GCA_964400625.1 uncultured Gammaproteobacteria bacterium
CCATTCGCCGGTGTAGCGCGGATCGAGCTGCGGCGTGCCGGCGCCGAGCGTCGTGAGCCAAAGCAGGTTGAATTTCTCCTGCGAACCGATCGGCGGCGCGGCGATGATCGGGAGGCCGACGCCGGCGTAGAAGGACAGTTCGCTCGGCTTCGTCCAGAGGATGTCCGATTTCCGGACGAGCTGGTCGAACTTCCGGAAGTAGCTCGGGCGGTCAGGGTAATACTGGATGCGCACGCCTTCGCCCAAGTCCGAACCGAGGCCCATGTCCACGAGGCGCTTCTTGAAGTGGACCGCGACGTCCTTCTTTGTGCCGGCCACGAGGTTCAGGATGATATGGCCGCGGCGGATCTTCTCGCGGAGGCTTTCGGCGATCGTGAGGCCGAGGTCGCGCTGGGCGCCGGCGCCGCCGACCGCGAAGGTCAGCGTGAGCGGATGCGCGGCGACGCGGCGGCAGTTGCCGACGCCGATGGCGTCCTTGAGCGTCTGCTCGTATTTGGAATAGAAGATGCCGTTCGGATCGAGGTGGCAGACGCGCTCGCCGAGGTCCTGCATGATCGTCTCGGCCTTCTCGCCGCCGATCAGGTCCTTCGAAAGCGGGAAGCCCGTGAGGAAGATGTTCTCCGGACGCACGCCGTAGAGCTTGAGGCGCTCGACCACGCGGCCGTTGGAGGCGAAGTACTTGATGCGGCTGCGCTTCGGATCCTTGGCGACCCAGGCGCGGCTGACGTCGGCGTCGGTCGTGACGAGATAGATGTCTTCCGGATAGTCGAAGTGTTCCGCGGCGAAAGCCGGCAGGAAGAAGGTGCAGATGAGCGGGAGCTTCCGCTTGTTGCGCAGCGTCTCGATGAGATCGCGCCCGAGGCCTTTCTTCTCGATGAGGTAGTAGAGCTGGAGGAGCTGGAGGCTCGGCTTCGAGAGGTCGCGGCGCGGATAGAACGGCTTGATCTCCTGGAAGCCGTCGAAGACGTTCCAGACCATCTCGCCCACGATCGGGACGGACTTGAAGCGCGAGACCGCCTCGTAGAGCGTGCGGCTCTGCTTCCAGAGCTTCTTGTCGGTCTCCGGGATGCCGGGATAGTTGTTGGCGACGACGACGTCGGCGTACGCCAAGTCGGTGAGCGCGTGAGAGGCGCGTTCGTGGCCGTAGCCCATGTCGACCGTCACGACCCAGGCCTTGCGATAATGCTGTTCAGTCATGGTGCGGAAATCATCGATGATGGAGCGCCGCGACGGTCGCGCCGCCGGCGGAGGCGTCGCGGAAGCCCGCGACGAGCGGGTGCCCTTTCAGCCAGCGGTGCAGCTCGTCGCGGAGCCGGCCCTCGCCTTTCCCGTGCACGATCCGCACGGCGCGCTCGCCGCGCATGAACGCGCGCTGGACGAGCGCCTCGGACGCGGCGCGCGCCTCGTCCCAGCGCAGGCCGTGCAGGTCGGCTTCAGCCACGTCGCCGCCCGCTTCGGCCAGGAACAGCAGGCTTTCGAGCGCGTCGGGGCTTCGAGGGTTTGCGGGGCTGGGCATCGCGTTCGGGTTTCGGCGTTTCGGAGACGGGAAGCGTGAAGTGGAAGACGGTGCCGCGGCCTTCGACGGAGGAGAAGCCGACCTTGCCGCCGTGCGCCTCGACGAGGTTCCGCGTGACGAAGAGCCCGACGCCCGAGGCGTTCGGCTGCATCAGGTTGGCGTTCGAGGCGCGGAAGAACTTGCTGAAGATCTTCCGCTGCTCGTCCGGCGGGATGCCGACGCCGCTGTCATGCACCTCGAAGCGCACGAAGTTCCCGTCGCGCTCCGCGCGCAGGGAGACCCTGCCGCCTTCGTGCGTGTAGCTCATCGCGTTGTGCAGGAACTTGCTGAAGACGTAGTGCAGCTTGAGCTTGTCCGCGTAGACCATCGGCAGGCCTTCGGCGATCGAGATGCGGAAGGCGAGCTTCTTGAGCTTCGCCTGGCTCTTGAACTCGATCGCGATGGAGTCGATGAACGCCTCGGGGTCGATCGGCTCGGGGTTCAGCCGCAGGAGCCCGCGCTCGACCTCGAGCGCCTCCACCCAGTCGGAGATCATCACGAGGATGTTCTGGTAGTTCTTGTCGGTGATGCGCAGGACCTCCTCCTGGCGCTTCGTGAGGTCGCCGACCTCGCCGCGCAGCAGGCTCTCGATGTTCCAGCGCACGGCGGTGAGCGGCGTGCGCAGCTGGTGCGAGATGATCTCGAGGAAGCGCGACTTGATCTCCTCCGCCTCGGAGCGCGGTCCGGCGTCGGCCGCGGACTTGGCGCGGACGGCCTTGGCGAGCGCGGCGGCCGCCTTGGCCACGTCGTCCTCGACGTCGCCGTCATGGACGTGCGGCGCACGGCTCCAATCCCCCGCCGCGTACGCCTTGAGCGCCGCGACGATCTCCGCGACGTTGCGTTCGCGGCGCCGCTCCGTGAGGAACTGGATGACGAGCGCGACGCTGAGCAGGACCGTCACGAACGCCGACAGGAGCCAGGTGGCGTTCTGCAGGAAGAAGAGGTCGTTCAGATGGCGGACCTCGCTCACGGCGCCGGCGGCCGCGTCGAGCAGCACGAAACCGTAGCCGGCGAACAGCGCCCACGCGCCGCCCGCGACCATGAGCGCCGCGATGCCCACGAGCATCAAGACGAACCCGGCCCGTTGTTTTCCCGGAAGGACCATATCTCCCCCTTATTGGTACGCCCGAAGTATATCACAAAAGAAAAAACGGCCGCAGCGCGAGGTGTGCGCTACGGCCGGACGAAGACCTCGTCGATCGCGGCGCCGGAAAGCGTCGGGATCGAGGAGGCGGGAATGCCGAGGATGCGGAGGACGGTGGCGGACACGTCGACCAGGCGAGGCTGGCCGGCGATGCGGTGGCCCGGCTTGATGCCGGGGCCGACGATGGCGAGCGGCACGGAGCGGTTGTCCGCGTCGTTCCTGCCGTGCCCGGTCGTGCCGGGCGTGCCGCCGTGGTCGGTCGTGACGATGAGCGTCGTCTTGACGGCGCTCCCTTCATCCGCCGCCGCGATGCAGGCGCGCAAGGCTTGGAGATCGGCGCTGACCTCCTCGGCCCCACGGTACTGCTCCTCGGTGAGCCAGCCGTGCTTGTGCCCGTGGTAGTCGGGCTTCGCGATGTGCAGCACCACCAGGCGGTTGCCGGCGTCGTTCAGGGCGTCGCAGGTCCGTTTGATGATGCGCGCGTCGTTGCCGCTGCTCGCGACGCCGGTCTCGTCGGCGTCGGGACGGAAGAACGCGAGGAGCTTCCCTTTCTGGACGGTCGCGACCGCCTTGTGGCCGGCGGCCTCGACCGCGGTGAAGAGCGTGTGCTCGACCTTGAGCGGAGGATTCCGCCAGCGGCCGGCGATGCCATGGACGGTCTTGGTCGACATCTCGTCCTTGCGCGGCTCGCGGTTCACGCCGTTCACGTCCGGATCGGCGCCGGTGTAGAGCGCCGCGTGCGAGATGACCGTCGTGGCGCCCTTCGGGACCTGGGCGGCGAGCGTGGTGGCGCCTGCCGCTTCCAGCTCCTTCCAGACCGGCATGCGCTCGGTCAGCTTGACGTGCCACCCGTCGACGGTGACGAGGACGACGCGCTGCGGACCGGAGGCCTGCAGACCGGCGTCCAAGGACGGCGCTTCGGGCAGCGCCATCCCCTTCTTGGCGGCGGGGGTCCGGGTGGCCGTCCGCTCCTTTTCGGGAGCGTCCGACTTGCCCATCGTGAGGCAGGCCGCGAGGCCGAGGACGGCCAGGATATACGGGGCGTAATTGGTGCGATCTTCCTGCACGGAGGCTCCTTGGTCGGGGGTTTGAGGTTCAAAAGGACGACGGTGCAGGATACACGGAAAAGGCCGTTTTGTCAATGCTTCGCGGAGGGTGCGGGAAAAGAAAAGACCCCCGGACGAGGTCCGGAGGTCAGTCGAAGGCGCCTGCGCCGAAGTCGGCGGCAGGGGCGGAAAGGAACGTCTGCGGCATCTTCCCCCGTTGGAACGGGATGAGGACGGGCACCCCCTCGCGGCGGTCGCCGCGATCGAGGAGCGTGACGTCGTCGGGGATCGGGAAGTCGCGCGCGGGCGCGGCCTCCGTGACCGGATGCGCGGCTTCCATGAACCCCTCCCAGATGGGCAGGGCGACGGAGCCGCCGGTGGCTTCCCTGGCGATGGGGTCGGGCGTCATGCGTCCGACCCACACGCCGACGGCGAGGTCGGCGGTGCCGCCCATGAACCACACGTCGCGGAAGTCGTTGGTCGTGCCGGTCTTGCCGGCGACCGGGCGGCGCAGGTGCTTGGCGCGCTTGCCGGTGCCGAACTCGACCACGCCCTTCATGAGGTGCGTCATCGCGTAGGCGTCGCCCGAAGGGACGGCCTGCCGCGGCGGAAGCGCCTGGGCCTCGAAGAGGACGCGTTCCTCGACGATGCCGTCGGCGCGGCGCCGGCGTTCGCTCACTTTCGTGACGAACAGTCCGGGCGCGCCGCTCGCGTGCTGGACGGGCAGGGCCCGGCCGTTTGCGAGGATCGCCGCGTACCCGGCGGTGTGCTCGAGGAGCGTGAGCTCCGGCGAGCCGACCGCGATCGGGAAGACGCGTTCGATCTTCGACTGCACGCCGAGCGCGCGGATGACCGCGAGGGTCTGGTCGAGCCCGACGTCGACGAGCAGGCGGACGGAGACCGAGTTCAGCGACTTCGCCAGCGCCGTCACGAGATCGACGTCGCCATGGTAGGCCCGGAAGCCTTCCTTGCCGTTGTCGTAGTTCGTGGGGCACCAGGCGCCGCTCGCGGTCGAGAGGCAGATCGGGGCGTCGAGGACCGTGGAGGCCACCGTCTCACCCTTCATCAGGGCGGCGAGGTAGATGTACGGCTTGATCGACGATCCGGTCTGCCGGCGGGCCTGGGTCGCGATGTCGAACTGGATCTCGCTCCAGTCGTATCCGCCGACGATGGCGCGGACTTCGCCGGTCGAAGGTTCGATGGCGACGAGCGCGGCTTGCAGGGCCTCGTGATGAGGCCTGCCCTTCGCGTCGAGGCCGCCGGTGCGCCGGGCCGTGAGCGCGTAGCGCTCGGGCTGGCCCTTCGCGCCTTCGCGCGTCTCGATGCGGACGGTCATGAGGTCGCCGATGCGGACGCCGCGTCCGGGCTTGGCGCGCTCCCAGCTCCCGACGCGCTTGACGTCGTCGGGATCGAGCCGGAAGCGGTTGCCGCGGACGCAGAGCGCGATCGAGTCCCCGTCGCGCGCGATGACGCGGGCGTTGGGCTCGATGGCGTTGTCGGCCACCCATTCGGCGGGCGGATCGCAGCGGTCGCCCGCGGCGTCGTCGCGTCCTTCCGGACCGGCGAAGCCGAGGCGTCGCTCGAGATCGAGGAGGCCGTAGCGGACGGCCGCCTGCGCCTTCTCTTGGAGCTCCATGTCGAAGGTCGTGCGGATCTGCAGGCCGCGCTTGTAGACCGCGTCGTAGCCGTAGGTCTTCTCGGCGAAGCGCCGGACTTCCTCGCAGGCGTACGGCGCGGCCGTCGCGTTCAGCAGATGCGGACGGCGGATGATGACGATGGCCTCGTCCTCGGCGGCCGCGTAGTCGGCGCGCGTGATGGAGCCGAGCTCCAGCATGCGGCCGAGCACGTAGCGCTGGCGCATCTTGGCGCGATCGAAATGCCCGTCGGGCGAATCGAGCGCGGGCGCCTTGGGAAGGCCGGCCAGGATGGCCGCTTCCGCCAGCGAGAGGTCCTTCACGGACTTGCCGAAGTAGCCTTGCGAGGCCGCTTCGACGCCGTAGAGGCCTTTCCCGAGATAGACGTGGTTCAGGTAGACCTCGAGGATCTGTTCCTTCGCCCCGCGATGGCCGTACTTGGCGGTCATCTGCTTCTCGAGCCGCACGGCCAGGAGGATCTCGGAGATCTTCCGTTCGTAGCTCTTCGTCGAGTCCTTCAGGATGATCTGCTTGATCACCTGCTGGTCGAGCGTCGAGGCGCCTTGGCTCGTGCCTTCGGAGAAGTTCGCGCGCGCGGCGCGGGCGATCCCGATCGGATCGACGCCGTCGTGCTCCCAGAAGCGCTGGTCCTCGGCGCCGATGAAGGCGTCCTGGACGTGCTTCGGGATCTCCCCCAGCGGGGCGTAGATGCGGTTCTCGAGCGTGAACGTGCACATGCGGCGTCCGTGGCGGTCGTAGGCGACCGTCGAGACGACCGGCTGGTACACGGCCACGCCGGAGAGGTCCTGCGGCTTGTCGGCGATGAAATCCTCGGCCATGCCCGTAAGCACGATCGCGGAAGCCACGGTGACGAAGCCGACGCCCGTCCAGAGCATGCGCGCGAGGACGAAGCGCTCCCCCAGTTCGGCCTTGCGGCCGTCGGGTTCGATGACCGTCACCGACTTCTGTACGCGCTCGAGGAAGTAGAACGGCTTGCGGCCGAAGATCTTCCGGGACTGTTCCTGCCGCTCGGTCGACGGCCGCGAGATCTTGAAGATCCAGCGGGGCGGCGCGCGGCGCAGGTACGGCTGTCCGGCCAGGAGCGCCGCGATCGTGAAGACGATCGGCGCGATCCAGGCGAGCGGGATGCGGAGGTCCTCGAGGGCGCCGAACGGGATCGAGATCCAGTTGCCGCCGAGCCAGTGCTCGACCGCGGCGTAGAGCCAGCGGTCGATGAGCGCGACGGCGGCGATCCAGCAGGCGGTGCGCGCGTAGCGCAGCGGCACGCCCCACTTCGCGTCGAGACGCAGATGCAGGCGCCGATAGGCCTCTTCCGCCTTGAGCGGCGCGCCCGCGAGACGGAACACGACGGCCAGGGCGGCGATCGCCACGGCTTCGGACAGGAGTCCGATCCAGGCGAGGTCGCCCGAGACGGTGATGTTCAGGTACGCGAGGGCGGCGGCGGAGAAGATTCCGGCGGCCAGGACCATGAGGCGGAAGATCTTCAGCTTCCAGAGGTAGCCGAAGACCGGGCCCATGATCCAGCCGACGAGCTTGGCGAGGCCCCACCAGGCCGGGATGGCCAGGAGCGAGGCGCCCGCGAGCCCGAAGGCCAGGAGGACGCTGCCGTCGAGGTGACGGACGGAGGCGAAGGTGATCGTCGGCAAGGCCGCGATCAGCGCCCAGGCGATGAGGACCCGGGTCACGAGCGAGGCTTCTTCGACGAAACGCTTCAGCTTCTTCATGGATGCTTCCCCCAAGGAAGTTGTGCAAAGGCCTTGTTTTTCAAGGTTTTCGAAACCCTGAAAACACCCTCGGTATACGCCGAACCGGGCTTTTTGTCAATGAAAAGACCCCCGTCGAGATGACGGGGGTCAGCGGTCTTCCTGCGCGATGGCGTTCCAGTTCTCCTGGAAGTCGTCCCGGCGCCACGGCACGGCGGCGCCGCACTCGGCCTCGCGCCCCTTGGGGACGAGGCAGAAACGGTGTTCGCCGACGGTCGTGGCGTAGGTCTGGCGCTTGCCGGGTTCGATCGCGGGCTCGAGCGCCTTGCCGTCGAGCACGAAGACGTGTTCGACGCGGCTGGCGTTCTCGGCCGTGAACTTCACGACCCGGCGGGCGTCCGTCGGCACGACCGGCGAGATGCCGCCCATGTCGCGCGCCTTCGGTTCCGGCATGGTCACGAGGCGCTTCGCGTCGCGCTCCTTGATCGCGTCGAGCGAGGCGACGCCGATCTTGGCGGGATCGGTCTCGCAGCCTTGGCGGGCGAGCGAGGCCTTGAGACCGGCGAAGCCCGTGCGCATCTCGCGGAAGTCGCGCAGCGCGATGCCTTCGTAGCGCAGCAGCTCTTCGGCGAGCGCGAGCAGGTCCGGGGTGAGGGCGGACCCTTCCCCGTTCTTGAGCGACGCGCGCAAGGCGACGACGCCTCGCTGCAGCTCGGCGCCGAGGAGGTCATAGGCCTTGCCCGTCTCGCGGGCGAGAAGGAACGACGATCCGGCGCGGCCGGGCTCGCACGCGTCCTTCCGGTTCCACGAGAGGTCCCAGATGCCGTCGCTCACGGCGAGCTGGAAGCCGGAGCGGCGGCGCTCCATGTCGGAACGCGTCGCTTCGGTCTCCCGGATCTTCGCGACGAGCCGGCCGCCCCACAAGGCCTCCGTCGAGGAGGACCAGCGGGCGTCCTTCGGCGCGAGCCGTTTCGCTTCGGCGTAGGCCTGCGCCGCCTCGTCGCCGCGGCCGGCATCCGTCAGGATGTCGCCGCGGAACTTGTGCAGGCGCGGTTCCTCCGGGAAGCGGGTCGAGGCGAGCGCGTAGGCCGCGACGGCTTCGTCGTCCTTGCCGGCGGCCCGGAGGCAGGCGGCGAGGAGGAAGACGGCGTCGAGGTCGTCGGGTACGCCGGCGACGACGATGGCGAGCTCCTTGGCGGCGTCCGCGTAGCGGCGTTCGCCGGCGTAGAGGCCGGAGAGCGCGCGGTGCGTGTCGAGGTTCGCCGGGTCCAGTTCGCGGCTGCGTTCGTAGCGCGCGATGGCTTCGGCGATGTCGCCGAGCTTCGCGTGCGCTTCGCCGAGCCAGAAGTGGATGACGGCGTCGTCCGGACGGATCTTCACCGCGGCGCGGAGGGCCGCGCGCGCGGCGTCGTACTGGCCTTCGGCGATCTCGACGCGGCCGAGCGCGACGAGCGCGCGGACGTCGCCGGGATCGCGGACGAGGGCTTCTCCGAACTGCTTGCGCGCCGCCACGGTCTTGCCGCGCTGCCAGAGCAGCCAGGCGTAGAGCCTGAGGCCGAGCTGGTAATCGGGCCAGATGCGGACGGCGGATTCGGCCTTGTCGAGGGCGAGCTTCATCGCCTCGTCGCCTTCGCCGAGCAGGAGCGCGCGGTACGCCTCCGAGAGGCGGATGAGCGCGACGATGTCGGGCGTCTGCGGCGTCGACAGGGCGGCGACGGCTTCGGGCGGAAGGACGATGCCGTCCTTGGCGAACAGCGCCGCGGCATGCGCGCCGAACATGGCGTGGATCGCGGGCGACTGGACGCCGGCGCGTTCGGGCTTCGGGACATCCTTGGACCACGCGAAGATCTTCCGCGTCTCCTCGGAGGCGCCGACGCTCACGAGCGCGTCCGGTCCGACCTGGTAGAGCTCGACCGAGAGCGTCCACTTCTCGACGCGGCCGCCGTAGCTGCCGGTCAGGAGATGGGTCGCGCCCGCGCGCTTGGCTTCGGCGTACGCGGCGGCCGCATCGATGGGCGCGCGGCGGTCCGGACGGAGCTTCGCGGCTTCGGCCGGGTAGGCGTGCGGCCCGACGACCGCCTCGAGCTTGAGGCCCTTGGCGGGATCGAGCGTGCGCGACAGTTCCTCGATCCGCGCCGTGGCGAAGACCGCGAGCCCCATCGAGACGTAGTCCGTCTCGGCGAAGGCGTTGCGGTCCTGGAACGGCGCGACGAGCACGCGGACGTGCCGCGGCGGAGGCGCCGGCGCTTCGGCCTTCTCGGGCGCTTCGGCCACGGGGGCCTCCGAACCGCAGGAAAGCGAGCTTACGATCACGAATAGGCTCAAAAGGAGCGTTCTCATCGGGTTCCTCCCGGCTGAGGTCTACTCCCAAAACGCGAATTTGTCAATGAAAAAATCCCCCTCAGCCTTCGGGGGATTCCGACGCCTCGTTCCGGTGCAGGCAGACGTCCTTGAGGAGATCCGCGTCGTCGCCCCGGAAGACGGAGCCGAGGACGCGGATTTCCGGCGGGTTCGGATCCTCGTCGCCGAGCTCGCAGCTGGCCACGAGGTCGCCGTCGGCGTCCCGCCAGGAACGCGTCTCGCCGCGCGGGAACGTACCCGGATCGCCGTAGCGCGCGAAAGTCATCCCGCACTCGGTCAGCAGGTCGCGCGCCTCGACGAAGGTGACGCGCCGCGTCATCTTGCGATGATGCGTCCAGTCGTTCCTGAGCGCTTCGCGGAGCAGGCGCTCCGTCGCGTCATCGAGCTGGCCTTTCAGCCGCTCGAGCAGGACGATGGCGTGCCGCGACATCCCCTGCCGGCGTTCGCGCGCCTGCCACAGGCGGCTGCGGGCGTAGAGGTACGGCGACGTCAGCAGCAGGACCGGCGACGAGAAGATGAAGACCCCGATGGCCCCGGAGCCGCTCCGTCCGCCGCCCAGCAGGCCGTCCGCGTCGTGGACGCGGCGGCTCTCGAGATCGATGCGGATGCTCGTGTCGCGCCAGACCGGCTCGGTCGACGTGTCGAGCCACTGCAGGTAGATCGACTTCAGCGGCGGCATCTTCCGGATCAGGTGTTCCGGGAAAGCCTCGCTGTCCGGGCATCGCCGCCGCCATTCCTCGGCGCGGCGGCGCTTCTCGTCAGCCTTGCGCTCCCCGTCGGGGTCGACGCGCACTTCCGGCAGGATCGGCATCTCGGAGACCAGCTGCATGCCGGCCCGGACGATGGAGGGATAGTTCTCGATGACGAAACCCAGACCGCTCTTGCTCGACATGGTCCACCTTTGGAAAAGGACTGCGCGCCATGCTACGCTCCTTCCATATGAATGGAAAGAGACCCCATCGCGGCGGCCCGGCCCGCGGACCGAAGACCAGCTGGGAAGGCGTCGCGCGCTGGTACGGGAAGCACATGGAGAAGGAAGACACCGTGCAGGACGCGGTGGTCCTTCCGGGCGCCGAACGCCTGCTCTCCCCCGCCCCAGGCAAGCGCTATCTCGACATCGCCTGCGGCGAGGGCGCCTTCACGCGCCTCATCGCCAAGAAGCAGGGCGTGAAGGTCGCCGGCTTCGACGCATCGCCGTCGCTCGTCGAACGCGCGAAGAAGCTCTTCCCGAACGGCGAGTACGCGGTCGCCGACGCGCGGAAGTTCGCCGCCAAGTATCCTCCCGCCTCCTTCGACGGCGCGAGCTGCCTGCTCGCCATCCAGAACATCGACGAGATCGGCCCCGTCTTCGCCGACGCCGCCAAGGTCCTCAAGCCCGGCGCGAGACTCGTCGTCGTGATGAACCACCCGTCCTTCCGCCAGCTCCGGCAGAGCGGCTGGGGCTGGGACGAGAACCGCAAGCTGCAGTACCGCCGCGTCGACAAGTATCTCGGCGCCTACGACGTGCCGGTCCAGGCGCACCCCGGCGCCGCGCCCGACGTCGTCACGCATTCGTTCCACCGCCCGCTGCAGGCCTACGTGAAGGCGCTCGCGAAGCACGGCTTCTCGATCGTCGACCTCGAGGAATGGACGTCGCACAAGACGAGCGACTCCGGACCGAAAGCGAAGGCGGAGAACGCCGCGCGCGTCGAGATCCCGATGTTCCTGGCGCTCGTGGCGAAAAGATCCTGAAACCGAAAGACGGCGGACATCCGCCGTCTTTTTTTCAGATCGATCCGGTCGCTTCCAGGAAGCCCATGATGCGCACGTGCGCCTCCTCCGGCGGCAGGGTGCCGTCGACGTCCGTCGCGTTGGTGAACGCGGCCTTGCGGCGCGCGTACGCCTCGGAGAGCGCGGAAAGCCATTCGGGGTTCATGGCGACGTCGTCGACGTCCTCATGGAGCGTCGCGCGGTGGCGCTGGAGCGCGACCTCGGCGGAGACGGTCATGTGGATCGTGGCGGTCGTCATGCGCGCGAAGCGGCCGTAGCATTCGGCCAGCGCGGAGGCTTCGGCCTCCGAGACGGTCTTGAGCGCGCGGTAGACGTCGGCCCAGACGGGCGCGTCGCTCCAGCCGCGGTCGACGATGAGGACTTCCGCGTCCTCGTGGTAGCGGTAGTAGACGTCGATGAGCTGGCCGTAGAGCGCGAGCGCGAAGGCGAGCGACTCCTGCGGCGGCACCGAGAGCTGGGCCATGCGCTCGCGGTCGCCGAGCACGACGGCGTTCACGCCGCGCGCCGCGAGCGCCTTGCGGAGCAGCTCCGCCTGGGTGGACTTCCCGCTCCTCGGCATGCCGACGAATTCGATGAGTTTCATTTGCTGTCCTTGAAGAGCTTCTTGAGACGCTCCGTCAGCGCATCCTTGCCCTTGCCGGTCCGCGGCGGACGCTCGAGGCGCAGTTTCTCGACGCCGCGCCTGTCGAACTCCTTGTCGTACGCCAAGGCGATGGCGTCGACGCGCTCCTGGCGCTCGGCGGCCGGCAGGGCGTCGAAGGCGTGCGTGCCGATCTCGTCACGAAGGTCGCGTTCGGCCAGCCGCAGCGCGAGCTCGTCCCAGAACACGCAGTCCTCGTAATCCGGAAGCCACCCTCCGGCCTCCATGCGCGTCTCGAGCGCGAGCGACGGCTTCGTCGCGCCGTCTTCGCCGCGGTCGACGAGATAGCCGAGCCCTTCCTCTTCGGCGAGCTCATGGATCTTGTCGAGCACGCCGTCATGCGCCGCGCTCCGTTCGCCGTCCGGCCGATGGCCGTTCAGCACCTCTTCGCCGAGGTACGCGATCTCGAGCAGGCGTTCCAGTTCGGACTTGGTGAGTTCGAGTTTCATTTCGCTTTCATTTTACAGCTTCGGACCCATGGTCGGCAACGCCGCCTTGAACAGCGATGCGCGATACGTCTTCTCGAGATACGCGCGCTGGGCCGCATCGAGCGGCGCGGAGCCTGCGGCCGCCTCGCCGTTCTTCTCCTTCAGGAACGCTTCCGTCGCGGCGTACGGGATGGCGGAAAGCTCCGCCGGGCGTCCGCAATCGGGATCGGGTTCGAGGCTGCGCGCGATCATGGCTTCCGGCGCGCCGATCGTGCGGCAGAGCGCGAGGACGTCGCTCTTCCAGACGCCGGCGATCGGGAGATACGACGCCGTCCGGCTCGCGAGGCTGAACTGTCCGAGCTCATGCTCCGTACGGTTGCGGCTGCCGACCAGCCAGCGGTCGCCCGCGATGGCGAGGCGCAGGAAACGCGCCCAGCGGCCGATCTCGTCCTCGCCGACGACGCCCGGCAGGCGCTCGACGCGGCCGAAGATCCTGAACCATGCGCCGTTCGGAAGTTCGGTCCCGACGTGCACCGCCATCACCTTCTCGGGAAACGCCTGCGCGCAGAGCCAGAACGCGAGCGCGCTGTCGGTCCCGCCGGAAACGGGGATCAGCAAGCCTCGCGCCGGAGCGGCCGTCTCGCGGATCCATCCGATGAGCTTTTGGAGCTTCTCTTCCATATCATTCTCCTCCGCCGAGGATCATCGGTTCGCCCGACAGCGCGGGGACCTTGCCGGAAATCGCGAACACGATCGCTTCGGCGACCTCCTCGGGCGGAAGGATGCGGCGCTGAGGATTCGCCTTCTCGATCTTGGCGCGCGCTTCCGCTTCGGTGATGCCGCGATGCTTCGCCAGGCCCTCGATCGTCCGCCGCGCCATGTCCGTGTCGACGAAGCCGGGGCAGACCGCCACGGTCACGATCCCCTTCTTCCCGTACTCCTTCGCCATCGAACGCGCGAGGCCGACGAGCGCGTGCTTCGTCGCGGAATAGCCGGCGGCATACGCGTAGCCTTTGACCCCGGCGGTGCTGGCGACGAGGCAGATCGCGCCGGAACCTGAAGCGAGCATGTCGGGCAGCGCGGCGCGGACGAAATGGAAGGCGCCGTGCACATTGACGTCGAAAAGCCGTTTCCAATCTTCCGCGGAAAACTCATGGAGCGCCCCTCCCTTGCCGATGCCGGCGGACGCGACGAGCGCGCCGACCGTCCAGCCTTCGGCATGCGCGGCCGCGACGGCCCGCTCCGCGGTCGCCGGGTCCGCGACGTCGCCCTCGACGGCGATCGCGCGGCCGTCCCGCGCCAGCACGTCGTTCGCGGCGGCGTCGAGGTGCGCCTTCGTCAGGCCGACGAGGACGAGCGGGGCTTCCTGCGCCAAACGCAAGGCCGCCGCGCGCCCGATGCCGCGTCCCGCCCCGGTGATGATGATCGCCGCGTCGCCCATATCGCTCACCAGTTCACGTCGCGCACGTCGATCTCGTCGGGCGCGTCCTGCACCCAGGCGATCGGCGCACCGCCTTTCGAAACGAGATAGGCGTTCGTCTTGCTGAAATGCCGGCAGCCGAAGAAGCCGTTGTGCGCCGAGAGCGGGCTCGGGTGCGGCGCCTGGAGCACGAGATGCTTCGCGCGGTCGATCTGCGCGCCCTTCTTCTGCGCGTAGGCGCCCCAGAGGAGGAAGACGATCCCTTCGCGCTCCTCCGAGAGCTTCCGGATGACGGCGTCGGTGAATTCCTCCCAACCCTTCCCCTGATGCGAGCCGGCTTGGCCCGCCTCGACGGTCAAGGTGGCGTTCAGGAGCAGGACGCCCTGCCGCGCCCAATGTTCCAGGTTGCCGGAGGCGGGAATCGGCAGTCCGAGATCCTGATGGATCTCCTTGAAGATGTTCTGGAGCGACGGCGGCTTCGGCACGCCGTCCGGCACCGAGAAGCACAGGCCGTGCGCCTGGCCGGGTCCGTGGTACGGATCCTGCCCGAGGACGACGACGCGCACGTCCTCGAAGGCGACCGCGTCGAGCGCGTTGAACACGCATTTCGGCGGCGGATAGACGGTCTTCCCGACGTAGGCGCCGCGCACGAACGCGGCCAGCTCCTTGAAGTACGGTTTCCCGAATTCCTCGTGCAGGCGCGATTTCCAGGATTCGGCGAGGCGTACGTCCATAGCGCTTCCATTACAGCCGCTTCCGGAGTTTCCCGTCAATCAGCGCCGCCTTGGCCAGGCGCGGCAGGCGCTTGACCCTGGCCTCGAGCCTCAAAGCGGCGCTCCGATCCTTCACGAGGCGCTTCCAGACGAGCGTGACCGGTCCGCGGCCGCGCGTATACTTCGCGCCCTTGCCGGCGAGATGGGCCGCCAGGCGGCGCGCGAGGTCGCTCGTCATGCCCGCGTAGTACGTGCCGTCGACGCATTTCAGGATGTAGGCGTACCAGCGCATGGCGTCAGTTGGCGAGGTCTTCCTCGAACTCCCCCTCCACGTAATCCGGCGGCGCGACGTAGACGTCCCACCAGGCGCGCAGGATGGCGGGGATCTCGCGCAAGAGGAACGACGTCCCTTTCATGTAGCTCTGCAGGCTGGCCGAGACGCCGAAGCTCCGGATGCCGAGGCGCTCGCAGGTCCAGATGGCGCGCGGCAGATGGAACGTCTGCGTGACGAGGATGGCATCCTCGACGGCCCAGATCGAACGGGCGCGCGCGCAGGTGTCGTACGTGCGGCGTCCCGCGTAATCGACCGCCACCGCGCCCGGATGCACGCCGAAGTCCTCGACGAGCGCGTCGTGCATCGCCTGCGGCTCGTTGTACTCCTCGAAGCGGTTGTCGCCCGAGACGAGGATGCGCTTCACCTTGCCGGCGGCGAGGAGCCCTGCGGCGACGCTCAAGCGGTCGCGCAGCACGTCGGACGGCGTGCCGTCGCGGCGGAGGCCCGCGCCGAAGACGATCGCGACGGGCGCGGACGGGGCGTCCTCGACGGACAGCGCCATCGCGCCCTGTGCCGAGACGAACGTCCGGAGCGGGATCGCGAGGAGCGCGGCGAGGACGAGCGCGAGGATGAAGGAAGGCACGAGGCGCATACCGCACCAGCGTACGAAAAACCGCGCTTCCTGGGAAGCGCGGCGTCATGCGGAGCGGAGTTCGGCGTCCTTGCGGCGCCATTCGGATTCGAGCCAGCCGCGGGAAGCGGCCTCTTCCGGGGCGTGCAGCGCGCACGTGACGACCGCGCGCGTCCCGGAAAGCGTGTGGCTCTCGAGCGCGGTCGCGCCGGACTGGCCCTGCCAGTCGATCGTGACCGACAGCACCGGATACCCCGGCAGCGAGGCGCGCAGCATGTCGAAGCCTCCGCGCTTGGGCGGCAGCACGCGTTCGTAGCCGCCGCCGAGGACCTTCTTGCGGCTCGAGAAGCGCGTGCCCTCGGGAAAGATCACGATGCCGGTCCCGGACGCGTTCGCGTGATGCGCGGCGCGGGCGACGGCGAGCAAGTCGTCCGCGTTCCCGTCGCGGCCCACGAAGGCGCTCCCGCTCATCAGGCACGAATGCCCGAGGAAGAGCGCGCCATGCTTGAGCTCCTTCTTCAGGACCCATTCGACCGGCGGACGGCCGAGGCGGCGGAGCAGCGCCGTGATGACGAGGATGTCGAGCGTCTTGCGGTGGTTGGCGACGACGATGACCGGGGCCGACGGATCGGCGAGGACCGCCTCCGGCACGCGGAAGTCCACGCGGACGCCGAGCGCCGCGGAGACGGCCTTGAGCGACGCGTCGCCCCACCACGCCCGCCACTCGGCGCCGAAGCGCCTGCGCCGGGCGGGCGGGACGCGCGCGGCGGCGCGGAGCAGCCAGCCGCCGTACAGGTGCGCGGCGGCGGGCACGGACATGAGCGCGAAGACGAGCATCGCGAGAGCCAGACGGACGCGACCGAGCATGCAGCCTCCTTGTCCCGACGATCGGAACCGGACGATGATACGCCGTCCGGCGCGCGGCGTCAATCGTCGCTCGCGCGCGTCTTGCCACGGACCCGCTTTCGTGATACCGTGCCTTCGTTCCCGACACGCCCGGGGGCTTGGTGAAGTGGTATCACAAGGGTCTCCAAAACCCTTGTCGTGGGTTCGATTCCTACAGCCCCTGCCAAAAGCGCCTCTCCATGCGGAGAGGCGCTTTTAAGTTCATGGAGCCATGTATTCGAGGGCGTCGAGCCATCCGGCGGTCTCGGCTTCCGTCTTCACGTAGCCGCGGATGTCGGTGGAGGTGGAGCTCTCGTGGATGCCGAAGTGCAGGTGCTTGCGGACGCCGTCGGCCTCTTCGGTGCCGCCGGCGCCGAGGACGCCGATGCGCTGTCCGGGCTTGAGGATCTGCCCGGCCTTCGGCGCGACGCTCGCGATCTTCAGGTGGCCGTAGATGACCACGACCTCCTTTTCCTCGATGCGGCAGCGCTGCACGGCGACGCCGCCGTAGCCCCTGGCCCAATTCTTGAAGAGGAGCGGGCCTTCGCAGGCGGCGTAGATCGGCACGTCGATGTCGGCCTCGTGCGCGAACGTCTCGAAGTCGACGCCGACATGGAACCCGTTGAACCGGTCGCCAGGCACGGGCGACGTGTGCGGATGGATCTCGATGCCGAAGGGCTTCTTGGTGACCCGCGCGGCGGCGTCGGCGATCGGCGGGAACAGCGTCTCGGCGGAAGGGATCTCGATGGCGCGCCAGGCCGCTTCGGCCAAAGGCGCAGGATCGACCTCCGGCGTCCCCGTGCCGGCCTCGGGCGCGGCAGGCGCGACGAACCCGCCCGTCTCCGCGGGGGCGGACGGGAAGGCGGTCACGACGTTCGCGACGGCGGCGGAAACCGCGACCAGGGCGACGACGGCGTAGAGCACGGGATGGAGGCGCTTGGAGGTCATAGAGGACCGGACATCATAGCCGAAAAACGCGGTTTTGGCAAGCCCCTAGGGCGCGTCCGGGACGTTGGTCCGATAGGTCTCCTCAAGCTTGGCGAACTCGGCCCGGGAGAGGCGATCGGTGCGGCGCAGGAGATCGACGACGGCGAGCACGCCCGCGAGCGTCAGCCCGACGCTGAACGAGGTGAAACCGTGTCCGCGGTTGATGAGCATCAGGACCGCGGCGGCGCCGGCGATCGTCAGATAGACGGCCCAGCCGTGCGCCTGCAGTCCCCCGCCCAGCGAACGTTCGAGAGGACGCCGTTCCAGCGCGACGTCGCGCGTCGTCTGGAGCATGTCGTGCCAAAGCTCGCGGTCGCGGTCCGTCTTGGGCGCGAAGCGGTAGACCATCATCGCGAGCTCCCGGTATTCGTCGCGCGCCTTGCCGTAGTCGCGGAGCCCCGCGCCGACGTGCCGGTGGTAGACGAGGAGCGCGCGGTGCAGGCGGTCGCCCCAGGCGCGGTCGTCGACCGAGGCCGAAAGGTTGTAGAGGCGGCGCAGGCGCGAGAGCTCGACCTCGACCGCGTTCCAGAGCGTCTTGCGGCGCTCGAGCGCGCGGTTGATGAAGAAACCGGAAAGGAAGGAGAGCAGGAGCAGCGCGTTGAAGACGCTCGAGGACGAGTCCTCGTGCGACCCGGCCGGCAGGCCGTACGACAAGCCGAACGCGATCGCGAGGAACGCGGCGATGCGGGCGACGGCGGAGAACGTCTCCTTCATACGCTTCCAGCATACGCCTCCGGCGGCGAAAGAAAAAATGACGCCGAAGGCGTCATCCTGAGCGCGGCATCTGCCGCATCTCGATCCCGATCTTCTCGACGAGCGGCCCGTCGGTGAGGCGGAGGACGTGTTCCGTGCCGTGAGCCAAGCTGACGATGCCGGCGTCCCAGGTCGTATGGTGCGGCCTGCCCTTCTTCACGAAGATGCCGCGCTGATGCCTCGACCCGAGCGTCGTGTTCCGGATGGAGTTCAGCGCCTCGGCCATGTCGTCGACCGTGCCGTTCGTCGGATAGAGCTCGACGTGATCGAAGCCCTGCAGCTCGGCGCGCATCGTCTTCGGCTCGGAGAGCTCGAGGAGGCGCAGGGCGCCGAACGGCGTCGGGATGGGATCGACGAGACCGAACACGGCCACGCGCCGGCCCGAGATGATCGTCTGATGGAAGAAGCGGCAGCCGCTCCATCCGTCCGCGTACTCCTCGAAGCGGCTCCGGAGCTCGTCGTACTCGCGGAACTCGCGGCACTTGTAGCTCAGGTGGTCCGCCTTCGGGGCGAACGACGCGTGCAGGAGCGCGTGCGCGTGCGACCAGTTCCGGAACGCGTCCAGGAGCGGGGCGGCGCGGACGCGCAGGAAATGATCGAGGAACGAAGGCGTGTCTTCTTTCCGCATGCGCCGAGCCTAGCACGCGGGCCGAAAAAGCAAAACCGCCCTTGCGGGCGGTCCTGGATCCCGGCGTGCGCCGGGATGACCCGCTGCGCGGGTCACTTCGTCTCCTTGTGCGAGGTGTGCTTCTTGCACCACTCGCAGTGCTTCTGCATCTCAAGGCGGGCCTTGAGCTTCTTCTTGTTCTTGTGGGAGTGGTAGTTCACCCGCTTGCACTCGGTGCACTCCAGCTTGATGAGGTTGTCCTGGGACATATGGGGTTCCGTTTGATGGACGCAGTATGCGCGAAAAGGTTTCAGGCGTCAAGGGCGGCCCTGACGGTTCATGGCTGGAGCCGAGAAGAGGAGTCGAACCTCCAACCTGCTGTTTACAAAACAGCTGCTCTGCCGGTTGAGCTATCTCGGCGTGGTGGGCAGTCAAGGATTCGAACCTTGGAAGGCACAGGGCCAGCAGATTTACAGTCTGCCCTCGTTGACCGCTTGAGTAACTGCCCACGTCGCTACCTGACGAGCTGCCGGTCGCGCGGGCTGAGCCCACGCTCCCTCTCGCTCGTCAGTCGCTCCTCCTTCGCGGCTGGGCAGGCCCAGCCTTGATGGCGGTTCAAGGTGTTCCGCGCGGTCGCGCGGAACTTCTCCTTATAGCGTAGCCTGCGTGTCGCGCAGGACGATGTTTTTTTGTGGAGCCGACGACCGGGATTGAACCGGTGACCTTGTCCTTACCATGGACACGCTCTACCAACTGAGCTACGTCGGCGCGGATGTTCAGGCTCGTTCGAGCATCGCGTCGATCCGGGCGCGGAAATCCGCGAGCTTGGCGTTCTCGGGGTTCACTTCCTCGAGGGCGCCCAGGGCTTCGCGGGCCGAATCCGGGTCGCCTACGAGTATACTCGCCTCCAGGAAATAATCAAGATACTTGGGGTGGTGCGGTTCCGCCTGGAGGGCGATGCGGAATTGCTCCTGCGATTTCCGGGCTTCCCCGGCCGCCAGATAGACCCGGCCGAGGTCGGCGCGATAGGCGGTGGCGTTGCTCGAAAGCTCGATGGAGCGGAGGTACCGCGCCTCGGCTTCCTGGAAATTCCCGCGCGACGCCTCGACCTGGCCGAGGCGCCCGAGGGCCCGGTCGTCGTCGCCGGTGAGGCGCAGGAGGAACTCCAGCGTCTCGGCGGCCTGGTCGTAGAGCTTCTGGTCGATGTAGAGCTCGGCGAGCCCGCGGTAGGCGTCGACGTGCTTGGCGTCGCGCTTGAGGAGCTCGATGTACAGCCGCTCCGCGTCCTCATACCGTTCTTCCTGGCACGCCTTCTGGGCCTCCTCGAGGCCGGCGGCGGGGTCCGCGGCCGGCAGCTTGGCGGCCGGCTTGCCGCCGTCCATCTTCTCTTCCATCTTCTTCAGCGATCCGTAGGCACGCTCATACAGGCCCTTCACGCGGCCGGAGGCCTTGGCGGTCACGGTCGCCGTCTTGCCGGCGAGCGCGCCGAGCGAACGGTCGAACCGGTCCTTCATGATGCGCGACTTCACCTCGGCATGGCGCTCCTTGGCCATGGTCGAGAGGTCGATGAGCTTGAGCTGGGGGAATTTCTTCACGAGGACGCTCCAGATGAGGGCGACCCCGGCGGCGACGAGGATGATGCCGATGATGTTCCACATATCAGGAGGAGAACGCTTCGAAGAAGGCGCGGACGTCGTCCGGGCGCGCCGAGGCGCCGCCGACCAGGAGGCCTCCGACGTCCGGGAGATCGAGATACGAGGCGAAGTTCTTGGGATCGACGGATCCGCCGTAGAGGATCCGCGCGTCGGGTCCGGCGATGCCGCGGATGAAGGCATGCATCTTCGCGACGTCCGCGGGCTCGCACGGGACGCCCGTGCCGATGGCCCAGCGAGGCTCGTACGCGACGATGAACGGCGCTCCGGCGGGCAGCGCCCCGAGGACCGCTTCGAGCTGGGCGCGGACGACGTCCTCCGCGCGGCCGGCTTCGCGTTCCTCCTTGAGCTCGCCGACGCAGATGACCGGCGCCATGCCGTCGGCGGCCACGGCGGCGGCCTTTCGCGCGACGAGCTCGTCGGTCTCCCCCATCGCGCGGCGCTCCGAATGCCCGACGATGACGTACGCCACGCCGAGGGCGGCGAGCTGTTTCGGCGCGACCTCGCCCGTGAAGGCGCCTTCGTCCTTCCAGAACGCGTCTTGCGCCCCGAGCGCGACCTTGGACGCCGAAAGGACGCGGGCCACGCGCTCGAGCGCGGTGAAGCCTGGGGCCACGGCGACGTCGACCGGCGCCGAAAGGGCGCCTTCGTCGTAGGCGCGCGCGAGCGACGCGGCGTCCTCGTCGCTCAGGTACATCTTCCAGTTGGCGAAGAAAAGCTTGCGCATATCAGGACGGGATGCGGAGCAGCTTCAGGAAACGCTTCTTGTCCTTGAAGGGGCCGATGAGGGCGGCGGAGAGGTCCTTCGTGCGGAAGATCGCGCGCGCCACGGCCTTCACGTCCT
Source organism: uncultured Gammaproteobacteria bacterium (assembly GCA_964400625.1). Lineage (GTDB taxonomy): Bacteria > Patescibacteriota > Patescibacteriia > SG8-24 > DYFX01 > DYFX01. Next base: position 21,069 of record CAYNUS010000006.1, read on the forward strand.
CGCGGGTGACGGCGTCGATGCGGGCGAGGCGCTCCTCCGGCGTATGGATCCTGCGCTGGAGCAGCTCCTGCTTGGCGAAGAACTCCGCGAGCGCGCTCGATTCCTCGAGGCCGAGCACCGTGCGGCCCTTGATGTATTCCTTGGCGCGCGTGAGCTCCGCGGGCGTGACGCCGGACTTCACGATCTTGCCGATCTCCTTCAGGATGACGGCGATGCCTTCCTCGATCTTGGCCTTGGTGAGGCCGGCCTGGATGGCGAAGTTGCCGACGTCCTGGTACGGGCTGAGGCCGGAGCGGACGGAGTAGGCCAGGCCGCGGCGCTCGCGGACCTCGGTGAAGAGGCGCGACGACATGCCGCCGCCCAGGATCGTGGAGAGCACCGACATCGCGGCCATCTTCTTGTGGCCGTACGGGAAGCCCGGGAAGCCCAGCGTGAACTGGACCTGTTCAGTCTCCTTGTACTTCAAGGCCAGGCGCGGTCCGCCGCGGCGCAGGGAGGATTTCGGGAAGCCTTGCGGCGCGCGCTTCGGCTCGCGGACCTTGCCGAAGGTCGCCTCGAGGAGCGCGGGGACTTCGGGGCCGATCTTGCCGGCGACGGCGATGACCGTCTTGGACGGCACGTAGTGCGCGGCGCGGTACTTCACGAGCGCGGCGCGCTTGATGCCGTCCATGGTCGCGTGCGTGCCGGCGATCGGGCGCGCGAGCGTGCCCTTGTAGACCAGCTGTTCGAGCAGTTCCTCGGCCATCGACGCCGGGTTGTCCTCGTACATGTTGATCTCCTCCTTGATGACCTCGCGCTCGCGCTCGCATTCCTCCTGCGCGAACTTCGAGCGGTAGAGCAGGTCATGCAGCATGTCGACGGCGAGCTCCGTCCGGGCGGCCGTGAGGCGGATGTAGTAGCCGGTGTAATCCTTGCCGGTGAAGGCGTTGTAGTCGGCGCCGACGGATTCGAGGTCGTGGCTGATGTCCATCGTGGACGGCCGCCGCGCGGTGCCCTTGAACATCATGTGCTCGACGAAATGCGAGGCGCCGGCGAGCTTCTCGCTCTCGTAGCGGCTGCCGACCTCGAAGAGCACCAGCACCGTGCAGGCCTGGGTGTCGTGCGACGGCACCATGATGACGCGGGTGCCGTTCTTGAGCGTGGTCTTCTGGTACAAGGACATGCTAGAAACCGAGGTTGGAGGCGAGATACGCTTCCAGTTCGGAGATCTTCACGCGCTCCTGCTTCATGGTATCACGGTCGCGGACGGTGACCGCCTGGTCGTTCAAGGTGTCGAAATCGTAGGTGACGCAATACGGCGTGCCGACCTCGTCCTGGCGGCGGTAGCGCTTGCCGATGGACTGCGTCTCGTCGTAGTCGGTCGCCCAGCGCTTGCGCAGGCTCGCGGCCAGCGCGGAGGCCGGGACGGAGAGCTCCTCCTTCTTGGAGAGCGGCAGGACGGCGATCTTGTACGGCGCGAGCGCCTTCGGGAAGCGCATGACGACGCGCAGGTCGTTCTCGCCCTCCTCGGACGTCGGAGCCTGCTCCTCGTGGTACGCCTCGAGCATGACGACGAGCACCGTGCGGTCGACGCCGAGCGACGGCTCGATGACGTGCGGCAGGTACTTCTCGTTCGTCGCGGGGTCCGTGTAGCGCAGGTCCTCGCCGCTCGCCTCCATGTGCTGCTTGAGGTCGTAGTCGGTGCGGTACGCGAGGCCGTAGAGCTCCTTGAGGCCGAACGGGTACTTGTACTCGACGTCGATCGTGCGCTTCGAATAGAAGGCGCGGTCGGCCTCGGGGATCTCGTTGTAGTGGAGGTTCTCCTCCTTCACGCCGCAGAACGCGAGCCAGTCCTTGAGCTCCTGGAGCCAGGATTCGAAATGCTTCTCCCATTCGGAGGGATGCACGAAGTATTCGACCTCCATCTGCTCGAACTCGCGCGTGCGGAAGATGAAGTTGCCGGGCGTGATCTCGTTGCGGAACGCCTTGCCGACCTGGGCGATGCCGAAGGGCACGCGTTTGCGGCTCGATTCGACGACGAGCTTGAAGTCGGCGAACATCGCCTGCGCCGTCTCGGGGCGGAAGTACGCGACGGCCTCCGCGCCTTCCTTGGCGCCGAGGAACGTCTTCAGCATCATGTTGAACTGGGCCGGCTCGGTGAAGGCGCCCTTGTTGCCGCAGTTGGCGCAGGCGGCCGCGAGATCGATCTGATCGGCGCGGAAGCGCGCATGGCACTTGGTGCACTCGGTGAGCGGATCGCTGAAGTTGGCGAGGTGGCCGGAGGCCTCCCAGACCTTGGGGTTCATGATGAGCGCGGCGTCGATGCCGACCATGTCGCCGCGGCGGCGCACGAAGCGGTCCCACCAGGCGTCCTTCACGTTCTTCTTCAGTTCCGCGCCGAGCGGGCCGTAATCCCAGGAGTTGGCCAGGCCGCCGTAGATGTCGGAGCCGGGGAAGACGAAACCTCGCCGTTTCGCGAGGGAAAGGAGTTTGTCCATGTCAGTCATACCCGTCCAAGCTATCATACGAAACCGCACCCTTCAAGGGTGCGGTTTCCGCCGTTTTCGGCCTTAAATCGTCATGATTTCCTGCTCCTTTTCGGCGGCCATTTCGCGGACCTTGTCGTTCCAGAGCTTCACCGCGGCCTCGAGGGCTTCCTGCAGGCGGAAACGCTCGTCTTCGGTGATCTCCTTCTCCTTTTCCATGCGGCCGATCTCGTCCTTGGCCCTCTCGCGCACGCCGCGCATGGCGATGTGGGCCTCCTCGGCCTTCTTGCCGACGATCTTGGTCAGCTCGCGGCGGCCTTCCTCGGTGAGCGGCGGGATGGTGATGCGGACGCGCGTGCCGTCGACGACGGGGTTCACGCCGATCGGCGCCTGGCGGATGGCCTTCTCGATCTCCTTGGTGAGCGCCTTGTCCCACGGCTCGATCATGATGGTCTTGGCGTCGGGGACCTGGATGGAACCCACGCCCTTCACGGTCATCATGCTGCCGTAGGCCTCGACGGGGATGTCCTCGACCATGGCGGCGTTGGCGCGTCCGGTGCGGAGGCTCGAAAGGTCCGACTTGAAGAACTCGATGACGTGTTCGAAATCGGGACGGAATTCGTCGATGACGGTATGCATAGCTTCTGGATCTTTAGAAACCGGTGTTCTGCTTGAAGAGCGTCGTCCCCATGTAGATGGTCGCGTCGTTCGTCGGGTCGATCAGGAGCGTCGTGGCCGCGCGCGTGGTCGGCATCTTCGTGGTGGTCCACTTGGCGCCGCCGTCGATCGAGCGATAGAGCGTCGTGAGCGTGCCGTAGGCGACGAAGTTGGAGTCCTTGGGGCTGACGGCAAGGGAGTATATGACCGTCGAGCCGGGCGGCGTCAAGAGGGTGATGGGCTGGAAGGTGGCGCCGCCGTCGACCGTGCGCAGCAGGCCGTAGTTGGAGGCGAGGACGAGGCTGTTCCCGCGCGCGACGTCCTCGGCGATGATCATGTTGTCGAGCGCGCCGGCGAATTCGCCCATGCCGGCGGAGAGATCGGTCCAGGTCGCGCCGCCGTCGGTCGTCTTCCAGAGGCCCTTGCCCTTGGTCGCGGCGTACATCACGCGCGAATCCCCCGCCGTCATCAGGATCTGGCGGATCTCGGTGTCGAAGCGGTGGATGGGGCTCCAGGAGGCGCCGCCGTCGGAACTCTTCAGGACGTCGCCCTTGCTCGTGGCGGCGTAGACGAGCGCGGAGTTCAGGTGGTCGATCTTCACGCTCGTGACGCGCGTGTCGGGGCGCGGATCGAAGTAGACGTTCTCCCAGGTGCGCGAGCAGTCGCGCGTACGCATGACGCGGTTGCCGGTGCCGGCGTAGACGACGCACTTCTCGGAGGGGCTGACGGCGACGGACGTCACCGTGACGGCGCCCAAGGAGGACGCGCCCTGCCAGGAATCGGCGCCGTCGTACGAGAAGAAGAGGCCGGCCTGCGTGCCGGCGTAGAGCGCGCGGCGGTCGGACGGGTCGAGCGCCATCGTCGTGACGTTCTGTCCGGCGAAGCTGCGCGGCGCGCCCACGGCGGCGACGGAGGACTTCTGCTGCCAGACGGTGCCGCGATCCGTCGAACGGAAGACGCCGCCGTCGGTGCCGGAGCCCCCGGGCGTGCCGGTGATCTGGATGCAGCCTTGGCCGACGAGCATGAGCGAGGCGGCGGCGAGCGCGAGCTTGGACGTGGTGCGCATATCAGCGATCGAGCGTTAGGACGAAGCGTTCGAGGAGGAGGCGCGGCTGGACGTTGGCGTCGAGCGAGGCGCGCAGGCGGAAGAGGCGGCGGAGGTTGGCGGGCGCGCCGGGAGCGCGGCCGCGGAGCTCGCGGCGAAGGAAGCCTTGCCAGGCGTCGAGCGCGTCGCGGATCTTGAGGACGGTCTCCTCGCGATCGGCGCGCGGCGGCGCGAGGTCCGACACGAGCGAGAAGCGCTTGTGGACGGGCGCCCCGCGGAGCGCGTTCCAGCGCCGTTCCTCGGTCTCATACCAGTCTATCATACCCTCCCCTTCGAGAGCCGCGAGCGCGGCGCCAGGGCGCCCGTCGGCGCGGGCGGCGGCGCGGGCGGCCGCCGGGGCGTCCAAACCGCGCGCCGAAAGCGCGGCGGCGAGCTCGGACTCGGGCACGCGGCGGAGCTCCAGGCAAGCCGAGCGGCTCACGATCGTCCGCGGCAGGCGCGAGGCGTCCTCCGCGCAGAGCACGACGTGCGCGCCGGGCGCGGGCTCTTCGAGCGCCTTGAGGAGCGCGTTGGCGGCCTCTTCGCTCAGCGCGTCGGCGCCGTCGATGACGGCCACCTTGGCGCCGCCCATGAAGGAGCTCATGCGCAGGTGTTCGACGAGCTCGCGCACGGCGTCGATCGGGATCGCCTTCTTGAGCTTGCCGGTCTTCTCGTCGCGCGGACGCTCGACGAGGCGGAAGTCGGGATGCTTCGCGGCGTCGGCGGCGCCGAAGAGCGCGGCGGCGAGCGCGGACGCCAAGAGCGCCTTGCCGGAGCGGCGAGGGCCGTGGAGCACGAGCGCGTGGGGGACCGCCCCGTTCGCGAGCATCGCGCGGAGGCGGGCGACGGCGCGGCCGTGGCCGATGACGTGCGAGAAGGCGTCGTTCATACCTGATGCTGGATGCCGAGCACCTCGAGCATGACGTTCATGGTGCGGCGGGCGGTCTCGTCCCAGGAGTAGCGCTTCGCGTTCTCGAAGCCGGCCGCGCGCTGGCGGTCCCAGAGCGACTGCTCGTCGGTGAGCGTCTTCATGACGTGCGCGATCTGCTCGGGTTCGCCGGGCTTGGCGTAGAGCGCGGCGCTCCCGCCGACCTCCGGCATCGATCCGGCCTCGGCGGCCAGGACCGGCGTGCCGCAAGCCTGCGCCTGCAGGATCGGCAGGCCGAAGCCTTCGTACCACGACGGCAGGACGAGCATCCGCGCGCAGGCCATGAGCGCGGGCATCTCCTCCTCCGGCACGTAGCCGGGCATCACGACGGAGTCCTCCATCTCGCGCGCGGCGATCTCCTTCCGGATGCGCTCGATGCCGAAACCGGGCGACCCGACGAGGAGCAGCTTCACCGGATCGCCGACGCCGCGCCAGCCCTTGAAGATGGCGAAGGCGTGGATGAGGTTCACGATGTTCTTCTTCTCCTCGAGGCGCCCCGCATAGATGATGAACGGCCGCGAGAGGCGGTACTTCGCGAGCACGGCGTCCTTGGCCTCCTCGGGAATGTCGGCGCGGTAGCGCGGATCGGCCGCGAGCGGCGTGGCGACGACGCGCTCCGGCGGAAGCTTGTAGCGCTCCAGGATCTCGCCGCGCGAGAATTCGGAGACGGTCAGGAGGCGGTCGGCGCGCTTCACCGCGGCCTTCGCGGAGTAGCGGTGATAGCGGAGCTCGGCCGGCCGATAGAGATGCGGCAGGCGCTCGAAGCCGATGTCATGCAGGGTGGTGACGGTGCGCTTCGGCCGGAAGAGCGGCAGGGTGTGCGTCGGCTGGAAGAAGAGATCGACCGGATGGCGCCAGAGTTCCCACGACAGGCGGAACTGGTTCCAGAACCGCTGGGACTTCCAATACAGGATCTTGCCGTCCCAGCCCTCAGGGAACGTCTCGAGCCCGTCCTGCAGGAACTTCTTGGAATACAGCATGAACTCCAGGCCCGGGACCGGGAGCTTCTTCAGGGCCTGGATGAGGTGATAGGAGTACCATTCCGTGCCCGTACGCTCGCGCGCGTTGGCCCGGCTGGCGTCGATGCCTATGAGCGCCATACGGCCGCCATCTTACGCTTTCGACTCGCCTTCGTGCCAGTGGCCGTACAGGAACATCATGAAGAGCGCCGCCTTGACGGGAAGATGCCCGAGCAGCTCCTGGAAACCGAGGAAGAAGATGGAGATCAGGAAGAAGAAGAACGCGACGGCGACGGCAGGGCGGAAGGCCACGCGCAGGAGCACGCAGAGGGCGACGAGCGTCTCGACCACGGCCGAGATGAAGACGAACTGCGCGTCGGTGCCGCCGAGCGGCGCGATGAAGTTGATGCGGTATTCGCCGACGATGGCGAGCGCGAACTCGGGATGCAGCCATTTCACGGAGGCGAGCACGAGGAGGCTCGCGCCCAGGATGACGCGGAAGGCCTGGTAGCCCAGGCGCGTGACGTCCGGACCCTTCAGGAACGCCCAGCGGGTGCGTTCGGAAGGCCCGGTGATGAAGAGGATCGCGGCGCCGAACATGAAGAACTCCTCCATCAGGTCCCAGAACGGCAGGACGGGCAGGCCGGCCAGGAAGAGGAGCGCGAGCAGGACGCCCAGCTCGGAGTAGGCGGGCTCGAGGAAGAGGAAGAGCGAGCCGATCGCGATCTGCGCGATGCCGAGCGCGACGCTCCACGGGTCGCCGCCCAAGACGAGGCTCGGCGAGAAGAGCGTGCCTTTGAGTCCCGCGCCCATGAGCGAGACGCCGATGCAGACGCCGAGGACGGTGCGCGGATTGAAACGGAACGACGCGAGCTTCTTGTCGAACCAGTGCATGAAGGAGGAACCGTCGAGGCGCCGGTCGATCCAGGCCGCGGCGACGAAACCGGCGGCGGCGAGCGCGACGATGATCATGGCGAACGCCGGACTCACGTAGGTGAAGACCGAGCGGGTGAACTCGACGCCCTGATGCTCCACGTACCACTTCTCATGCGCGAGCGCGGGCACGGCGGCCAGGGCGAAGGCGGCGACCGCGAACGGCCAGCGTTTCCAGTTCCAGGAGAGGTTCATATGAGGGAAGTGTAGCATACAACCGAAAAACTCCCCTTTCGGGGAGCTTGTTCAGCGCATCGCGAGGATGGAGCGCTTGTACGATTCCAGGTTCTCGAGGGCGATGCCGGTGCCTTTGGCGACGCAGAGCTGGGGCTCGTCGGCGACGTAGGCCGGGACGCCGGTGGCCTTGGCGAGCAGGCGGTCGAGATTGCGGAGCTGGGAGGAGCCGCCCGAGAGGATCATCCCCTTCTCCATCACGTCGGCGGAGAGTTCCGGCGGCGTGCGGCGGAGGACTTCCTTCAGCGAGGCGACGAGCTCCTCGAGCTCGGACTGGATGGCGTCGGTGACGTCGTCGGAGGTGACGGTGATGGTGCGCGGGAGTCCCGTGATCATGTCGCGGCCCTTGCACTCCATCGAGAGCTTCTCGTCGAGGTAGAGCGCGGAGCCGATCTGGATCTTGATCTCCTCGGCGGTGCGCTCGCCGATCGTCATGCCGTACTTGCGGCGCGTGTGTTCGGCGATGGCGGCGTCGAGCTTGTTGCCGCCGACGCGCACGGAGTCCGACGCGACGATGCCGCCGAGCGAAATGACGGCCATCTCGGCGGTGCCGCCGCCGATGTCGATGATCATGTGGCCCGAAGCCGAACCGATGGGGATGTCGGCGCCGATGGCGGCCACGACCGGCTCCTTGATGATGTAGGCGGCGCGGGCGCCGGCGGCGATGGTCGCGTCGATGACGGCGCGGCGTTCGACGGAGGTGATGCCGCCGGGAACGGCGACCATGACTTCGGGGCGGAAGATGCGCATGCCGCCGACGGCCTTGTTGATGAAGTACCGGAGCATCGCTTCGGTCGTCTTGTAGTCGGCGATGACGCCTTCCTTCAAGGGGCGCACGGCCACGATGGTGTCCGGCGTGCGGCCGAGCATCTCCTTGGCTTCCTTTCCGACAGCCAAAATCTTCTTGTCGATCGTCGAGATGGCGACGACCGACGGCTCGTTCATGATGATGCCTCGCTTGGGCGCGTAGACCAGGACCGAGGTGGTGCCAAGGTCGATGCCGATCTTCTTCAGGAACATCCGTGTGCGGTTATTTCAGGCCGATGACGAAGCCTCGGTCGACCCGGAGGTCGGTGGAGAGCCGGTATCGCGAATCGCCCCATTCCTGCGAGGGTTCCGGGGGCGTCGCGCGCGCTACGTTCTTACCAAAATCGAGGTCGAGCGTCAAACCGTTGGCGATGGAGCCGAGCTGTTTCTGGACCTCGAGCCCGTACTCGCCCGAACGGATCATCCGCGCGACGGCGTCGGAGACGCGGTACTCCACCGCGAGCGTGCGCGTCTCGCCCGGCTCGACCGAGATGAAGCCGCCGAAGACGGCGTGGCCGAGCTCTTCGGCGACGTCGATCGTGCCGGGGCGCCGGCGCGGATCGTTCAGCTTGTCGTCGACCATCATCCCCTCGCCGCCGATGAGGACGCTGCCGATCGGCGCGTAGAAGCGCGTGTAGGTGCGGTAACGCGTCGTCTTCCAGGTGAAGCGTCCGTCGTTCTTGTACGTGATGGCGGCGCGCGCGATCCAGGAATCGCCGTCGGGGCGCAGGGAATACGCGATCGTCTTCTCCATCACGGAGTCGGTCTTGAGCGCGGCGAGGTTGGCGTCGATGACGGCCAGGCGGTCGCCGGGGCCGGAGCGGAAGCGTCCGGTCCAGCGTTGGGCGTCCGCGAAGGCCTGGAGCGACGGGTCGCTGAAGGAGGCCATGAGATGCTTCTCGTCCAGCGACGCCTGCGCGATGGCGGCGATCTTCGGGAGATCCGAGAGCGAGGTCGAGAAGAGGCGGTGCACGAGTTCCTGCCCGAGCTTGCCGACGATGTCCTTGCGCTGGGCGAGCGGGACGCCCTGGTCCCAGAACGCGACCTCGACCTGGTATTCGAGCTCGTCGGTGACGTTCGCCGCGTCGAAGGTGACGCCCTCGACGGTGATGGGGCCGGTGAGCGCGAGCAGTTTCTCGATCACGGTCGGCGTCACGCCGATCACGCCGTCGAGCTCCTCCTTGCCGCCCTCGAGATGATAGAAACGCTGGAGCTCGAGCGCCGAGACGACGTAATCCGGCGACCAGTTGGCGTCGCGCATGAAGAGCGACTGCGAGCGCAGGTATTTGCGGAGCGGCTCCGGCACGGGTTCCTTGAGGTACGCCTCGGCGGGGCCGTCGAGCGCGTAGATGTCGTCGGTGAAGAACGATTCCATCTCGCCGTCGGCGACCTTCACGATGCCGTAGGTGCCGACGAAGCCGCCGCCGGGGCGGAGCTCGGTGTTGTTCAGCATCAGGAAGAGGTACGTCTTCGGCTCCGGATAGCCGAGGATCGACGGGAGGACCGCGAGCGTCGAGAGATCCTGCCCGAGCACGGCGTGCAGGTCGCCGAGCTGCTTCTTGTACGGCGCGAGCGTGTCGAGGATGCCCTGCGTGAAGGAGGTGCGCGGGATGCGGTCCCAGGCGGCGATGGCGCGTTCGAGCGAGACGCGCGCGAGGCCGAGGCGGTCCGGGGCTTCCGTCAGCTTCTGGAGGAGGGCGCGCTTCTCCTCGCGCGCGAGCTCGTGCACGGCGCGGTCGTCGCCCGCGAGGTCCGGCACCGCGCCGACGGCCGAGGTGCCGCTCTTCAGCACGGCGATGAGGTCCGCGCCGACGTCGATGGCTTCCTTGAGCGCGATCGAGGCTTCGTGGCCGCCTTCAAGCAGGTCCCCGATGGCCCGGATCTCCTCGCGATAGAACGGCAGCTGGGCGGCCAGCTCCAGGCGGGCGTGCGCGCGCTGGGCGGCCGAGAAGCGCTGGGCGGCGTTCTCGAGCCGGTACGAGGCGACCTCGAACTCGAGCTTCTCCGCCGCGGTCTTGGCGGCGAAGAGGTCGTCGCGCGCGGCCTGCGCCTGGGCGTAGACCTCGCGGCCGGCCATGAGGACCGGCAGGACGAGGGCGAGCCCGGCGATGAGGACGGCGGCGAGGAGGCCGAGGAAGCTCCAGAGCGCGTACGTCCAAAAGCCGCGCCTGCCTTTCGAGGCGTGCGGCGCATCGTGCCCGAGCAGGTTGTGCGCGTGCGATTCCACGGTTCCAGTATAGCACGCACGGTTGACGGACGGCGTTTTTCCTGTTTGACTGCCTGCAGACCTTTTTCAAGGAGCCCCGATGGACCGGATCGAAGATGCCTTGGACGCGGCCTGCGAAGGCCAGCGCGACGCGCTCCGCCGCTACCGCCTTTCCGGCGACCCCGCCGACGCCGCGCGCGTCCACTACGAGTCGTGTCCCGCGTGCCTCGCGGCGATCGACGCGATCGCGGCCGGACGTCTCCCGGACGCGGCGGCGCTCCCGCACGTCGAAGGCAACCGCCCGTGGGTCATCGCGCTCTACGTCGGATCGCGCCTCCTGCCGGTCGCGGCGATCGCCGCGCTCGTCTTCTTCTGCGCCAGCGGATTCGTCGGGCGCGAGCTGTCGCCGGCGATCGACCGCCTGCAGGAGCGCGTCCTCTATGTCCGCATGCCCGGCCGCCCCGACGTCTGCGTCGCGGCCCTGCACGGCGCCGGCGGCTACGGACCGACGTTCCTGGGCGCGGCGCCCTGCGCGGCGGTCCGCGACCGCGTCGCCTTCGACGAGGACGTCTCCTGGCGCCTGGGCCGGATGGGCGTCGTGCGCGTCCGCGGCACGGACCAGTGCCTCGCGCAGGACGGCGAACGCTCCTTCTTCACCCTGCCCTGCGGCCGCGACGACTGAAACGAAACCGCCTCCCTCTCAGGAGGCGGTCTTTTCTTTCCTCGGAAGCGGCTGGCCCTTCCACTTGCGGAAGTATTTCACGGCGCTGCGGATGTGGATGCGCGAGACCTTGTTGGCGAACGGCGCGAGCAGCCACGAGGCGTCGGCCGATTCGCGGCGGTGGTAGTGCAGGATCGACGCGCCCGGGAAGTAGACGACCTTCCAGCCTTTCGACCAGAAGCGGCGGCACCAGTCGGCGTCCTCGAAGTAGACGAAGAAGCGCTCGTCGAACATGCCGACCTCGTCCACGGCCTTGCGGCGCACGAACATCGCCGCGCCCTCCACCCAGTCGACCTCCTGCGCCGCGTCGCCGATCTCGCCGCGCATGGCGTAGCGGTCGAGCGCCTCCTTGGCGCGCGCGGTGCGTCCGAGCGGCGTGCGGCGGTAGACGGGGATCCACGGCGTCGGGAAGCGGTGGACGGATTCCTGGCGCGAGCCGTCGGGGTGCGTGAGCTTCGGCGCGAGCACGCCGACGTCCTGATGCGCGTCCATGTAGGCCGCCATCGCCTCGAGACAGCCCGTCTCGAGCATCGTGTCCGGATTCAGCACGAAGACGTAGCGGCCTTTCGCCTTCCGCATGGCCACGTTGTTGCCGGCCGCGAAGCCGACGTTCTCCGGCAGCGCGAAGAGCCGCGCTTCGGGGAAGCGTTCGCGCACGAGCTCCGGCAGGCCGTCCTTCGAGTCGTTGTCGACGACGAGCACCTCGTAATCGAGGCGCGGCGCGGCGCGGCGGATCGACTTCAGGCACTGCTTCACGAGCCCGCGCGTGCGGTAGTTCACGATGATGATGGAGACGTCCATAGCTACTTGAACCAGGCGCGGATCGCCTTCGCGTCCGCCTTGCGGGCCTTCATGAGCGTGCGGCGCTTCTTCCACATCTTCGGCGCCAGGACGAGCGCCTCGACGTACGCGCCGAGCGCGCGCGGCGACAGGAACAGCGTCGAGAGGAACTTGCCGATCTCGTGCGGGACGATCCAGAGCGCGTGCAGCAGCCGGTTGGCCCAGTCGTCGTCCTTGGCCAGCATGAGCAGGTGGTTGCGCGTGGAGAGGCGGTTCACCATCGGCGAACGGCCGAGGCGGCGCCGGAACATCTCGACCAGGCCCGCCTTCTCGGATCCTCCCGTGCCGCGGTAGTGGTAGGCGACGGCCGACGGCACGTAGGCGGCCTTCCAGCCGAGCAGGCGCAGGCGCCAGGCGACGTCGACGTCCTCCTTGTACGCGAAGAAATCCTCGTCGAAGACCTCGCCCCCGAGCTCGCGCAGGGCGTCGACGGCTTCGGCGCGGTAGAGCGCGAGCGCGCCCGAGACGCCGAAGACTTCGGCCGGCTCCGCGTATGCGGCGCCGTCCCGCTCCCCCGCCCCGCGGTCGGCGGCGCGGCGGTTCCGCTTCATGGCGAGGCCCGCCGAATCGAGGACGTCGGTGAATTCCGGATCGCCTCCTTCGACGCGGCTGCGGCGCACGCGCAGGAGCTTGCCGCAGGCGCTCGCGACCTCGTAGCGGCCGTCGACGCCGCGTGCGAGCTTCTCGAGGAACTCCGGCGTCAGGATGATGTCGGGATTCATCACGAGCACGTAGCGGTCGACGGAACTGCGCCCCTTCTTGTCGTCGTCCGCCCAGCGGTTCCGCGCCAGCTCGATGGCCTGGTTGTGCGCCGCGCTGAAGCCGAGGTTCTTGAAGTTGCGCAGCACGGTGGCATCGGGCAGATGCTCGCGCACGGCGTCGACCGATCCGTCCGTCGAGGCGTTGTCGACGACGGTCAGCGTGAAGTCCTTGAAGGTCTGCGCGCGCAGCGATTCGAGCGCGTCGGGAAGGACGCGCGCGCTGTTCCAGCTGACGATGTGGACGGAGAATTTCGCCATATCACGAGGAGGCGCCGGGGCGCGTCGGTTCCTTGGGCGTCACCCAGAACCCGAGGCGCTTGCCGAGCAGGAGCCGCGTCTGCGCCTCGATGGCCGGCACCGAGCCGAAGATGATGAAGGTGAACGGAAGCAGCATCCACTGGAAGAGCATCACGCCGTGCAGCCACGGGCGCTTGTGCGCCGGGCGCGCCGGCAGGAGCGGGAGCGAAAGCACGGCCGACACGAAGACGCCGAGCATGGCGAAGGTCATGATCCACTGCAGGGTGTACGGCGCGTTCTGGAAGACGGCTTCCGGCCGGCTGGTCGTCTCGGCGATGAAGAGCGGCAGCCAGCCGAGGATGAAGATGAGGACCGGCGCGGTCGCCCAGGTGTACATGCCTTCCGTCAGGTTCCAGAGCGTGGAACGCTTCTTCGCCTTCGGGATCCGCTCGTTCGCCAGGAAGTTCAGCACGAGGTACGGGAAGTGCTCGACGCCCCAGGCCCAGCGTCGCTGCTGCTTGTAGAGGTTCATGAGGCTCCCGAACCAGGTCGGCGCCATCACCGCGTCCATCGAGACCGGCACGTAGAGCGGCACGACGCGGTAGTCGCCGTCGTACTTCAGGAAGCACTGCAGGAAGATGCGCGAATCCTCCGAGACGACGTCGTTCTGCCAGTAGCCCACGTCGAGCAGCGCCTTGAACGGCATGCTGTGCGACGAGAAGGTGAAGAGGCGGTCCGGACGCACGAGCTCCGAGAGCAGCCAGAAGGTGGTGCCGAAGGCGGCGATGCGGATGACGGCGGGCGCGTCCCAGATGTTGTTCGAATAGAGCACGACCGGCTGGTACGAGCAGCGCAGGCGGTCCGGCGTCTCGAGATACGTCTTGGCGAGGTGCGCGAAATACTGCGGATGCGCGATCGTGTCGACGTCGAAGGTCGAGACGATGACGTCCTCGTGGGCGATGCCGAGCTCGTCGACCGCGGCCTTGGCGAAGGGGCCGGCGTAGTGGAGGTTCGATCCCTTGCCGGCGATCTCGCCGACGGTGTCGGAAGGATGCACGGTGACGATCATGCGCAGGAAGCGGTCGCCGAACTCGCGGCGGATCGTCTCGGCCCGCTCGAGGAACGCCTCGCGGCCGGCGCGCTCCTCGCCCGCCAGCACGACGATCATCGTCTTGGGGTCCGCCTTGGCGGCCACGAGGCTCCGGAAGGTGGCGCGCAGGATCTCGATGTCTTCCTTATAGGTGGGCAGGAAGACGAGGTGGCGGATGCGGTCGGCGCCCGGGACCTTCTTCAGTTCCGCTTCCCAGTCGACGTCGAGCGCGCCGCGGTGCTTGCGCCAGGCGGTCGTGAGGAAGATGACGAAATACAGCACGCGCAGGAACCAGTAGAGGTCGAAGGCGATGATGAGATAGACCGCCCACATCGGGTTCAGGAGCGACAAGGCGACCGCGCCCAAGAGCGTGATCCAGACGAGCGTCGCCGGGACGAACTCCAGGCGGCGGTGCCATTTCTTCTGCGCGGGCGTGTAGTCCGCGGAGGTCAGCGCGCGGTCCATGTCTTTTTCTTCTTGCTGATCGTGATGTTGGGCTCGCCGGCGTAGATCGGCGGCACGGCCTTGCGGATGCCGAAGGCGGACGGCGGCAGCGCGGCGGCATCTGCCGGTGACATCTCGTCGACCGGCGCGATCTTCGCGCCGAGCGCGCGCGCGAGCGCGGTCGCGACCGCCACGCGGCGGCGCACGGCGGAGAATCCGCCGGGGCCGCGGTCGACGGCGATCTCGTCGATGTCGGCCTTCTTCGCCTTGGCGGACTTCAGCGCGCGCTCGAGGAGCGCGAGCAGGTCGTCGGTCCCGCCGCCTTCGACGACGGAAAGGACCTCGCCCGCGCGCGAAAGCGAAACCGAGACTCCCCCTTCGGCGATGCCGCCGAAGTACGCCCTCATACCGCCGACGCTTCCGGCGAGACCGAATGGAAGAACTCGTCGACGAAGACGAGCTTGGGCTGGTCGAGCACGCTGTAGAGGAAGCGATCCATGACGTCCATGCGGTAGCGCATCTCCTCCTCGTCGAGCACGGTGAAGTTGATCTCGTGGCCGAACTCGATCTCGAACTTGCGGATGAGGTCCGAGAGCTTCTTGCGATCGACGCGGCCGACGATGAAGACGTCCGTCGCGGACTCGCCGCGGTCCATGAAGCGTCCCGTGAGGGCGAAGTAGCCGATATGGCCGACGGACTGGAGCTTCTTCACGAAATCCTTCTCGAGCAGGACGCGCGACTTCACGAAAAGCGCGCGGAGCTCGGGGACCAGCACGGAATTCGGGCGCAGGCGGTAGTGTTTCTTCTGGACGGCCTTGGGCGCGGGCACGATGACGGTCTCGACGAGGCCGAGCGCTTCGAGATTCTTGAGCTCGTGGCGGACGGCGTTGATCTGGACGTCGAGGCGGCGGGTCAGTTCGCGCACGAAAAAATTCGTCTCCGGGTTCTGGAGGAACGTCCGGAGAAGCTGGGTCCTTGTCTTTGAACCAAAGAGTTGTTCAAGCATGATTGGCCGTTGAACTCCGGCTATTGTATACTGAAGGCGTCAACAGGTCAAAATGGCGCCCATCAGCATAGGGGAAATCCACGTTCCGGGGGGTGCCGGGCTGGTCTCGGCCCGTACCCTGACCCTCACTTCGCCGCCTTCGCAAGATGGCGGACTGGAGCTGTTCTTCGGGATGTTCGCCGCCGACGCGCCGAAACGGGTGGTCGAGAAGCTCTGCGACCGCCTCGCCGAGGAGTTCCGCCCGATCTATTTCCGCGCCGGCGATCCCGAGGCCCGTTTCGAGGCCGTGCTGAAGCAGGCCAACAAGACCATCCTCGCCTTCCTGTACGAGCACGGCCTTTCGCTCCCGGGCATCAAGCTCCGCGGCGCCGTCGCCGCCCTCTCCGGCGGCAAGCTGTACGCGGCCTCGCGCGGCGCGGTCCGCGGGACGCTCTTCGTGCCGAACGGACGCGCGCTCGCGCCCTACGCGCTCCTCGACGACGCGGGCGAGAAGACCGGCGATCCGAAATTCTTCACCTCGCTGCAGGCCGGAGCCTTCCCCGACGGCGCGCGCCTCGTCATCGCCACCTCCGAACTCTTCCACGCGCTCGACGACGCCTACGTCGGCGCGACGCTCGGACAACCGGACTTCGCCAAGGCCTCGCGCGAGATCAAGCAGGCGCTCCGCGCCGGGCGCTACCCCGTCTCGATCCTCGCGCTCAGTTCGCCGCCGCCCGAAGGCGCCTTCGCGGACGCCGCGGACGCGCCCGCGCCGCTTCCCGTACGCGCGGCTCCGCCTCCCAGGGCTTCGCGCGCCGCCGCGCCCATCGTCGGGCCCGACATCGGCGAACTCATCGCGCGCGGACTCCGCGCCGGACTCATCTTCGCGGGCCGCATGCTCGCGGCTGCCGGCGGAGTCCTGTGGACCGTGCTGCGCGCCGTCGCGATGGCGCCGCTGCGCGCGCCGCGCCTCGTGGCGGTGCTCGCGACCCCGGACGCGCGCGCGAGCCTCATCGAGGCCTGCCGCACCGCGCCGGACCGCTGCATGACCGCCGCCGTCGACCGCCTGAACGCCCTGCCCGCGCAGAGCCGCAACCACTTCCTGGCGCTCCTCCTCGTCGGGGCGATTTTCGCGCACGGCCTGCTCTTCTCCTTCCAGCGCGAGATGACGCTCCGCGAGGCCAAGGCCTACGAGGCCTCGCTCGCGGAACTCCAGAGCCTCGAGGGCGATTTCGAAGCCGGCATCATCTACGAGAACGAGAACCGCGGACGCGAACTCCTCGCCCGCATGGAGGCCGTCGCCGCCTCGCTCCCCGTCGAGTCGGAGGCCCAGCGGCTCGTGAAGGCCGATGCCGATGCCGCCATCGTCCGCGCGAAGGAGAAGCTCCGCCGCCACGTCGCGGTCGAATCCCCCGCCGCCTTCTCGAAGATCGACGACATCGCCGCGGCGGCCCCGTCCGCGATGGCCTGGTTCGGCGACAAGCTCTACGTCTTCTCCGCCTCGAACGGGCGCGTGCGCGTCATCTCCTCGGAGGGCGCGGCCGCGGCCGATCCCGAGATCCCGGCGATGGCTTCCGGCGTCGCGGAGGCCGCCGCCGCGCGCACGGGCTTCATCCTCAAGGACGCCTCCGGCAAGACCGCCTACTGGAACCCCGACACCGGCGAGACCGTCGAATATCCGGATGCCGCGCTCGGCGCTTCCCCGATCCTGTACTATGAATCGCGCCTGTACGCGGCGGGTTCCGACGGCATCGTCACGCGCCGCTCCGTCGCGACGCGCAGCCTCGGCGCGCCCGCCGACGTGCTCCGCGGCGCGCCCGCCGACCCGTCCGCCATGGCCACCGACGGCGCCATCTACCTCCTGTACCGCGACGGTTCGACGCGCAAGTACCTGAAAGGCGCCGCCGTCTCCGGATACGCCGCGTCGCCCATCGATCCCGCCGCCGCCTCCGCCGGACACCTCTGGGCCTCGGCCGACTCCGACAAGCTGATGTTCATCGACGAGGGCGGCGACCGCGCCTTCACGGTCGACAAGACGAGCGGGCGCCTGCTCGCGCAGATGGCCTCGCCGAAATTCCAAGGCCTCCTGGCCGCCACCGCCGACGCCAAGGGCCGCACCATGTACCTCCTCGCCGGCGACGGCACGATCTACGCGGTGCCGGTCAAATGAAAAAGCCTCCCGTTCGGGAGGCTTTTTCGTATCGGGCGGAGATTACTTGAGGGTGACCTTCGCGCCGGCCTCTTCGAGCTCCTTCTTGGCGGCGGCGGCTTCCTCCTTGGAGGCGCCTTCCTTGACGACCTTCGGGGCTCCGTCGACGAGGTCCTTGGCTTCCTTGAGGCCGAGGTTCGTGAGGGCGCGGACGGCCTTGATGACGCCGATCTTGTTGGCGCCGGCGTCCGTCAGCTCGACGGTGAAGGAGGTCTGCTCTTCCGCGGCGGCGCCACCGGCAGCCGGGGCGGCGGCCATGGCCATCATCGGAGCGGCGGCGGAGACGCCGAACTTCTCCTCGAGGACCTTGACGAGCTCGGAGAGATCGAGCACGGACAGCTTTTCGATGGACGAGACCAGGGAAGCGAACTTCTCCGGCACGACGACGTTCTTTTCTTCGGACATATCGTTTTGAGTGCGTGGTGATTAAGCGGAGGCCTTCTGATCCTTGATCGCGTTCATGACGTTCACGAGACCGCGGAGGTTGCCGGCCAGGACGTTGACGAAGCCGGAGACCGGAGCGTTGATGGAACCGACCAGCTTGGCCAGGAGTTCCTGCTTGCTCGGGAGCTTCGCAAGCGCCTTCACGGCGGCGGCGTCGACGAGCTTGCGCTCGAGCACGCCGGCGACGATCTTGAGGGCTTCATGCTCCTTGGAGAACTCGGCGGCGAGCTTCGCGGGAGCGACCTCGTCGGACATGCCGGTGATCATCACCAGCGCGCCTTCGAGCTTGGCCGGGTCGACGCCTTCATAGCCGGCCTTGGTGAAGGCGAGGCGCATGAGGGTCTTCTTCGCGACGAGGACGCGGACGTCCTCCTTGCGGGCCTTGTTGCGGAACTCGGTGGCTTCCTTGACGGTGAGGCCGCGGAAATCCGCGAACACGACCGACTTGGCGCCCTCGAGCTGACCCGTGAGATCCGCGAGGGTCAGTTCCTTCTGTTGTTTGGACTTTGCCATGTAACTGTTGCGTGAATCGAAGTCACGTACGACCTTTGAAACAAAATCTGCGTTCCTTGTGAGACCGCAGACGTAGCGCGACCGGTATCCGGCGCGATGCGTTTGCCTCGATAGGAGCGGATCGGCAGATCCGTCTTACGGCCCCCAGCCGGGGGCGACCTATGGTCTTCGGTAAACGAGAAGTTGTTACCCAGAGGCTACCTCAAGCCCGGAAAACCGTCAAGCCACGTCGCTCGCGAGCGACGGTGGCAAGATGTACGAAACCCCCACGCGCCGAAGCGGGTGGGGGCTGAGTGGAGGGGGGCGTGACTAGCCGCGGCGCTCGAGGCGCAGGCGGCTCTTCTTGAGCCGGTGGGACCGGGAGCGCCCGCCGCGCACCGCGTCGCCCATGGCCGCGTAGAGCGAGACGACCTTCTTGCCCTTGATGCGGCGGAAGACCGCCTGGCGCGAGCTGATGCGCGGGGGGACGTCCTCGAAGGGCTCGAGGCCGGCGTCGGCGGCGTTCCGCAAGCGCTGGAGCTGGTTCTGCCAGCGGGCCTCGGCCTCGTCCGACAGCCGCTCCTCCTGGGCGTCGCGGTGCAGGTCCTCCATCCACGCGACCCGCGCGAGCTCGCGCTCCGGGATCCAGCGGAAGGGGCGGGCGATGCGGACGGTGCCGTCCGGGGTGGCGGACGCGACAGGCGTGAGCTGCATCGTGGATTTCTCCTTGAAAGTACGAGGTTTTGGGGCCGAAATGGCTCGTCAGGCACGACTTGCCATTCAATCGATACGGCCATGATAGCACCTTTTCCCGTTTTTGTCAAGAGTGCCTGACAAAAAAATCCGCCCTATTCAGGCGGACGAGGCGGAACGATTTTGAGGTTTTTGGCGATGGCGTCGACCTGGGCGAACGCTTGGGCATGGATGGCGTCGGGGCTGACCGAGAAGATCAGCACCCAGTAGTCGGCCGTCGGGTCGCCGAGATGGACGATGAGGCACTTGGCGCGCATCTTCACGCCCTTATCCTCCCCTTCCATGGTGAAGGAACCTTCGGTGTCCGACGGATAGACCGGGTTCGTCACGCCGGTCACGCGGAAGAGCATGGGGCCCGAGAGCAGCATCATCGCCCAGCGGTTCAAGGCATCCTCGACGCTCGACCCGAGCTCGGCTTCCTCGAAGAAGAGGCCGATGGCGGCGGAACGGACGTCCAGGTGCTGGAGGATGATCGGCTCGGCGGGCTCGCGAGGCAGGGGCGCCCAGACGCCGTCCGCGACGAGCGTGACGGTGCGGCCGCCGTCGACCTCGGCCACGACGGCGCGGCGGACGGGACGTTCCGGCTCGGCGGCGCGCTTCGGCGCTCCCGAACAGCTCACGGCGGCGGCGAGACAGGCGAGGGCGAGCGTGATGGCGCGCATGGCGTCCTCCTTGAAAGGTCCGCGTCCTGCGTACCACGGACCGGCGGCCGCGTCAACGAAAAAGCCCCGCTCATTCGAGCGGGGCGACGGTATCGAGCACGGCGCGGATGTCCTTCAGGAAGGCACCGGCGTTCGCGGCGGGCACGAAGGCGTTGGCGACGAGGTAGGCGTCCGGGATGACGGGATGCTTCAGGATGGCGAGGTAGCCTCGGGAGGTCTTGCCGTCCTTCGTCATCTCGATCTCCACCGCGTAGCGTCCGTGGCCCTCGTCGAGCGTCGCGGAGACGGACGAGAAGTCCGGATCCTTCGCCATGAGCGCGCGCTGGCCGTCGGCGATGTCCTTGGCGCTCGCGCCGGGGACGATGGCGCCGTGCAGGTCCATCGCGCCCTCGAGATCGGGGCGCAGGAGGATCAGGTGCGCGGTGCCCTTGTCGTCGACCGAGCTTCCGCCCTTCCACGGGGCCGGCGTCAGGGTGATCCTGACGGCCAGGTGGTTGAGCTTGAGCGTGAGGCCGTCCTGCTCGATCGGCGGCTTCTCGGCCGGATCGGGCGCGGGCTTGGGCGGCTCCGCCTTGAGCGGCGGGTTCGAGGTCTTGGGTCCCGCCGAGGAGGCGGAACCGCACGCGGCCAGGGTCAGGGTGAGCAGCGTCGCCACGAGTCGGGTCATCGCATCCTCCTTGAAAGGGACTGCATCCACCGTAGGGAAAAGCGCCCGCCGCGTCAAACGAAAAGCTCCACACGGAGACGGAGCGTCAGTACGGCTTCGAGGAGCCGTCGGGGAAGCGGATGCGTTCGCGCGTCGCGTCGCGCGTGAGACAGCGCGCCGCGTCGAGCTGCCGGATCGGGAGGATGATGCCGTCGGGCGTGATCTCCCAGACCGGGAACTTCCGCTCGAAGAGCCAGGAGGCCTCGCCGAAGACGCCCTTGCCGAACATGCGGTCGCGGAACGGCAGGAAGACGCCGCCTCGGCACGTCGGCAGGATGACCTCGAAGAAGTAGCCCATGCCGGTCGGCTTGCCGTCGCCGTCGACGTGCGTCTTGGCGTACTCCTTATATGCGGCGTCATGCTCGGGCCCGTCGGGATTGAAGATCTCCCAGTCGGGGAAGGCGAAGGCGATCTTGCGCAGCAGCTCCTGCTGGAGCTCCGTGCCGTAGGCGTTGATGGGGTGGCCGAAGTACAGCCGCGGACGTTCGGACATGTCGGACTCCTCGGGGAATGATCTGGCGACAGGCTATGCGACATCGGGCCGCGCGTCAACGGACGAAAAAAGCGCAGGTTCACCTGCGCTCGATCCTGAAACTCCGGCAGAAGGCATCCAGCATCGCCGCGTCCGGCGGTCCGCGATACGCGACGACGACGCCGGCGAACGGCCAGCCGCGCGCCGAGACGGGCACGCGGACTTCCGCGTCCGGATCGCGGCGCGCTTCGTCGGCCGCCGGCTCGAGCGCGTCCTCGTCCAGCACGATGACCACGCGGAGCGTCATCCCCTCCTTGCCGTACAGGAACCCTCGGAAGGGCGTCTCCGCGACCCGCCGCCACTCGGGGCCAGGCAGGAAGAAGCGCACGCGGTCGCCGCGTTCGCCGAACGAGATCTCGACGAGTTCGGGCGGCGCAGGCACGACGCGGATGTCGTCGTGCGGACCGCATGCGGACGCGAGGACGATCAGGCACGCGGGCAGGAAAGGACGCATCATCACCTCCGATGGCGACGCGCGAACCTACCACGCGAAAGCGGCCGCGTCAACCGATGACCGTTCCCTTGAACGGCTTGCCGTCGAGCGCCTTGCCGATCTCGGCGAGCGAGCGGCCCTCGATCATCTTCACTTCCAAGCCGATGCGTTCGGCCATCTTGGCGGCGACGGGATCGAACGGGACGTTGGCGCCCGGGTCCCAGCGGTTCCCGACCATGCGGCGGAAGGCCTTCCAGCCGATGTATTCCAGCGGTTTCGCTTTCGGGTCCTTGCGCGGGTCGGCGCTGTAGACGTGGTCGATGTCGGAGAGGTTCAGCACCGTCGACGCGCCCAGGCTCGAGGCGAGCAGGGTCGCGCAGTAGTCGGTGGACCAGCCGGGCTTCCAGCCGGCGGCGATGAGCACCGGCTCGCGGAAGCTGGGCGGCGCGAGCGGGTTCTTCACGACGGTGGCGTGCGCCAGCTTGCGGAAGACGGTGCGGAGCAGGTGCGCGTTCAGCCGCGTGGAGTGGATGCCGATCCAGTCGAGGTCCTCGCGCGCGATGGGGCCGACGGCGCGCGCGGCCGCCTGGTACGCGCGGGCCGTCGCGCCGCCGCCGCAAATCAAGACGAAGCGCTCGCCCTTGGCGACGCGCTTCGCGATGAACGTCCGGAAACGCTTGAGGAACGCCGCGTCGATGCCGGACTTCGGCACGATGAGCGATCCTCCGAGCGAGATGATGACCGGCGCCTTCTTCATCTATTTCCTGTTGAAATCCTTGGGCAGGTTCTTCCGGTTGACGGAGATCTTCGCGCGGAAGGACGAGGCCGTCCGGTAGCCGGGCCCCTTGCGGTTGCCGCCGAAGGTGCGGGCGTTGTTCTTACTCATGGCGGGAGAGTTCGAGGCGCGCGATGTTCTCGACGTAGCGCTTGGAGAGGTCCGCGCCGCCCAGCGAGCGGAGGTCGTCGGCGCCGCGGAGATAGACGACCGCGCAGCCGAGCGCGGCGATGACGAGGACGGCGACGTTCTGGTCGGAGGGGCCCATGGCCATGCGCACCGCGACGGCCGAAAGGACCGTCATCGAGAGCGCGACGTTCCAGAGGCCGGCCGGCATCCCGCCGTTCCAGAGCTCCTGGATGCGCTGGCGCGCGCCCGCCACCTGTCCGGCGGCCTCGAGCAGTTCGCGGTAGAGCACGCGCTCCTTCTCGGTGTCGAGCGACGGGATCTGGTAGAGGTGGTAGCTGAACTTGCGGAAGGCGCCGTTGGTCTCCTGGTACTGCGCGAAATCCTTCTTGTCGAACGCCGTCAGGTAGCCGTAGAGGTGGCCGTGCAGTTCGGTGAACCACGAGCGGTGCCGCTCGCTGCCGAGGTTCTTGCCGAGATGGTAGACGCGGCGGAGCTTGTTGAGCTCGACGGCGATCTCCTCGGCGAGGTCGTCGCGGCGGGAGAGCGCGCGGTGCGCCGAGAAGCCGAGGATGACGCCGGTCAGCACGACGGCCGAGGCGGCGAGTTCGGCGGAACCGGCCTGGACGGGCCCGAGGAGCACGAGGGCGAACGCGAGGACGAAGACGAGCAGGAGCTGTTTTTTCATCGACATATCAATAATCCTTCGAGAACAAGGCGTTGGTGATCCAGCTCACGGCCCAGAGGACGAGCGCACCCCAGAAGGCGGCCATGAATCCCGAGACGTGGAAGCCTTTGACGAGGGTGGAGACGAACCAGAAGAGCAGGGCGTTGATCACGAAGGTGAAGAGCCCGAGCGAGAGCAGGTTGATCGGCAGGGTCAGGAAGACGAGGATCGGCCGGATGAGCGCGTTCACGACGCCCAGGACGAGCGCCACGATGAGCGCGGCGTAAAAGCCGTCGACCGTCACGCCCGGCACGACGCGGGTGACGAGGAGCAGGGCGAGCGCGTTCAGGATCCAGCGGAGGAGGAGCTGCATATCAGATGAGGCGCGGCTGGCCTTCCTCTTCGTCCTCGTCGGGCGCCTCGCCGCCGTCGGCGAAGTCGGAGAACTTCTCCTTGATCTGCGTGACCTTGTTCTCGACCTCGGAGAGGCGCGCGCGGCACTTCTTGGCGAGCTCGAGCCCGCGTTCGAACTTCTTCAGGCCTTCCTCGAGGTCGACTTCGGACGCCTCGAACCACTGGACGATGTCTTCCAGCTCCTTGAACGCTTCGGCGAAATTGGCTTTCTTGGCTTCTTTGGCGGTCATATCAGCGGGTGGCGGTGACTTCGGCTTCGACGGTTCCTTTGGCCAATTGTACGGCAATCGCGGCCCCCGTGTCCACGGAAGCGGCGTCGCGGACGACCGCGCCGGAGGCGTCGCGGACGATGGCGTATCCCCGCCTCAGCACCGCGGCGGGATCGAAGGATTTCAGGAGGCGTTCGTCGCGGTCGACGGCGCCGGCGAGCTTCTGGACGCGGGATTCGAAGCCGAGGAGGCAGCGCTCGAGGTCGGACATCACCGCGTCGAACTCGTCGCGCGCGGCGCGGACGTGCGCCTGCAGCTGGTTCTCGATGTCCGACAGTCGGTGCGAGCGGTACGCGATCTCCTTCTCGAGCGCGCGCTCCATCGCCGCCATGGACGCCTCGATCTCGCGCGCGACGTCGCGGCGGTCGGGCGTCAGGCGTTCGGCGGCGTTCGAGGGCGTCGAGGCGCGGACGTCGGCGACGAAGTCCGCGAGCGATTCGTCGCGTTCGTGACCGACGCCGACCACGACAGGGACCTTCGAGGCGAAGATCGCGCGCGCGACCTCCTCCGAGTTGAAGGCGTGGAGATCCTCGAGCGCGCCGCCGCCGCGCGTGAGCACGATGACGTCGGCGAGTTCCGGATGCGCGTTGAAGTACGCGAAGGCGCCGACGATGTCGCGCACGGCGTCCTTGCCCTGCACCTGCACGTGCGCCGAGGCGATCGCCACGCCGCCCCAGCGGTTCCCGAGGATGCGCAGGAAGTCGGAGTACGCGGCGGATTCGGTGGAGGCGATGAGGCCGACGCGTTCGGGGAAGCGCGGGATCGGGCGCTTGCGCCCCGGCGCGAAGAGGCCGTCGGCCTCCAGCTTCCTCTTCATGAGCTCGAAGGCGCGCTTGAGCGCTCCCTCCCCCACCATCTCGACGCGTTCGACCGTCACCGAGAACTTGCCGCTCTTGGCGTAGATCTTGGGCAGGCCGTGGACGCGCACCTTCATGCCGTCCTCGAGCGGCTGCTTGAGCTGCCAGGCGGTCGCGAAACACGAGACGACGGCGTTCTCGTCCTTCAAGAGGAACCAGATCCACTTGCCTTGGCTCACGCGGTATTCGGCGACTTCGCCTTCGATCGTGACGCCGTCGGGGAAGACCTTGTCGGCGAAGACGATGTTGAGCGCATCGACGAATTGGGAGACGGACAACGCTTGGGGTTCGGGCATAGCGACCTCATGGTACACGATTGACACCGGGCCGGAAAACGGCTACGGTCGGCGCGCCCGAAGCCCTTTCACTTTCGACAAGGAGACGCGATGACGACGCCCGAACGACCGCCCGACTGGCCCTCGGCTTCCGAGTTCATCGAGGAGGGGCGGCGCCACGGCGTCGGACTCCTCGGCCCCCAGGCCAAGGTCATGCCTTACGTGGGCATCGCCGGCTTCACCGATCCGCACGAGGTGCGGAGCATCGCCGGCTGCGCCTATACCGCCCGTCCGTTCGGCCAGCCCGAAGTCGGGGGTCGCCGGCTCGCGATCGGCGTGCTGGCCAGCTGGAAGACGCTGAACGGCCAGCCGGCCGGGAACCCCGAGCGCTATCCGCCCATCGAGCGCGTGCGCGCGCTCTTCGACGCCGCCGTCGAACCGATCCGGCTCGGCGGCATGGGCGCGGACGCCGACCGCGTGCTGTTCGACGCCAAGGATCGCACGCTGCGGCTCATCCACTACAACAGCCGCGAGCCGGGCCTCGTCGCCCAGGTCGAGCGGCTCTGCGCGATCGCCGGACCGCACCTCGACGGCTTCCAGTTCAACATCGCCTGGCCGAAGCAGGACGAGATCCGCATGATCGCCGCGGACTACCCGACGCTCCGCATCGTCCTGCAGGTCAACCGCGAGATGTTCTCGAACGTCGCGCGCAACCCGCAGCTGCTGGTGAACGAGATCGGCGCCAAGTACGCCGGCTCGATCACCGACATCCTCTTCGACATGAGCGGCGGCACCGGCGCCGCCATCGACATGAAGGAGACGGAGACGGCTCTCGCCGCGCTCTACGAAGCGTTCGGCGGCGCGGCCAAGGGCGGCATCGGCATCGGCGTCGCCGGCGGCCTCGACTACCGGAACGTCTACGGCCTCAAGCCGCTCCTCGACCGCTGGCCGGACCTCTCGATCGACGCCGAAGGGCGCATCCGCGACGCCTACAAGGACGCGAGGAACGAGACGGTCACCTGGCTGAACGAAAGCGCCCGCGAGTTCGCGCGCCGCGGCATCGCGCTCGCGCTCGGCTCCGCCGGAACGCAAACGACCCCCTGAAGGGTCGTTTTTTTCATTTCGCGGCGACGATCAGGACCTCGTTCATGTCGCTGACCGAGAAGCCCGCCCGCCGTCCGCCGCCGATGGCGTAGATGCGGTCCTTCCAGGCGACCGCGGCGAAGCCGTGCCGCGGGCTCGGCATCGCCGGATCGAGCGTCGTCCAGAGCTTCGTCTTGGGGTCGAAGACCTCGATCTCGGCGATCGTGCCTTCCTTCCGTTCGCCGCCCAGCGCGTAGATGCGGCCGTCGTGCGCGACGGCGGCGTGTCCGCTGCGCGGCACCGCCATGTCCGGCAGGGCTTCCCACGTCATCGCCTTCGGGTCATACGCTTCCGTCGTCGCGAAATTCTTCGCGACGGAACCGCGGCGTCCGCCGAGCGCGAAGAGCTTGCCGGCCGCCGAGGCGGCCGCGAGGTGCGTGCGCGGCGTCGGCATCGGCTTGAGCCCGTTCCAGCCGGAGCGCGCGGGGTCGTAATATTCGAGCGCGTCGCTCGCGCCGGCCGTCGTGACGCCGCCCATCACGTACACCGTGCCGGACAGCTCCGCCGCCGCGGAGGCGCCCCGGAAATCGTTCAGCCGCCCGAGCTCTTCCCACGCGTCCTTCTGGGGATCGTACGCGTAGACGTCGTCGAGCGGGCGCGAGGCGAGGCCGCTCAGGCCGCCGATCACGAAGAGGCGCTGGCCGTCGGTGGCGACGGCGGGGTGGTGCACCGCCTGCGGGAGCCGCGGGATCTCGCGCCAGACGTCGGCGCCGATGTCGTAGGCGAGCGCGGAGGAGAGCGTGCGGAAATACCCGTCGATGCCTCCCACGACGTAGATGGTGTTGCCGACCGCGGCCGCGCCGAAAGCGGCGCGCGCGTCGGGCATGGGCTTCACGGTCTCCCAATGCGTCCCGGTCCCGCGCTGCCCGATCGGCGTCGTCGTGGCGGAGGCGTCCTCGGGAAAGAAGTACGTCACGGCCGGGTCGCGGCGCAGGCGCGCCCAATCCCAGCCCTGGACGTAATGGAGGTACGTCCCGGCGACGAACAGGAAGAAGAGGAGGCCCGTGAGCTTACGCATGCTCGTCCCAGCGCGTGCGCCCCTTGCGGATGTCGGCGAGCAGGAGCTTCGCGCCGGTGTTGTCCTTCGGGTTCAGCTTGAGGAGCTCCTCGAAGCGCTTTTCGGCGTCCTTGGTGTCGCCGCGGCGGTACGCCACGAGCGCGAGTCCGTGGAGGGCGCGCAGGAGCGAGCGGTCATGCGGCGCGTCCCAATCGACATGGTCCGGCATCTTGCCCTTGAAGGGCTTCAGGGCTTCCGCCTTCGCCTTCCCGTGCATCGCCTCCGCGTCGTCGAGGCGCTTCTCGTGGAACGCGATCGTGCCGAGGCCGTTCAGGGCATCGGCATGATGCGGATCGCCGACGAGTACGCCGATGAAGGCCTCTTCCGCCTCGCTCATCATGCCGGACTGCAGCGCGGCCCAGCCGGCGGCGAAAAGATGCTCGATCTCCTGCTTGGGCAGTTTCGTGTCCTTCATATCAGGGCTGGAGCGCTTCGTCCGGGTCGCCGCCCTCGATCGTGATGACGACCTCCTTCACGTCGCCGGACTGCATGAGCGTCCTCTCGATCTGCGCGCGGATGGATTGCACGCGGCAGGAGCCCGCGACCGCCGCGAGTCCGCCGCTGAAGTCGACGCGCATCACGCCGCCAGCGAACGCGATCGATTCGACCGTGACGCCTTCGGGGATGGACGTGAAGTAGCCGTCCTGGGATTCCTGATCGCGCGGGCCGTCCAAGAGCGCCCGAAGCGCCCCGCCCAAGGGACCCCCTTCGCCCATCGGCGCGACCGCGCGGCGCACGGGATGCACGGCGGAGCAATCCTCGGCGCCGGGATCCTTGATCTCGTTCGGGAAATAGGCCTCGACGACCGTCATGCCGTCGCCGAGCCCCTCGCACTTCTGGACGCACATCAGGATGCAGGCTTCGGCGTCCGGCGGGCAGGCGGAGGCGCATTCGTTCCAGACGCCGCCGGCCAAGGCGCAGGAGGCCGGGTCCGTCGGCGCTTCGCCTTCGGACGGAGCCGTGACGACGTCGGGGATGCCTTCGACCGGTTCGTTGGCGTTCGTGTAGAACCACGCGCCCGCGGCCAGGGCGGCCAGCGCGAGCGTGATGGCGAGGAGATGCGTGATGGGAGGTCGCGTGGTCATACTCATTCGATGCATTTACGTGCGGCTTCCTCTTCCTGCGGCGTGATGTCGCCGGAGAGGACGGCGGAGACGCGGTCCGGCGAGATCGAGGCGCGCAGGCAGAGCAGCTGGCTCGGCGTGAGTTTCGAGGCCATGGCGCGGAGCTCCTCCGGCGTGCTGGCTTTCAGTTCCTCGATGTCGATGACGACGGTCTCTTCCTGCGTGACGTCGGCGGGCGGAGGCACGGCGCCGGGATCGTCGACCCAGGCGAAACTGCGCTCCGTCAGGCGGTATCCGGCGAAGACGGCGCCGGAGAACCACGCGAGGGCGAGCAGGAAGGCTCCGGCCCGCATATCAGTTCCCGTACTGCTCCATGAACGACTGGAGCGCCTGCGCCTGGAAGTCCTCCATCAGCTTCGGCAAGGGATTCGCCAGAAGGAACCAGAGCGTGCCGCCGAGCAGGATGCCGTAGAAGGCGAGCTGCAGGAGCAGCTTCACGATCGTCAGGACCTTGATGAACGTGTCGAGCCCGCTCGCGGCGGGTCGGTTTGGGGATTCGGTGATCATGCCGCCATTCTACCACGCCGCCGACCTTTACAAGAACCCGCCGTTACGGCTAGCATGAGGCGAACATATCCCTTATGGACGCCTGCTGCGCACACGAAGAGAAGGACGCGAAGAAGACCGACAAGGAGAAGGGCTGCTGCGAGTCCTGCCCCGACAAGGGCTGCGACGGCTGCGACTGCTCGAAGCCGGAAAACACGTCGGGCTGCTGCATGGGCGGCGGCTGCGCGTGCGGGAACGGCCGCTAAGGCGGCCGTTTTCTTTTCCCTCGCCACGTCGCTCGCGAGCGACGTGGCGTGCCGCCTGCCCAATTCCGTGGTAAAATCAGCGGGCAATCGCCCCTGTGTATGAGCGAGTTACGGCTGTGGGTCCATGAACGTCTCGCGCGCCTCGACGGCACGCGCGAACGCAGGTTCGTCGCGCTGGCGGCGGCGCTGATTTTCGCGTCCTTGTCGCTCGGACCGCAGGCGCTCCGTGCGGTCGAAAACACCGTCAATCCTCCCGACATCCGCATCGATCCGCTCGGACCGGATCCCGTACCGAACCCCGTACGCTTCCGGGCGACGACGCTGAACGTCATGGTCGGCGAGCTCATGTTCGTGATCCAGATGCCGGACGGCGGCACCATGACCCTCCCCGGCCGCACGACCGCGGCCGATCCTTCGCGCTGGGAGTCCGAGCCGTTCCAGGGCGCGCCCGGACAGGCGCATACCGTGAAGGCGCGCGGATTCTCGCCGGCCGCCGGCACGCAGGTCGAATCCTCGCAACCCGTCACCTTCGTCATCCTCGATCCGAACGCGACGACCGGGACGAGCGCCGGAACCGGAACGACGGCGGATCCCAACGCCGCCGGCACGTCGGGCGGGACGCCCGCGACGACCCAGAAGACCGTCGAACTCCTCCAGGTCAACGCCTGGCCCGGCGTGGAGCCCAAGCTCGAGGCGCGCGGCCGCGTCGCCGGTTTCGCCCCCGCTTCCGTCGGTTTCCGCGTGCGCGGGCTGACCGGCCTCGCCTTCCTCGGCAACTACCCCGCGACGCTCGCGGCCGACGGGACATGGCACGCGCTCTTCCCCGTCCCGGGCGGCGAGCTCTACCGCGTCGTCATGATCGCCGACGACGCCGGCGCCCTGCGCGAATCGCTTCCGAACGACGTCACCGTCCCTCCGCCCGAAACGGTCGCGCCTCCGCCCGCCGCGGCGACGCCTCCCCCGCCGGCGCCGTCCGTCGCCATGCTGGCGCCGAACGCCGGCGCCGAACTGCTGAGCCCGGTCGCGCTCGCCGCGCGCGTGATGAACGCCACGGCCACCGCGATGATCTTCGAAGTCCTCGATCCGGCCGGCGTCACGCGCACGGTGCAGGGAGGACCCGTCGGCGACGGCGGATGGACCGCGATGTTCAACGGCGAGCCGGGCCAGTACCAGGTCGGTGTCCGCGCCTCCCTGATCGGCGGCGCCGTCGTCCCGCCCGGAGATTTCCGTTCGTTCCGCATCATCGCGCCGCCCGCGGCCGCCACCAACACCACGGCCGCGCCCGCGCCCGTCCCCGCCACCACGACGCCGGCCGTCCAGCCGACGATCGAGCTCTTCTCGCCTTCGGCCGCGGCCGAACCGTTCCCCGGTCCCGTCACGATCTCCGCGCGCGTCCGCGACGGCCTGCCCGAACGCGTCGTCGCCGTCGTGACCGGTCCCGGCGGCGAGACGATCGTCGTCGCGTCCAAGACGCCGTCCGGCGATTTCTGGACGTCCATCTTCGACGGCCCCGACGGCGACTACCGCTTCCGCGTGCGTGCGCGCGTCGCGGGCGCCGATGTCTTCTCCGCTGAGCGCGGCTTCCGCGTGCGGCGTCCTGCCGCCGCGCTTCCGCCGCCTCCGACGACGACCGTCGCCACGGAACCTGTCCCGCTCCCGCCGCCGCCACCTCCTCCGACCGGGACCACGACGACCGCGACGCAGCCTCCGCCGCTCCCCCCGCCGCCCGCGCCGACCCTCACGACGAGCGCCACCGCGCCGCGGCCCGCTGACGCCCCTATCGCGCAGTTCGACCCGTCGATCCCCGCCGCGCTCGCCGACGAGTGCCGCGCCGCCGGCATCGGCCCTCTGCGCTGCGCGGAGTGGCTGAAGGCCCGCTACCAGAGCCGCGAGTGCCTCGAGGCCGGCGCCGTCACGCGCGAGGCCTGCGAAGCGCTGCTCGCCCGCCTGAACATCGCCCCGGACGAGACGCGGCTCTTCGGCCTGGCCGCGCGCCAGGACATCGTGCAGGCGCGCGAGGACGCCGCGAAGATCGCCGCCGCGCCCACCCGACGCGAGGACCTGCCGCCCTCGATCGCCGCCCTCCTTCCCGCCCACCGCGATCCGCGCGCGTTCGTGCGCCTCCTGGAAGTCGCGAACGCCGGCGACGACTCCTCGCCCGCGCTTCTCGTCCTCGACGAGGACGGCGACGGCCTTCCGGATGACGTCGAGCGCCGCCTCGGCACGGATCCGCGCGCGCCCGATACCGACGGCGACGGCTTCACCGACGGCGAAGAGGTGAAGAACGGCTACAACCCGCTCGGACCCGGCGCCCTCGACGCCCCTCCGCGCGGCGTCGAGAAGGCCCTGATCGAAGGCCGCCCGCTCGAAGAGCCTCGCGGCGCCGAGACGCTGGTCGATCCCTCCTTCACGATCGCGGCCGACGCCCCCGCGCCCGCCGAGGAAGCGTCCGAGGAATCCGTCATCCGCCTTTCCGGCACGGCCGCCCCGAACTCCGTCGTCACCATCTTCGTCTACAGCTACCTGCCCGTCGTCGTGACCACCACGACCGACGAGAACGGCAACTGGACCTACGACTTCGGCAGCAAGCTGGCCGAAGGCCGCCACGAGGCCTACGTCTCCGTGAACGACGATACCGGCAAGCTCGTGGCCGCGTCCTCCCCGCTCGCCTTCTTCGTCCGCGAGGCGCAGGCCGTCACGGAGGAGGACTTCCTCCGCCCCGACGTCAACGTCGAGGAGGCGCCCGCCGAAATGTCCCGCTGGTTCATCTACGGCGGCATCGCGCTCGTCGTCTTCGCGCTCGTCCTCGTCGGCGCCATCATCCGCCAGGTGCGCAAGTCGCCCATGGGCGACGCCGGCGAAAGCCTATGATCGCCCTCAAGAAGTACTGGCAGATCGTCTACGCCGGCATCCTGATCGTGCTGGTGCCGGTGCTGATCGTCGTCAACACGCTCTACGCCGTCCGCGGCTTCAAGGAAGACACCGACGTCGCCCTCCAGCGCCAGGCGCTGATCGTGGGACGCCTCTTCAACGTCGCCGCCAAGGACGCGCTCGACGACCCCGCCTCGCTCCAGGCCATCGTCCGGGACGTCGCCGCGCAGGTCGGCGAGGTGCGCGCGCTCGAGGTGCTGGCGCCGGACGGCGAGGCGCTCCCGAGCGAACGCTTCCGCATCATGGCCAGCCTCGACGAAGGCTCGATCGGCAAGTCCTCGAGCCAGGTCCAGAACGTGCTGGCCTGGACGCAGGACGAGGCCTTCGCGTTCCTCACGCGCGCCGACAACGCCTCCTCCAACGACGAGGACCTCCCGCGCGCCAGCGGCAAACGCTACTGGGGCGTCATCATGCCGATCGTGGACGGCGCCGGCGAGAAGAAGGCGCTCGTCTTCATGAAGCTCTCGCTCGAGACGCTCGACGCGCGCGTGGCCGCCACGCTCTTCCGCTCCTACATCCTGCTCGCGCTGACCGTGCTGGTCACGGTGCTCATCCTCGCCTCCAACACGCGCCTCTTCCAGTACGCGCTGCTCTTCCGCAAGCTGAAGGAGGTCGACAAGATGAAGGACGAGTTCATCTCGATGGCCTCGCACGAGCTCATGACGCCGATCTCGGCCATCAAGGGCTTCCTGTCGCTCTTCCTCGACAACGCCTTCGGTCCGTTCCAAGGCGTGGCGCGCGAGAAGATGACGACGCTCTTCACGCTCTCGGAACGCCTCGGCGACCTCGTCGAGGACCTCCTGAACGTCTCGCGCATCGAGCAGGGGCGGCTCTCGATCGATCTCGTCCCGGCGCAGCCCGAGGAGCTGATCCGCGGCGTCATGGAGGAGCTCGAGACCAACGCCAAGAACAAGGGGCTCGCCTTCGCGTTCGAAGCGCCGCCCGAACCGCTGCCGAAGATCGCCGTCGACCCCGCGCGCATGAAGCAGGTGCTCGTGAACATCGTCGGCAACGCCATCAAGTACACCCCGAAGGGCTCCGTGACGGTCTCGGCGTATCTCGACGACGGCAAGGTGAAGATCAAGTGCACCGACACCGGGCTCGGCATGTCGCCGCAGGCCCGCGAGCGGCTCTTCCAGAAGTTCTACCGCATCGCCACCGACGCCACGCGTTCCATCCCCGGCACGGGCCTCGGGCTCTGGATCACCAAACAGCTCGTCGAACTGCAGAAGGGCCAGATCTACGTCGACTCCATCGAGGGCGTCGGCACCCAGATGTCGGTCGTCTTCCCCGCCGCCGAGGCGAAGTGAGGCGGTCCCCGGACGCGGCGCCCCTTGACGGGGCGCTTTTTTCGAGGTACGCTCCGGCCGGTTCATTTTTCACGGAAAAGGAGATCGCCCTGATGAAGAGAAGCGTACGCAGCGCCGAAGCCCCCGACGTCATCGTCCCCATGCTCCTGCAGCGGAAAGCGAAGACGCGCGGGAAGCCCGTCATCGTCGCCGTCGCCGGCGGATCCGGCGACGGGAAGGGATACCTGATCGAACGCCTGGCCGAGCGGCTGGGCGCGGCGCCCGGCGGCGCGGCCGTCCTCGCGCTCGACAACTACTACGTCGGCGTCGAGCGGATGCGGAAGGCGGACGTGCCGCACTTCGACCACCCCGACGCGCTCGACCTGGCGCTCGCCGCCGAGCACCTTTCGAAGGCGCGCGTCGGCAAGACCCTGAAGATCCCGAGCTACGACTTCGCCTCCGGCGAACGCGCCGGCGAGGAGGACTTCACCGGCAAGGCCTTCATCCTGGTCGACGGGCTCTTCGCCCTGCACCACCCCGGGATCCTGGAGCTCGCCGACCTCAAGGTCTTCGTCCGCTCCGACCACGACAGCTCGATGCTCCGCCGCCTCTTCCGCGACGCCGGTCCCGGCGGGCGGACGCGGCAGAGCTCGCGCGAGGTGCTCGAGCAGTACTTCACGACGGTCTACCCGGCCAAGAAGGCGTTCATCGACCCGACCGCCGAGCGCGCCGACATCATCGTCGAGTCGTGCTACGACCCGGCCGTCGAGGCGCACCGCGCCGGCCCGCTCCAGTTCCAGCTCAAGGCGCGCGGCTACCGCCCGGACGACCACGTCGCCGCGCTCTGCCGCGCGACGCGCCTGGGCGCCTCCGTCCGCCAGACCGACCGCTTCATGCAGCCCGCCTCCCGCGAGTTCCGCGGCGAGATGCTGCGCCTGCGGATCGAGGGCGACGAGGTGCTGATGACGTACAAGGGCCCGTTCCTGTCCCCGCGGACCGGCGCGCGGCACGCCACGTCGCCCATCTCGCTCCCGCTCGAGGCCATGAAGTGGTTCACCGACGCCTACGAGCGCGTGGCCACCTTCAAGAAGCGCCGCACGCTCTTCCAGGCCGGCGGCGCCATCATCGCCCGCGACGAGTTCGACGCGATCGGCAGCTGGTTCGAGGTCCGCGCCGCGGACGAGTCCTGCCTGCCGCAGATGCACGCCATCCTCGGCCAGCTCTGCCCCAACGAGCCCGCGGTGGCCAAGAGCTACCTCGAGCTCTGGAAGGAGCGCGCCTCCGCCTCCGCCTCGGCCTGAACGGCCGAAACGAAAGCCCTCCCGATTCCGGGAGGGCCTTTTTTTCGTTCGGAGGCGTTCCTTCGGCTTCGCTCAGGATGACGGGGAGGCGACGAGCCAGTCCTTGAGATGCGCCGTGGCGCGGACGTCGTCCTCGTTGTAGTCCATGATCTTCCGGAACAGCGCGCGGTCCTTCTTCTCGCACCATTCCTGGAACCAGAGCACCGAGTTGGCGCCCGAGGCGTCCGCCGCGCGCCAGCGGAAGCCGAGGTGCTTGGCGACGTCCTTCAGCGAGTAGAAGTAGAGCGGGAAGATGACGCAGCGCTGGACCACGCGGTTCAGGTCGATCATGTTCGCGGGATCGAGCGCGGAAGCGGCTTTCGTGGAGATGCCGTACTTCGCGGAAAGGCGGCGGACGGCGTCGATCTCGTACCAGCCGTAGTGATAGATCGGCGCGCCGGCGTAGCCCTCGATGAAATCGCAGAATTCCGTCCAGGCCCGGCCCTCGTCGGCCGGATCCTCGGCCGCGAACGCCCGATACGTCTCCTTCCCGGCTTCGCGGACGAGCAATCCATGGAGATATTCGACGCCGATCATCGGATCGCCCTCGATGTCGAAGTGCAGTTCGACGCCCGTCTCCGGAAGGCGCGGCTCGTCGATGCGCAGCGTCGCCTTGCCGCGCAGCGCCTGCGCCTGGAGCCGCAGCCGTTCGAGGCGGTGGTCCGAGACGCCGCGCACGTCCGCCTGGAGCGCCGCGAGATCCGCGCCCGCGAGCTTCGCGAGCGTGCCGTAGCCGGCCTCGCGCAGCCGCTTGGCCTCGCTGCCGTAGATCTTGTAGATGAGCGCGATGTCGTCCTGTTCCTCGGCTTCCCTCTTGCAGAGGGCGAACCACGGCGAATCCTTGCAGCTCGACATGAAGCTGAGCGGCGGCTTCTCGCCGGCGCGGATGGCGAGCAGGCGGTCGAGCGTCTCGAAGAAGCCCGGCTCGGCATCCTCGAACGCGAAGGTCTTTTCCTGGCATTCGACGTTGATGACGATGCCCTTCTCCTGCTTCACGCCCTGGATCTTCTTGAGCAGCTGCGCGTAGAACACGACCTGGTAGGACTGCGCCTCGGTGATCTCGCGGCTCGATTTGATGTCGATCGCCTCGTACGACCACGCGCCGAATTTCGACGGGGTCTCGACGCGGCGCAGGAGGTCCGGCTGGCCGACCCAGTCGCCGTCCTTGAGCGTGCCGTGGTAGATCAGCGCCTCGCCGCGGCGCAGATGTTCGAGCGTGGCGGCGAACAGCTCGTCGGCGTCGCCCACAGCCGGGAGTTCCGCGAAAGGGCCGAGCCCCTCGACGCAGCGCTTCTCGTGCAAGGCGCCGTCCATGCGCAGCTTCTCGAGCATCGGCGGCACGTCGCCCTTGTCCTTGGGGTCGCCGAAGATCTCCCAGTACGGCCAATGCGGGCACTTGAGGTACCGGTAGAAGTCGGTGGCGGTGAGATGCGGGAGCTTCTTCATGCGGCCAGTCTAGCCCGGCTCCGCCGAAAAGAAAACCGCCGAGCGGACTCAGCGGTTTTCCAGGATGACGATGGCGATGGCCGACAGCTTCCCTCCCCCGAGATCGACGCCGGCGACGGTGATGACCGATCCCGTCCGGAGCTCGGAGGCCGGCACGGCCGAGCCTCCGACGGTCGAGATCTCCGTATCCGATTCGACGATCACTTCGCCGTACGGCTGCTTGGACTCGACCGTGAGCACGGTGCCGTCGAAGGAGGCGACGGTGCCGAAGAGCGTCGGCGGCTGGCGGTAGGATTCCGCCGCGGAGGCGTCCTTGGGCGGGCGGGCGCTGACGATGCCGTTGCGGACGCTCGAGAGCATGGCCATGTAGGCCAGGACGGCGATCAGGGCTCCGGCGGCGACGCCGACCAGGACCCAGAGCGCGACCGCGTGCGTGACGGGCTTCCTCCAGAACATGCTACTTCGACTTCGCTTCGACGATGACGGAGGTCATCTTGTCTCCGGCGCGGATGGCGTCGACGACGTCGAGGCCCTTCGTGACGCGGCCGAAGATGGTATAGAGCGGCGGGAGCGGCGTATCGGCGAGCATGATGAAGAACTGGCTGCCGTTGGTGTTCGGGCCGGCGTTGGCCATGGCGACGATGCCCTTCTCGTAGGCGCGCGCGACCGGCTCGTCCTCGAACCGGTAGCCGGGACCGCCCGTGCCGTTGCCGGCCGGGTCGCCGCCCTGGATCACGAAGCCGGGCTCGTAACGGTGGAAGGTCAGGCCGTCGTAGTATCCGCCCTTGGTGAGATAGATGAAGTTCGAGACGGTCTTGGGCGCCTCGTCCTCGAACAGCTCGAAGACGATCTCGCCCTTGTCGGTCTGCATGCGGATCTGGCGGTCCTTGATCTGGTTCTCCGGGAGCGTGCCCGGGAACGTCCATTGCTTGTCCATGGCGGTGTTCTTAGGTGTCGAAGGCGGCGGGGTCTGCGTGGTCGGGACGGTCAGCTTGCCGGCGTCCGAAGCGGCCGAAGTCCCGGCGCGGTCGTCGTAGGCATCAGGCCGGGAAGCTTGGGGGGCGCAGCCGGCTCCGGCAAGGAGCAGTGCGGCGAGAAGGAGGCGTGAACGTTTCATATGCGGTTCATGATACCAGCGCGAGGAGTTTTTCGGCCAGCGCCTCCCGCGCGCCGGGGCGGAAGAGCGCCTGGAGCCCGAGCCCGAGGCGCCGCGCCTCTTCGGGCTTCTTCAGGAGGTCGCGGGTGAAGGTGACGAGCTGCTCGGGCGTGAGGTCGAGCTCGCGGAACATGCGCGCTCCGCCGCGCTCGACGACGTATTCGGCGTTCTTCTCCTGATGCGACTCGGCGATCGGCACGAGGATGACGGGTTTCGCCAGCGCGGCGAGCTCGGTCAGCGTCCCCATGCCGGCGCGGCTGATGACGACGTCGGCGGCGGCCATGAGATGCGCGATGTCGGCGCCCACGAAATCGAACCGGTGGTAGCGTTCGGGATGCGTGAGCTTCGGCATGCGCGCGGGCGCCTTCTCGAGGCCGGTGATGTGCGCGAGTTCCGCGAAGCCGGTCCAGAGCGGCGAGGCCGACGCGATCAGCTCGTTCAGGAAGACGGAGCCCGTACCGCCGCCGAACGCGAGCACGACCGGCAGGTCGCCCGTCGCGCCGAGCAGGGCGAGCCCCTTCGCGCGGTCCCCTTCCTCGACGGCGCGGCGCACCGGGTTGCCGATGACGTCGGCCTTCGGGAAATCCGCGCGCGAGGCTTCGAACGTCGCGGTGGCGGCGGAGGCGCCGCCGGCCACGAGCCTGTTGCTGAGCGACGGCACGACGTCCTGCTGGTGGATCAGCGTCTTCACGCCGCGCAGCCGCGCCGCGAGCATGACCGGCACCTGCACGTAGCCGCCGGCGCCGGCCACCGCGTCCGGCTTCTCCGCCGCGAGGATGCGCCCGGCCCGCCAGATCGCGGCCGCCAGGTCGAACGGGAGCTTCAGGGTCTCGAGGCTCGCGTAGCGGCGCAGTTTCGGCGAGGCGAGCGCCAGGAACCGCATCCCCGCCTCCTCGACGAGGCGGCGTTCGGGGCCGTCGGGCGTGCCGACGAAGACGCATTCGGCGTCCGGCTTCCTGCGGCGGATCTCGTCGGCGGCCGCGAGGAGCGGCGCCACGGGCCCGAGCGTCCCGCCTCCGGCGAAAAGGAATTTCATATGCGATAACCTACCTTTTTCATCTTCGACGCGCAATCTTGCCGTGTTCCGACGAGATCGAGAGGAGGACGCCGACGGCCGCGAGGTTCGCGAGCATGGCAGTGCCGCCATGGCTGATGAACGGGAGCGGCACGCCGGTGAGCGGCATGAGCCCGACCATCGCCGAGATGTTGAGCGCCGCCTGGAAGCCGATCCAGGTCGTGATGCCGACCGCGGCGTAGCGCGAGAACGGATCGGCGGCCTGTTCGGCGATCTTGAGGCCGCGATAGATGAGGTAGAGGAACGCCAGGATGAGCGCGGCGGAGACGAGGAAGCCGAGCTCCTCCGAGATGACGGCGAAGATCGAATCGCCCGCGACTTCCGGCAGGTACTGGAACTTCTGGCGGGACTTGCCGAGCCCGAGGCCGAACCAGCCTCCGGAGCCGATCGCGAGCAGGGCCTGGTTGATGTGATAGCCGACGCCCTGCGGATCGAGGTCGGGGCGCAGGAAGATCTTGAGGCGGTCGGCGCGGTACGGCGCGATCTTGATGAAGACCGCGAACATGGCGGCGCCGGCGGCCACGAGGATGCCGAGATGCTTCAGCGAGGCGCCGGCGGCGATGTACATCGTGAAGAGGAACGCGATGATGACGGCGGTGGTGCCGAGGTCGGACTGCGCCATCATGAGCGCGATGACCATGGCGACGGAGATTCCGAACGGCACGAAGCCGGTCCAGAAGCCCTTGATGGTCTCCTCGTCGCGGCGCGAGAGCCAGTCGGCGAAATACAGCACGAGACAGAGCTTGGCGATCTCCGACGGCTGGAGCGAGAAGCCGCCGAGCTGGATCCAGCTGCCGCTGCCGTAATCGGCCCGCAGGCCCGGAATGAAGCCGAGGCACAGGAGGACCGCCGCCGCGACGATCATGAGCGGCGCGACCCGTTTGACGCGCTCGATCGGGATGCGTGAGGCGAGGAAGAGCAGGACCAGGCCCGGCAGGACGCCGAAGAGGAGCTGGCGCTTGAGGAAGTGGTAGCTGTCGCCGAAGCGCGAGAAGCCCGTGGGGCCCGTGGCCGACGCGAGCGCGACCAGCCCGAAGACGACCAGTCCGGCCGTCACGGCGAGCAGCTGCAGGTCGGGCACGTTCCGCCGCATACGCTACTTCCGCGCGAAGAGCGCCGCGATGGCCTGGTCGGCCGTCTCCACGGGGACGAACCTCATCGCCTTGCGCACGTTGGCGGGGATCTCTTCAAGGTCCTTCTCGTTGTCCTTGGGCAGCACGACGGTGCGGATGCCGGCGCGGTGGGCGCCGAGCACCTTCTCCTTCACGCCGCCGATCTCGAGCACGTGGCCGCGGAGCGTCACCTCGCCCGTGACCGCGACCGAGCGGCGGACCGGCTTGCCGGTCAGCAGCGAGACGATGGCGGCCGTCATGGCGACGCCGGCGGAAGGCCCGTCCTTCGGGATCGCGCCCTGCGGCACGTGCACGTGGATGTCCTCGTCCTTGCTGAAGTCGCCCTTGATGCCGAGGCGCGCGGCGTTGGCGCGCGCGTAGGAAAGCGCCGCCTGCGCCGACTCCTGCATCACCTTGCCGAGCTGTCCGGTGAGGATGAGCTGGCCCTTGCCCGGCATGCGCGTGGCCTCGATGGGCAGGATCTCGCCGCCGGCTTCCGTCCAAGCGAGCCCCGTCACGACGCCGACGGCGTCCTTCTTCTCCGCGAGCTGCTGGCGGAACTTCGGCACGCCGAGATACGCCGGCACGTCCGCCTCGCCGATCGTCCACGCCTTCGTGCCGCCGTTCTCGGCGACCTTGCGCGCGATCTTGCGGAAGACCTGCATGACGTTGCGTTCGAGGTTGCGGACGCCGGCCTCGCGCGTGTATTCGCGGACGAGGCGCTGGATGGCCTTGTCATGGATCTTCACCTTGGTGCCGGAAAGCCCGTGCTCCTTCTGCGCCTTGGGCACGAGATAGTCGATGGCGATGCGGACCTTCTCGTCCTCGGTGTAGCCGGGATATTCGATGACCTCCATGCGGTCGCGGAGCGCCGGCGGGATGGTGTCGAGCAGGTTGGCGGTCGTGATGAAGAAGACGTCCGAAAGGTCGAACGGCACTTCAAGGTAATGGTCGCCGAAGGCGTTGTTCTGTTCCGGGTCGAGCGCCTCGAGCAGCGCCGCCGTCGGGTCGCCGCGGAAGTCGTTGCCGACCTTGTCGATCTCGTCGAGCATGAAGACGGGATTGCGCGTCTTCGATGACGCGATGCCCTGCAGGATGCGTCCCGGCAGCGCGCCGACGTAGGTGCGGCGGTGGCCGCGGATCTCGGCCTCGTCGCGCAGGCCGCCCAAGGACATCCGGAAGAACTTGCGGCCCATCGCGCGCGCGATCGACTTGCCGATGGACGTCTTGCCGGTGCCCGGAGGCCCGACGAAGCAGAGGATGGAGCCGCGCGTCTTGCCGGCCAGCTTCTGCACGGCCAGGAAGTCGAGGATGCGCTCCTTCACCTTCGCGAGCCCGAAGTGGTCCTCGTCGAGGACCTTCTTCGCCTTGCGGAGCGAGATCTCGTCCCGGTCGCGCACGGCCCATGGGAGCGCGATCAGCCAGTCGAGGTAGCCGCGGATGTAGGAGAGCTCCGGCGAGAAGCTCGGCATCGCCTGCATGCGCGCCAGTTCCTTGAGCGCCTTGGCCTTCACCTCGTCCGGCATGCCGGCGGCCTCGATCTTCTTGCGGAGCTCCTCGGCTTCGGAGGAGCCTCCCCCGTTCATCTGCCCAAGCTCCTTCTCGATCGTCTTCATCTGCTCGCGCAGGAACATCTCCTTCTGCATCTTGTCGATCTCCTTGCCGGTCTCGGCCTGGAGGTCGCGCGCCATGCGGAGCACCTTCATCTGGCGGTTCACGCCTTCGCGCGCGTGCGCGAGCTTGTCCTCGACGGTCTTGGCGGAGAGCACCGCGTAGCGCTCCTCGACGGTGAAGTCGAGGTTGACGGCGACGAGGTCGGCGAGCTGCCACGGGTCGCTCACGTTCATGACGACGAGGAGCACGTCGAACGGGACGTTCGCGCCCATGTTCACGCATTCGCGGAACGAGTTCATGAGGCTCACGCCCTCCGCGTCGACGCGATCGGTCTTCTGGAACTTCGGCGTCGGCACGATCTCGGCCTCGGCCTTGAGGAACGGGTCGGCCGCGAGCATCGTCTGCACGCGGGCGCGCACGACGCCCTCGACGACGAGACGCACCGTCCCCTTCTGGCGCGCGGACTCGCGCACCTTGGCGATCGTGCCGATCTCGTAGAGGTCTTCGGCCTTCGGGTCGCCGGCGGCGGCGTTCTTCTGCGGCACGAAGAGCACCAGCTTGTCCTTGGCGAGCGCCGCGTCGAGCGCGCGCACCGAACGCGCGCGGCGCACGGCCAACGGCGCGGCCACGCCCGGGAAGATGACGACATCCTTCAAGGGGATGACGGGCAGGACGCGCTTCTCGGTCGGGTGGTACAGGTCTTGGGACGCTTCAGCCATGCGTTGGGGGTTACTTCGAGCCTATCGTAACACAAAACCGGCCCTTAGGGGCCGGCGTTTTTCAGCGATCGAGCAGGGCGATGATGAGCCCCAGCACGCCGCTCACGGCGGCGATGACCCAGAAGCGCATCACGATGGTCGCCTCGGCCCAGCCCTTGGCCTCGAAGTGGTGGTGGACGGGCGCCGAGAGGAAGACCTTCTTCTTCCGGAACTTCTTCGAGAGCACCTGGATGATGACGGACAGCGACTCGAGGACGAAGACGAGGCCGATGATGGGCAGGAGGAGCAGGCTGTTGGTCAGCATGGCGACGACGCCGAGCGTGACCCCGAGCGACATCGCTCCGGTGTCGCCCATGAAGAAGCGCGCGGGATTGATGTTGAACCACAGGAAGGCGAGCAGCGCGCCGACGACCGCGCCGCAGAAGGCGGCGAGCTCGTGCTTGTCCTGGAAGAAGGCGATGGCGCCGTAGGCGGCGAAGGCGGTGAGGAGCGTGCCGGCGGCCAAGCCGTCGAGGCCGTCGGTCTCGTTCACCGAGAACGCGGTGGCGATGATGATGAAGATGAAGATCGGGATCATCCAAGGGCCGACCTCGACGATGCCGACGAACGGCACGCGCAGGACGTCCCATTCGAGCTTCACGTAGAACCACCAGGCGGCGACCGCGGCGATGAGCGAATAGGAAAGGAGGCGGTGCCAGACCTTGAGGCCGCCGCCGTGCGCGCCGATCTTGCGGACGTTCAGGTAGTCGTCGACGAGGCCGACGATGGCGGCGAAGAAGAGCGCGGCGATCGGCAGGAGGGTCTCGCGGCGCGAGATGAAGTTCAGCTCGATCCACGGCTGGTCGCGGATGACGTTGGCGGCCAAGGAGAACGCGAAGGCGACCGCGAGCACGGCGCCCCAGATCAGGATGCCGCCCATGGTCGGCGTGCCGCTCTTGGCGGCGTGGAGTTTGGCGAAGATCGGCGCGCTTTCCTCGCTGCGGATCTGCTTGCCGAGCTTGAGGTACCGCAGGAGGCGCGTGACGGCCGGCGTGGCGACCATGGCGACGGCGAAGGACGCCGTCGAAGCGACGAGGATGGCGATGGCGGAGTTCATGTCAGATGTTCAGCAGGATGGTCAGGAAGGCGACGAGGGCGAGGAGGCACTGCAGCAGGATGGCGAGCGTCATCACGGCGGCGCTGGCGAGACGGTCCTTCTCGTAGTGCCGCACCGAGAACCAGGCGTCGGCGGCGAGGATCAGGAGGCCGAGCGCCGGCAGGCGCAGGAGCTTCCACGGCGCGCCGATCTGGTCGACGCCGAAGTAGATGGTGTAGTGGAGGGCGAAGAACGGGCTGGTGTCGAGGCGCGGGACCACGAACCACAGCGTCATGATCCAGGTGAACAGGTTCACGCCCGTCGCCAAGAGGAGCGCGACGCGCACGGTGCGCGCCTCGCGGAGGTGCAATCGGTGGCGCTCGAAGAGGCGGCCGAACATATGTCGGGTGCCATCGTACCGGGAAATAGGATATAATGCCAGCGCTATGTATAACGACGCCCTTCTCCAGAAGATCCTCCTGACCGCCGGCACCTTCAAGCCGGCCGAGCTCAAGGACCACGTCGCCGCCGCCAAGGAAAAGCGCGTGCGCCTGGAGGAGTATCTGCTCGAGAAGATGCCGGAAGAGACGCTCTTCCGCCTCGCCGCCGACTATTTCAAGGTGCCGTTCGTCGACCTGAAAGGCGTGCAGGTCCGCAAGGACTTCCTCGACCTCGTGCCGGAACCGATCGCCACGACCCACGAGATCGTCCCCTTCGACAAGGGCGAGAAGACGCTCAAGGTCGCCGCGCTCGACCCGCAGGATCTCCAGACCATCGAGTTCCTCCGCCGCAAGACGGGGCTCGACGTGCAGGTGCACGTGACGACGCCCACCGCGCTCCGCGAGATCATCAAGCAATACAAACGTTCGCTCAAGGCCGAGTTCGAGGACATCGCCAAGGCGACGGGCGTCGAGGGCGCCGAGGACGACCAGACGAAGCTGCGCGAGCTCGCGCAGGA
Source organism: uncultured Gammaproteobacteria bacterium (assembly GCA_964400625.1). GTDB lineage: Bacteria > Patescibacteriota > Patescibacteriia > SG8-24 > DYFX01 > DYFX01. Next base: position 64,825 of record CAYNUS010000006.1, read on the forward strand.
CCTGCCGGTCGTGCGCATCGTGGAATCGCTCCTCGAGCACGCCGTCTTCGAAGGCGCGTCCGACATCCACATCGAGCCGTCCGAGCAGGACCTCGTCGTGCGCTATCGCGTCGACGGCATCCTCCGCAACGTCATGACCCTGCCGAAGAACTCGCAGGCCGGCATCCTCGCGCGCATCAAGGTGCTCTCCAACCTGAAGCTCGACGAGCACCGCCTGCCGCAGGACGGCCGCATGAAGATCAGCGGGCCGGGCTACAAGTATTCCGTCCGCGTCTCGACGCTGCCCGTCATGGACGGCGAGAAGATCGTCATGCGCCTCCTCTCCGAGACGGCGCAGGCGCTCTCGCTCGAACAGCTCGGGTTCGTCGACAAGCACCTCGACATCCTGAAGCGGAACATCATGAAGCCGCACGGCATCATCTTCGTGACGGGCCCGACGGGTTCCGGCAAGACGACGACGCTCTATTCCGTGCTCTCCCTCCGCAACACGCCCGGCGTGAACATCTCGACGATCGAGGACCCGGTCGAATACCGCATGACCGGCGTGAACCAGTCGCAGGTCAACCCCAAGATCGGCTTCACCTTCGCCGTCGGCCTGCGCACGCTGCTGCGCCAGGACCCGAACATCATCATGGTCGGCGAGATCCGCGACGGCGAGACCGCCGAGATCGCCACCAACGCCGCCATGACCGGCCACCTCGTCTTCGCCACGCTGCACACCAACGACTCCGTCACCTCGCTCCCCCGCCTCGTCGACATGGGCGTGCCGCGCTTCCTCGTGGCCTTCACCTGCAACATCATCGTGGCCCAGCGCCTGGTCCGCAAGGTCTGCAAGGAATGCAAGACGCCCTACAAGATCTCCAAGACGCAGCTCAAGGAGCTCTCCGAGGTCTACGACGTCCCGCACCTCACCGAGCTGCTCCAGCGCGACGGCTTCATCGCGCCCGGGCAGACGCTCGACAAGGTCGACTTCTTCCACGGCAACGGCTGCAAGCACTGCAACAACGAGGGCTACAAGGGGCGCATGGGCATCTACGAGGTGCTCGAGGTCACGAAGGCGATCCAGGACCTCATCAACAAGGACGCGTCCAACGCCGAGATGTACGAGGCCGCCGAGAAGGAAGGGATGATCCCGATCGTGGAAGACGGCTTCGCCAAGGCCGTGAAGGGCCTGACGACGCTCGAGGAGATCCTGCGCGTCACCAAGGAATAGTATGGCCGACATCAATCTCGACGAATACGTCGCGCGGCTCCGGAGGCGCTTCATGCGGGTCAAGCTCCCGCAGAAGATCTTCTTCACGGAGAACCTGCGCGTCATGGTCAAGGCCGGCCTCTCGCTGACCGAGGCCTTGAAGACGCTCGCGCTCCAGACGGAGCAGAAGGGCTTCAAGGCCGTCATCCTGGAACTGCACGCCGACGTCGAGAAGGGCACGAGCCTCTCGCAGTCGCTCGCCAAGCACGAGCGCCTCTTCGAGCCGATCTTCGTCAACATGATCGCCGCCGGCGAGGTCTCGGGCACGCTCGAGAAGACGCTCGAGCAGCTCACGACGCAGATGCGCAAGGACTACGACCTGATCTCGAAGGTCAAGAGCGCCATGACGTATCCGCTCGTCGTCCTCTCCGCCACGGTGCTGATCGGCATCGGCATGATGGTCTTCGTCGTGCCGCAGATCCTTTCCATCTTCGAGGAGATCGGCACCGACGAGCTGCCCGTCCCGACCAAGATCCTCATCTTCGTGTCGGATTCCCTGAAGGCCTACTGGCCGTTCATCATCGTCGGCGTCGGCGGCCTGATCGCGGCCTTCATCTGGGCCATCGGCACGCCGCCCGGCAAGGCCGTCTGGCACAAGATCCTGCTGAAGATGCCGATCATCGGGCCGATCATCATGAAGATCAACCTGGCGCGCTTCACCCGCACGCTCTCGAGCCTGCTGCGCACCGACATCCCCATCGTCCAGGGCCTGACCATCACCTCCGACATCGTCCGCAACGTCTATTATCATGACGCGTGCCTCGCCATGGCCGAGGCGGTCAAGAAGGGCGAGCAGATCTCGCAGGTGCTCGAACGCAGCCCCAAGCTCTTCCCGCCGCTCGTCGTCCAGATGACGGCCGTCGGCGAGCGCGCCGGTACCGTGGACGAGATGCTCCAGGAGATCGCGGAGTTCTACGAGAAGCAGGTCGAGCAGATCATGGGCAGCCTATCCTCGATCATCGAGCCGATCCTCATCATCTTCCTGGGCGGCGCGGTCGGCGGCATCGCGCTCGCCATCATCACCCCCATCTACTCGCTGACCACGAAGTTCGGACAATAAGATGAAGACCCGCGGCCTCAGCCTCATCGAGATCGTCGTCGGCGTCAGCCTCGTCTCCGTGCTGATCGTCGTCTTCGGCGTGTCGCTCATGGCGGCGGTCTACGCCCAGCGCGTGAAGCTGCGCAACATGGCCTCCGTGCTCGCCGACCAGCAGCTGGCGGCGCTCCAGGTCATCGACACCTCCCAGCTCGGGAACCAGACGGCGGGCGCGCTCACGGGCGTCCTCTTCACGCAGGGCGCGTTCGGCGCGGTCGAGGACCTGACGGCACCCTCCCCGCCGCGCGCCTTCAACGCCGCGACCTCGACCGTCGCCTCGGGGCTCACGGCGCTGATGCCGCTTCCCAAGAACGCCTACGCCGATTTCACGCTGACCGCGGACATCAAGGCGAACGGCGGATCGCCGGCCGATTGGCAGGCCGGTTTCCTCTTCCGCGCGCGCGATCTCCGCAACCACTACCGCGTCTACCTGACCGCGACCTCGCTCGTGCTCCAGCGCGTCTCCGCCGACGCCGTCACGACGCTCTACTCGGACGCGCGCGCCATCTCGCTGGACAGCTGGCAGGAGCTCAGCGTCGCCGCCACGGGCTCGTCGATCGGCGTCTACCTGAACGGCAACCTCGTCACCACGCAGAACGACGCGAGCTTCTCCGTCGGGCAGGCCGCCTTGGCCGTCTGGGAAGGCGCGTCCGTCAACTTCGACGACGTGACGATCGGCGGCGAGACCTGGGACTTCGAGGACGCCTCGATCGGCGAGGTCCACGACGACTGGCTGCGCTTCGGGCTCGGCGACCTGCCGAGCGGCACCGGCACGCTGACCGTCTCCTCGCCGTATTCCGACCCGTCGTACAAACGCTACTCGGTCATCATCTCGTGGTTCGACCGCTCCGGTTCGATGCGCTCGATCACGCATAACGCCGAGAAGGCCAACTGATATGCGCGCACGCGGCGTCACCACGCTCGAACTCGCCGTCTCCATGGCCGTCGGCGCCATGATCTTCACCATCCTCGGCGCGATCTTCATCGCGCAGGGGCGCTACTTCGCGATCGAGGACGCCATCGCCGAGACGCAGTACAACGCCTTCCAGATCCTCGACACGGCCGGGCTCTACGCCCTGTCAGCCTCCGGCGTGATCGGCAGCCGCACCATCAACGGCACCGCCTATTCGACGGGCACCTCCACGGTCGTGCTGGAACTCCCTTCGATCGACGCCTCCGGCACGATCCTGATCAACACCTACGACTATGTCGCGCTCGGCATCGACCCGTCCGACCCGAGCCGTTTCGTGGTCGATATCGACGCCGGCACGAACTCCGACCGCGTCGACACGACCCGCACCCCCGGCGCGCTGGTGGACAAGCTCATTTTCCGATATAATACGGTCGATACGACGCAAGCGACGGCCATCGAGCTGTACGTCCGGACGCGCAAGGACGCGCGGGGGCAAACCATCCTCACGCCCCTGGGCAAGATCTACTACTTGGGCTCAACCTGAACCTATGCACATGAGGGGGAAATCGCGCGGACAAGTGCTCCTGCTGTCCGTGGTGCTGTTGTCGGTCGTGCTGGGCCTCGTCGGCGCCTTCACGAGCTACTTGAGCGGCGTCCGCAAGGCCACCAGCACGTTCTCGGCGCGCGCCGCCGCCCGCCAGGCCGCCCAAGCCGGCATCGAGAAGGCCATCTGGTGCCTGAACCAGTCCACCGGGACCGACTGCGGCGGCAACTACGGCCTCACCTACGCCGGCGAATCCGACCGCGCGGTCGGCGCCGATGCCTTCTACACGACCTCGATCCAGGACGTTTCCGCGAACCTCAAGACCATCACCTCGGTCGGCAGCTACCCGAACGCCGCGAACCCGACGGCGACCGTCGTCCTCAAGGCCGACGTCCAGACCGACACGGAATCCGCGAGCTTCCATTACGGCGTGCAGACCGGCAACGGCGGCTTCGTGCTGGGCAGCAACGCCTACGTCGACGGCAACATCTACGCCAACGGCGACGTGATCGGCTCGAACGGCTCGTACGTCACCGGCGACGTCTGGGTCGCGGGAGGTACCTCGCTCGCGCCGGCAGAGCAGGAGACCAACAACACCTCGAACTACGAGTTCGGTCGCGTCTCGCCGACGCTCGACATCGCGCAATCGTTCAAGATGTCGGTCGATGCCACCATCAACAAGCTGAGCTTCTACGTCCGCAAGACCGGCAACCCCGGCAACCTCACGGTCCGGATCCTCGCGAACAACGGCGGCGTCCCGTCGAAGACCGTGATCGCCAGCGGCACGCTCGCCGCCTCCGCCGTGACCGGCACGTTCGGCTGGGCCGACGTCACGTTCTCGTCGCCGCCCGCTCTCGCCGACAACGTCACCTACTGGCTCATGATCGACACCTCGGCGAGCGCGTCGCATTACTGGACCATCGGCAGCCAGACCAACAGCGGCTACGGCAACGGCATCGGCATGGTCTCCGCCAACTGGAACGCGGCCTCGCCCGTCTGGGCGTCCGCCGCGCGCGACTTCAACTTCCAGGTCTGGACCGGCGGCGTCGTGACGAAGATCGACAACGTCGACGTCCACGGCGAGGCGCATGCCAACACCATCGAGGATTCGGAGATCGGCGGCGACGCCTATTACCAGACGATCTCGAACACGGATGTCGACGGCGATTCCTATCCGGGCACGCCCGACCCCGGTCCGGTCGACATGCCGGTCTCCGACGCCATGATCGAACAGTGGAAGTCCGACGCCGCGTCGGGAGGCACCGTCACGGGCGACGTGAGCTACACGAACGGCTGCAGCGTGACGCTCGGTCCCAAGAAGATCACCGGGAACCTGACGGTCGACAACAACTGCACCGTGACGCTCGCCGGCACCGTGCACGTCCAAGGCAACATCAGCTTCAACAACAACGTCATCATCCGCCTCGCGCCGGGCTACGGCGCGAACTCCGGCATCATCATGGCCGACGGACTCATCGATATCTACAACAACGTCTCGTTCCAGAACTCGGGCACGGCCGGCTCGTACGTGATGGTGCTCACGACCAACACGTCCCTCAACCCCGCGGACCCGGCCATGGCGCTCTCGAACAACAGCGAGAACTCCATCTTCTACGCCTCCGACGGCATGATCACCGTCTCCAACAACGCCGAACTCAAGGAGGTCACGGCCTTCAAGCTCTATCTCGAGAACAACGCCTCCGTGCGGTACGAGAGCGGCCTGGCCAACGTGAACTTCTCGAACGGCCCCGGCGGCGGCTGGTCCCTCAAGATCGGCACGCTGCGGGAAATCCGATGACGCACCCATGATCTTCTTCCCGGATCCGACAAGCCGCGCGGTCGGGCTCGACGTCTCCGAGCATGTCTTCCGATTGGTCGAGATCCGCAAAGGCCCCTTCTACCGACGCAAGCTGCAGCTCCACCGCTACTCGGAAGAGCGCGTGCAGGAGGGCGTGGTCGTGGCCGGCGAGTTCAAGAAGCCGGAGGCCGTGACGGAGCATCTCCGGAACCTGATGAAGAAGGCCTACAAGCGCCGCACCACCCGCGGCGTCGTGGTGTCGCTGCCGGAGACGCGCACGTTCATCAAGGTCATCAGCGTGAAGAAGCCGGAGAAGCCCGAGGCGCTGTCCGCCGCGATCATCGCCGAGGCGGAACTCCACATCCCGACGCCCATCAACGACCTGTACATCGACTGGCAGCTCATGGAGGACCCGAAGGACGTCCCGGTCGGCAAGTCGATGGGCGTGACGATCGCCGCGGCGCCGAAACAGATCGTGGACAGCTATTCCGCGGCGCTCGAGGGCGCGGGGCTCGTCCCGGTCGCCTTCGAGATCGAGGCGCAGGCGATCGTGCGGAGCGTCGTGCCCGCCAAGGACGACGGCGGCCGCACCGTCGGCATCGTCGACTTCGGCGCGACGCGCTCGAGCTTCATCGTCTACGACAAGGGCACGATCCAGTTCACCGTGAGCATCCCGCTCTCGGGCGACGTCGTCACGCGCCGCATCTCGGAATCGCTTTCGGTCGACGTGGCCGAAGCCGAGCGCACCAAGCGCCAGTGCGGCGTGGACGCGCACAAGTGCGGCACGCGGCTCTGGTCCATCATGGAGCCGTTCCTGAGCGAGATGGCCGACCGCATCATCGACGCCGTGAACTTCTACCGCGACCACTTCCCCGGCGGACGCCCGCTCGACGAGATCATCCTCTGCGGCGGCGGCGCCAACATGGCGCGCATGGACGAATTGCTGTCCGATCTCACCAAGACGCCGGTGCGCCGCGCGGACCCCTGGGTCAACATCGACCCCGGCCATTCGCCGTTGCCGCCCGAGATCATCCTGAGCTCCACCACGGCCGTGGGGCTGGCCTTGCGGCAGCTCGCGCCGGAGACGGACGCCAACAAGACGCTATGATCGCCCTCAACCTCCTTTCGCCGGGTCAGAAGCAGGCGCTCCGCGCGCGCGTCGTCTACGCGATGATCGAGCGCCTGATGATCGCGTTCGTGAGCTCGATGCTCATGTCCAGCATCCTCTTGCTGTACGTCAAGATCGAGCTGACGAAGAACCTGGGCGAGGTCCAGACGCGGCAGATCCTCTCGTCCGAATACGTCACGGTCAACAGCGAGATCCGCGCGCTGAACCTCCAGATCGGGCGCGTCGAGGCGCTCCAGAAGATGGCCATCTCGCCCGCCGCCGTCCTGCAGGACGTCGCCTCGCGCACCCCGCGCGGCGTCCGCGTCACCGGCATGGATTTCGACCTGAAGTCGTCCTCGATGCGCCTTTCCGGCACCGCCGCCGACCGCGACGCCCTTCTGGCCTACGAGGAAGCCATGCGCGGGGCGCCGTACGTGAAGACCCTGCAGTCCCCCATCTCGAACCTCTTCCAGAAGACGGACATCAACTTCCAGTTCATGATCGTCCTCGACGCCGAGGCCATGAAGAAGGCTTACGAACCCGCGCCATGAAGCTCGCCAACGCGAAACTCATCGTCATCCTCCTGACCATCGCCGGCCTCGCCGTCAGCGGCGGCGTGGCGTTCTTCCTGTTCATGCCGACCTTCCTCGAGGTCGGGCGGCTCTCCGGCGAGATCGTCCGCGCGCACTCCGAACTCGAGGCCCAGTACCTGAACCGCAAGAACCTCCTCACGAGCGGCGAGAAGGCCAAGGCCGTCCGCGAGACGACCGGGCGGCTGTCCGCGCAGTTCCTGCCGGTCGGGCGCGAGCTCGACTTCATCACCGCCGTCGAGGCCCTCGCCGCGAAGCACGGCGTCGAGGAGCGCATCGCCTTGACCGTCAGCGAGACCGGCAAGGGCGCCGAAGAGCTCCGCGTCGGCTTCGACATCACCCTGTCCGGCGCCACGCCTTCCGTCCTCCAGACCCTGGTCGAGCTCGAACGCATGCCGACCCTCCTCATCTTCGAGGCGGCGACCGTGCGGCCGGGCGAGGGCGCGCCGGGCGGTCCGTCCTTCCTCTCGCTCAACCTGCGCGGCTCGCTCGTCGCGCCTCCCAAAGGACTATGAAGAAGCGTTTCTCGTTCACCGCCCTGCGCCGCGTCTTCGCGGCCGCCGCGCTCGCCATCGTCGGAGGCTTCCTGGCGTTCGCGGCCTACCTGTATTTCTCCTTCAACGGCATCCTCACCGGAAACGTGAAGATCGAGCTTTCGCCCGATCTGCTCGCGAACCTCCAGACGCGGCGCTTCGACGACGCGGTGGGCCGCATGGAGCGGCGCATGACCCTTCCGGACGTGCCGCCGGACCTGCCGGACCCGTTCGACGCGCCGGGGAACTGATCAGCGCCGGAGCGCCTCGGAAAGGGCGCCGACGAACCTGTCGGCGTCTTTTTCGTCGCTCACGTGCCCGAAGCTCGCGCGGATGACGGAACGCGCGCGTGCCTCGTCGAGCCCCAGCGCGCGCACGACGGATGACGCCTCGCGGCTGCCGGACTTGCAGGCGGATCCTGCGGCGGCCATCACGCCCGCGCGGCTCAGGAGGAGCACGATCCAGTCGTTCTCCTTGCCGGCGCATGCGATCGAGAGGATGTGGGGCGCGGCCGGCACGCCCTCGGCGATCAACGGCTTCGCGCCGGGCGGGAGCGAAGCGACGATCTTCGCGCGCAAGGCGCGGTAACGCTCCGCTTCGGCGCCGCGATGCGCGCGGAGCGACGCCGCGGCGGCGCCGAAGCCGGCGATGCCGGGGGCGTTCTCCGTTCCCGAGCGCGATCCGCCTTCGTGTCCGCCGCCTGTCATGACCGGGGCGAGCTTCACGCCCTTGCGGACGCCCAACGCGCCGACGCCCTTCGGTCCGCCGATCTTGTGCGCGGAAACGGTGAAGAGATCGGCGCCGCAGGACTTCATGTCGATCGCGCCGGAGACGACGGCCTGGACCGCGTCGACGTGGAAGAGCGGCGCGGCCGGAAGCTTCTTCAGCCCGGCGCCGATCGCGGCGACCGGCTGCAGCGTGCCGATCTCGTTGGAGGCCGCGATGACGGAGACGAGCGCCGTGTCCGCGCGGACGGCTCCCAGGACGTCCTCGGCGCGGACGACGCCGTCGCCGCCGGGCTGGACGACCGTGAGCGCGAGCCCGCGTTTCTCGAGCGCCTCGAAGGTCTTGAGGACGGAGGCGTGCTCGAGCGCCGTCACGACGGCGTGCGTCGGGAGCTTGGCGTCGCGCCGCGGCGCGACGATGCCGCGGGTGGCGGGGTGGGTGGGTTCGGTGGGGGCGGGGGGGAAGACGGTCTCCGGAGCGTCCGCCCCCTACCGAGGCGGACGGCCCACGTGCACGTGCCCGCTCACGTGCTCCCGAGGCGCGAGACCAGGCCCCGGAGCCCCAGCTCGTAGCTCGCCGCGCCGAAGCCCGAGATCACGCCG
>CAYNUS010000007.1:0-70347 GCA_964400625.1 uncultured Gammaproteobacteria bacterium
GAGAGGGAGCGCGGGCTCGGCCTGCGCGACCGGCAGCGTGTCGGGTAAGCGACGTTTTCGGGGATCGTCTAATGGTAGGACAACAGACTCTGAATCTGTTTATCTTGGTTCGAATCCAGGTCCCCGAGCCATGCCAAGCGCCTTTCGAGAGACCGAGAGGCCTAAGCACCGAAGAAGACCCGGCCGAAAGGCCGGGTCTTCTATTTCTAGGATGTTTTTTTGATTAGGCGCATAATAAGGGTGCTATGGATAAGTCATCTCTCTTTACCATCGGACATTCAACGCGATCCATCGAGGATTTCGTGGCGCTTTTAAAACACTATGGCATCAAGGACGTCGTCGACATACGAACGATACCGAAGTCACGCCATAACCCTCAATTCAACGAAGGCGTTCTCAAGCAATCCCTGAAACGAGTCCGCATTCGATATCGGCACCTGAAAAAGCTTGGCGGACTGCGTCATTCAAAAAAAGATTCGATCAATCTCGGCTGGCACAATACGTCTTTCAGAGGATTCGCCGATTACATGGCGACGCCGGAGTTTACGGAAGGCTTGTCGGCCCTCATCAAAATCGCGGGCGCAAGAAAAACAGTCATCATGTGCGCGGAAGCCGTGCCGTGGCGCTGTCATCGTTCCCTTATCGGCGACGCACTCAACAAAAAAGGCTGGAACGTGTGGAACATCATGAGCCGTACGTCTCTTACGAAGCATCGGCTGACGCCGTTCTTGAAAATGAGGAAGGGGCAGATCGTCTATCCGGCGCCTAAGATATGATTAGGTATCTTCATAAAACTCCGAACATACTTTTCGTCGGCATCAACCCGCATCCCGGCTCATTCAGTCGCGGCGTGCCGTTTTCGAACAACAAACTCTTTTGGTATCTTCTTTCGGCGGCCGGACTCATTTCGGAAAAAAGGGACGAGCTTCGCGATGATGAAGCTCTTAAACGGATGTACAAGAAAAAATTCAATGCCGTTTACGGATTAGGGCTCGTGAACATCATCAACAGGCCGACGCGCGACGTGACACATCTTGAGAAGGGTGAGGAATTGCAGGGTCGAAAAAAGATCACTCGCATCATTAAAACGGAGCTGCCAAAAGTGGTGTGCTTCATCGGCAAGATCACCTACGAAAAATACGCGGGACGAAAGGATTTCTCTTTTGGCTGGCAAGATCCGATTGGCGCGTCACGAGCATTCGTGATGCATTCCCCACTGCACGGAAAGGCCATCGTCAGGGTTCATGAGCTGCAAAAAGTCGCTCAAACCGCATTTGGAAAACGCTCTATTCGGACGACTCTATAAGAGCGATGATCTCGAGCCGCTGCGCGACACGCCTGTCCGTGTCGTGCGAACACTCGGTCAATATTGACAATACGTCATGAACGTGAGAAACAACGGGCATGATACTGGAACAAATAGGGTTGGAAACGATCTCAAAAACTCTTTATGCAATCGGTGACCGCGTGCCCGTAAGCGGCGTCTACGTATGTGTCCCGTGCGGTTTCGTGCAGCGATTTCACGAGGGCAATCTGTTCACCGAATGTCTGATGTGTTTGGCGGGCACCAATCGCGGTCCGTACGGGTATTCAGAACCGGAAATTGATTTCTGGCAACTGTCATCGTGAGCGTATCAATTCCGTTTCTGATAGGCCAGAACAGGTGGCGTCTTGTTTCGTTCCGCCTTAAAATGTCCGTCCGGGGCGCCTCGAACCTTCCCCGATAAGACCTCTGGAAAGACCCTGGAAAAGCCTTCTCAAGCGTTCCGAGAGCGAGGTGGTGAGCCAGAAAAACGCTCCACTTCGGTGGAGCTTTTTTCGTACGGGGGCGTTACCTTGCGGACGAGGGTGCGTAGTAGCTGATATGAGCCGCGGCCATCTTGCGGCGTTTAACACCGGAACCCTTCCACGTATGAAATTCAACGTCCTTCTCGCGGCCCTCGTGGTCGCCGGCGCCGGCTGCCTTTCGCAGGCGCCCGTCGAGACCGCCGGCACGGATACCGCGGACCGCCGCGGCATCGCCGTCGGCGAGCCGAACCCGAACGCCCCCGCACCCGGCCCGACCCGGTCGGTGGAAGGCGAGGTGGTTCGCGTCGATCTCGAGCGGATCGCGCTCGACGGCCCGGCCGTCGTGACCATCGTCCTGTCCGACGGCGCCAAGGCCGACATCCATGTACCGTCGTTCGGCCTCGGCCTTTGCGAGGCGCGCGCATCCATCGCCGACGTCTACGCCCTCAAGGCGGGCGACCGGATCGAGGCGCGCGGCGAAGCTTCCGAAGACGGCAGTATCGTCCCCTGCCAGTCCGAAGACCACTACCTGCGCGTCACCTCGAAGTGATCGTCGATGCCCCGGCCTCCGGTCGGGGTTTTCGTTTGCCCGAGGCCAAGGACCCTGCTAAGGTCTCGCCATCGCACCTTTCAGCGCCGGAGGCAGACATGGAAGCGACCACGGAAACCCAAGAGATCCTGACGGTCGAGCGGAGCCGTATCCGCCCCTTCCGGGGCCAGCCGCGGCGCCACTTCGACCCCGATGCCCTCCGCCAGCTGGCGGACTCCATCGAGGCCGAGGGCCAGCGGACCCCCGCCGAGGCCAAGCGCCTCGCCGACGACCCCCAGCACGACTTCGAGCTCGCCGACGGCGAGCGCCGCTGGCGCGCCTGCGAGCTCGCGGGCGTCACGACCTTCCGCATCTGGGTCAACACCTACGCGAGCGAGGACGAGCAGTTCATCAGCTCCGTCGTCGCCAACTTCGGCCGCGAGGGCCACACGCCTCTCGAGACCGCCCGCGCCATCGCGCGCATCCTCGAGACGCCCCGCTACGCCCAAGGCACGAAGACCGAGCGCCTCACGCGCGTCTCCAAGATCTTCGCCAAGTCGACCGCCTGGATTTACCTGCACCTGAACCTCCTGGAACTCCACCCCGAGATCCAGGCGATGCTCGAGCCGGACGCGCCGGAGAAAGGACGCCTCGGCCTCTCGATGGCCGGGTTCCTCCACGGCATCAAGGACCAGAAGCTCCAGCTCCGGATCGGCCGCGAAATCGCCAAGCGCGAGCTGAAGCTAAACGAGGCCCGCCGCCTCGCGCGCCGCATGGCCGAGGACGCCGGCGCCCAGGTCGGGTCGGGCCGCAACAAGCCTTCCGACGCGCACCGCACCTTCCTGCGCTTCCTCGAACGCCTCGGCGAAAGCACCGACGCCGTGCTCGAGCTGCCGCAGCGCGGTTTCCTCGACGCGCTCAAGAAGCGCAAGCCCGCCGAACGGCAGATCCTCGCCGCCCAGCTCGACGAAGGCATCGCCCGCCTCCAGGAGCTCAAGGAAGTCATCGAACGCGTCCGTTGACCGGCGCCGCATCCCGCGGCGTCTTTTTTTTCGGCTTGACGCTCCGCCTCCCGATGCTAGGCTGGCCTTCGTCCTCCATGGACGCGCTCTTTCAAGGAGGTGCGCATGCGCACGGATGCACGCACGAAGACCGATCCGCCGCCCGCCGCCTTCGATCCTTCGCGGATCGACTGCGAGGCGTTCTACCGCGACGTGAAGGCGCTGCGCGCCGAGCTCGATGCCGCGCTCGGCCCCGAAGACGCCGCCCATCTCCGCAAGATGGAACGCTGGGGGCGCGCCTGCACCGCCGTCGGCCTCCTGGCCGCGGGCTTCGGGCCGAATCCCGTCGCCGCCGCCGGGCTCGCCCTCGGCAAGACCTGCCGCTGGATGCTGATGCACCACGTCGGACACCGCGGCTACGACCGCGCGCCCGGCGCCCCTGCGCGGCACACGAGCAAGGTCTTCGCCCGCGGGAAGCGCCGCTTCCTCGATTGGGCGGACTGGATGCTGCCTGCCGCCTGGGTCTACGAGCACAACGTGCTGCATCACGCGTTCACGGGCGAAGCGCGCGATCCGGATCTCCTGGAACGCAACCTCGAGCGCTTCCGCGCCTCGGCGCTGCCGGGCCTCGCGAAGAAAGCCGTCCTCGCCGCGTTCTCGATCGCCTGGAAGCCGGCCTACTACGCGCCCGCGACCATGCGGACATGGGTCCATCGCCGCGAAGGCGCCTCGACGGAGCCGCACCGGCTTCCGACGCCGTGGAAGGAAATCATCCTGCGCTGCTACCTCCCGTACGGCGCGCTGAACTTCCTCCTCCTGCCGGCGCTGTTCCTCCCGTTCGGCCCCGCCGCGAGCGCCAGCGTCCTCTGCAACATCCTCCTGGCCGAGGCGCTGACGAACCTGCACACCTTCCTCATCGTCGGCCCGAACCACGCAGGCGACGACCTCTACGCGTTCGACGGCCGTCCGGCTTCCAAGGCCGAAGCGTGCGTGCACCAAGTCGTCGCCTCGGCGAACTACCGCACCGGTACCGACGCCGTCGATTTCCTCCAGGCATGGCTCAACTACCAGATCGAGCACCATGTCTGGCCGGACCTCACGCTCCGCCAATACCGCCTTGCCCAGCCGCGCCTCAAGGCGCTCTGCGCGAAGCATGGCGTGCCGTACGTCCAGGAGCCGATCGCGAAACGCTGGCGCAAGTTCGCCGCCATCCTGACCGGCCGCGCCCGCCTGCGGCCGTATCCCTCCCCTGCCCGCCTCCCTTGAAGCGGGTTTTTTCGCGAAAAAAAACACGGCGGAGGCCGTGTGTGCGGAGCGCTAGCGCGCTTCGCAGTAGATGCGGTGGATCTCGATCTGCCGGCTGGAGAAGCCGGCGCTCGAGCCCGCGAGGTAGATCTGGAAGGCGCGGAAGGTCTGGTCGCCGACGAGCGCGCGCAGGCGCTTCTCGTCGGACATCATCCGCTCGTACCAGGCGGCGGTCGTCTTGGCGTAGTGCGCCTCGAGGTTGCGCTCGGCCATGATGCGGAAGCCGTTGCGCTCGAGCGCCGCGTAGTGCTCGCCGACCGAGAACCAGTGGAAGCCGGGCCAGACGTACTTCTTGTTGAAGGCCACGCCGACGTACGAATCGAGCGGCCGTCGGCTCCAGGGGTTCATGATGACGTGGTGCATGTAGCGCCCGTCCTTGCGGAGGAGGCTGCGCACCTTCTGCACGTACGGCACGAGCCCGCGCGGGCCGACATGGCAGGCCATGCCGGTCGAGAGCGCGTGATCGTAGCGGCTGAAGTCCTGGCGGTAGTCGCCCTCGCGCAGGATCGAACGCGCGTCGGCGCCGGCCGCCCTCAGCCGCGCGTTGCCGTCCTCGACCTGGTTCGACGAATGCGTCCAGCCGACCCAGCGGGCGTCCGGAAAGCGCTCGGCGCCCACGATGAGCTGTCCGCCGTAGCCGCAGCCGATGTCGAGCACCGTCTCGCCCGCGGCCGGCCGCACGTAGTCGGCGGCGTCGGCGAACTTGCGGTACTGCGCGGCCTCGAGCGAATCGAACGCGTCGCCCTTGCCCTTGCCGACGCGGACGAGATCCGCGACGGAGAGATCCTCCGGCCTCTCGAAGATGCCGCAGGAGTAGGAACGGTAGACCGGGTCGAGGTAGGAGAAGAACGCGTCGGGCAGGTCGTAGTGGCTCTTCACGCTCACCTTGGCGCGCTCGACCGACTGGAAGGCGCGGTGACGGATCAGCTGCGTCGCGGTCGCCACGATGCCGAGCTCGAGCTTGGCGTACAGGCGGATCCAGGTCAGCAGGTACATGTTGCCGTCCATGTCGATCTCGCCGGCGACGAAGCGCTCGAGCACGTCGAGCCCGCGGAGCGCCAGGATGTCGGCGCCGGCGGCGGCCGTCTTCACGCGGATGCGGAGGCTGTCGCCGCGCCAGTGGCGCTCGCGCCGGCCGACGCTGTAGGCGGCGCCTTGCCAGTCCTCGAAGTCGATGCGCCAGGGGAACTGGCGGAGCGTGGCGCGCAGGAAGTCCTCGAGATCGAGGGAGTCGCGGGTGCGGTCGAACGCGATCGCGGGCATGACCATGGGTTCTCCTTTCGAAAGAGCCGGTCCCTGTCTACCCCGTTTCCGTCCTCCCGTCAACCGGCCATGGCCCGTTCTCCGCGTTTAAGGCCGAAGATTGACAGTTCCTGGGGGTTCTGGTACGCTACAACCTTAATCAGCCGCCTGGGGCCAACCCCGGGCAGGACTCGATTCTCTGCTACGGACGTTTGTCGTCGTGAGCATGGGGCCATCGGGTCACTGATCACTACGATTCTTTTTTTATGTCCGAACCGCAGAAAACCGGCGACGCCCAGTCCTTCCATGGGCTCGGCATCGCCCCGAAATTGCTGGAGATCCTGGCGCGCCACAAGTACGTGACGCCGACCCCCATCCAGCACCAGTCCATCCCCGTCTCCATCGAGGGCAAGGACATGATCGGCGTCGCCCAGACGGGCACCGGCAAGACGCTCGCTTTCGGCGTCCCGATGCTCCAGCGCCTCGCCATCCATAAGGGCCGCGGCCTCATCCTGCTCCCGACCCGCGAGCTCGCGCTCCAGGTCGAGGAGACCCTGGTCAAGATCGGCCGGGACATGGGCATCCGCACCTCCATCCTGATCGGCGGCGCCTCCATGCGCCCGCAGATCGAGTCGCTCCGCAGGAACCCCCACGTCATCGTGGCGACCCCGGGCCGCCTCATCGACCACCTCGAGCGCAAGACGGCGGATCTCTCCGACGTCCGCATCCTCGTCCTCGACGAAGCCGACCGCATGCTCGACATGGGCTTCCTGCCGCAGATCAACCGCATCCTCCGCACCGTGCCGAAGGAGCGCCAGACCATGCTCTTCTCGGCCACCATGCCGGAAGACATCGTGAAGATCGCCGCGAACCACATGAAGATGCCGGTCCGCGTCGAGATCGCCAAGCAGGGCACCACCGCCTCGACCGTCACGCAGGAACTCTTCGTCGTCCGTAAGGACCAGAAGCTCCGCCTGCTCGACAAGCTGCTCGACGAGAACAAGGGTTCCGTCCTGGTCTTCAGCCGCACCAAGCACGGCGCCAAGAAGATCGCCCGCGCCATCCGCGGCATGGGCCACACCGCCGACGAGATCCACTCCAACCGCTCGCTGAACCAGCGCAAGGCGGCCCTCGAGGGCTTCAAGACCGGCAAGCACCGCGTGCTCGTCGCCACCGACATCGCCGCCCGCGGCATCGACGTGACGGGCATCGAGGTCGTCATCAACTTCGACGTCCCGGAGAACCCGGACGACTACGTCCACCGCATCGGCCGCACCGGCCGCGCGGGACGCCTCGGCAAGGCCATCACCTTCGCCCAGCCCGAACAGGGCGACGAGGTCCGCCAGATCGAGCGCCTGACGCGCAAGATGCTGCCGATCTCGAAGCTCCCCGAGCTCCCGCCCGACCGCCCGCAGCACTTCGAACGCGAATCTCCCGACCTCGGCGACCGCAGCGCCTTCTACAAGGCCCGCGCGGCGCGCCAGCAGGGCGGCAACCGCGGCGGCTACCAGGGCGGCCGCCCGTCGCATGGCGGCGGCTACCAGGGTTCCCGTCCGGCGTCCTCCGGCGGCTACCAGGGCCAGAACCGCTCCCACGGCGCCTCGTCCTCGCACGGATCGGGCTCCCAGGGCAGCGGGCAGTCCTCGTCCCGCCCCTCCTCCGGTTTCGGAGGCGGCGGCAAGGGCAAGCGCCGCAAGATGCCCCCGAAGAAATTCTACTTCGCCGTCTGAAGCGAGATCCCTCCCTTGACCGGGAGGGATTTTTCGTGCATCCTCCGCGCATGCGGCGCGACGGACGTGCCGTATCGCCCAGGAGGGCATGTGATCATCGACGCCCACGTGCACATCGACATCGACGGCCACGAGGACAAGAGCGTGCCGGAACTGCTTGCGGCCATGGACGCCGCCGGCATCGGCCACGCCCTGGTCTTCGCCGCCACCATCAACCGCCTGCCCACCGAGACGGTGCTCGCGAAGATCGCGCCGCATCGCGACCGTCTCTCCGCGGTCGGGACCGTCTCGCCGATCCTCGCCGCATACCGCACGCCGCCGGAGGTCGTGGGTGGCTGGCTCGCCGACGGCTCGATCCGCGCCCTCAAGTTCTACACCGGCTACGAGCACTTCCACCCGGACGACCCGCGCCTGCGGCCGTACATGGACCTGCTCGTGAAGCATGACCGGCCGGCGATCTTCCACATGGGCGACCTCTACGACAAGATCCCCGGCGCCAAGCTGCGCTATTCGCAGCCGCTCGCCGTGGACGATCTCGCCTCCGAGATGCCGGACCTCAAGATCGTCATCGCGCACCTCGGCTACCCGTGGGTCATCGACGCCGCGGAGGTCTGCTACAAGAACGCGAACGTCTACGCGGACTGCTCCGGCTTCGTCTATGGCGACTTCACCCTGAAGCAGCGCGACCGCTTCCGCGAGGCCTGGGCGACCTTCGATGCCGTGACCGAGTCCGGCGGCAAGATCCTCTTCGGCAGCGACTGGCCCATCAGCCACATGCCCGACTACGTCGAGCTCGTCGGCCAGCTCGCGGGCCCGCAGCGCGAACGCGTGTTCTCCGGCAACGCCAAGCGCCTCTTCGGCCTCTGACCCGCCCCTCCCCTTCAGGGAGAGGGCTTTTTCGTCCTTGTACGGAAATGCGTCAGCTGACGCATTTCCGTACGCGAAGAAAAAAAACGCCTTCCCGATGGAAGGCGGTCCGTGATCGCGTCAATCCGTCCCGATGAGGATAAGATGCTTCTCGAACGCGCCGCGTTCGACGGCCTTCTTCTCGCGAAGGCGCTCGACCTCCGCAGGGTCGATGCCGAGGCGCAGGCACAGCGCGCGCACGACTTCAAGGACGTCCGCGAGCTCTTCCGCGCTGCGGTCGCGGTCGAACTCGTCGACCTCCTCGCGCAGCTTCGCGACGAGGCGCTCGAGATACTCGGCCTCGTCGGCGCACGCGCGGAAGGACGCTTTCGCCCCTCGCGCCTCGATGATCTCCGGGATGCGGTCCCGGACCAGCTTGTCGTAGGTCTTCATGCGACGGTCCCTCCGAATTCCTTGACCAGATCGGCGAAGCCGTCCGGCAGGTTCTTGGCCGATGATTCGACGTGGATCTGCGGCGAAGGCTCGACGAGCCCGTCGGTCCGCTGGGCCACGAGCACCGTCTTCACGGTCACGCGGTCGCCGAGCACGTCCATGATGGCCGCCTCGAAGACCTCGCGGTGCTTCTTGTCGTTCAGGCGGTCGCGGTACATGGCGTACTGGAAACCGACCGTGAGCGTGCCGCCCGAGCAATCCAAAAGCTCGGCCGCGCCGAGCATGTACGGAAGCCCGTGGTTGCGCCTCTGCGAAGCGGCCAGGATCTCCGTCCATCGTTCCTTGATGGCCGCGAGCGCGACGTCCGTCACGCCCGCTTTCGGCGCCGCGACCGGCGTTTCCGCCGCCATGGGCGCGGCTTCAGCGGACGGTTCAGGGGCGGCTGCCGGCGTTTCCTGCCGCGCGGCCGGCGCGGCGGGAGGAGCCGGCGGACGGGCCGGGGGTTCCTGGCGGCGCTCCGCCCGTTCCGGCGCGACGCACCACTCGACGAGCAGGAGCTCGAAACCGATCTCGGGCGGATCGAGGCGCTTCATCTCGTTCAGGGTCCGGACGAGGCGGTCGAGCAGCGCCGCGGCGTCGGAAACGCCGGCGCCGCCCTCGATGGATTCCCCGCGCATGAGCTTGAGCAAGATCTCGCGCGCGGATTCCGCCAGGGACGCGACCGCGCGGACAGGGTCCACGCCGGCCGCCATCATGGCTTCCCAGCGCTCGAGCGCGGCGGCCGCGTCGCGGGCGTAGAGCGCCTGCAAGAGCGCGGCGGCCGCCTGCGCCGGGACGATCGGCAGGACCAGCGCGGCCGTCTCGGCGGTGATCTCCTTCGTCCCGAGCGCGAAGACCTGGCTGAGGAGGCTCTCGGCGTCGCGCAGGCAGCCTTCGCTCATGCGCGCGACCGTCTCGAGGACGTCCGCGTCCACCTTGAAACCCTCCTCCTTGGCGAGGCGCGCGAGGCGCTCCGTCAGTTCCCCGGACGCGATCTTGCGGAAATCGAAACGCTGGCAGCGGGAGACGACCGTCGCCGGCAGCTTATGGAGTTCGGTGGTGGCCAGGATGAAGACGACCTTGGCGGGCGGCTCCTCCAGCGTCTTCAGGAGCGCGTTGAACGCCGAGGTCGAGAGCATGTGGACCTCGTCGATGATGAAGACCTTGTACGCGAGCGTCGAGGGCGCGAACCGCGCGTGCTCGATGACCTGCTCGCGGACGTTGTCGACGCCCGTGTTGGAAGCGGCGTCGATCTCGATGACGTCGAGGGCGCGGTTCTCCGAAATCTCGACGCACGAGGCGCATGCGCCGCAGGGATCGCCGTCCTTCCCGCGCGCGCCGCAATTGATCGCCTTCGCGAAGATGCGGGCGATGCTCGTCTTGCCGACGCCGCGGGGGCCGGAAAAGAGATAGCTGTGCGCGACGCGTCCGGTCGCGGCCTCGTTCGCCAAAGCCGCCTTGACGTGTTCCTGCCCGGCGACCTCCGCGAAGGTCCGGGGCCGGTACTTGCGGTACAACACGGTCATGGACGCGTTCGGTTAGGGAGTCGGCGCGTGGCTCGTGATCTTCTTGATGACGTTCTCGACGGCCGCCCACTTGCTGGGCGCGTTCTTGGGCGCGAGGATGACGGCTTCGTCGCCGGCATCGGCCTTGAAATAGGTGATGGAAGCCTTCAGGACCTTCCAGGAGCGGCCGCCGGCGACGACGAGGTACTGCCCTGTCTCCTGGTCGTAGGCCAGGGTGCCGATGATGCGCTGGCGCTCGATCGGTCCGATCTGCTTGTAGATGAAGTTGCCGCGCGCGCCGATCGTCAGCTTCAGCATGTCGCCTTCGACGAGCTTGGATTTGGAGGCGTAGTTGGGGGGCACGAGATAGCTCTTGCCGTCGTCGCCGACCATGCCCATGCCGTCGAAGACGCCTTCGACGACGCGGTCGCCCTCGAGAAGCGCGGCCGCCGGCGCGGAGCCGTCGTCGGTCTTGGGAGCGGGCGTGAAGACGAGCTTGGGTTCGGGCTTCGGCGCCTCGTCCGGCAGCGGAGCGCCGTCGTCGAGGAGCTTGATGGCGTTATCGAGGGAATCGCGGACGTTCCTGAGGATGGCCCGGAGCGTCGCGGCCTTGGAGGGCGCGATCTCGGCTTTGGGGATCTCCCGCGCGAGCGCCTCGGCTTCGGCCAGGGAGGGCATGTCCTTCACGAGCGTCGCGACGGCGTCGGGCAGCGGGTGGGCGTTCTGATCTACGGCCTCGGTCAACCATTCCATATTTTATTTCGGTTATTTCCGCCTCCTATATACCACGGGCCGGAACGAGGGGCAATTGTGGACGAAACCCTCAGATCATGCGCAAACGCTCCTGGATCTCCGCCTCGACGATCTCGCGGTCGCGGCCGTATTTGAGCCGCGAAAGCTGCTTGATGGCGTCGGTGATGGCCGTCGATCCCTTGGCGGGCGGGAACATCGCCATGTTGAAGGGACGGCTGGCGGTGTTGTCGATGAGGAGCTTCGCGTTGGCGGTGTACGCCTCGACGTTCACGAGGTCGAACGGCGTGAAGACCGGCGCGAATTCCTTGCCGAGGAAGTCGGCGTCTTCCGTGCCGATGCGGAAGGCCACCATCGTGCCGACGTTGCCGAAGACGGCGTCGCGGATCGTGGTGTCCCCTTTCGCGGAGATCTGCCCGATGTACTGGTGCGCGATGATGAGGTCGAGCCCGTACTTGCGCGCCTCGGAGAGGATCGTGGCGATCGAGTCGGTGATGAAGTTCTGGAACTCGTCGATGTAGAGGTAGAAGTCCTTGCGTTCCGACGCTTCCATGTCGGTGCGCGAGAGCGCGGCCATCAGGATCTTGCCGACCAGCACCATGCCGATCAGGTACGCGTTGATGTCGCCGAGCTTGCCCTTGGAGAGGTCGAGCAGGAGGATCTTCTGCTCGTCCATCGCCTTGCGGACGTTGATGGCGCTGTCCTGCTGTCCGATGATCGGCCGGACGATGTCGTTCGTGATGAACGGCGTGAGCTTCGAGGTGATGTACGGCACCATGTTGGCGAGCGAAGCCTCGCCGCCGGCCTTCTGCGCTTCCTTGAGCCAGAAGTCCTTCACGACCTGCGTCTTGCACTTCGAGAGCTTGTAGGCGCGGAACTTCTCGTCGGAGAGCACGCGCGGGATCTCGAGCAGGGTGGAGCCCGAAGCCGGATCGTCCATGACGAGAATCATGGCGTTGCGCATGTACTGCTCGAACATCGGTCCGCCCGACGACTTGAGGTCGTACAGCTTGTCGAAGATCTTCAGCATCTCGTTGATGACGAAGGTCTTCTGCTCGGGATACTTCTCGTCGTACTCCAGGAGGTTCAGGCCCATCGGGCGCTCGGCGTCCGCGGGCGAGAAGTAGATGACGTCGTCGGCGCGGTGCTTCGGCACGAAGCCGAGGCAGTCCTGCGCGAGGTCGCCATGCGGGTCGATGACGCAGACGCCCTTGCCGGCCTCGATGTCCTGCTTGACCATCGCCTTGATGAACTCCGATTTGCCGGAGCCGGATTTTCCGATGACGTACATGTGCCGGCGCCGGTCGCCCTGCTTGATGCGCACGGGATACTCCTGTCCGCGGTATTTCACGCGGCCGAGCAGGACGCCTTCGTTCGGGAGGTTCGGCGGCGGGGGCGCCTTGCGGGCCGTGAGCCAGCGGATGTTCGGCGTCTCGGTGGAGGTGAGCGGCAGGTGCCAGAGGCTCGCGAGCTCGTCGGGCGTGAGCACGCCGCGGCGCTTCTCGTGGAAGATGCGCAGGATGAAATCCTGCACGATGCGGCTCTTGGATTCGCCGAGGCGCTTGAAGGCGTTGCCGTACTGGGGGCTCGAGAACTGGTTGAAGGCCCCGATCATGTTGGTCAGGTACTGTCCGGCGCGGCCCGGCACGGCCGACGACGCGACCAGGTTGACGTTCACGTCGAGCCCGAGCTGTCCGAGCTTCTCCTCGATGGATTTCACCATCTGCTCCTCCGACGGCGAGAGGCGGTATTCCCTGGCCTTCTCGCCCGATTTCGATTCGACCTTCTTGTCGGACGCGATGGCGCCCATGACGCCGAGCTTCTTGCGCGCCTGCTCGTAGGAGCGGCCCTGCTGCATCAGGGAGGCGATCTGCAGGCCCCTGCCGCGCCATTCCTTCTTGGCGGAACGCACGAGGATCTGGATGGCCGCGCCGTCGCCGGCATCGACCTTCGCGAGCGCGTTCGTGAGGGCGTTCAGGGGATCGGTCTCGAGCTTCTTATAGGTATGGAGCGGGAAGAAGCTCTCGCGCGAGAGCACGAGGTGCGCGCTCGCGACCTCGGCGTGCGGCTGGAAGAGGTTGTAGTCGGTCGTCTCCTCGATCTGCGCCAGCGGATACTGCGCGTGGATCTGCTGTTCCATGAACTCCTTCTGCGCCTTCGGCACGGAGACGTAGAACGTCACGAGGCCGTCTCTGGCGACGATCTCGAAACCGATGACGTCGCCGCGTCCCGCGAGCCAAGCGCCGAACCCGCGCTGGGCGCGCAAGCCGCCGATGCTCTTGAAGATCCCTTCGGCCAGCGCGATGGCCGCCTGGTTCTCCTGGAGCGACTTGTCGCGCGTGCCGGCGTCCTTGTCGCCCCCTTCCTTGGGCACGGTCAGCATGAGCACGACGTTGTCGAATCCGCGCGCCACCTGGGCGCGGGAGGTGAGGACGCTCCTCAGGACGCGGATCGCGATCAGGAGGACGACAAGACCGGCGGCGTAGGGTGCCGCCAGCATGAGCCATGGCATGAGCATCGCGAGGTCGAGGGAGATCATGGGAGTCCGCGCTTGCGCTTCTCTTCTTCCGCCAGGAGCAGGATCTTGTCGGTCTTGATCTTGGCTTCCTGGACCAGGAAGAACCTGTTCACGCCCGGGATGAGCTTCAGCCAGCCGGTGACGAGCGCGAGGACCTCGCGGCCCTTCGCCTTCGCGCCACGGACCATCGCGACGATCTTCCCCGTGACGCGCTCCCCTTCCTTGCGGAACTTCGCCTGGAGCGCGGGCGGCATCTTGGCGTACGTCTCGGCGAGATTTTCCTCGAGGATGCTTTCGACGCCGCGGACGGTGGGGTCCTTGCGGACGGCCGGAGCCGAGGGTGCCGGGGCGGGAGCGGAGGGTGCGGGTACGGGCGCAGGCACCCGCTCGGCCGCCGCGCGAGGCGCCTCGAACGCGGCCCCGGTTTCCGGAGTCTCGATGCCGCGCTCAGGGATGTTCGGCGTCTGTTCGAAGCTGGGGGTTCCTCCGTCGGGCATAAGCGGTTTCGGTTCCAGTATACCACGGGGTCGCTCCCTTGCCTTCCGGGGCGTCTTCGGTCATAGTGGAGCCGTCAGGAAAACGCACTTTCCACAAGGAACGTCAGGATGTCCAACGCCAAGCGTTCGCGAGCCGCCAGCAACGTGGTACCCCTCGCCGCCGGAAAGAAGGACCATACGACGCCCGCCAAGTTCGCGCCCCCGACGCCCGCGCCGCTCATCGCCTGCCTCAAGGTCAAGGTGATCCTCGGCAAGGACGCTCGGGGCGACGACCGCCCGCCCCTCTGGGTCGAAGCGGCCAACTACCCCGCCGACGGCGGGCTGGAGGCGTTCTTCGACCTCATCCATCGCGCCCCCGACGACTGCTTCATGTCGGCGGACGCGCGCGGATGCATCGCCTTCGCCTCGATCGTCGCGATCCGCCGCCCGAAGGACCCGTGCGACGAGTTCCCGGTGAAGGCGGACGTCTCGCCGCCCGGAGCTCCGCGGCGCCTCTACCGGAGGCTCCGCGTCCCGATCGGAAGCGGACGCCAGGAGATCGTCGAGGTCGCCAACGTGCCTTGGACGGAGAACGGCATCGCGCACTTCGGGACGGTCGTCGGCAAGCACCGCCGCTGCGACTTCCTCACGGAGGACTACGGCTTCGTCCCGGCCCGCGCCGTCCGCCTCGAGGACCTCAAGATGCCCGGCGAGCCACCCGCTCCCCGGCACGAACGCCTCCGTCCGGAAGATATCCTCCGCCCCGAGGATCTTCCGGAATGAACGAAAGCCCCGCTGCTTCACGGGGCTTTTTTCGTCCTAGGCTTTCTTCAGTTTCTGTCCGTCCTTCGTATCTTCCACGACCCAGCCTTTCGCGGCGATGGCGTCGCGCAGGCGGTCGGACGCGGCGAAGTCCTTGGCCGCACGCGCCGCCGAGCGCTCATCGGCGAGCGCCTGGACGTCGGCGGGGGCTTCCTCCGCCGGCACCGAAAGGTCGATGCCGAAGACGCCGCCGAGCGCCGCGAGCACGAATGCCGCCGCGCCTGCATCGGCCTCCTTGTTCGCTTTCTTGGCCGCCTCGTTCACGAGCGCGAGCGCCTTGGACACGTTCAGGTCATCGTCCATCGCGGCCGCGAAGGCCTCCGCATACCCGGCGTCGGGCGCGGCGCGTCCATCCAGTCGCCCGACCGTTTCGCGGAAATAGGCGATCTGCTTCTCCGCCGCATCAAGACCCTCCAACGTGAAGTTCAGCTGGGTGCGGTAGTGCGCGGAGAGCAGGAGCCAGCGGACGGCGGCGGCGGAATAGCCTTTGTCGAGCAGGTCCTGGAGCGTGTAGAAATTCCCCTTCGATTTCGACATCTTCTCGCCGTCGACGACGAGGTACGTGACGTGCAGCCAATGGTTCGAGAACGTCTTACCGTTCGCGCCTTCGGACTGGGCAATCTCGCACTCGTGGTGCGGGAACTTCAAGTCCTCGCCGCCGGCGTGGAGATCGATCGTCTCGCCGAGGAACTTCCCGGCCATGGCGGAGCATTCGATATGCCAGCCTGGATAGCCCTGGATTCCGCGGGGGCCCGGCCACTGCATGACATGGTTCGGGTTGTTGATCCAGAGCGCGAAATCGGCCGGATGCCGCTTGTCCTCCTTCACCTCGACCCGCGCGCCGGCCACGAGGTCCTCGACGGAATTTCCGGAGAGCTTGCCGTAGTCCGGGAACGCGGCGACGGAATAGTAGACGTCGCCCTTCGACGTGACGTAGGCCTTCCCCGCCTCGATGAGCTTCTCGATCATCGCGACCATCTCGCCGATGTTCTCCGTCGCGCGCGGGAAGGCCGTCCCCTCCTTCTTGAAGTTCAGCGCCTCGAGATCGGCGAAGAACGCCTTCTCGTAGAACGACGCGATCTCCTCCGGCGTCTTGCCTTCCTTGGCGGCGGCCGCCTCCAGCTTGTCCTCGCCCTGGTCGGCGTCGTTCAGCATGTGGCCGACGTCCGTGATGTTCATCACGAGCTTCACCGCGCGGCCCCTGTATTCCAGATAGCGGCGCAGCAGATCGACCGTCAGGAAGGTGCGGAGGTTGCCGATGTGGGCGTAGTGGTAGACCGTCGGCCCGCAGGCGTAGATGCGGATATCCCCTTCGTTTCCGAGGGGAAAGTCCTTCAGTTCCTTGGTCAGGGAGTCGTGGAGCTTCGGCATATTGTGCTACAATAGCAGGAGCATCGTTCAATAACAACGTTTCTATGCCAACGAATACGCCGCCGTCCGGCGCGTCCGCTCCGGCGTCCGGCCTGGGCGGAAAGGCCGCGCTCGGGCTCGCGTGCCTCGTGGTCGGTCTCGTCATCGGGTACGGCGCCGGCCGCGTCTCGACGGGGACGCCCGTGAATCCTCTCGCACCCTCCGAAAACGGCGGGAACGCGGGCGGAACCGCCCTCGATACCACGCCCGTACCTCCGCCGCCGGCCGAAACGCCGACGCTGAACGGCACGGCCGTCGCGAGCTCCGCGGAGCAGCTGACCTTCGACGCCGACGTCGCGTTCTACGACCCGGACGGTTCCAGGAAGCTCCCGGTCCGCAGGACGGCGAAGATCGGCGCCGAGACGGAGGTCTTCCTCCTCACGGAACGGAGCCGAGAAGAGATGGAAGCGGCCTCCGCCGCCCACGAGGCCGCGCTCGAAGCCGTCTCGCCGGACGAACTCCCGCCGCCGCCTCCCACGCCGCTCAAGTCCGTACGGATCGCCGCGACCGACATCAAGGCCGGCGACCTCGTGACCGTCGACGCCGCCGCCGACGTGCTCGCCTCCGCCTCGTTCGATGCCGTGCGCATCACGGTCATCGCCAAACCGGAAGCGGCGCCCGAACCGGCCGCGCCGGCGCCTCCGCCGGAAGCCGCGTCCCAGCCCGAATCGCCGTAGCCCGAAACGAAAACCGCCCCTCGCAAGGGGCGGTTTTTCGCGGCGTCGGGCGCCGCTCAGTCGCGCAGGTCATCGACCTCGGACTCGAGCTGGCGGACGCGCTCCTCGAGTTTCCGCAGTTTCGCGTCGAGCTCATCGACCTTGTCGATCTTGGCCTCGAAGCCTTCGATGCGGAGGTCGAGAGCCTTGATGGCGTTCAGGTTCACGAAGTCGAGCGCGCTGGGATCCACGACCAGCATGTCCGTGGTGTCGATGTCGTCCGGGTGCAGCTTCTTCTGCTGATGCTGGACCATGTACGGGGCGACCTTCTCGACCTCCTGCGCGATGAAGCCGATGCCCTTCATGCCCTTGGGCGTTTCGCCGAGGCCGTTATAGGTGTAGTTGACCGGGTTCAGCTTGCGCACGACATCGAGACCGTCCTTGAAGTTCGTGACGTCTTCCTTCGTCCGCGCATCGGAGGGGGCGGACCATGAGCCGCCGCCCGGCTTCACGGCGCCGCCGGTGATGATTTCGACGCCCCAGGATGCGCCGGCGATGAAGGTCGTGGCGGTATTGTCGGAGTCGTAGAAACGCGCGCCGGTCGAGTTGCCGTAGCCGACGACGCCGTAGGTGTTGCCCGAACCGACATAGACGCCGTAGCCGCCGCCGCTGTAGCCGCCGATGTACGTGACGCCGCCGCCGGAAGTGTTGGCGAAGTAGCCGCCTGAGGTCGAACCCAATCCGTAGGCACCGTAGGTACCGAACGCCGCGTACAGGACAGATGTGCCGTTCGTGTCGTTGAAGTAGCCGCCGTAGTAATCACCGTAGGCCATGATGCCCTTGCCGTTGATGCCGCCGTCCTTGCGGCCGATGTAGGCGTAGGCCGAAGAGTCGTTCCAGACGGTCAACTGGTAGTCGGTCGTCGAGCCCGTGCCGATGCCGACTTCGCCGCTGAAGTAGCCGTCGCCGGCGCCGTAGAGCGCGTACGCGGTGCCGGAACCGTAGACGCCGTAGGAGCCGCCGTAGAAGACGCCGCCGTAATCCGAACCGCCGGTCGTGATGCCCCAGGTCGTGCTCGGCGAATATCCGTTCGCGCCGATCGCGCCGGAAACGCGAAGGGTTCCGCCCGTACCCTGCAACGTCATGAGCTCCGTCGTCAGCGAGGAGTTGTCGAACCACCCGAAACGGGCGCCTGAACCGTTCAGGTGGGTCGTGAGCACGCCCGGCAGCACGCCGAGGCCGTAGGCGTTTCCAAGGCCGGTCTCGTAGAGCGCGAGCTTGGTGGCGGCCGTCGTCGATCCGAGGGAGAGCGGGTAGCTCGGCGACGCGTAGCCGATGCCGACGTTCGTGCCGTTGTCGTAGATCGTGGAGTTGCCGATCGATTGCACGCCGGTGAACTTCGGAACGTAGTTGGCCGTACCGCTGCCGGTGATGTCGTCCGCGGCGTTGGTGTCGCCCGTGTTCGTGACGGTGAGGGTCGGCGCCGCGCCGCCGATGGAGATGCCGGCTCCGGCCGTGAGCCCCGTGATGTCGTCGGCGGCGTTCGCGTCGCCGGTGTTGGCGATCGTGATCGTGTCGGTCGTCGCGTCGCCCGTGACGGTGATCGCCGTGCCGCCCGTGATGTTCAAGGTGTCGGCCGTCGAATCCGGCACCGGGTCGGTGCCGGCGGACGCGTTGATCGTCGACCAGGCGTTGGGGTTATTCACGCAGTTGACCCACGCGCCGTTCTCGTAGCAGCGGAACTTGTTGGTGGTCGTGTTGTAGAACATGCGGCCGTTGGCGCCGCCGATATCCGCCGCGCCGGTGCCGATCGTGAGGCCGGAGTTGGCGCCGAGGGTGGCGCCGCCGTTCAGGGTGACGGCGCTCGCGAAGTAGGCCGTGCCAGGGGTGACGTACAAGCTGCTGAAGCTGCCGCCCCAGCCGGCCAGCGAACTGCCGGTGACGCCGGGCGAGGTGCCGTCGCCGTAACCGTAGACGCCCGCGCCGCTGCCGCCCGCCGAGGTATTGATGCCGTAAACGCCGTAACCGCCGGAAGAACCGTAGACGCCGTAGCTGCCGCCGTTGCCCGCGACGCCGGTCGAGCCGACGCCGACGACCTGTCCGACGACGCCCGTGGCGCCGGCCGCGACGAGGTACGTGGACACGCCCGTGGCGGTCACGGTGTCGGCGTACAATCCGCCGTAGACGCGCGCCATGTAGGAGCCGTTGGGAGCGCCGCCGAGGCCGAGGGTCGCGCCGTCGTCCCGGATCAGCGAGTTACCGACCGTGTCGCCGGTGCCGGTGAACTTCGTGAGGTAGTTGGCCGTGCCGCCGCCCGTGAGGGTGGCCGGGCAGTTCGTGCCGTTCTGGAGGCAGACGTTGACGCCGCCCGAGGTGAGGCTTCCGGAGGCGGTGATGGTGCCGGACAGGATGAGGTTGCCGGCGGCGTCCACGCGGAAGCGGTCCACGCTCTCGTTCTGGAGGAGCAGGAGGTTGCCGGCGGAAGCCGTGTCGACGTTGCCGTAGATGAGATGCGTGCCGCCCGCGACGTTCAGCGTGGCGCTGCCGAAGTTGGTGCGGTTCGAGAAGGTCAAGCTGTTCGCGTAGGTGCCGGAAATGCGCGCGCTCGGGACGGTGCCGCTCGCGAGGTTCGAGGCGTTCAGGGACGTCAGGTTGGTGCCGACGCCGCTGAAGGACGTCGCCGTGACGTCGCCGTTGGCCGCGACGCGGAAGCGGTCCACGCTCTCGTTCTGGAGGAGCAGGAGCGCGCCCGTGGAGGTCGAGTCGACGTTGCCGTAGATGAGGTTCTGCGCGCCCATGACCGGCAAAGCGGCCGAACCGGCCGAGACCATGCCCGTGAAGCTGTTGTTGCCGGTGAAGGTCTGGTTGGCGCGATCGAGCAGGGCGACGTTGGCGGAAAGCCGCGCGTCGGCGAGCGTGCCGGAGGAGATGTTCGACGCGTTCAGCGACGTCAGGCCCGCGCCGTTGCCGGTGAAGCTGTTGGCGGCGTTGGAGAAGGTGTTGGCGCCGGTGTACGTGCCGTTCGCGTTGTACAGCGCGACGTTCGTCGAGAGGCGCGCGTCGTTCAGCGTGCCGGAGGTGATGTTCGTGGCGTTGAGGTTGGTGATCGCGCTGCCGTCGCCGCCGAGGCCGCCCGTCGAGGAGAACGTGCCCTGGACCGTGAGGTTGCCGGGGATGAGCACCGCGCCCGTGGAATCGATCTGCAGGCGCGAGATGCCGTTCGTGGCGATGTTGATGGTGTCGGCGGCGCTGCGGTAGATGCCGGTGTTGGTGTCGCCCGTGAACGTCATGCTGGGCGCCGCCGCGGAACCGGTCGGCAGGAACAGCTGGCCAGACAGGATCTGCGTTCCGCTGTTGTTGATCAGGCTACGAGCGACGCCGTTGGTCGTGAACGAGATCGTGTCAGCGGCTCCGGAATAGATGCCGGTGTTGGTGTCGGTCAGGAAGCTATAGGACGGCGCGCCCACCGAACCCAGCGGGACCTGCTGTTGGCCCGCGATGCTGACCTTGTAGCGGTCCGCGCCGCCGAGCTGAAGCGCCAAGAGGTAGCCGGCCGTGGAAGCGGCGTTGACGTTGCCGAAGAAGAGGTAGTCCGTCGCCGTGGTGAAGGTCGGGGCCGAGGCGCCCGTCTCGAACTTCGCGCCGAGCTTGCCGGAGCCCGTGATGTTGATGCTGGCGGTCTGCGCGGTGCCGCTCACGTCGATGTTCTGGATGACTTCCGGGTTGCAGTTCGGCGGGACGCAGACCGGGGGCGCGAACTGCGCATGGACGGAGCCGGCGACGGCCAGGACCGTGAGGAATGCCGAAGCGGCGGCGATGCGGGTGCGGAGGTTCATGGCGATGCGCATATCGCGGGTAAATTCACTGGTATCCTATCACTCCTTGCGTCCGCTGAACACCATCATGGCGGCGATGGGGGCCACCAACCAGACGAACTTCGCGGGGTCCGAGACGAACACCATCCGCGTCTGGTCCGAGAAGACGCCGAGCGCCTCCGACGGCATGAACGAGAGCCCCACGCTGAGCAGGAGCCCGACGTGCAGGACGCTGAACATCACCGTCTGGAAGAGCCGTCCTCCCCCGCCGGTGTCGAGCGAACGGAGCAAGGCGTTCTTGGAAAGGAAAAAGAACAGCAGGACGAAGACGCCCAGGAAAGTGCCGATCTTGAAGGCGACGTTATTGACGGAGACGGCCGCCGAGAGGTCGCGGATGTACGGAGCGTTCGTGACGACGGCGAGCCCCATGTAGATGGAGACCATGATCACGATGATGCGGTCGCGGCCGAGCGTGAGGCCGTAGAGCAGGGCGCCGATCAGGAAGAACATCAGCAAAAAGACGTCCCACGTCGGTGTCGCGAAATCCAACTGCCCGAAAAAAGGCATACTGGTGTCAGTATACCTTATTTCCGCTTATTTTCGCCGAAGGTTTGGGGATAAGTGGGCGCTTCGGGCCGCGCGCCCGCACACTGGCGCCGGGAAGAGGTTTGTCGCTGTTAGAACGGACGCTGCGCGTGCGGGCGCGCGGCCCTTCGCTTTGGATGAAACAACGATTCGCTGCTACCACCCCGGTCCCGGCCTACGCCAGGATAAGCTCCGGCCGAGGGCCTCGCTCAAACGTCTTCCGCTCTCAACTCTTCCAGAAGCTGCCTCGCTTTGCGGGAGAGGTGTTTCGGGGTCTTCACGATGATGCGGACGTAGTGGTCGCCGCGGCCGCTGCCTCGGAGGTGCGGGATGCCGCGGGATTTGAGGCGGATCTCTTCGCCGGATTGGACGCCGGAGGGGATCTTCACTTCGAGTTCGCCGTCGAGGGTCTCGACGGGCTTGGTCGTGCCGAGGGCGGCGTCGGAGAAGGCCACTTCAAGGTTGGAGTAGACGTCGAAGCCGTCGCGTTCGAAGCGCGGGTCGGATTTCACGCGGATGTGGAGGTACAAGTCGCCGCTCGGCGTGCCGCGGACGCCCGCTTCGCCGCCGCCGCTCACGCGGATCGTCTCGCCGTCGTCGATGCCGGCGGGGATCTTCACGGTGACGGAAGTCTTCTCGCGCTTCACGCCTTCGCCGGCGCAGTCCTTGCAGCGGCTCTCGGGTACGTTCCCCGCGCCCCGGCATTCGCCGCAGGTCGCGACCGTCTCGAAGCTTCCGAGCATGGTGCGCTGGACCTGGCGGACGCGCCCCTTGCCTTCGCAGCGTTTGCACGGATGCATCTTCGCGCCCGGAGGGATGCCGGTGCCGGAACACGTGCCGCAGGCGACGGGCTTGTACAGTTCGAACGTCTTCTCGGCGCCGAAGGCCGCTTCCGAAAAACCGATCTGCGCGTTCACCTCGATGTCGTTGCCGCGCGCCTGGCGACGGCCGCGTCCGCCGCCCATGCCGAACATGTCGCCGAACATCTCGGAGATGTCGCCCATGTCGAAATTGACTCCCCCGTTTTGGAATCCGCCGAAGCCCCCGAACCCGCCCGGACCGCCGCCCTGGTCGAAGGTCTGGCCGAACTGGTCGTATTGGGCCTTTTTCTGGGGGTTCGAGAGGACCTGGTAGGCCTCATTGATCTCCTTGAACTTGGCTTCGTCGCCGCCTTCCTTGTCGGGGTGATGCTTGTGCGCCAATTCGCGGAAGGCCTTCTTGATGTCGGCTTCCGAGGCGCCCTTGCTCAATCCGAGGATTTGGTAATAATCTTTAGGCATCGAGGTCATTATACAAGGAGGCCGACATGCATCTCTGCGAACCGTGCGCTTCATCCCGTGATTGGGTGAACGATCCGGTCGTGAAGACCAAGATCGCCCTCAATCTCCAGCAGACCGACGAGAACCGGATGGCGCGCTGCGCGACCTGCCGCACCCGCATCCGCAACCCGCTCTTCCAGCTCTGCGCCAAGTGCGCCGAGAAGGCATGCCTGTGCCAGGCCTGCTCCGGCGCGACGGCGCCTTCGCCGCAGCACGTCGTCGACGAGGCGTTCGAGACGCTCTTCGACGCCTTCGTGACGCTGGTGAAGACCTACGGCGCGGACCCGGCGCGGAAGCTCCTCGCCGAGGCCGAGCTCTCGCCGGAGGAGGCGCCGCATGTCGCGACGCTCGTCGCGCTGGATGTCGGGCAGATCGACGCTCCGAAGCCGACGTACCGGTATCACTACCGCCTGCAGCGCCCCATCTGGACGAAGGTGTGGGGACAGCTCAGCTTCACGTCGCGACCGCCGCGCTGCGAGAACTGTCCGCCTCCTCCGCGCGCGCCCGCGATGGCGTCCCGCGCCGCGAACTGCGGCCACTGGACCGCCGGTCACGGCGCCAAGTGGTGCCTGCCGTGCGCCGTGGAGCATCGGGAATGCTCCGTCTGCGAGACCTCTACCGAGTAGGGGTCTTTTTTTATCCGTCATCCCGAGCGAAGCCGAGGGACCCTTGCGGCCCATGCGAGTCAAGCGGTTCCTCCGCTCGCTGCGCTCGGTCGGAATGACGGCAGGGCTATTCCTTCTTGTCGACGACCTCCCCTTCGATGGGGCCGTCCTTCTTGTCGTCCTTCGGCGCTTCTCCGCCGGCGGCCTGCTGTTCCTTGTACATCTCGCCGCCGATCTTCTGGGCGAGATTCGTGAGTTCGTCGGCGGCTTTCTTGATGTCGGAGGAGACGCCGGAGTCCTTCACTTTCTTCAGTTCCTCGACTTTCTCTTCGAGCGCTTTCTTGTCCTCGGGCTTCATCTTCTCGCCCATGTCCTTCAGCATCTTCTCGGTGGTGTAGACCATCGTCTCGGCGTTGTTCTTGAGGTCCACCGCCTCGCGCTTGGCCTTGTCTTCGGCGGCGTGGGCTTCGGCGTCCTTCTTCATCTTCTCGACTTCTTCCTTGGAGAGGCCGGACGACGCCGTGATGGTGATCTTCTGTTCCTTGCCGGAGGCCTTGTCCTTGGCCTTCACGTTCAGGATGCCGTTGGCGTCGATGTCGAAGGTGACTTCCACCTGCGGGACGCCGCGCGGAGCCGGCGGGATGCCGTCGAGCATGAAGCGGCCGAGCGACTTGTTGTCGGCGGCCATCTCGCGCTCGCCCTGGAGGACGTGGATCTCGACGCCGGGCTGGTTGTCGGCCGCGGTCGAGAAGACCTGGGTCTTGGAGGTCGGGATGGTAGTGTTGCGCTCGATGAGTTTCGTCGAAACGCCGCCGAGCGTCTCGAGGCCGAGCGAGAGCGGCGTGACGTCGAGCAGGAGGACGTCCTTCACGTCGCCCTGGAAGACGCCGCCCTGGACGGCCGCGCCGATGGCGACGACTTCGTCCGGGTTGACCGAGACGTTCGGCTTCTTGCCGAAGAACTTCTCGACGGTCTGGAGGACGAGCGGCATGCGGGTCATGCCGCCGACCATGACGACCTCGTTGATGTCGGAAGCGGAAAGCTTGGCGTCCGCGAGCGCCTTCTTCACGGGCTCGAGCGTCTTCTCGACCAGGCCGCCGACGAGCTCCTCGAGCTTGGCGCGCGAGAGCGTCAGCGTGAGGTGCATCGGGCCGGTGGCGGGATCGGAGGCGATGAAGGGCTGGTTGATTTCCGTCGTGGCGGCGGTCGAGAGCTCGATCTTGGCCTTCTCGGCGGCGTCCTTGATGCGCTGGAGCGCGAGCTGGTCCTTCTTGAGGTCGACGCCGTTGGACTTCTTGAACTCCTCGACGATCCAGTCGATGACGATGTTGTCGAAGTCGTCGCCGCCCAAGTGCGTGTCGCCGTTGGTGGCCTTCACTTCGACCGTGTCGGCGGAGACTTCGAGGACGGAGACGTCGAAGGTGCCACCGCCCAGGTCGTAGACGACGATCTTCTCGTCCTTCTTCTTGTCAAAGCCGTAGGCGAGCGCCGCGGCCGTCGGCTCGTTGATGATGCGGCGGACCTTGAGGCCGGCGATCTCGCCCGCGTCCTTGGTGGCCTGGCGCTGGGCGTCATCGAAGTAGGCCGGCACGGTGATGACGGCTTCCTCGATCTTCTCGCCGAGCTTCTCCTCCGCGTCGGCCTTCAGCTTCTGGAGGACCATCGCGGAGATCTCCTGCGGCGAGTATTCCTTGTCGCCCATCTTCACTTTCGCGCCCTCCCCCGCCTTCACGATCTGGAACGGGAAGAGCTTGGCGTCGCGCTGGACTTCCGGATCGTCCCAACGGCGGCCGATGAGGCGCTTGATGGAATAGAGGGTGTTCGTCGGGTTCACGACGGCCTGGCGCTTCGCCAAGAGGCCCCCGACGCGCTCACCGGTCTTGGTGACCGCGATCATCGAAGGCGTGGTGCGCGCGCC
The DNA here is from genome assembly GCA_964400625.1 of uncultured Gammaproteobacteria bacterium. Taxonomy (GTDB): domain Bacteria; phylum Patescibacteriota; class Patescibacteriia; order SG8-24; family DYFX01; genus DYFX01. The sequence goes on from CAYNUS010000007.1 coordinate 25,313, forward strand.
TTCCTTGTTTTCGAGGACCTTGGGCTGGCCGCCTTCGATGACGGCCATGCACGAGTTGGTGGTTCCGAGGTCGATTCCGAGGATTTTAGGCATAGTGGTGATGATTATCCGTCACGTGTCATTCCGAGGCGCGCGTTCCAGCGCGCCGGTAGGAATCCCTTTTGGAATACGAGCCTTCCTTCAAGAGGGATCCCTACCGCCCCGCAACGCGGGGCTCGGGATGACATCACTTTTTCGGCAGCGTGATCCGTAGCAGTCCGTGCTCGCTCGTCGTCTCCGCGCTCTCGCCGAGGACGGGCTTCGGCAGCTGCACCTTGCGCTGGAAGGCGCCGTAGCGGACTTCCTTGTAGAGGTAGTTCTTCTCGTCGACTTCCGTGCGGTGCTCGCTCTTGCCCGTGATGACGAGGAGGTCGCCTTCGACCTTCACCTCGACGTCCTTCGGATCGACGCCCGGCAGGGCCGTCTCGACGACGACGCTCTCGGCCTTCTCGTAGACGTCGACCGGAGGAATGAATCCCCCGCCGACCGGCGCGAGCGACGCGTCATCGAATGGGTTTTTGGGGAGGAGGGACATAAATCTAGTCGTGAGCGGCCTGAAGGACCCCGACCAAAAAACCAAGGATGGCCGCGACCACAAACCAAGAATCATTTTGTCCGTACAAGAGATGATAGCCTCCGTAAAAAACACCGAAAGTCAGGAGACCGTACAGTAATCCCTTCGTGGCACGCTTATTGTATTTTTCATGTTCGCCCATATCACTCCGCCTTCGCCTGGAAGCTCGCCCCCGCCGCTTCGAATTTGACCAGCTTGTTCTGGGTCTGGACGGCGAGTTTCATGGAGGTGGCGCCGGATTTGTGCTTGGGGAGGTCGCGGAGGCGGATCTTCTGTTCCTTGGCGCGGTTGCCGTTCTCGTCGACGGCGCGCGAAGGGACCGTGACCATCATGTCGGGGTCGAGGCGGAAGAAATTCAGGAAGTTCCCCCACTCCTTGAAGGAGAAGCGGTGGTGCTGGTAGTCGGATTCCCACTCGAGGTCGCTTTTGAACACCATACGTTTATTTGTTCGTTACCTTAGAGAGATCCTTCGGCTCGCTGCGCTTCGCTCAGGATGATCATCGCGCGTGGTCGCATCATATTATTTCGCGATGATCACTTTCGAAGGCCGGACGACTTTGCCGTTGATCTCGTAGCCTTTCTGGACTTCCTTCAGGATGCTGCCGGGTTCCTTGCCGCCGTCCTCTTCGCCGACGGCTTCATGCTTGGCGGCGTCGAACGTCTGTCCTTCCGTCGCGATGGCGGTGAGGCCGAGGTCCTTCATCGCGTCGTCGATCTGCTTCTGGATGAAGCCGACGCCGAGGGCCCAGTTCAGGACCGTCTTGTCCTCGGTCTTGGGCATGTGGCTCACGGCGACGTGGAAGTTGTCGAACACCGGGAGGAACCGCTCGACGACGCGGAGCGTGGCGTACTGGCCCATCTCCATCCGCTCGCGGGCGACGTCCTTCTGGAGGTTGGCGTAGTCGGCGAGGGCGCGTTTCCAGCGTTGTTCCATTTCTTCCAAGGAGACGGCGTCGGAGGGCTGGGCCCCGGCCTCCGCCGGGGTGGATTGTGAGGACGCCGGGGTGGTTTCTTCGGAATCGATTTTCTGTTCTTCTTCCATATCAGCGTTTCAGCGTTTCGATGGCGGTTTCGAGGAGGGCGACGCCAGAGTCGTAGTCCATGCGCATCGGGCCGAGGAGGCCGAGGACGCCGTAGGTCGAAGCGTGGTCGGCGCCCCCCTCCGCCTCGCGGCTACGGTGGGGCACGCGGCCGATGACGAGTCCGCAGTCGGGGCCGAACGGGTTCTGGCTGCCGATGAGGACGCTGACCGACGGCGCGACTTGGGGGTACATCTTCTCCATCGTCTCGTCGAGGTGATCGAGGACCTTCGACATCACGGCGACCTGCGAGAACTGGCGGAACTCCGGTTTGGCGAAGAGGTTCGAGAGGCCGGTGTAGTAGACGTTCCGCGGGGCGAAGGCGACGAGCGCGGATTCCTGGGCGAGTTCCGCGAGCGCTTTGGCGGCGCGGCGGAGGCGTTCGGCGTCCTCGAACGATTCGTGGACGGCGTCGGCGATCGCTTCGGAGGCTTCGCCGGACGGAGGCTTCTTCTCCAGGAAGTGCGCGACGTAGTAGCGGTAGCCTTTTTCTGATGGCGCGCGTCCCGCGGAGGTGTGCGGCTGGAGCAGGTAGCCGAGGTCTTCGAGTTCCGCGAGCTCGTTCCGGATGGTCGCTGAGGAAACGTCGAGGCCGGACTCTTCGGCCAGCCACGCCGAACCCACCGGCTCGGCGGATTTCACGTACCGCCGGACGGTCAGCTTCAAAAGCGTTTCCTTGCGGGGGTCGAGGGTTTCCATAGCGTTAGCAATCCCATCTTACGAGTGCTAACGGCTGCCGTCAAGCCAGCGCCGGGATTGACGTTTCCGCCGGAAACGGCCATGCTTCCGCCAGCACTTTCCCGGGAGGCACCGTGTCCCAACGCACCAACGCCGACATCATCCGCATCGTCAACAAGTGGCAGGAAGCCGGGTTCGTCCACGAGCTCACCTGCCGCGCCGACAGCCGGCACGAGGCGCTCACGCCCGTCGAGCGGGAGGGCAAGGTCGTCCTCCTCTGCCCCACTTGCGGCGAGGCGCAGGAAGAGATCCCGGCCCTCGTGCTGGGCTCCGAGGCGCTCATCGACCACAGCCGCGCGATGCTCGAACGCGAGGTCCGCGACCGCGAGCTCCGCTTCGCCCGGCAGGACATCTGGTGGGGCGTCGTCGTCATCATGGCCTGCATGTCGATCCTGCCCGGCCTGGTCGGCGGCGCGTTCCCCGCGATCGTGGGCGCCGGTCTCGGCCTCCTCATGTCCGCCGCGCATGTCCGCCGCTCCCGCCGCAAGATCGCCGCGCTCGCCGATCCCGCATCCCGTCCCTGATCCCGCCGCGCGGGACGGGCGGGATTTTTCGTTTCCTCGAAAAAGACACGTGTACCGAAATGCGTCAGGTGACGCAAAACGGTACACGAGGTTTTCGGGGCGGAGCCGACGACGAAAAAAAGAAGCCCGTGGAGGGCTTCGTCAGTCGGTTTCGGGCTTCTGCTGCCAGGGCCAGCGGTCCGAGCGGGCGTCCTCTTCCTCGAGCGGAAGGATCTTCCAGTCGAGGATGCCGTCGATGGCGGGAAGCTCGGGGACCGACTTCTCCGGCAGTTCCCCCTGCACCTCGAGCCGGTCGCTGCCGGGCGGCGGCGACGGGTCGGCGTCGTCGCGGACGAAGCCGACGGATTCGAGGATGAGGAGCGCGTCGTCGCGACGCTCGGAGGAAACGATGATGCTGATGCGCAACGTGATCTCCTGAAAGGGCCGTGGCGACCGTAGTCCTTCCCGGCCGGAATGTCAAGCCTAGAGCCAGCGCGCCGGGATGACGCCGCGGCGGATGAGGAGCTTGTAGCCTTCGACGGCCCAGAGCACCGACGAGGAGACGGCGATCGCGAGCGCCCATTCCCGCCAGCCGACGGCCGCGAGGCCGAAGACGCGCTGGAGCGCCGGCACGTAGACGAGCGCCATGATGAGGGCGATCGAGAGCGCGACGCCGCGGACGACCCACTTGTTGGTGCGCCAGCCGAGGGTGAAGATCGAGTCCGTCGCGGAGCGCATGCTGAAGACGTTCCAGAGCTGGAAGAAGGCCATCGAGAGGAACGCGACGGTGCGGGCGCGCTCGATGCCCTCGGCCGCGTCCGCCCAGCGGAAGAGCGCGAGCGTGCCGACGGCCATGAGCGCCGCGGTCGCGAAGGTCATGAGCAGGAGGTTGCGCGTGAGGATGCGGTCGTCCTTGCGGCGCGGCGGGCGCGTGAGCTCGTCGCCGTGGCGCTTTTCGGCGGCCAGCGCGACGCCGGTGAAGCCGTCGGTGGCGAGGTTCAGCCAGAGGATCTGCGCCGGCAGGAGCGGCAGCGGCATGCCGAGGGCGAGCGCCGCCAGGATGGTCACGACCTCGCCGACGTTGGTCGTGACGAGATACGCCACCGTCTGCTTGACGTTGCGGTAGACGATGCGGCCCTCCTCGACGGCGTTCACGATGGAGACGAAGTTGTCGTCGGTCAAAACCATCTCGGCCACTTCCTTGGTGACGTCGGTGCCCGTGATGCCCATGGCCACGCCGATGTCGGCGGACTTGAGCGCGGGCGCGTCGTTGATGCCGTCGCCGGTCATGGCGACCGTGTGGCCGAGCGCCTTGAGACCGTTCACGACGCGCACCTTGGTGTGCGGCGAGACGCGCGCGAGGACGTGCGCCTCGCGCAAGACTTCGCGCAGTTCCGCGTCGGACATGGCCGCGACGTCGCGGTCGGTGAAGACGCGTCCTTCGAGCGGTTCGCCCTCCTCGAGGATGCCGACCTCGCGGGCGATGGCCACGGCGGTCTCGAGGTGGTCGCCGGTGTTCATGATGACGCGGATGCCCGCGCGCCGGCAGTCGGCGATGGCGGAGGCCACGCCCTTGCGCGGCGGATCGATCATGCCGATGAGCCCGAGCATCGTCATGCCGGACATGTCCTCGTCGCGCAGTTCGGCGCTCGTCGCGTCCGTGCGCTTCACGGCGACGGCGAGCACGCGCATGGCCTGCGCGGCCAGCTCGCGGTTGGCTTCCTCCAGGCGGCCGGCGGCCACGGGCGTGAGCGGATGCGCGTCGCCTGATTCGATGACGGTCGACGTCATCGCCAGGAGCGTCTCGAAAGCGCCCACGGCCATGATCTCGCGGCGCGGCTGGTCGTCGGGGCCGGCGTAGTCGTGGAGGATGGCGCGGTAGCGGCGGTCGGAGCTGAACGGGATCTCGTCGACGGTGCGCTCCGTGCGCGCGAAATCGTGCTTCTCGTAGCCGGCCTTGGCGGCCAGCGCCACGAGCGCGGCTTCGGTCGGGTCGCCGCTCGCGATCCAGCGCCCGTCCTGGCGCATCACCTCGGCCTTGTTGCAGAGGGCGGCGACGCGCAGGAGGTGCATGAGCGGCGCATGATCGCTCGCGTTCAGCTTCTCGCCGTCGACGAGGAACTCCCCTTCCGGCTCCCAGCCTTCGCCGGTGACCTGGATCTCGTGCGTCAAGGTGACGACGCGGCGCGCGGTCATCTGGTTCTCGGTGAGCGTGCCGGTCTTGTCGGTGCAGACGACGTCGACGACGCCGAGCGTCTCGACGGCGGGCAGGCGGCGCGTGACGGCGTTCCGGCGCGCCATGCGCTGGACGCCGACGGCGAGGACGACGGCGAGGACGGCCGGCAGGCCTTCGGGAATGCTCGAGACCGCCATGGCGACGGCCATGAGGAACATCTCGAGCGGTTCCAAGCCGCGCAGGACGCCGATCAGGAAGATGAGGCCGGAAAAGCCGATGGCGCCCAGAGCCAGCGTGCGGCCGAGGCGGTCGACGCGGCGCTCGAGCGGCGTGCGTTCGCGCTTGATGACGGCGAGCGAGCGCGCGATGGCGCCGAAGACGGTGCGTTCGCCCGTCTCGACGACGATGCCGGCGCCTTCGCCGGAGGTGACGAGCGTGCCCATGAAGAGCATCGAGGTGCGGTCGCCTTGGGCGGCGTGCGGCGCGGACGGCGCGAGCGTCTTGGCGCTCGGGACGGATTCGCCCGTGAGGGCGGATTCGTCGGCACGGAGGTCGACCGACATCACGAGGCGCAGGTCGGCCGGCACGCGCCCGCCTTCGGCCACGAGCACGATGTCGCCCGGCACGAGGCGCGAGGCCTCGACGCGCGCCACGCGGTCGCCGCGCTTCACGGCGACGGTCGGGACGACCATCTCCTTCAGCTTGGCGAGCGCGGCCTCGGCCTTGCGCTCCTGCGCGAAGCCGATGACGCCGTTGGCCAGCACGATGACGAGGATGGCGGCGGCGTCGAACGGGTGGCCGGAGAGGAGCGAGATGCCGGCGGCCGCGAGCAGGATATAGATGAGGGCGCTGTGGAACTGCTTCAGGAACAGCAAAAGCCGCGACGCGGGCGGCTCGGCGGGAAGCTCGTTGGGGCCGTGGGCCGCGAGCCGCGCTTCGGCTTCGGCGTCGGAGAGGCCCTGGTGGCCCGTGCCGAGCGCTTCGAGCGCCTCATCGACGGTCAGGGCGTGCCAGGCGCGCGGTTCATTCGGCATCGGCGGGGCATTCGCGGATATCGGAGAGCAGCACGTTCTCCACGCGGATGCCGCGAGGGAAGAAGATGCGCTCGAGCTCCTGCTTGGTCTCGATCTCGACCTGGTCGCGGCGCGAGGAGCAGATGTCGGCATGCGGATAGCGGGCGGAAATCATGCGCATGCGGCTGCGGATGGTGGGGCGGACGATCTTCTGGACGAAGTCGTCGCCGATGTTCTGCCAGATCATCGGGATCTGCTCGATGTCGAGGCGGAGCAGGATGGTGCCTTCGACCTGGATGCGCTTGCCGTCCGACGATTGCGCGGTGATGGGCGTGTCGCCGAGCGCCTTCACGTGCTCGGGGCGGAACTCGTTCGAGATCGAGTATTCAAGCGTCTGCGTGTTGAAGAGCTTGGCCTTCTGCCAGAACGGGATCTTGAGGTGCAGGCCCGGCATCATCACCTTCTTCAGCACGCCGCGGCCGAGGTCGTAGACGCAGGCGACGTAGCCCGGAGGGACGTAAATGAAAAGCCCCTTGAGGACGTCCTCGACGACGAACGAATACATCAGCTGGTCGAGACGGTCGGCCATATATGGGGGATGGTAGCAAGGAGGCGCGCGGAAAGGAAGCGCGCGATCAGCGCTCCCGCACGGCGCGGCGGACGGCCGCGACGAGTTCGGACGGGGCGTAGCGGTCGCGCGCGACCGGCGCGCCGGCGCCGCCGATCAGGACGTCGGGACTCCCGTCCTGCGCGACGGTCACGGCGCCGTCGTCGCGGAGCTCGAACCCGCGGGCCAGGAGGGCGACCGACGCCATCTCGCGCCACGGCGTCGCGAGGCCGCGCAGGGCGACCGATCCCTTGGGCGCCGGCCGGACGCGGCGCGCGGCGAGCTCGCGCTCGATCTTGCGGAGTTCGGCGCGGTCTTCCGGCGCGGCATAGAACGGCGCAAGCGCGCGCAGGCAGGCGTCCGGGATGCCGGCGAGGCGCGCGTCGAGCGGTTCGCCCACGGGAAGCGCGGCGGGATAATGGAGATGATGCTCGTGCAGCAGCGACCGGACGAGCTCCTCGCCCGCCTTGGGCAGTTCGCCGCGGCGTACGAGCGCATCGAGCCTGCGCGCCGGCTCGTCCGAATCGGAAAGCACGGCGCGTTCGAGCGTCTTGGCGCCGTCGCGGTCGCCGAACTTCAGCAGCGCGACGGCCGCCTCGAAGGCGAGCGCCGCGTCCTCGGAATCGAGCGCGGCGAGCGCGCGCGGCTTCGCGTCGACGAGGCGGAGGGTGCCGACGAGGTAGAGCCCCTGGCGCGCCTCCTCTCCTTCCGCCGCGGAGAGCAGCGCGGAAAGATGCGGCGCGAGGCGGGCGCGGCGCTCCCACGGGAACTGCCACAGGAGCGCGATGGCCTGCGCGCGCACCTGCGGCGAGGGGTCGCGGAGCAGCGGCGCCACGTGGTCGATGAGCGAAGCGTCGCGGAAGCGGCGGAGCGAGCGCAGGCAGCTACGGCGCACCGAGACCGGGCCCGAACGCAGGACGGAGAGCAGGAACGGCACGATCTGCGGATCCTGGAGCGCGACCAAGGCCTCGAGCGCGGCGGCCACGATTTCCGGACGGCGTTCGCGGCCGAAGGCCTCGCGCGCGTCGGCGAGCAGGTCGTGGCGCGCGAAACCGCTCTCGTACAGCCGTTCGGGACGGTAGTTGAAGGCGGCCACCGTACGGAAGGCCTCCTCGCGGACGGCGTCGTCCTCGTCGCGCAGCGCCTCGCGCACCACGCGCAGGACGTCATGATCGCCGATCTTGCCGAGCGTCGAGAGCGCCGCCACGCGCAGGCCCGGCGCCGCGTTGACGTCCCGGACGACGTCGAGGAGCGGCGCGAGGTCGCGCCGTCCGGCATGGCGGAGTTCCGCGAGCGCTTCGGCGGCGCGCAGGCGCGTCTTATGGTCCCCGTCCTTCAGGCTCGAGAAGAGGAGCTCGGGGTAGGCGCGGCGCATGCGGCCGTCGAGGATGAGGCGCATGCCGAGCAGGACGAGCGCGAGGAGGGCCGCGACGCGCACGGTGGTCTCGACGCCGAGCGGAAGGACGAAGAGCGTGACGGCGAAGATGACGGCGCTCGAGACGAGGTCGAAGGCGAATTCCGCGCCGCCCTCGATCCAGTTCCAGGCGGCCGTACGGTCGTAATCGTCGAGACCCTCGGCCATCGCCTGGAAGGCCGTCCCCTGGAGGTTGATGACGACCTGCCGCACGCCGACGGCGGCGGCGACGACCCAGAAGCCGGGCAGGAACGCGACCAGCGCGACGGCGGCGATCACGACGAGCGGCGGCAGGGAAAGGCTCCTGAGCAGGCCGTAGCGGCGCATGAACGGGAGCTGCACGAGGTTCAGGAAGGCGATCTCGACGAGGCCCGCGGCGACGGTGAACCAGCCGTAGAAGGCGTTCAGGTCCTGCTCCGTGGCGAACCGCGCGTCGGCCGCCACGGTCAGCCCGTAGCCGAAGACGCGGCCGAGCACGAACGACAGCCCGACGATGAGGCCGAGCAGCCAGACGAAGCGCGCCACGTCGCGGCGCCGGAAGATCTTCGAAGGACGGAGCGAGAACGCGCCGGCGCCCGTTTCCGGCGCCGGCGGCCGCGTGCCGTTCTCGCGGTTCCACTTCGCGCGCATCATCAGGATGAAGGGCAGCGCCGCCGCGATGAGGAGCGCGGCGAACGCGAAGAAGACGCCCGTCGGCACGGCCTCGCTGAAGGCCGCGAGCGCCCCGCCCGAGAGCAGGACCGCCCCGACGGCGACGCTCGTCATGATCGGATCGACGCGCTGGATGGCCGCGACGTCGAAGACGTCGGTCTGGGCGTTGTTGAGGCGCGCGATGGCGCCGCCGGCGCCGAAGGCCGAGACGCAGACCCCGAGCGCGCCGAAGGCGAGCACCCCGGCGAGCGACCCCTGCCCGAGGCGCGCGTACGCGAGGCCGAGCGCCGCGGCGCCGGCGAACGTGACGCCGGCATAGAACAGCGTCTGCCACATCGCGGAGCGGCGCCGCAAAGGGCCGAGGCCGAGCCAGGATCCCGCCAGGGTCGCGAGCGCGCCGATGACGTTCAGGACCGGCACGTACTGCACGCCGGCGCGCTTGATGACGACCGTCTGCACGATCGTGTTGTACAGCACGGCGCCGACCAGCAGGAAAAAGAGGCTCGCGGAAATCAGGATGACCCACGAGCGCTCGTTCGCGTCCATCCCCTTCGTCGCGGAGAAGATCGCCATACGCATCCAGTATACCACCCCCTCCCCGCCGCGTCCGGAAAACGAAAACGGCCCCGGAGGGCCGTCGCGTCCGCGTCCTTAGCGGGCCGTCTGCTTGGTGCGGGCGCCGGACGACTTCTTGCGAGGCGCCTTGCCGCCGGTGGAGCGGCCTCCGGACGATTTCTTCTTGGGGAACTTGGTCGCCATAGGATCCTGCGTTGCGGCGGCTTAGCGGCCGCCCGTCGACTTGCGCGCCGTCTGCTTGGTGCGGGCGCCGGACGTCCGACGAGCCGTCTGCTTGGTGCGGGCGCCGGACGACTTCTTGCGTCCGACGATGCGGCCGATGCGGCCGAAACCGGTCGCGCGCGATGACTTCTTCCGAGCCGTCTGCTTGGTGCGGGCCATAGGGTCCTCCTGATGGATTATGCGTGCACTATACCATGCGCGCGCCCGGACGTGAACGCGTTCCCGTCACGGGGCCCGCGGCGGGCGCTTGCCGATGCTGGCGATGAAGCGGCGCCCGACGAAGAGGCGGCGCGCGAGCCGATTGACCGCGGCGGCGTCGACGGCCTCGATGTCCGCCTTGGTGCGGGCGAGCTGGCGCAACCCGCCCTCGAAGAAGATCGAGCAGAAGTATTCCCTGGCGAGGCGCTCGCGGTCCTCGGGAGCGCGGGCCACGGCGGCCAGGAGCTGGGCCTTCGCGGCCGCGATCTCGTCCTCGCCGAACGGCACCGCGGCGGCGCGCGCGAACTCCTCGAGCACGATCCCGACGACCTTGTCGGCATGCTTCGGGTCCGTCTCGGTGAGGGCGAAGAGGTGGCTGGCGTCGGAATAATGCTCCGCTCCGCCGAAGATCTCGTAGACGAGCCCTTCACGCTCGCGCAGGCGGTTATAGAGGCGCGAGGACGTCGGTCCCGCGAGCGCCTCCCCGAGCGCGTCCTGCACGCGCCGCAGGCGGGAACCCGCGCGCACGCCCGGCACGCCGGCCATGATGGCCGTCATCTCATCGTCGCGCATCAGGTGGCGGACGGAGCGCTTCGAGGGGGCGGGGCGGTACGGCTTCCAGCGGGCGGCGCGGCCGCGAGGCAAGACGGAAAAATCGCGCGCGGCGGCGGAGGCGAGCGCCTTCAGTTCCCCTCCGCCGATGAAGAGCGCGCACACGTCCCGTCCGACGTAGCGCTCGCGCACGAAACGCCGGACATGCGCGCGCGTCAGGGAGCGCACGGTGCGGATCGTGCCGTTGATGTCCCGTCCGAGCGGCTGGTGCCCGTAGAGCAGGTCCTCGAAGATGATCGAGAGGTAGTACGTCTGGTCCACGCGCGAACGCAGGATCTCCTCGAGGACGACCATCTTCTCGCGCGTGAACTCCTTCGGGTCGAAGCGCGGCCGGAGGAACACGTCGGCGAGGATGCGGTAGGCCTCCGCGGCGCGCGCCTTGGCGCACTCGATCACGTAATACGTGAACTCCATGTTGGTGGAGGCGTTGTACGTCGCCCCGATGGAGGCGACGGCGGCGTTGACCTCCTCGGCGGTCGGGTAGAGCGAGCCGCCCTTGAACATCTGATGCTCGACGAGATGCGCGAGCCCGCGCGTCCGCGCCGTCTCGCAGCGCGCGCCGGCCCGCACGGCGAAGACGATGGTGGTGAGTTCCGATCCGGTGGGAGCGGTGACGACGCGCACGCCGTTCTTGAGCGTGCGCACTTTGGCGACGGGAAGCATGGGTTCAGGGTTTCGTTTCGGAAGGCCAGAGGGCGTGCCGGACGCGCGAGACGCCGTAGGAGAACGCCATCGAGGTGAGGACGAAGAGCGCCTTCACCATCGGCAGCAGCGCGAGCACGGCGACGGAGGCGATCGGGAAGGCGTAGCGGTAGATGGCATCCTGCTTGCCGAGGAGATGCTCCACCTGGCGCTGTTCGTGCGCGATCTCGAGGTAAAGCACGGCGCCCACGGCCAGCGCCCACCAGACGCTCCGTTCCACGAGGTTCATGCCGAAGAACGTGGGCACGACCTCCGGCGACAGCGCGCCGCGGGTGAAGACCTGGTAGAGCGCGAGGAGCACCGCGAGCTGGACGAGCAGCACCGTCGCCTTGGCCCACGGATTGATCTTCCGCTTCTTGAGGAGCTCGCGGACCTGCTCGTTGGCGAGCACAGGGTCGTTCTTGTACTGGCCCTGGATGGCCGCCACGTCTTCCGAAAGGCGTTCGTAGCGCGCGCTCGAACGTTCCGCGAGGATCGTGAGCGGCAGGAGCGCGAGGCGGAGCAGGACCGTGAGCTCGATCACGGCGACGCCCAAATTCCCGAACGCGGCCGTGCGGTAGAGGAAGAGCAGGGTGTCGAGCAGCGGGTGCACGAGGTACGCGTTCCAGGCGTCGGCCATATGCGGGGATTATAGGCCTCCGGGGGCGTATGGTAAACTTCCGTTCGTATGGAACAGGAAAACCGTTACGCGCGGTTCCGGTCCGATATCGCCGAGCGCGTCATGAACGCCTACGCCGTCCCCCGCTGGCGGCGCGCGCTTTCGGCGGCCTTCTTCCTGGCCCTCTTCCTCCCGTCGGCGATCCTCGCCGTCGCCGGGTATCGGCGCACGCATGAAGACCTCACGACGCTGACGGTGGAACGCCGCCAGGCGATGGCGTACCTCGCCGCCTCGACGCTCAAGGAACGGCTCGACCGGGTCGTCGACCTCAACGTCTCGTACGCCACGCGCGTCGCCTTCCGCGACGAGGTCGAGGCCGGGCTCTGGGACGACGCCATGAAGCGGGTGATCGACGCGCCGGCGCACTTCCCCGACATCGAGCGCGTCGTGCTGTTCGAGCCCGACGGGACCTTGCGCGCCGACTCCCTCACGCCCTCGACCGTCCTCGGACAGAACTTCGCGCACCGCGACTGGTACAAGGGCGTCAGCGCGGAGTGGAAGCCGTACGTCTCCGAAGTCTACCGCCGCACCGGCGAACCGGCGCGGAACGTGGTCGCGGTCGTCTCCCCCATCCGCGCCGGCGACGGCCGCGTCATCGGCATCCTTTCGTTCCAGATCACGCTCGAGACGTTCTTCGCCTGGAGCAGGGGCATCGAGGTCGGCGACGGCGGTTTCGCGTATTTCGTGGACCAGCGCGGCCATCTCGCGGGGCACCCCCGCTTCGACGTCGACGCCGAGATCGTCGACTTCAGCGCCGTCCCCGCGGTCCGCCACGTGCTCTCCGGCAGCAGCGGCATGGAGATCTCCTACAACCCGATCGAGAAGGAGGAGCGCCTCGCCGCCTACCGGCAGGTTCCCGGCTACGGCTGGGGCGTCGTCGTGACCCAGCGCGTGGCCGAAGCGTTCGCCCCGCGCGAAGAGGCCTTGCGCGCGCTCGTGATCCGCAACGGCCTCTTCCTCGGCCTCCTGGCGCTCATGATCCTCGCGGTGCTGGCGGTGCTCGGGGCCGCGCTGCGCTACCGCTCCGCCGCGCGCCGCGCCGAAGCCGAGAAGGCCGCGATCGTCGAGAACGCCGAGGACGCCATCATCGGGCGCGATCTCGACGGCACGATCACGAGCTGGAACAAGGGCGCCGAACGCCTCTACGGCTGGACGGCGGACGAGGCGCTCGGAAAGCACATCGGCCTGATCGCGCCGAAGGAGCTGCAAGACGAGGTCGAGAAGATCCTGGACCGCATCCGCCGCGGCAAGACGGTCGAGCATTACGAGACCCAGCGCCTGCGCAAGGACGGCAGGGTCATCGACGTCTCGCTCTCCGTCTCGGCGATCCGGAACGAGCGAGGCGCGATCGTCGGGTCTTCCGCCGTCGCCCGCGACGTGACGGAGCGCAAGCAGCTCGACCGCCAGAAGTCCGAATTCATCTTCATCGCCTCGCACCAGCTCCGCACGCCGCTCACCGCCATCAAGTGGTTCATCGAGATGCTGCTCTCGGGCGACGCCGGCGAACTGCAGGAGACGCAGAAGAAGTTCCTCCAGAACGCCTTCGACTCGAACGAGCGCATGATCGACCTGATCAACGACCTGCTCTCGGTCTCCCGCATCGAATCCGGCACCATCGAGCTCGTGCCCGTCAGCGTCGATCTCGGGGAGATGCTCGAGAGCGTCATCGCGGAGCATCTGCCCCTGGCGGCCCAGAAAGGCGTCTCGCTGGCGCTCCTCAAGAAGCCGATGCCGCGGATCGACGTCGATCCGAAGCTCGTCCGCCAGGTGTTCATGAACCTCGTCTCCAACGCGGTGAAATACACCCCGAAGGGCGGGACGGTGCGCGTCGAGGCCGCGCGCGACGGGGCGTGGCTGCGCTTCGCGGTGCAGGACACCGGCATCGGCGTCCCGCCGGAGGAGCAGGCGCTGCTCTTCACCAAGTTCTTCCGCGCGACCAACGCCGCGCGCAGCGACGCGGAGGGCACCGGGCTCGGCCTCTACGTCGTGAAGCAGATCGTCGAGCTCTCGGGCGGCGCGCTCTCGTTCGTCTCGAAGCCCGGCGAAGGTTCCACGTTCAGCTTCACCCTGCCGGTCGAAGGCAGCCCGCCGAGGCGGCGCGTCCCTCCGAAAAAAGTCCTCTCATGAATCCCATGCACACCAGCGCCCCGCTCGTCCTCATCATCGACGACGACGCCTACCTCCAGAAAGCGTACGCGGCGAAGCTCAAGCACGAAGGCTACGAGGTCGCGAGCGCGCCCAACGGCGCCGAAGGCATCCGGCGCATCCGGGAGGACGCGCCCGACGTCGTCCTGCTCGACCTCGTCATGCCGGAGATGAGCGGCATCGAGCTGCTCAAGCAGGTCCACGAGGATCCGGCCCTCAAGGACAAGGTCCGCATCATCGTGCTTTCGAATTCGGTGCGCGAAAGCGACAAGGAGCTGATGCTGCGCTACGGCGCCAAGGACTATTTCATCAAGTCCACGACGCCGATCGCGACGATCGTCGAGGTCATCAAGCGGCAGCTCGGCTGATATGCCGCGCCTCCTGGTGGTCGAGGACGACAGGCTGCTCCGCGAGGCCTACGAGCACAAGCTGCGGAAGGAAGGGTTCGAGGTGGCGAGCGCGCCGGACGGCGACGCCGCGATGGAGGAACTGCGGAAGGCGCGGCCGGACCTCATCGTGCTCGACCTCGTGATGACCAAGCGCAGCGGCCTCGAGTTCCTCGACGAGATGGCGAAGTCCGCGGAGACGGATCCGGCGAAGCTCCCCGTCATCGTGATGACGAACGTCACCCAGCAGAGCTACGTCGAACGCATCAAGGCGCACGGCGTGCGCGAGTACCTGGTGAAGTCGGACACCACGATGGGGGCACTCGTGGAGAAGATCAAAAAACACCTCGCTCCGGCCTAAGCCGGGGCGAGGGTCTTTTCCAAGGCGAGGATCGCCTCCACGTCGGGGAGCGACTTCGCCTGGTTGAGCGCCATGCGCAGTTCCTTGCTGCGCGGGCTGCCCTTGAAGTACCAGGCATAGTGCTTGCGCATCAGGACGACGCCGCGCTCCGGGCCGTGCTTCGCGATCATGAGCTTGGTGTGGTCGATGACGGCCTTGCGGCGCGTCTCCTCGTCGATGACGGTCAGGACGCGGCCTTCGGAGAGGACTTCCTCGATCTGCTTCAGGATCCAGGGATTGCCGAGCGCCCCGCGGGCGATGAGCGCGCCGTCGGCGCCGGAGGCTTCCATGGCGGGCTTCGCGGTCTCGGGCGAATGGATATCGCCGTTCACGAGCACGGGAATCGAGACGCGCTTCTTCACCTCGCCGACCATCTGCCAGTCGGCGACGCCGGAGTAGCCCTGCGCCTTGGTGCGTCCGTGGACCGTGAGGAGGTCCGCGCCGGCCTGCTCGAGCGCGGGCGCGAAGTCCAGGCACTCGCGCGGGTCCGCCCAGCCGAGGCGGATCTTCACCGAGAGCGGCACCGTGATCGCGGCCTTCATCTTCCTGATGATCTCGGATGCGAGCTTGGCGTCCTTCATGAGCGCCGCGCCGTTGAAGTTCGAGGTGATCTTGTAGACCGGGCAGCCCATGTTGATGTCGATGCCGTCCGGATGGTACTTCTCCTCGATGATGCGGGCGGATTCGGCCATGGTGTCGGGGTCGGCGCCGAAGATCTGCTGGATGAGCGGCCGCTCCTCCTCTTCGAAGGCGGTCATGTCGAGCGTCTTCTCGTTGCCGCGGACGACGGCTTCGGACGAGACCATCTCGCGGAACACAATCTTCGCCCCGAAGCGCTTGGCCATGAGACAGAATTCGGAGTCGGTCATGTCGGCCATCGGCGACAGGGCCACGATCGGTTTTCCGGCGGTCTTCCAGGAGAACATGGGCGAAATCAAAACTACGCTGGGAATGCCTCAGCGTAGCCGGAAATCGCGATCCCGTCAACCGTCACGCCTTGGGCGCGGCCATCGGGAGCGCGGCGTCATGTTCGCCGGCGCCTTTCCTCATGAGGAGGGCGTCGAGCGCGTACTTGCCGCCGCCCGTGAGGAGCAGGGAGACGGAGGAGGCCAGGAGCACGAGCTCGAGCTCGGCATCCATCACCTTCCAGCCGAAGGCCGTGGCGATGGCCGTCAGCATGGTGGCGGCGAAGAGGGCGCCGAAGAGGCGCGTGCCGAGGCCGAGGATGATGAGGATGCCGCCGCCGAGCTCGAGCGTCGAGATGAACGGGGCCATGAGCTCCGGCATCGGGATGCCGAGCTTGCCGAAGAACCCGGCGATGGCGGACATGCCGGCCTTGAACTTCATGAGGCCGTGGTTGATGAAGACGGCGCCGACCGCGAGGCGCAGGAAGAGCTTGGCGCATTCCGCATGCATCGGCTTACGGAGCCAAGCCGCGGCGGGGTTATGCATGAGCTTGTGGAGCAGCATGGAAGCGAACGATTAAGCTTAAAAGTCCTTTCCAGCGTAGCATTCCTCTGGACAACCTTCCAGAGGAATGCTATCCTCAAACGCGTCATGGCGCGTTCGTCTAGCCCGGTCCAGGACGTCTCCCTCTCACGGAGAAGATCAGGGGTTCAAATCCCCTACGCGCTACCAAAAGAGCCCGACCTCGAAAAAGGTCGGGCTTTTTTTCGGTGCGAAAAGGGGCGGACTGATGTCCGCCCCGTGGAGTGTGGGTGCCCTAGCGCTTGAGGCGCCGGAGCCAGAGGTCGACCTGTCGGGTCTTGTCGATGTCCCGATCGGGACGCGCGCGGTAGGCCTGGCAGGCCTTGAGCGCGTCCGCGCGGGATTCCGGCTGACGGACGTAGGAGCCGCAGAGGCAGAAGAGCCCTTCGGCATCGTCCGGCTTCGCCGCAAGCGCGCGCGTGAGCGTCGCGATGGCGTCGGAGGTCCGGCCGGCCTTGTAGGACTCGCAGCCCTGCGCGACCGTCGCGACCGGCGGAGGCGGCGGAGGGATGGGGATCCCGCCGGACGCTTTCCGAGGCTCGACCGCCTTGGGAGGCGCGGACTCGACGACCGGCGGCGCGGCCACGATGGTCGCTTCGCGGCCGCGAGGCCCGGAAGGCGTCTCGCCCAGCGCCAGCGTGATGCCGACGGCGAGCGCGACGACGGCGAGCACCGAGACGATGCTCATGACCCAGACGCGCGACGCGCCTTGCGGACGGACCGCGGCCACCGGCTTCGGATCGAAGTCGACGGCCTCGACGGCGGCGCGCATCTCGGCGGCCGTGGCGTACCGGTCCTCCGGCTTCTTGGACAGCGCCTTGCGGACGATGTCCTTGAGGCCGTCGGGGATCGGCAAGCCGCGCGGCGAGACGATCGGCGGGACCGGGAAGTTGCGGTGCTGGTCGAAGATCTCGACCGCGTCCTTGCCCCGGAAGGGCGCCTTCCCGGTCAGCATCTGGAACAGCATCGCGCCGACGGAGTAGATGTCGGTACGGCCGTCGACCGGCATCGAGCGGATCTGCTCCGGCGACATGAACATCGGCGAACCGACGGGCATGCGCGCCTGGGTCAGCGTCATGTCGAGCGCGGGGTCGCCCGAAGCTTCGGACGACTTGCCGAGGCCGAAGTCCAGGATCTTCACCTGGTCGTCCTTGTGCGTCAGCATGACGTTGCCGGGCTTCAGGTCGCGGTGCACGATCTTGGCCTCGTGAATCGCCTCGAGACCCTTCAGGATCCCGATGACGACCTCGACGGCCTTCTTCGGCTCCATCGCGCGCGGCCGGCCGAGCTCGGTGATGAGCTCGTCGCGGAGCGTGCGGCCCTCGATCCGTTCCATGACCAGCAGGTGCCGGCCATCGATCTCGTCGAAGGCGTAGACGAACGCCACGTTCGGATGCTGTCCGACGCGGCAGGCGGCGCGCGCCTCGCGGCGGAACCGCTCGACGAGCAGGCCCGTCTGGTCGGCGGCGGCCTTCCGGAAGTTCACGACCTTCACGACGACCGTGCGGCCGACGCTCGTGTCCTTGGCCAGATAGGCCGTGCCCATCCCGCCTTCGCCGAGCTTGGAACCGATCAGGTACTTCCCGATCGTCTTGCCTTCGACGTCGTCGGTGTCGGGACGCCGGATGGCCTCCTGCACGGCTTCGTCGAAGAGGCCGCGCAAGCCTTCGTTGGTGTTCATCGGATGCCTCCTGTGTCGGTTGCGGTTGGACTTCGGCGGTCGTTCTTGTCGAAGGACCTAAGGTTTTTTCCGGGGATTCCTCTCCCTGGAAACGGCTTACTTTAGCTCAAAAAGGCGCTTCTGTCAAGGCTTGATGACAGAAGCGCCTTCTTTTTGGCTTGTTTCAGCCGTTCTTTTCCTGCCCGACCAGGAGCTCGGCGGCCCGTTCGGGCTCGGCCATGAGTTCCTTGACGACGCGATCCATCCGCATGCCGCGCGAGCCCTTCACGAGCAGGAGGTCGCCGGGACGGATGCGGTCCTGGAGGAATCGTCCGGCTTCCGCCGCGTCGTGCATGTGGAACACGCGACCCTCCGGCATGCCGGCGGCGCGCGCCGCCTCAGAGAGCGCGGAAGAGGCCGGACCGACGCCGATCAGGACGTCGAGGCCCGCTTCGGCGGCGGCCGCGCCCACGCGGCGATGCGAGGGCTCCGTGAGCGCGCCGAGCTCGAGCATGTCGCCGAGCGCGGCGAAACGCCGAGCGCCGCCTTCGAGCGGAAGCGCCCGGAAGGTGCGGAGCGCGAGCTCGGCGGCGCGCGGCGAGGAGTTGTAGGTGTCGTCCACGATGACGGTGCGCTTCACGCCCGGCAGGACGCGCAGGCGGCCGGGCGGCGGCTGGTATTCCGCGAGGCCGTACGGGATCGTCGCGGGATCGAGCCCGAAGGCCGTGCCGACCGCGGCGGCGGCCAACGCGGCGTACACGTTGCCTTCGCCGATGGCGTCGGAAAGGTTGGCCGGATAGCGGACGCCGTCGATCAGGAGATCGAAACGCGTGAAGACCGTCCCGAGCGCCGACTCGACCGCGACGCGTTCCGCGCGGACGCGGGCGCCCGGCCCGAAACCGTAGGAAATCGCGCGTTCACCGAGGCCTTCGCTCATCGGGGCCACGCGCGGATCGTCGGCGTTCAGCACGGCCGTCCCGCGCTCCGCGACCGCCCGCACGATCGTCCCCTCTTCCTCCGCCACGCCGTCGAGGTCGCCGAGGAATTCGGTGTGCTCCTCCGCCACGGCGGTCAGCACGGAGACGTCCGGCGGCGCGATCGCGGTCAGGTACGCCAAGTCGCCCGGATGATCCGTGGCCATCTCGAGCACGAGGACCTTGGGATACGCGCGCTCCGGACCGAACGCCAGCCGGTAGCCGCGCCAGAAGATGCCGAGCCAGGCGAAGGGCGAGCGTCCGCCCGTCTCCGCCTCGCCCAGGATCGTGAGCGGCACGCCGATCTCGTTGTTGTGGTTCTTGGAGCTGGCGCGCGTCGGGAAGGCGCGGCCGAGCACCGCGGCGACGGCGCGCGTCGTCGAGGTCTTGCCGACCGAACCGGCGACGGCGACGATGCGCGGGCGGTAGCGCGCGACGACGGCGCGGGCGAGGAAGGCCAGGAGGGCTTGCACGTAGCGGAGCATATCAGTGGCGGGTAGGCGGGATCTGGTAGTAGTCGAGGAGGAACTTGGCGATGTCGCCGAAGAGCGGCGCCGCCGACGATTCGGCGAACTGCACGTCCTTGGGACGGTCGATGCGCACGACCATGGCGAACTTCGGGTCGTCGATGGGGCCGTAGCCGGCGAAGGAGCCGATCGTGGCGCCGACCTCGTAGCCGGGACCGTCCTTGCGGGCGATCTGCGCGGTGCCGGTCTTGCCGCCGATCCAGTAGCCCGGGACGGCGGCCTTGGTCCCGTGCCCGCGCTCGACCACCGCCGTCAGCATGCCGGAAACGAGCCGCGCGGTCCGTTCGGTGACGACCTGGCGCACGGCCTTCGGCGCGCGCTTCTCGACCGTGCCGTCGGCCTTGCGGATCTCCTCCACCACGTACGGCTTCATCATCATGCCGTCGTTGGCCAGCGCCGCATAGGCCACGGCCATCTGGAGCGCCGTCACCGTGATGCCTTGGCCGTAGGAGCCCGTGGCCGACCAGATGTCGCCCTTGCGCTCGAGCGGCTCGATGTCGCCGGCGGCTTCCGAATGGAGCTCCAGCCCAGGCTTCTGTCCGAAGCCGAAGTCGCGCACGTACTTGAGGAACGTCGGCGCGCCGAGGCGGTGGACCACCTCGACCATGCCGGTGTTGAGGGACTTGGTGATGACGTCCGTCATCGTCACGCGGCCGTGGGCCTTGAGGTCCGAGTTGCGGATGGTGAAGGGGCCGATCTTCACCTCGCCGGGATCGTCGAACGGCGTGTCCGGCGTGACGTCGCCGGTGTCGATGCCCGCCGCCATCGTGATGGGCTTGAAGATGGAGCCGGGTTCGTAGGCGTCGAAGGTCGCGGTGTCGTTGTACACGCCGATGTCGGCGACCTTGCCGTAGTCGTTCGGGTCGAACGTGGGCGCGTTGCAGAGCGCGATGACGGCGCCCGTCTCGGGCTCGATGATGACGACGCTCCCCCGTTCGGCGCCGTGCTTCGCCACCCACTCGTCGAGCTTGCGGCAGGCGACGTACTGCACGGTGCGGTCGATCGTGAGCACGAGGTCGACGCCGTCCTTGGCGGGCTCGATCGTGCGGTTGCCGATGGCGATGGCGCGGCCGCCCGGATCCTTCTCGGATTCGAGGTAGCCCTGCGCGCCGGCGAGCTCCTTGTCGAACCAGCCCTCGACGCCGTAGCGGCCGGTGCGTCCGCGTTCGCTTTCGCCGACGAAGCCGAGCAGCTGCGCCCCGGTCGTGCCTTCGGGATAGAAGCGGAAATCCTCCTCGGAAAAGCCGATGCCGGGAAGCTTCAGCGCCTCGATCCTGCCGCGCGTCTCGTCGTCGAGCCTGCGCGCCAGGACGCGGTAGCGCTCCTCCTTGTTCGAAAGCTTGGCCGCGAGGTCCGATGCCTCGGCGCCCAGGATCGGCGCGAGCGCCTTCGCCGCTTCGGAAGCGTCCTCCAGCCGGAACGGTTCGGCGTACAGGAGGTTCAGCGTGCGGTTGGTGGCCAGGAGGTACTCCTTGTCCCCGGCGGCGCGGTCGCGCGCGTAGATCTTGCCGCGCTGGGGGAAGAGATGCCGGAACAGGTCATGCTGGCCTTCGGCGAGCGCGACGTAGAAGCCGTTCTCGAGCACCTGGATGCGGAAGAGCTGGACGAGGACGATGAGTCCGAACGCGAAAAAGCCCAAGCGGATGACGCGCAGGCGGCTCATAGCCCGAATCCGAACAGCGCGCCCGGGCCGACGGGATCCATCCCCTTCGAAACTTCAAGTCCGTCCGTCCAGCCGTCAGCGTCGGTGTCGGGGTTCCACGCGTCCGATCCGTAGAAGAATTCCTGGCCGTCCGACAATCCGTCGGCGTCGCTGTCCGACTGCATGACCGCCTCGCCCGGCGCCGGAAGGGCCGCCGGCGTCTTCGGAGCGTCCGCCTCGGCATCGGCCTCCGCCTCTGCGGCGCGATCGTCGGCGAGGCTGAGGCGCTTGGCGAAGTTCGGGCCCAGGACGCGTTCGAGTTCCTCCGCTTGCGGCACCTCCACGTTCACGGGTTCGCCGTAGCGCGAGAACGTCATCATGCCGCCCACGGCTCCGGAGGAGACGTCGCCGTCGAGCGCGCTCACGAGCTCGACCTTCAGGAACTTGCCGCGGCGCTTGTCGACCCAGACTTCGCCGACGGGCTGGCCCCAGCGCACGACCTCGGCCGTGACGACGAGGACGTCATCCGCCTGGATGGGCACGCCGGTCTTGAGTTCGCGCAGCTTCAGCATGAGCGCCGAGACGGCGTCCATGTTGAGTTCGACGGCGTAGTGGCGCGCCTTCACGTCGCCGACCTTCGCGTCGGGGAGCTTCTCGGTGACGCGGAAGAGGTCGACGTCGGTGAACGCGATGGCCATGGCCGTGAGGCCCGCGATGTCGAGCGGACGCTCCTCGAGCTCGCGTTCGTCCGGCGGCAGGAGGAAGTCGAGGAACGAACGGCCGGAAACGACCCAGCGTTCGCGCAGGCGCTCGGCGAGATCGTCCGACAGGCCGCCGGTCCGCTCCAGCCTGAGGTAATGCCGGCCCGCCTTCCTGCGGCTTTCGCCCGAAAGCACGACGGGCTCGTCCGAAGACGCCTGCTGGCTGAGCGCGAACGTCGTGCGCGAGGACGGATCGAGCGGGACCGAGAAATCCATGTCGGTGCGCATGACGATGTCGACGCCCGTCGCGGCCGCCACGATGACGCCGGAGGTATCGCCCGGCGGCTGGACGACGCGCCCTTCGAGATCGACGCGCATCGCGTCTTCGGTCACGATCTTGCGCTGGGCCTTGCGGAGCACGGCCTGCGGATCGGGGTCGAGCAGGAAGAGCGCCGCCGCCGCGATGGCGGCGAGGCCGAGTCCTCCGAAGATGATCGCGCGTTTAGACATCGAGGTATTTCCTGCCCTTCAGCGATTCGGGAAGATACGCCTGGTCGACCGGTTCCTTGAAATCCGGATTGTACTTGTAGCCCTTGCCGTATCCGACGCTCTTCATGAGCTTCGTCGGCGCGTTGCGGAGATGGAGCGGCACGCCCTCGTTCGGGAACGCGCGGATGTCCGACTGGACCTTCGCGTAGCCGGCGTAGAGCGCGTTCGATTTCGGCGCGCGGGCGCAATACGCGACGGCTTGCGCCAAGATGACGTCGCACTCCGGCATGCCGATCTGATGGCACGCCTGATACGCGGCCACGCACTGCACGAGCGCCTGCGGATCGGCGAGACCGATGTCCTCCGAAGCGAAGCGCACGACGCGCCGCGCGACGTAGAGCGGGTCCTCCCCCGCCTCGAGCATCCGCCCGAGCCAGTAGAGCGCCGCGTCGGCGTCGGAGCCGCGCATCGACTTATGGAGCGCCGAGATGATGTTGTAATGCTCCTCCCCCTGGCGGTCGTACAGGAGGTGGTTCTTCTGAAGCGTCTTGGCGAGCGCTTCCTTCTTCAAGTGTACCACGCCTTTCGCGTCCGGCCGAACGCTGCGGAGCCCCAGTTCCAGGCCGTTCAAGGCCGAACGGGCATCCCCGTTGGCGACGGCCGCCAGATAGCTCAAGGCATCCTTGCCGGCCTTGATCTTATAGGGATAGGCCTCGCGCTTGCGGACGAGTTCCAGCGCCCGTTCAAGGACGCTCTGGATGGCTTCCGCCGTCAGCGCCTTCAGGATGAAGACGCGCGAACGCGACAAGAGCGCCGAGTTCACTTCGAAGGAAGGATTCTCGGTGGTGGCGCCGATGAGCGTGACGGTGCCGTCCTCGACGTGCGGCAGGAAGGCGTCCTGCTGCGCCTTGTTCCAACGGTGGATCTCGTCGATGAAGACGATCGTGCGCTCGCCGTGGAGGATGCGCCGCTCCCTGGCTTCCTCGACCGCCTTCTTGAGGTCCGCGATGCCGGAGGTGGTGGCCGAGAGCGGCGTGAAGCGCGCCTTCGTCATCCGCGCGACGATGCGCGCGAGCGTCGTCTTGCCCACGCCGGGCGGCCCCCAGAGGATCATCGAGGGGATGGCGTCCAATTCCAAGAGCGTGCGGAGCGGGGAACCCGGCCCCACCAGCTCGTCCTGCCCGATGAAATCGTCGAGCGAGGCCGGACGCATCAGCTCCGCGAGCGGCGCCTGCTTCCGGTTTTCCACCTTGTCCTTGAGGTCGAAGAGGTCCATGAACGCATCTTACACGAACGGGAAGCGAACGCGTCAAACGCGAAACTCCCCGGCTGCACGGGGAGTTTTCGCACGGATTTCCCCAAAAGGAACACTGACCTGTCCTTTTGGGCGAAGCGATGGGGCAGTCCTCACGTGCGTCCGGAACAGCCGGGAGGCCGGAACCGATATCCCGTCCATGATAGCACGAAAAAAGCCTGACCGGTGAGGTCAGGCCGAGCCGGCGAAGCCGGACAGGCGGCCTCCGTAGAGGAGGCCGTCGGAGCCGTCGAGCGTCTCGCGCCAGTCGAGGGCGTCCTTCACGCCCGCAGGCAGCGTGCGCCCGATGTCCGCGAGGAAGCGGCGCCAGGGAGCGTTGATGAAGTGCTCGTAGGCCTCGTGCGGCTTGCCGCGCGCGTCGCCGACGGGGCGGTAGATGCGGTCGGGCGAGACGAGCTTCCGCCACCAGGCGTCCATGGGACGGAAGAGCGGCAGGACGGTGCAGACGTAGACGTCATGCCCCATCGCGAGCGCGCGCTCGAGCTTGCCCGTCGACCAGGCCTTGTGCCCGTGGACGGGACACGGATCCTCGTAGACGGGCGGCTGGCCCGGATACATCGGGCGTTCCGAAAAGATGGCGGTGGTTCCGAACACGACGATCATGGGGCCTCCTTGGACAAGGACCGACCGTGCAAAGTACCTGAAAACAGGCCTCCTGTCAACCTTCCTCCCCTCCCTTGCCAAACCGCCGTGCGTCGTGTAAAGTAGGCACGTTCCCGTCGGAATGTAGCTCAGCGGTAGAGCGCTCGCTTCGGGTGCGAGAGGCCGCAGGTTCAATCCCTGTCATTCCGACCATGATGAAACCGCGCTTACGGCGCGGTTTTTTCGTACTACCGCGCCGCGCGCGATTCCTGTATCCTCCTGCGCAGGAGGTTCCCGTGAAACGCATCCTCGTCCTTTCCGCGCTCTCCCTCGCGCTCGCCGCCTGCGGCCCCGCGTACGTCTCGGTCGGTCCGGCCGCGCCGGCGACGCCGGGCTACGTCTACACCTACGCCGACGGCGGCTGCTGGGCCGACGACCTCTGGTACGCCTCGTGCCCCTGGCTCGTCGGACCGCGGTACGGCTACTACTACAGCTACCGCTCGCAGTGGTACTGGCAGCCGCGCGCCGTCTGGCGCGACCGCCGCGCCCCTCCGCCGCGCGTGCGCCCCTCCTACCCGCCCTCGCGCCACGACAAGGTCCCGCCGCCGCGCGTGCGCGACCATCGCCGCCGCCGCTGACCGCTTCCGAGCGGTCTTTTTCGTCCTTTTGACTTTCCGAAGCCGCCGTCCTAAGGTGGACCGGTGAGGCACGCATGGACCTTTCATCGCAGGAAACCCTGCAACAGCTGCTCCTTCGGCTGACGGACCCCGAACTGTCGTCCGAAACGCATGCGGCGGCCGCCGCGCGCATCCGGGAACGGTTCCCCATCGAGGACTGGTCCGACGAATACGCGCACATCGTCTGCCACGGACTCGTCGACGACGGGCTCATCGCGTTCATCCTGCGGATCCTGTACGTCCAGGCGTGCAGGGACCCCGACGACCCGGAGCCGAAGGAGGCGTTCCTGAAGGTCATGGCCGGACGCTCGCGGTCGCGCGAGCTGCGGACGCAGGCGTTCCTGCATCTGCTCCTCCTGGACATCGACCTCGCCGAACGCGCCGCCGCGGCGTCGATGCCGGAGATGGCCGCGCTCGCGGCCGTCGAACGACGCTATCCCACCATCCGCCGCCTCGACGATCCTGTCGACGCGGCCTTCGAAGAAGCGACGCTGAAGCTGCTGTTCCATTGAAACGAAAAGGAGGCCGCCGTGCCGAAGACCAAGAGCCACGCGAACCTGTTCCAGTACGTCCTGACCGCCGCGCTCATGCTGTTCCGCTGGGGCGCGCAGCGCCTCTGGAACATCGCGACCTTCTGGTCGAAGGAGCGGAAGAAGCCGCTCCCCGACCGGCAGAAGATCGACCGCCAGAAGGCCGTCGCCGGCCTGCTCGCGATCGCCATCGCGATCGGCGGCACGGCGCTCTTCATCTGGAAGGGGCTCAGCGCCGCCTTCTCGATGTCCGCCGCGTTCATCGACCGCCAGACGGCGCTGTACGTCGGCGCCGCGCTCCTCATCCTCGGGCTCCAGATCGTCCGCCTCGCGCCGCAGCGCCGGAAGATCGGCCTCGTCCTCGCCGCCCTCGGCGCGCTCCTCGTCGCCTACGGCCTCGGCTACCTCGGATGACGCAAGACCCTCCATCATGGAGGGTCTTTTTCGTTTCCCAGGTTCCCGCTTTCGCCGGAACCGCGGGAGGGCTAGAACGGCATCGTGAGGTTGATGGGGTTCGGCTTGGCGTCGGGCTTCCGGAAATCCACCTTCACCGGCTTCTTCACGCCGGCGCGGTCCTCGTAGAAGATCTCGCCGTGCTTGAGGCCGTAGTCGTAGACCTCCTTCGTGACCTTCACGTCCTGCAGGCAGTACGCGCGCAGCTTGTCGATCTCGCCTTTCCGGAAATACTCGAGGGCCTGCAGGCCGTGGCCCGTCTTGCCGGCACCGATCGTCGCCTGCGCGACGCTGTCGAGCTTCAGGCGGAAGCCCAGGCGCGCGTAGATGACCTCGAGGAGGTCGAGGCTCGGGAACGTCAGGAAGTCGCCGGGGTAATAGCTGTTCATCACCGGGTAATCGAACCCTTTCGTGTTGTAGCCGATGATGCGTTCCGCGCGTTCGAGCCGAGGCCAGAGGCTCGGCAGCTCGTGCTCGAGGTAGCTCGCGTATTCGTCGGTCTCGTAATAATACACGCCGATCAGCGTGATCTTCGGCATGGCGTTGTTGGGGCCGATGAGACCGTCCGTCTCGATGTCGAGCACGACTTCCTTGGACATAGGCGAACGCAAAAGGGGGCGGCTCCCCCTTCCGCGGCTACGGTGGATTATCGTTGGACCGAGATCGACGAGACGCGCTCCGGGTTGCAGGCGCCGACCGTGATGCGGTTGTTCGTGGACTTGTTGACGTAGTAGCCCGTACGGGTGGCGTCGTAGGTGACCACGCCGTTGGTGCCCTTCGGGTCGACCGGGATCGAGGCGATGAACTCGTCGACGAGCGAGGTCGAGATGTCGAGGCAGGCGCCGAGCGTCGTCCCGGCCGGGGCGCAACCGGTGTTGCAGCCGCTGCCGGCCGTGCCGAGCACCTGGGCCGTCGAGGCGTCGTTGTCGATGCCGGCCGGCACGGCGCCGACGTTGTCCGACATGTAGTTCAGGATCGCGTTCAGGATCGAATAGGCTTCCCCGGACCTCCGCGCGTCGCGCGCCTGGGCGAAACGCTTCGGCGGGTCCACGGCGACCAAAATAATGGCCGCCAGGATGGCGATGATGCCGATGACAAGGAGCAGCTCGATCAGGGTGAAGCCCCGTCGAACGCGCTTCAGGTGCGTCATCTGGAAGGTTTAGGGAAAGGCCGCCGGACTCCCGAGATCAAGCGCCTTAGCGCTTGATCTTGATCTGGCCGGTCGAGATGTTGTCTTCCGACTCGGGGTTGCAGGAACCGACTTCGATGCGGCCGTTGGTCGAGCGCATGATGTAGTAGCCGGTCTGCGCGGCGCTGTAGGTATCGACATCGTTGGTGCCGCGCGGGTCGACCGGGATCTCCGAGATATACTCGTCGATCAGGGCGGTGTCAGCGGCGAGGTCGACGATGTTCGTGGCCGTTCCGGCGCCGGTGAGGTGGTTCGGGCACAGCGTGGCGGTCGGAAGCGTGGTCGTGGCGGAACCGATGACGAACGGGACGTTGGCCGTGGCGGACTGGATGACGTTCGGAAGCTTGCCCTTGTAGTCCACCGTGTAGTTCAGGATGGCGTTCAGGATGGCGTTCGTCTCGGCGAAACGGCGCGCGTTGCGGGCCTGCTTCAGGCGCTTCGCCGGGTCGACGGCGACGAGGATGATGGCGGCCAAGATGCCGATGATGCCGATGACGATCAGCAGCTCGATCAGGGTGAAGCCTTTCGCACCCCGCTTGGTGGAAACGTTAGGGAACATATCGACGCTCTTGTGGATAAAAGTAAGGCGTTTGTCTCAGTATATCACAGTCCAGCGCCCGCACGTTCCGCGACCGCCCGCAGGCGCACGACGGGGGTGAGCCCGGACTCGTCGTAGGTCGCCTCGATGTCGCCGAGGATATAGGCGTCCGCGTCCGGCCCGAGGGCGGATGCGAGCAGGGCTTCCGCCTCTTCGCGCGCGTACGACGCCACGTCCGCCCGGACGACGGCGACGGCCGTGAAGGAACCGATCGCCTCCCCGACCCGCGGGACTTCGACGAAACGGACGTCGAGGATCCTGAAGGTATCCGGGAGCACGGCGCGGCCCGCGCCGGCCTTGGCGGCGGCCGCCGCTTCGAGCCCCGGCGCGGCTTCGGCTTCGACGAGGCCGCGCAGGGACGCCAGGTCGTCCTCCGTGAACGGCGCCCCTTCATAGGTCAGCCCCCCGGAGGTCGGCGCGGAGGTCAGGCCGTAGACGACTTGCTGGGTCGCCGCCGGAAGGCCCGGAATCGTGAAGCGTCCCGCCGGGACATCCCCTTGCGGACCCGCCTGATCGGCGGTGAAGGCCGCCTTCACGCGCCCGCGCGCCGGGACGACGACGCGAGCGTCGAGCCGGAACACGACGCCGTCAGCGGAAAGGAAGCGCGTCGTGGCGACGAGGGTCTGGGCATTCCCGCTTTCGTTCACGATTTCGACCTCGCCCTTCGCGTAGCCGGGACGCTCCTCGCCCTGCCGCTCGAGGGTCACGCGCGCTTCGGTCTCGATCTCGATCGGGACGAGCGCGAGGGAGGGAGGATCGGCGGAGAAGCCGTCGACGGCCGCCACGACCTCGATCGGCATGCTGGCGGATGCCGCGGGCGCGGCCGGCGGCGCTTCGGGCGAAGGGGCGCGCAGGCGGAACGCCGCGAACCAGGCCCCGACGGCCACGGCCAGCACCCCGACGACGGCGATGGCCAGCTTCAGCCAGACCGGGAGATGCCGGCCCATGCCGGGGAGACGCGCGGCCGCCGGGCGCGCGGACGGACGAGGGAGCGCGGCCGCAGGATGCCCCTGCGCGCCGTTCGAGAGCAGGTTGATGTCGGCGAACTTCCGGACGCCGAGACCCCGCATGGCCAGGCCTACGGCGGTCGTCGCGAGCACGCCGCGTTCCCGAAGGCTCAGCTTCTCGAGCAGCGGATCGAGCTCGACGCCGCTCCAGGGATCGGCGCGCTCGACGCGCTGGACGTGCGCCGGTGTCGAGAGCTTTTCGGACACGTACTCGACGAGCCCGGGCATCAGGGTCGAACCGCCGCACATGACGATGCGGCCGACCGGGCGTCCGGCCTTCGCCTCATAGTACTCGCGCGCGGCGGCGACGTCCTTGGCGAGGCGGTCGGCCGTGTCGCGCATCGCCTTCAGCGCCTTCTGGTCGAAATCGCCGACGAGGCCCTGGTTGCGCTTCAGCGCGTCGGCGTCCTCGACGGTGATGCCCAGCGCGCGAGAGAGCGCCTGGGTGAAGGCGTCTCCGGCCGTCTCGAGCGCCTCGGAGAACTGGATGCCGTTGCGGTCGAAGACCGCGATGTTGGCGACGCGCGCCCCGACGTCGACGATCATGACGGGATCCGTCTCGTTCGGCAGAAGCGTCGCGCGCGCGATGGCCGCCGATTCGCCCTCGACGGCCTCGAGCGCGAGGCCCGACGCCGCGAAGAGGTCGAGGTAGCTCCGCATCGTGTCCTTATGGACGGCGGCGTAGTAGATGTCCTTACGGTCGGGGCGCTGTCCGATGACGGAGTAGCCGGAAACCATCTCGTCGTGGCGGTACGGGAAATAGCCGTCCGCCTCGATGGCGAGCGAACGGCCGAGTTCGGCATCGTCGGCGATGCGCGGCACCTCGAAGATGTGGCTGTAGACCTGGGATTCCGGCAGGGCGAAGACGACGCGGTCGATGCCTTTCGGCAGAGGCGGCGTCATCTTGTCGGCCAGGAGCTTGCGGATGGCGAGGCTGGCGGCGTCGCGGCGCTCGACGAAACCGTCGACGACCACGCCGGGTGGCAAGGTCGTGCGCCCATAGGACGCCACCGTCAGGCGGTCGCCGCGGCGCACCATGAAAACGGCCTCGATCGAATGATCGGAGATGTCGAGACCTATCGCCGGTTTTTGAAATATGGCCATGGCTTCACGCCAAAAGACTGGGGTCGCCTCCCCTTGGGCCCATCATATCACGGATCCGCCTTAATCCGCCTCTCTCCAGGAGTTCACCTTGATTTTCTTGGCGTTGCCCGCGCCGTTGAACGTGATCGTGACGTCGGCGTCGACGATGCGGACGGCGGACAGGTATTCGCCTTGCCCGCGGACGAGGCGGTCGTTGCCCCCGAGGTTCGTGACCGTGACGGTGCAGGCGCCGCCGTCGAGCGGGAACGAGCTTCCGGCATACGACCCGTTCATCTTGAGCCGTTCGAAGCCCTCCTCGATGCAGGCGTCGGCGATCGAAAACGCCACTTCCCCGTCCTCCGTCACGCCGGAGAGCACGATCTCGTCGCGGCCGATGGCCGAGATCGCCAGGCCGATCGAAAGCAGCACGGCCATGACCATGAGCACGGTGATGAGGGCGACGATGCCTCGCGGATGACGATCGCGCATATCAGTCCTTACGGATGACGGCCGTCGCGCTGGCCGACGAGGAATAGATGAACGTCGCGTCGCCGCTGGCGCCGCCGTTCCAGACGACCGTCATCTCGGTCGTGACGGCGTTGTTGTTGCCCCCGAGGTTGTCCTTGGCGAAACGCAGCTTGGTGACGGTCACGAGCGGAGACGTCAGCGGCGTCGCGGCGCCGGATCCTTCCTTGATGCGGAGGACGCCGCCGGACAGGTCGAAGACGGTCGGCGTGTTGGAGGCCGCGGCCATGTCGACCGAGAGCACGCCCGCGTCGCTGCCGAACGTCGAGGCGCCGACGTTCAGCTTCGTCGCCTGACGGACGGTGCGCAGGATGCGCTGCATGCCGAAACGCATGTTCTGCTCGACCTCCGCGATCACGGCGGTCTTCGAGCGCGTCTTGAGGACGTCGACGGAAAACGCCGTGATCGCGCCGACGACGATGGCGATCAGGCCGAAGTAGATGATGAATTCCAGCAGGGTGAAGCCCTTGGGCGCGCGCATATCAGCGGTAGGTGACGGTGATGTCCTGGAACTCGGGCGTGAACGCGGTATCCCCCGTCGTCAGCGTGACGCGGTACTGCAGGTAGCGGCCGGGCGGCGCCGTGATGGCCGTCCCGGTCGCGGAGGACAGTTCCGAGGTGAACGGCGACCAGCTGCCGTCAGGCGTCGGGATGTTCCCGGAGCGCACGGCGACCGTGACGTCCGTCGCGAGCGGCTCGAGCGCGTTCCAATAGACGACCTTCGGCGAGGACGTGGCGCTGTCGGTGTCGAGGATCGAGGAGTAGAACTCGCCGAAGGGCGCATAGACCGGCGGATCCTTCAGCAGGATGCCGAGCTTGCCGGAGGCCCAGCCGTCGGTGGGCGCCTGGACCGTCAGGCCGTACAGGTGGCGCCCCGTCGGCGACGTGAAACTGCTCCATGAGACGCCGTCCCACTGCAGGATGGTGCCGGACTCGCCGACCGCCCAAGCCTCGGCGGCGGAGCGGGCTTCGACCGCGTTCAGGGTCGCGACGGTCGGGCTCGCGACGGTGGACCACACCGTGCCGTTCCAGCGGACGATGACGCCACCGTTGCCGACGGCCCAGCAGGACGTCGCGCTGAGGCAGTGCACCCCGTTCAGCCGGCTCGAGGTCGGCGACGTCTGGGTCGTCCAGAGGATGCCGTTCCAGCGCACGATGACGCCGCCGTCGCCGACGGCCCAGCCCGTGACGGCATCGAGCATCCAGACGCCGCGGAGCGCGCTGCCGGTCGGCGAAAGGGCCGAGGTCCAGAGCAGGCCGTTCCAATGGGCGATCGTGCCGCCTTGCCCCACGGCCGCCCCGAACGTCGGGCTCGCCATCGAGACGCCGTAGAGGTCGTTGCCGGTCGGGCTCGCCTGAGGCGCCCAGCCGCCGTTGAACCGCAGGATCTCGCCGGAGTTGCCGACGGCGAAGGCCAGGGAAGGGTTGACCGCATCGACGCCGTTCAGATGCCTGACCGTGCCGCTCGAGGTCGCCGACCAGGTCGCGCCGTCGTATCGGATGATCGTGCCGACGCGTCCCACGGCCCAGACGTCGGAGACGGAGGTGCCGTCGACGTCGAACAGGTCCTGCGCGGTCGGGGCGCTGTGGATCAGTCGCACCTCCTGCAGGGTGGCGGTCACGTAGGGCTGGCTGTTGGTGAAGGTGGCGCGATACTGCAGGTAGCGGTTGTTCGGCGCGGTGATCGTGGTCCCGCCGGCATCGCCGTACTCCGAGCTCCACGCGGACCATGCGCCGTCCGGCACCGGCGTCGGACCCGTGCGGACGGCGACGGTCAGGCCGGAGAACGGCGGCGCCGTGAAATCCCAGGCGACGGTGTTCCAGACGGCGCTCGTGGTGGCGCTGTCGACGACGGCGCTCGTGAAGAAGGCGGGCGAGGGGTACTCCGCCGTGTAGTGGTAGATGGCGCCTCCTTCGCCGACCGCCCAGCCTTCGATGGTCGTCTGCAGGAAGACGCCTTGGACGAGCGGGTTCGACTGGTTGGAGAAGACGTACTGCGACCAGACGCTGCCGTCCCAGTGCAGGAAGGTCGCCTCGATGCCGACCGCCCAGCATTCGACGGTCGAGACGCACCAGACGTCCTTCAGCTCGTTGGGCGTGTTGCTCGTCACGAGCGTCCACGACGTGCCGTTCCAGTGGCGCGTCTGGCCGCCGCTGCCGACGGCGATGGCGAAGTTCGAGCTGACCATCGCGACGCCGTTGATGGCGTTGGTCGTGCCGGAGGCGACCGTCGACCACGACGTGCCGTTGTAGCGGATGATGGTGCCGTTCGCGCCGACCGCGAAGCAATCCGACGCGGAGGCGCAGCTCACGGTATTGAGCGTCTTGTTGGTCGGGCTCGTCATGGTCGACCAGGCCGAGCCGTTCCAGCGCGCGATGACGCCGCTCCTGCCGACGGCGAAGGCCAGGGACGCCGAGAGGACGTCGACGGAATTGAGGTCGTTGCCGGTCGGACTCGTGACGTTCGCCCACGACGTGCCGTTCCAGCGGATGATGCGGCCGCTCTCGCCGACGGCCCAGGCGTCCGAGGTCGAGGAGAAGTCGACGCCGAAAAGGGAGTCGGACGTCGGCGACGTGAAGACCGACCAGTTGCTGCCGTCGAAGCGCAGGATGCTGCCGTCTTCGCCCACCGCCCAGCCGTCCGTCGACGAGGTCAGGACGACGTCGAAGCCGGACGTCGAGAGCGGCTCGTCGTAGTAGATGGAGATGCTGTTGAGCTGGGGCGTCGCGGCGGCGTCGCTCGTCGTCAGCGTCGCGCGGTATTGGATGTAGCGGCTGTTCAGGTTCGGGATGACGATGCCGAACGGGTCCGTGAACTCGGTGCCGAAGGCGGTCCAGGTGATGTCAGGCGTCGGCGTATTGCCCGTACGGAAGGCGATCGTGAGGTTGGTGTTGGACGGAAGCTCCTCGTCCCAGTAGGCGTGACCCCAGTTCGACGAGACCGACGCGTCGAAGACGCTCGAGATGTAGGTGCCGGAGGTCGGGAAATAGTCGCCGAGCCGCCAGACGGCGGCGGCCGCGCCGACGGCATAGCCTTCGGTCGAGGAAATCATGTCGACGCCGTTCATCGCCGTCGCCGACGGCGTCGATTGGAGCGTCCAGCTCGCGCCGTCCCAGTGGATGATCGTGCCGTTCGCGCCGACGGCCACGGCGAAACTCGCGCCGACGGCATCCACGGCGTTGAGCGCCTGCGCCGTCGGGTCCGTCACCACGTTCCAGGCCGAGCCGTTCCACCGGCGGACGACGCCGCCGTTCGAGACGATCCAGCCGTCGGTGGCCGAGATCATCGAGACGGAATTCCACTGATCGGAGCCCGTGTCGGTGTGCGCGCTCCAGGTCGTCCCGTTCCAGCGGCGGATCTCGCCGTTGTTGCCGGCCGCCCAGCAATCCGACGCCGAGACGCACGAGACGTCGCGCCAGACCTGGCTGCCCGTGTCGGTATGGGCGTTCCAGGCCGTGCCGTTCCAGCGGCGGATGAGGCCGGCGGAGCCGACGATCCAGCCGTCGGTGGCCGAGAGCATCTGGACCCCGCGCCACTGCGAGTTGCCGGTGTCGACGAACTCCGCCCAGGTCGTGCCGTTCCAGCGGTAGATCTTGCCGGAATCGCCGCCGGCCCAGCAATCGGAGGTCGTGCGGCAATGGAGGCCGAAGACCTCCTGGTTGTTCAGGTCGTGCGTCTGGCTCCAGGCCGCGCCATCCCAGACGTAGAACTTGCCGGATTGGCCGACGGCGCGCCCGTCGACGGCGGTCAGCATCGAGACGTCGTAGATGGCGCTGAATCCCGGCGTCGCCAGGTTGCCCCAGAGGGATTGGACGGAGAGCTTCACGTTGCCGAGGTCGCCGGTATCGGCGGCGACGGCGTTCGAGAAGGTCCCGTCGCTGAAGTGGGTGTTGGTGGTCTCGAAGAAGGACTTGCCGGCGACGATCTGGATCCACTCCGGCACGCCGGTGGCGCTCACCGACGCCGCGACGTCGGTGCCGTTCACGGCCGTGTCGGTGAAGAGGCCCGCGCCGAAATCGACGTCCGTGGTGTGCGTGATGTTGATGCCTTCGGACGGCGTCCATTCCTTGACGCCCGAGGAAAGGGCCAAGGATGCCGCCTCGCCCGTCCCGACGACCGCGACGTCGTTGAACTGCTGGCCGCCGCCGAAATCCGCGTCGGTCGTGTGCTTCCAGTCGAAGACGCCCCAATCGGTGAGGTACGCCGAACGTATCACCGATCGCGGGACGTTCAGGACGCCGGAGTTCCAGGTGACGGTGACGGTGACCTTCTTGGTGCGCGGGTCGACGGCGCCTCCGGACGGGACGATCGCGTCCTGCCCGTCGCGTTCCACGGGCGTGACGGTCAGCGTGCGGACGTACGCGCCGTCGATCGTGTCGGAGCTCCCGGACAGGATCCAGTTCGCGGATCCGTCGCGGGCGAGCCCGTGGGTCCCGAGCGCGAGGTCCGACCAGCGGTTCTCCTTGATGGCGCGCGCGGCCTCGAGACCCTGCGTGGCCAGGAACGTCGCCTTGGTGCGATCCGCGCCCCCGGCGGCGGAGACGAGCGGGTCGGTCACGAGGAAGACGAGGCCGGACGCGAGCACGGCGAAGACGGCCACGGCGATCAGCACCTCCATGACGGACTGGCCTTTCTTATTGCGAAACCACCCTGCCATAGCCGTTGACGCTGACGGTCGACGTCGCGCCGTCTTGGTTCGTGAGCGTGATCGTGCGTGGCGTGGACGTCACGCCGTGGAAGCGCGAGAAGGAGACGTCGCACCCGCTTCCGCCGTCGAGCGCCGTCACCGCCACGCCAGGTTCGAGGTCGAAGGTGTCGATCGTGTCGGTCGCCGACGTGAAGGCCGCGCCGCGGTACAGGTGGAACCTCGACGCCGGCAGGGCGCAGCCGTCACCGTCCGAGAAATGGATGCCCCAGCGGTCGCCGAAATGCCCGGACAGCGCCTGGGTCTCCGCGCGACGCAAGGCGTTGACCACCGCCTCGCGGGAATCCAGCAGGGCGTTCCGGTTCTGCAGGGCGGACAGGGAATACGAGACCGTCGCGAGGATGACGCCGAAAAAGGCGATCACCATGACCAGCTCGAGCGCGCTGAAACCCGGCGCGGCGCGCCTCATAGGCGTTCGATGTTGCCGATGAAGTTGTAGATCGGCGTGATGATGGCGACGGCGATGTAGGCGACGGTGAGCCCGATCACGATCAGCAGGACCGGCTCGAGGATGGTGGAGAGGTTCTTGGTGGTGACGTCGACCTCGTCCTCGTAGAACTCGGCGAGGTACTGGAAGGTCTCCTCGAGCTTACCGCTGCGTTCGCCGACGGCGAGCATCCTGGTGGCGATCGAGGGGAAGAGATGCGGGAACTCCTCGAGGATGGTCGAGGCGGGCACGCCGGTCTCGGTCCCCTGCTTCACGCGCAAGAGCGCCTTCTTGAAGCGCGCGTTGCGGAGGGTGGCCGAGACGATCTCGAACGCGTCGCCGATCGTGATGCCGGACTTGAGCAGGGTCGCCATCGTGCGGGCGAACATCGCCAGGTTGAAGTTGCGCGCCAGCACGCCGAAGACCGGGATGCGGAGCAGGACGCCGTGGCTGAACGGCCGGATCGGCTTCCAGCCGAGGAACTGGATCAGGCCGAAGACGGCGGCGACCAGCCCGATCGAGAACGGGACGCCGTAGGCGACCATGAAGCGCGAGAAGCCGATCATGAGGCGCGTCGCCAGCGGGAGCTCGACCGTGATGGAATCGAAGAGGCCGATGACGCGCGGCAGGACGAAGAGCGACAGGCCCATGCCGATGCCGGCGGCGGCCACGAGCACCAGGACCGGATAGATCATGGCGCCGCGGATCTTGCGCTGGAGGTCGTAGCTCTTCGTCAGCTGGAGCGCGAGATCGTCGAGGCTGCGTTCGAGGGTGCCGCTCGATTCGCCGGCCCGGACCGTGGCGATGAAGAGTTCCGGAAAGATCTTGGGATACTGCGCGAAACCCTCCGAAAGCTGGCGTCCGCCCTCCACGGCCGCGTGGACGCCCATGAGCGCCTTCCGGAAGCGGCCTTGCGCCTGTTCCGCCAGCACGCGTACGGCCTCGTCGATCGGCAGGCCCGCCTTGATCATCAGCGACATGTGCTTGGCGAAGGTCACCTTGACCACGTTCGGCACCCAGCCGATGCCGAGCAGGTTCACGAAACTGCCGCCCGCGTCGCGGCGCAGCGAAACGACGAGCAGGCCCGCGCCGCGGATCTGTTCGGCGGCCTCGTCGCTGGAACGCGCGTCGATGACGCCGTTCTCGATCTTGCCCTGGGGCGTGGTGGCGCTGTACTTGAATCGCATGGTCCTCCTTTAACGCGGATCAGTCGTGCATGGTACGGAGCAGTTCCTCGACGGTCGTGAGGCCGTTCAGGACCTTGTTGATGCCGTCCTCGAGCATGGTCGTCATGCCCAAGCGGATGGCCTCGCGCTCGATCTCGTCGGCGTTGGCGCGGTTCATGATCAGGTTGCGGATCGTCTCGTTCATCTCGATGAGCTCGAAGATGCCGATGCGCCCGATGTACCCGGTGTGGCGGCAGAGCTCGCACTTGGCGCCGCTGTAGACCGTCAGGGTCTTCTTCTTGCCGAAGAGCCGCCGCGCGAGGTCGTCGGAGACGCCCGCCGCTTTCGCTTCGCTCGCGCTCATCGTACCGCTTTTCCGGCATTTCGGACAGATGCGGCGGACCAGGCGCTGGGCCATGATGAGGTTGATGGACGAGGCGATCAGGAACGGCTCGATCTTCATGTCCAAGAGGCGCGGCAGGGTGGTGGCCGCGTTGTTGGTATGGAGGGTGGAGAGCACGAGGTGCCCCGTCATGGCCGAGTTCACGGCGATGCCGGCGGTCTCCTCGTCGCGGATCTCGCCGACCATGATGATGTCCGGGTTCTGGCGGACGATGGCGCGCAGGCCCGCCGCGAAGGTGATGCCCGTCTTGGGGTTGACCTGGATCTGGCTGACGCCGCCGATGTCGTATTCGATCGGATCCTCGATCGTGGTGATGTTCACCTCCGGCGTGTTGAGGATCTTCATCATCGCGTAGAGCGTCGTCGTCTTGCCGGAGCCGGTCGGCCCGGTCGAGAGGATCATGCCGAAGGGCTTCTTCATGGCGCGCATGGTCTTCTCGACGTCGGCATCGGAGAGGCCGATGGACTCCAGGTAGAAGTGCTTGCCGCGCTCGGTCAGGAGGCGCATCACGACCTTCTCGCCCTCGATGATCGGCACCACGTTGATGCGGACGTCGACGGTCTCCCCTTCCAGCACGGTGCGGATCTTGCCGTCCTGCGCGGCGAAGTGCTCGTCGGTGCGCAGGCGCCCCATGATCTTGAGGCGCGTGACGACGAGGTCGTGCATGTACTTGGGGTAGCGCACGATGTCATGCATGAGGCCGTCGATGCGGAAACGCACGAGCGCTTCCTTCTCGCGCGGCTCGATGTGCATGTCGGAGGCGCCGGCCTGGTAGGCGTAGAGCAGGAGCGTGTCGACGATCTGCACGATCGGCAGCTCCTTCAGCGCGTCCTCGGGCGAGAGATCGGGCTTCTCGGCGAGCTTGCGTTCGATCTCGGCGATGATGGCCTGGAAGACGCTCTTGATGTCCTTCCGGTAGCGCGCGGCGACGAGCTCGATGTCGCTCCGGGTGGCGTAATAGAGGCGGACCTCCTTGCCCTTGAGCTTCTTGCGGACGGCGGCGACGGCCTCGAGGTTGCCGGGGTCGTTGACGGCGACGGCGACGGCGTCCTCCATGCGGCGGAACGGCATGACGCCGCTGCGCTTCACCATCTCGACCGGCACGAGCCGCAGGACGTCCTCGGGGATGGCCTCGTTGCGCAGGTTGATGTACGGGACCCGGTAGATGTCGGCGAGCAGCCGCCCCATGTTCTCGTCGGTGATCACGTTCCGTTCGACGAGAAAATCGGCCAGCGGTTCGCCGCGGTCGTTGGCGCTCTGGTACGCGGCCTCGAGCTTCTCGGCCGGAAGCACCTCGAGCTCGCTGAGCGCCGCCTTCAATGTGTCGTTGGAAATCGCCACAAGGTTCTCCTCCTACCTTCCCGCGCCCGTGCGCCGCCGCGCGGCGCTGAGGTTATTTCCTCTTGTCGAGCGTCTCCCGGATCTTGGCGACGATGTCCTGGATCGAGAAGTTGGCTTTGACGAGGTAGCCGTCGGCCCCGAGGGCCTCGGCGCGCTTGATGTCCTCCTCCTGTCCGAGGTTCGAGAGCACGATGACCGGGGTCGACTTGTTGACCGCCGCCGCGCGCATCTTCTCGAGCGCCTCGAACCCGTTCATCTTCGGGAGGATGAGGTCGAGCAGGATGAGGTCGGGATCGACCTTCGCGGCGAGCTCGACGGCCTGTTCGCCGTCGTTGGCGATCGTGACGTCGTAGCCCTCCTTCTTCAGCTTGACGGCGTAAATCTTGACGAGGAACGTCTCGTCTTCGACCACCAGGATTTTCGGCGCGTTTTTGGCGGGCATGGGCGTCGCTTACGGTCCTCCGAGACGGTCGTTCACCTTCTTCAGCACGTCGTCGAGCGAGTAGTTGGCCTTCACGAGGAAATCGAAGGTGCCGAGCTGCATCGCCTCGGCGACCTTGTCGCCGGAGCTCAGGTTCGTGAGGATCACGACCGGCACGCCGCGCAGGGCGTCGTCGGCCTTCATCTGGCGGAGGACGCTGATGCCGTCGAGCTTGGGCATGATCAGGTCGAGCAGGACGAGGTCGGGTTTCGAGGAACGGAGCGCGTCGATGGCGCCCTCGCCGTCGTTGGCGGCGAGGACCGTATAGCCGGCATGCTCAAGCTTGTTCTTGAGCGCCCGTTGCATGCTCTGTTCGTCCTCGACGATCAAGACGGTCTTGGCCATGTGGGAGGTCAAACGGGATTCTTATGGGCCTATCGTACCGCCTGGCTCGCCGCCGGGCAAGGCCTTCCGCGCGTTCGGGAAGGCCAGATGGAAGGTCGTCCCCTTCTTTTCGGCGGATTCGAACCAGATGCGGCCGCCGGACATGTCGACGATGGACTTCACCACGTACAGGCCGAGGCCGGAGCCGACGGTCTCCCGGGCCATGACGTTCTCGCCGCGGAAGAACTTGTCGAAGACGCGGTAATGCTGGGCTTTCGGGATGCCGAGCCCGGTGTCCTTGACGCTGAAGACGGTCTCCCCGTCCTTCGACGCGACCTCGATGGAGACGGAACCGCCCGCCGGGGTGTATTTGACCGCGTTGCTGATGACGTTGCTGAGCGCTTGGCGCGCGAGGCTCGGGTCCGCGTAGAACGTGCGCGCGTCCGGCGCGACCTTATGCGTGAACGCGACCTCCTGCTGGCGGATGAGCGGCGCGAAATCGTGGACGACGGATTCCGTGAAGGCCTTGACGTCGATGTCCTCCGGGTTCGGCTTGGTGCGGCCGGATTCGATGCGCGAGATGTTGAGCAGGTCGCCGACCAGCTTGACCATGCGCGCCACCGAGGTGGACATGTCGACGAGATAGTCCTTCTGCGCGGGCTTGAGCGGACCGGCGTCGCCCGCCAGGAGCAGGTCGAGGAACCAGCGCATGGCCGAGAGCGGCGTGCGCAGCTGGTGCGAGGCGATCGAGATGAAATCCGACTTCTGGCGGTCGATCTCGCGCTCGATCGTCACGTCGCGGAAGGCCACGACGATGCCGACCGTGCGGTCCTGCTCGTCGAGATACGGCGCGACGTTGCCCGAGACCGGGACGTCGCTCCCGTCGGCGCGCGTGAGGCGCAGGCGTTCGCCGAGGGCGACGGTCTTCCCCGCGTAGGCCTCCTCGAACGCACGGGTCTGCATGACGACGTCGTCCTCCCGGAAGAGGCGGAGGACGCGCTCGATCGGCTGCCCGACGATGGCGTCCGTCGGGATCGCGAGGATGCGAGAGGCGGTCGGGTTGCAGAGGAAGACGCGGCCGTCCTTGCCGGCCGCCACGACGCCTTCCGCCAGCGCGTTGAAGCTGGCGACCTCGCGGCGCCGTTCGGCCTCGATCTGCCGCTTCGATTCCTCGACGTCCTCGAGGACGTTCATGAGGGCGGAGCGCATCTCGAGCAGGTCGTCGTTGAGGCTCTTGAGATCCGTCGCCTGGCGTTCGTAGCGCTCGCGTTCGCGGACGGCGTTCCTGAGCGCCTCGGCCAGGCGCCGGTTGGCGGCGAGCAGGGCTTCGTCGGTGCGCGTGCGGCGCTTGCCGGTCCAAGCGGTGTAGAGGCCCGTGAAGACGAGCGTGGCCGCCAGGAACAGGTACTGGGCGGCATGCGCGTCGCCGCCGGACGCATGGTCGACGCGGACGTGCCAGACGAGTTCGACGATGATGTACGCCGCGTAGGTCGCGGCGACGGCGATCGACCAGAACGGCCGGATGATGATGGTGCCCGCGAAGACGGCCAAGTAGGCCAGGTAGACGAACGGGCCGAGCGCGCCGCCCGTCGCCGAGATGAGCACGATGGAGGAAGCGACGATGGCGCCGAGCGTGAGGAGATAGCGCCGCTCGGTGATCGCCGAGGCGGGCCGGAACCGGTAGCTGTATTGCGTGACGAGCGCGACGGAGAGGATCGAGGTGAAATACAGGCGCGCGTCGATGCCGTCGATGAAGTTGATGAAGACGGAGGAGAGCGCCGCGACGGCCCAGAGCGTCATCTCGCCCGCGCGTTCGTAGATATAGATCTCGCGCTGGCGCGGCGTGGCGCCGGAGAGGTCGTCGGCGGCTTCGGGCAGGCGCTCGTCGCTGGCGGAGGAGACGGCCAGGAGCGCGAAGAGCGCCAGCATGGCGCCGCCCGTCCCGACGCGGCCGGCGGCCGCCAGCATGGCGCCGCAGTAGAGGTAGCCCGCCGCCGCCAGGATCGAGACGGGCAGCCGCAGGCGGACGGCCCGGCGGAGCTCGGCCGCGACGAGCGCGAGGCCGGAGAGGAGCGAGAAGGCCGCGGCCGGCGCCGCATGCCAAGGCGCGCCCGTTCCCGTCAGGAGGTCGTAGGCGCCGATGATCGCGAACGCCGCGCCCGCGACGATCCCGATGCCGCGCGCGCGGACCTCGCCGACGGCGATGACGCGCTGGTCGCACCACGGGACGAACGACGCGGCGATGAGCCAGGCCGCGAAGCAGGCCTGCAGCGCGGCGATCCGGACGTCGCCGGCGGCGAAGAACCAGGCGGCGCCGGCGGCGGCGGAGGCGCCGGAGAACGCGAAGAGGAGGCGGCGGAGGCGCCGGGACGCCTGGAGCGGGTGCAGGAGGAAGACGGCGCAGGCCGCCAGGATCATCAGCGTGGCGCCGGTCTCCGGCGACAGGACGATCGCGCCGATCCGGACGCCGCCGCGTTCCGCGTACGCGGCGACGGCCGCGAAGAGCAGGTGGAAGCCTGCCGCGATCTCGAGCCACGCGGTGCGGAGACGGATGCTCATACGACGGGCGGTTCCTGGATACGGCCCTTCAGCTCGCGCATCTTGATCTCGCGGCCGACCATGAGGCGGGCCATGCGCTCGACGGTCCGGCGCTCCTCGAGCGTCCGCTCGAAGAGCATGGCCGCGTTCAGGAGCGTCGCGACGAAGCCCGCGAGCAGCTCGCAGTAGTTCACGTCCTCGTCGGCGAACCCGTCCTTGCGGCGGTTGACGAGGCACAGCAGGCCGATCGACGCGTCGCGGACGCGCAGCGGCATGACGAGCATGTTGCGGATGCGGGCGTTGCCGACGAAACGCTCGACGCCGCCGGGCTCCCCGCCGAAGACGCGCGGCGTCCCCGTCTCGAGCACGCCGCGGAGGACCTGCAGGTTCTCCTCGACCGACATCAGCTCGCGGTCATAGTGGTCCGATCCGTCCTCGCCGACGCGCTTCAGGCCCTTGCCGTCGCGATCGAGCACGAAGACGGCGTGCCGCTCGGTGTCGATGGCGTCGGCGATGATGCCACCGGCGCGCGAGGCCAGGCGATCGATCTGCGCCGTGTATTCGCTCTGGCGCACGAGCGTGTTGATGACCTGCAGCTGATCGAGACGCCGCGACAGCTCGCCCGAGAGGCGGTCGGCGCGCCCGAAGGCCTGGCGCAGGGTCCGCGTCACGAGCACGAGGCAGACCGACGCGGCCGAGAAGATGACGATGCGGAGGGCGAACTCGCCTTCCCAGAACGGGCCGCGCACCCAATCCGCCGCGCGCAGGAACAGCATCGCGAGGACGGAGAACGCCGCCTGCGAGAGCACGACGTTCTCGTGCAGGACGAGCGTCGAGGCGAACAGCGGGATGAGATAGAGGTACGAAAGCGCGGCCACTTCCTCCGGAAGGAGGTAGAGGAAGGCCGACAGCAGGATGACCATGGCGAGGCTGACGACCAAGGCCTTGTCTTCCCGGACGAAGCGGATGGGGCCGTCGGACGACGCCGGCATGACGCGGTGCAGGAGCAGGTTCGCGACGGCCAGGAGCGCCACGACCGCGAGGAGCTTCGGCTGGCGGCCCGGCACCGCGGCCTGCGGCAGGAGGAAGACCAGGGCGCCGAGCATGAGCGTCAGGAGCCAGCCGGCGGCCTCGAGGCCGTAGGTGAAGCGGACGTCGTCGGAAGCGCGGGAAAGCGTCATACGGCGGTGCGGCGCGGCAAGGTGACGGTGAAGACGGAGCCCTCCCCTTCGCGGGTCCGGCATTCGATCTTCCCGTCATGCGCGTCGACGATGAACTTGGCGATGTAGAGCCCGAGGCCGGAGGCGTTCGGGTTGACGTCGATCGCCTTCTTCGAACGGTAGAAGCGCTCGAAGAGGCGCGCGTGCTCGTTCTCCGGCATGCCGATGCCCGTGTCGCGCACGGCGATCTCGATGGCGTCCTTGGCCGGACGGATCTCGACCGAGACGCGGCCGCCGTCGGGCGTGTACTTGATGGCGTTGTCGAGCAGGCGGCTGAAGACGGTCTCCATCTTGCCCGCGTCGATGAAGAGCGGCGCCGGGCGGGGCGACGGCTCCTGGAACGCGAGCGTCTGCTTGCGCATGGCGGCGCTGCGGCCGAAGTCGCGGACGACGCGCGCGACGACGTCCACGATGTCGACGGCGCCGCGGTCGAGTCGCAGGGTGCGCTGCTCGATGTCGACCGCCAGGAGCATGTCGTCGACGATGGAGATGCTGGTGGTCACGCTGCGGTAGATGGAACGCAGGGCTTCGGCGGTCTCGTTCGGCAGCGGCGCGCCGTCGGACAGCAGGAGCTCCAGGTTCCAGCGGATCGAATTGAGCGGCGTGCGCAGCTGGTGCGACGCCACCGTCAAGAACTTCGACTTGATCTCGTCGGCGCTGCGCAGGCCGCCGTACTGGATCTTGAGTTCGGTGATCTCGCGCTCGTGCGTGACGTCGCGGATCATCCACAGGCGGCCGGCATGGGCGCCGTCCTTGCGGACGGGGGCGCTCGCGACCTCGACGAAGCGGTGTTTGGGAGCGACGAGCTCGACGTCGCGCGTGAAGACGCTTTCGCGGTCCTCCATGGGATGCGCGATGACCTCGTGGTAGCTCATGAACTCGGCG
The DNA here is from genome assembly GCA_964400625.1 of uncultured Gammaproteobacteria bacterium. GTDB lineage: Bacteria > Patescibacteriota > Patescibacteriia > SG8-24 > DYFX01 > DYFX01. The sequence continues at coordinate 68,938 of CAYNUS010000007.1, forward strand.
AAGGAGCGGCCCCAGGACTCGCCCAGCTCCGCGACGGAGGCCCCGACGATGTCCGCAGGTTCGAGGCCGAAGAACTCGCCGATCGCACGGCTCGCGGCGAGCACGCGCCCGTCCGCGCCGGCGTACATCACCGCGTACGGCGAAGCGTCAAGCACCGGCGCGAGGACGGCCTCGGCGCAGACGCTCGGTTCGACGCGGCTCGTGAAGGGCATATCGCTTCAGTGTATCACGAAAACAGCCCGCGCGCGGCGTCCCACATCCCGCTCTTTCCCTGCGTCGCGAGCCAATACCACCATTCGACGCCCCAGAGATAGACCTCCGACGCGCCGGTCGAGACGGCGAACTCGACGTTCCCGCGCAGGCGCTCGGCGTCCATCTGCGCGAACTGCTCCTCGAACGGCGTCTCGGCCACCGGCGCGCGGAACCACGGCTCGGCCTGCAGTTCGCTCACGATGACCTTCTTCACGACGGGGCTGAGGAGGTTGATGCGGTCGGTGTAATAGAGCGGCGAGACGGGCCAGTAGAGCTCGCCCAGGTACCTGTTCCAGACGAGGCGGTACATGCTGATGCCGAGCACGTCGCCGAGCGAGGCCGTGCGGATCCAGGTCGAGAGCTCGCCGGAATCGGTCACCATGATCGGACGCGTATCGAGCCCGCGGACGAGGAGGATCTCCTCCTTCAGGAACTCGCGGTCGGGCGGCGGGCACTTACCGAAGTGGAAGAGCGGCTCGTTCTCGACCTGCCAGACGCGGATGGCGGGGTGCGCCTTGAAGTGCAGGATCTCCTCGCGGAGGAATGCGAGGACGCGCGCCTGCTGCGCCTTCTCGTCGAGCGAGGCGGCCCAGCCGGGCACGTGGCATTCCGGCCAGCGCGGCGTCTTGCGGCCGACGGCCAGCACGACTTCCGCGCCGCGCTTCGAGGCCTCGTCGAGCATCCAATCGACGTCTTCCCAGGCGTAGCGGCCGCGCTCCGGTTCCGCCTCGTCCCAGTACACCGGGATGCGGAACTTGCGCACGCCGAGATCGTCGAGCGTCGCGAGGTACGCCTCCTTCCAGTCGAGGCCGAGCTCGCGGGCGTACTTGGCCGAGAAGGTCACGCCGAACTCGGCCGCGCCGGCGGCGCGGGGCTGGGAGGCGCGGTACCAGGCGAAGAGCCCGGCGAACGCGGCGATTCCGATCGCGAGCAGGATGGCGGCGCGGCGTCGCTTCATGTCAGACGATCATCGGGAGCTTCTCGAGCTTGACCGGCAGGCCGGTGATGATCTCCTCGATGCGGTACGCCCCGTGCGTCGGCGCCTCGATGAAGCCGTTCCAGGCCATGCGCGCGAGGCCGCCGGATTCGACCCAGTCGAAGAGCCATTCGCCGGTGTAGCGCGGATCGAGCTGCGGCGTGCCGGCGCCGAGCGTCGTG
>CAYNUS010000008.1:0-52826 GCA_964400625.1 uncultured Gammaproteobacteria bacterium
GTGATCGCCTGGCGGATCCACCAGGTGGCGTAGGTCGAGAACTTGTAGCCCTTGCGGTACTCGAACTTCTTGACCGCGCGGAAGAGGCCGATGTTGCCTTCCTGGATGAGGTCGAGGAGCGAGAGCGACTTGCCGACGAACTTCTTGGCGATCGAGACGACGAGACGCAGGTTGGCCTCGATGAGCCGGCGCTCGGCCTCGCGGTCGTTGCGCTCCTTGCGCTTGGCGAGCTCGACTTCCTCGGCGCCGGTCAAGAGCGGGATCTTGCCGATCTCGCGCAGGTACATCTGGATGGAATCCGTCGAGATCTCCATCTCGAGCGGCGACTTCTTGGCGTCGCGCTTCAGGTCCTTGTCCTTGTTGACGATGCGGATGGACGCCATGGCGCCTTCGCGCTCGGAGCTCTTGCCCAGGAGGCCCTCCTTCATCTCGATGATGTTCACGCCGCCCTTGTCGAGGCGGTTCAGGAACTCCTCGTAGACGGGAAGATACTCCTCGACTTCCGAGAAGACGTGCATGATCTCCATCTCGGTCACGAAGCCGCGGGCGAGGCCCTTCTTGAAGATGTTCTCGACGAGTTCGGCGGCCGGCGGTTCGACCTTCGGACCCTTCACGCGGACCGGACCCTTGCGGGGAGCCTTCGAAGGCTTCTTGGCGGCGGCCTTCTTGGGCGCGGGCTTCTTCTTCACGGCGGCCTTCTTCGGACTTTTCTTTTTCGCGGGCGTTTTCGGCATAACGTTCGTGTAATCGCAAAAAAATATCGTCCTGGCGGCTTCGGGACATCGCGTGACGATTCCGGAATGCGCGGCCAGGGTCGGTCAGTTGTGCGAACGTTTGGCGACGTCTTCGAGGCGTTTGGCGATTTGGGTTGCCATCGCGCGGTCTCCGCGCTGTTCGGCCTCGGCGAGCGCTCCCACGAGCTCCTTTTCCGTCCTTTTGATCGCGGCTTTTTCGAGTTCGCGCGCGCAGACGGCGGCCTCTTCCGAAAGCTGTTCCGGGGTCCATTCCGCCATGTCCCGGTCCTTGAGGAGCAGGATCGGCTCGATGGGCGGAACTCCGGGGGCTTCGCGGAGGGCTTGAAGCGGAGGGGCTTTGCCGGTTTCAGTGTACGTCGCCTTCAGGAATTTGGCTAGGGTCCGCATCGGACCCTCCGGGAACCGGTCGTCCAGCGCCTCCGCATGAGCGGCGAGGTGCTCGTGCTCGCTGAGCATGAGGCAGAGCAGACGCGCGGAAAGGCGCTCCTCGCGGGTCTCGATCTTCGGGGCCGGGGCGGCGGGGCCGGACGACGCCTGGACCGGCTTCTTGGCGGTCGCGAGCGCCTCCCGGAGGCCGTCGTCCGTGAGGAGCAGCTTCTGGGCCGTCTCATGGATCCAGTGGTCGCGGAGGACGGGGTCTTCGAGCAGGTCGAAGACGGCCTTGAGCGATTGGATGGCCTTGCGCTTGCCGTAGGCGTCCTTGGGGTTCACCGAGGCGATGGCCTGTTCGATGGAATATTCGATCATGTCGCGCGCCCCGGAGATCGCCTTCACCCAGAGCTGGGGGTCCTTGCGGATGACCTCGTCGGGATCCTTGAAGCCGGGCGGCAGGACGACGACCATGACCTGCAGGCCGTTCTTCCAGGCGTGCGGCAAGGCGCGCGCCGCGGCGTTCTGTCCGGCGATGTCGGCGTCGAAGGCGAGCGCGATGCGCGTGCAGTAGCGCTTCAGGATGTCGATCTGGTCGGTCGAGAAGGCGGTGCCGGAGACCGCCACGACGTTCTTCACGCCGGCCTCGTGCGAGGAGACGGCGTCCATGTTGCCTTCGACGAGCACCGCGAAATCCGCCTTCTTGATCTGGTTCTTGGCGCGGTCGAGCGCGTAGACCAGGCGGCGCTTCTTGTAGACGATGGTCTCGGGCGTGTTCACGTACTTGCCCGTCTTCTCGGCCTCCGGGCTGTCCGGCAGGATGCGGCCCGTGAAGCCGACCACCGCGCCCTTCTCGTCGCGGAGCGGGATCATGATGCGGTCGCGGAAGCGGTCGTAGTGGCTGCGGTTCTTGTCGCTCGGGATGGCGAGTCCGGCGGCCGTGAGGTGTTCGGCGGAGTGCCCCTTGCCCATGAGCGCCTTCACGGCGGAGTCCCAGGTGGCTGGCGCGTACCCGATGCGGAACTCCGCGATCGTCTCCGGCTTCACGCCGCGGCGCGCAAGGTAGGCCTGCGCGCGGGCGCCGGCGGCGTGCTTGAGCGCGGCTTCGTAGTAGCGCGCGGCGTCTTCCAGCACGGCGAGCGCCGCGGCGCGTTCGGAGTCGGCTTTCGGATCGAACTCGGGCAGCGCGACGCCGGCGCGGCGCGCCAGCTCCTTGATGGCGTCGCGGAAATCGACGTTCTCCATCTTCTGGTAGAACGTGAAGACGTCGCCGCCCTCCGAGCAGCCGAAACAGTGCCAGAACTGCTTGTCGCGATGCGCGTAAAAACTCGGGGTCTTCTCCCCGTGGAAGGGGCAGAGCCCCCGCATCGACTGGCCGCCGGCCGGGGTCAGCTTGACGTACTCCCCGACCACCTCGACCAGGTCCAATTTCTGCTTGATTTCCTCGGCCGTGGTCATATCCTTACCCCATTCTTAGCACATCATGCCCATCTTGCCTAAAGGCGGGCGTTCGTGTAGAGTGCTCCCGTAAGACCGCACCCTCGGAGGGGTCGCATAGTGGTCGAGTGCGCTCGCTTGGAAAGCGAGTATACCGCAAGGTATCGGGAGTTCGAATCTCCCCTCCTCCGCCACGTCGCTCGCGAGCGACGTGGCTCCGCCATATCGGCGTGTCCGAGCCATCGGCTCCGTCACATACGATGTCGCTGAGCCGCGTCCGCTGGCGCACGACGCGGAAAAAGCACGGAACGACGTTCCGTGCTTTTTTGTTGACAGAAGGGGCATCGACGGGATAGGCCGCCGCCATACGGAGGATTTCCGAAAGCCTGAAGTGAGCGAAACTGGACAACGTCCGGGCTTTTTTCTATCATCCGCGCGCAAGGAGGACACATGAGCTCTTTCGGATCGCATCCGCCGCCTGGAAAGGAATGGCAGATCGACAAGACCGCCGCCACGCTCGATTTCATCCGCCGCGCCGAGCAGGCGCTCGCGACGCAGGCCGATCTCGAGCCCGACGAGAAGTACAAGCTCGAAGCGAAAATCGAGCGGCTGAAGGACGGGTCGGAAAGCCTCGATGACGGCGAGACCCTCGACGGCTGGCTCGACCGGCTCCGCGACCACTACCCGTGAGGGTAGTTTTTCATTCCTGGAAAGGCTTCACGAGGGCGAACCGCGGGCCCTTGTATTTGAAATCCGGCCTGTCGACCTCGTCGATGAAGATGCCCACGGGCCGCACGTTCAGGCGGTATGTGCCATAGAGCGAGCGGTAGACGACGAGCTCCTCCTCGGTCTCCGAATGGATCGCCGTGCCGAAGACCTCGTAGAGTCCTCCTTTGTAGTGCTTATAGATTCCCGGTCGGGGGTTTGGCATAGACGCGCCGCATCATGAATAGGCCGATGGCGAAGAGGAGGATCGCGCCGTACTGTCCCGGCGTCAGGCCCGCGTAGCGGACGTCGACGGCGCGCAGGAAGTCGAGCCCGAAGCGTGCGGGCGCGTAGGCGATCAGGATCCAGGAGAGATGGAAGCCGTCCGGCGCGGCGCGCTTCCTGAGGACGAGGAAGGCGGCGAAGAGCGCGGCGTCCAGGACGCCGAGCAGGAGTCCGAGATCGTAGCGCGCGCCATCGGGATACCGCACGGCGAACCACTCGCCCGCCCCGTATGCGAGCGTCCCGGGGTGGTCATGGATCAGGAAGCAGCCGACGCGTCCGCAGGCCATCCCGAGGACCGTCGCCGGTACCGCGACGTCCGCCGTCTTCAGGAACGGGAGCCCGAGCTTCCGGATGCGCCAGGCCGCGACCGCGGCCGCGGCGAAGAACCCGCCGAAGGACGAGAATCCGCCCTTCCAGACGGCGACGATGTCGGCGGGATGCGCGGCGTAGTAGGCCGGTTCATAGAACGCGACATGGAAGACGCGCGCGCCGACGAAGGCCGCCAGGATCGTCCAGAAGGCCAGCGCCTCGAACTTCGCGGCGTCGAGGCCGCGGCGCTTCGCCTCGCGCATGCCGAACAGCGTCGCCGCGACGATGCCGGCGGCCGCGAAAAGGCCCCAGACCTGCAAGGTCAGCGGCCCGAGCGCGATCGTCTTCCATCCGAGATACGGGAGCATCACCGTCCTACCTACAGCACGTTCAGGAGCCGGAGCGCGTCCTTGAAGTCGCGAAGGGCCTTCTTGGCGAACGACGGATCGAGATAATAGCTCGCCTCGTGCGCGAGCTGGTTGCGCAGGCGGTGCGCGTTCCAGACGTTGCGGATGTTCGGGTACTTGTAGGCGGCGAACTTCAGGCGCTCGCCGAGCGTCGTGCCGGGGATCGCCATGGCCTTGAGGGCGTGATCGAGGAGCTTGTCGGCTTCCATCACGGCCATCTTGAGGTTCATCTCGCCGCCGGCGGCGGACATGCGCTCGATCTCGTCCCAGCGTGCCTTGATGGCGCCGCGGTCCATGCCCTGGAGCTTCGGCGCGAAGAGGCGGCGGACGAGGCGCGCGAGCCCGCGCAGGAGCATGAAGGCGATCGCCAAGCCGAGGACGACGGCGACGACCTTCCCGAGCGAGGCGACGTCGAAGGAGACGGTCAGCATGGCCGCTTCACTTCGCGCCCTTGCGCGACCAATGGGCGCGGGCCGGCAGGTCGTCGCTCGACCAGGTGATGCGCAGCTTGCCGCCCTTGTGCGAGGCGTCGACCGCCTTGCCGAGCGCGACCGCGAGCTGGTTCTCGGTCGTGGTGACGACCACGCGCTCGCCGCGGTCGTCGATGGCGACGATGCGGTCCTCCGGATCGCGGCGCTGGGCGCGCTTGGCGGCGTTGCGGACGGTCGCGAGGATCTCGGCCTTCTCCTTCTTGTCGACGAGGCCGTCGAGCGTCAGTTCGCCCTCGAAGAGGGCCGAACGCTTGTCGGCGGGACCGTGCACGGCATAGCGGCACTCCTCGCAGTAGAGCTCCTTGGCGGGCTTCGAAGCCTTGCGCTTGGCCTTGATGGCCGCGGCCAGGTTCGGCGCGTTGTGCCAGTGGCCGTCGTACCAGACGGCTTCGCAGCGCATGCAGAGCTTGAGTCCGGTCATCTTGCGCTTCTCCTTGTCCCACCAGTCCGTGCGCGCGCCGGCCACGAGGGTCTTGGTGGCGCCCATCTTGGCCTTGCGGGCCGGGGCGTAGGTCTTCTTGGCGATCGTTTTCTTCGGCATATGCCGACAGTATAGCAGAAGACGCCCCGTTTGGGGCGTCTTAGAGCATCGGGAGCTTCTCGTGCCAGTCCGTGGCGTCCTGGTACCGTTTGGCGGTCTCGAGGACCAGGGCGTCGTCGAACTGCCGGCCGATGAGCTGGAGGCCGACGGGCAGGTCGTCCTTGAATCCGCACGGTACCGAGACGGCCGGGGCGCCCACGACGTTGACCGTGACGGTGTAGATGTCCGTGAGGTACATGGCGATCGGATCGTCGAACTTCTCGCCGAGGTCCCAGGCGACCGAGGGCGAGGTCGGCGAAAGCAGGAGGTCGACGTCCTGCATGAGGGCATCGAACTCGGCCTTCATCTTGGCGCGGACCTTCTGCGCCTGGAGGTAGTACGCCTCGTAGTAGCCGGACGAGAGCGCATGGGCGCCGAGCATGATGCGGCGCCGCACTTCGCGGCCGAAGCCCTGTCCGCGCGTCTCGAAATACGTCTCCTTCAGGCTTCCCGCCGGGACCGAGAGGCCGAAGCGCATGCCGTCGTAGCGCGAGAGGTTCGCGCTCACTTCGCAAGGCATGAGCACGTAGTAGACCGCCAAACCGTGGCTCGCCGACGGCAGGCTCACGTCGACGAGCTCGGCGCCGAGCGCCTCGAGCTTCTTCGCCGCTTCCATGACGCGCTCGCGCACGGCATCGTCCATGCCTTCAGCGAAGAATTCCTTCGGCAGGCCGACGCGCAGGCCCTTGAGACCCTCGGCCGGAAGCCGCGGCGCGGCGTAGCGCGTACGGGCGGCGCTCGTGGAATCGAGCGGGTCTTGGCCTTCGATCGCCTCCAGGATCATGGCGGCATCCTCCGCCGTGCGGGCGAAGGGTCCGATCTGATCGAGCGACGAGGCCATCGAAAGCAGGCCGTAGCGCGAGACGCGGCCGTAGGTGGGCTTGAACCCGGTCACGCCGCACATGGCGGCAGGCTGGCGGATGGAGCCTCCCGTGTCGCTCCCGAGCGCGCCCAGGCACATGCCGGCGGCGAGGGCGGCGGCGGAACCGCCCGAAGAGCCGCCCGGGATCTTCGTCAGGTTCCAGGGATTGCGCGTGGGGCCGAAAGCCGAGGTCTCCGTCGATGACCCCATCGCGAACTCATCGAGGTTGGCTTTGCCGAGGATGACGGCGCCGGCGGCCTTGAGCTTCGCGACGGCGGTGGCGTCGAACGGGGATTCGTAGTCGCCGAGGATCTTCGAGCCGGCCGTGGTGTGGCTGCCCTTCATCTGCAGGTTGTCCTTCACCATGAGCGGGATGCCGTCGAGCGGGCCGAGCGCCTTGCCGTCCGCGCGACGCGCGTCCGACGCCTTGGCCGCCTCGATCGCCGAAGCCTCGAGCGTCTCGAGCACGGCATGGACCTGGCCGTCGACGGCGCGCATGCGCTCCAAACAGGCCTCCGTCAGCTGGAGACTGGTGAAGCGGCCGTCGCGCAGGCCGATGCCGGCCTGGCGGATGGTGAGCAGGTGCAGGGCTTCCATAGCTACTTGAAGACCGCCTTCACCTTGACGAGGTCGCCTTCGCGCGCGGGAGCCTCTTCCAAGAGCGCGGTCCGGAGCGCGGGATCGGCCGGCAAGACGGCGTCGTCCCGCAGCACGTTGCTGACGCCGCTGATGTGCGCCGCGGGCTCGATGCCCTTGACGTCGACGCCGCCGAGCTGGCCGACGTATTCCAAGACCGACGACATCTGGTCGCGGAAGGTCTCGATCTCGTCTTCGGCGAGCTTGATGTGCGCCAGCTCCGAGATCTTCAGGATTTCCTCGCGGGAAAGGCTCATAGTTTCAGGGCTTGAGCATAGCAAGGAAGGCCTTCTCGCTCAAGACGGGCGTGCCGAGCTTGGCGGCCTTGGCGGCCTTGGAACCCGGATCCTCCCCGACCACCACGTACGAGGTCTCCTTGCCGACGGACGACGACACGCGCCCTCCGCGCTCGAGGATCCTGTCCTTGGCCTCGTCCCGCGAGAGCGTCTCGAGCGTGCCGGTCAGCACGAAGGTCATGCCCTTGAACGGCTGGGCGCCTGCCCGCTTCGGCTTTTCGATCTCGACGCCGGCTTCAAGCAGGCGATCGACTTCCTTGCGGCGGCGCGGGTCATGGAAGAAGGCGTGGACGCTCTCGGCCACGACGTCGCCGATGCCGCGCGCGGACTTCAGGTCCTCCAAGGAGGCCTCGCGCAGCTTCTCGAGGCTTCCGAATTCCTGCGCGAGCTCGACGGCGGTCTCCTCGCCGACGTGCCGGATGCCGAGCGCGAGGATGAAGCGCGCGAGCGTCACCTTCTTCGCCGCCGCGACGGCGGCCACCAGGTTCTTGGCCGAGAGCTCGGCGAAGCCCTCGAGCGATTCGAGGTCGCCCGGCGCGAGCTCGAAAAGATCGGCGGGCTGCGTCACCAGGCCTTCGGCCATCAGCTGTTCCATGATCTTCTCGCCGAGGCCGTCGATATCGAAGGCGCGCTTGGAGACGAACAGCAGGAGGCGTCCGAGATCCTTCGCGGGGCAGTCCGCGTTCGGGCACGTGATGGCCACTTCGCCCTCGCGGCGCGCCGCGGCCGCGCCGCAGGACGGACAGGTCTTCGGCGCGGCGATCTTCTTCTCCTTGCCGATCCGGAGCTCCGGAAGCGCCTTCACGATCTTCGGGATCACGTCGCCGGCCTTCTCGAGCACGACGGTGTCGCCGATGCGCACGCCGAGGCGTTCGATCTCGTCCATGTTATGGAGCGTCGCGTGGCGCACGGTCGTGCCGGCCACGAAGACGGGATCCATGACGGCCACCGGCGTGATGGCGCCCGTGCGTCCCGTCTGCCAGCGCACCTCGCGGACGACCGTCGTGACGGATTCCGCCGGGAACTTGAAGGCCACCATGCCGCGCGGCGCCTTGCCGACGACGCCCAGGCGCTCGAAGAGCGCGTTGTCGTCGACGCCGACCACGAGGCCGTCGATCCAGTAGTCCAGGCTCTCGCGCTTCTTCCCCACCTTCTCGTAGAGCGCGAAGACCTCCTTCGCGCCGGCGCAACGGAGGTTCAGCGGATTCGCCTTGAAGCCGAGCAGTTTCGCGAGCTCGTGGCCCTGCTCGTGCGTCGCGAGGCCCTCATGCGTGACGAGGTCGTAGGCCTGGAACGCGAGGCGGCGCGAAGCCGTGATCGCCGGATCGAGCTGGCGGATGGAACCGGCCGCGCCGTTACGCGGATTCACGATGGGCGGCTCCCCTTTCCTCTTCAGATCCGCGTTCAGCGCGTCGAAGACCTTCTTCGGCATGTAGACCTCGCCGCGGATCTCCGCGCGTCCGGAGAGCAGGCGGCCGACGATCCGCTTCAGCTTCGCCTCGTCGAGCCTGCGTCCGTGCGCCTTCAGGAATCCGCGGAGTTCGGCGTCGGAAGGCCGGCGCAGGGTGAGCGGCACCGATTCGATGGTGCGCAGGTTCATGGTGACGTCCTCGCCGACCTTGCCGTCGCCGCGCGTCGAGCCGCGCACGAACGCGCCTTCCTCGTACTCCAGCGAGACGGCCAGGCCGTCCATCTTGATCTCGGCGTAGAGGTCGCTCGCGAACCCCGGGACCCGGCGCTTCAAGCGCTCGATCCACGCCTCGAACTCCTCGGGACTGAAGACGTCCTCGAGCGAGAGCATCGGCCGCGCATGCGGGACCTTGCCGAAGGCGTCGAGCGGCTTGCCGGCCACGCGCTGGGTCGGCGAATCGGGCGTGACGAGCTCCGGATGCTCCTGCTCGATCTTCCAGAGCTCATGTTTCAGCGAATCCAAAGCGCCCTCGGAGATGGGGCTCTCGTCGAGGACGTGCGTGCGATAGCGATAGTCGTCGATCAGCGCGCGGAGCTTCTCGGCCCGCTGCGCCGCCGTCTTCTTGTCCGTCATAGGCAGGGCGCTCCCGCGACGCCTTTGAGGAGCGAGCATTGGCTGAAGATCACGAAGTCGAAGGCGCCGGAGAGCGGCTGGAGGCGCGGGAGCTTGAGCTCCATGGCCTGGCGGGCCGTGGCATACGTGCCGACCGTCTCGACGGCCAGGCGCGACGGGATCGGCACCTGGGTGCCGCCTCCGTTGTCGGCACTATACGCCGTGATGGCGAGGTTGAAAATGTCGCAGGTCTTGGCCCGCAGGCGCACGCGGTAGGCCTGCCCGGCCATGAAATCGTTGTCGACGACGCGCGGATCGACGTGCAGGAAGGTCAGGGCCGCCGAATCGCCATGGAAGGCCACGCTGGGGCTGAAGCCGCCCGAGGCGCCCGGATCCCAGCCGGTCGCGAGGACCTCGAGGCCGGAGGTGCCGCCGCAGGCGTCGTCCCAGGAGAACGCCAGGGATTCCACGCCGGCGGGCGCGGCGGGCGTCTCCGGGTCCCACAGCACGACCTCGTACGAACGGTCCTTCGGGATGGAGGTGAAGATGGTCGTCTCGGTCGCCTCGAGGCTGCGGCTCCACCGCGCGCCGTTGCCCATCGGGATGCCCGAGATCGACGGCGAGTCGTCGTGGTCGGGGTTCGCGTTCAGCGCCGCCGACCCCGCGCCCACGCGGCGGAGCTGGTAGAGCGTCTGTTCCGCGCCGGACTCGGCGGCGGCGAAGGCGATGACGGCGTCGTCGATGACGCGCGCCTGGCGCAGGTTCAGGACCGAGATGGTCCCGAGCGACGCGCCCACGATCAAGACGCCGCTCATGACGAGGAGCGACAGCAGGAGGACGGAGCCTTTGCGGGAATCAGCGTACATAGGTGCGGGCGGCGATGGTGGTCTGCGCCTGGAACGTGACGATGTCCTCGGGGCGGCGTCCTTGCGTCCGCACCTTGAGCGCCACGGTGACGAGCGGCTGGGCGTCGGACTTGTAGAGGCCGCTGTCCTCGTCGATCGCGAACGGATCGGCCTGCGGGCTGATGAAGAACGTGACGTCCTCGAGCAGGACGCCGGACGAGGTGACGCTCTGCGCGACGCCGTCGACCTTCACGGCGAGGCACGTGGCGACGCCGGACGGGCAGACCGACGGGCTCGATTCCGCGTAGAACTCGAGGCGCGACCCGGAGGCGCTGAGCAGGATGAGGCTGTCGGCCGGGACCGGGATGCCGCCGGCGGCCTCGTAGGTGGCGAAGTCGATGGAACCGGCGCGCACCTCGCGCACGACGGCCTCGAGCGCGAAGCGCAGGTCGGCCTGGGCCGCGGTGACGGCCAGCACGCGGCGCTGGGCCTGGTTCGAGATGAGGAAGATCGAGGACGTCAAGGCGACCGTCAGGCTGAAGATGCCCAGCACGACGAGCAGTTCCATGAGCGTGAGTCCGCGCGGCGCGCGCCTGCCCTTATCTCCAGTCATAGAAACGTTCTTCGGCGGTCAGGGTCTGGTAGATGCCGGCCACGCCGCGCCAACGGACGGTCGAGAAGACGGACAGCCCGGCGAGCGTCTCGGACCCTAGGCACGTCACGGCGCCGCCGACGATGCGCTCGTCGCCGGTGCCGTCGTCGCGGCAGATGTGCTGGATCGTGAGCGTCCGCGAATAGAGGCTCGCCGTCGCGCCGGCCGGCGGACTGTCGGCCTGGCGATACACGCCTTCGGCCGTGATGTAGAGCCGCGCGTTCTCCGCCGTGAGCGAGGTCGGTTCGAAGGAGATGACCCATCCCCCGTTCTCGACGTCGAGGATCGGCCGCGCCGTCTTGTTGCCGCCCGCGTCGACGAGGCCGATCTGGAAGCTCCGGCCCGCGAGCCAGTTGGTGTCGCGCGCCGCCCGGACGACCTCCAACCCCTCGCGCGCGAGGTTGGCGGCCACGACCTGCATGCCGCCCACGCCCGTCGCCGTGATGGACGACTGGATGAGCGCGAGCGAGCTCGAAATCGAGGTGATGATCACCGTGATCGCCACCATCGCCTCGATGAAGGACTGTCCGCGCCGGTCGCGCCGCAGCCGCTCAATCATGCTCGATTTTTCCGGACAGGCGGTAGACGGTGACATGGCGGGTCATGGTTCCGAACTGGTGGCCGAGGGTGAAGGAGATGGTCGTCGATCCGGAGGCCGAACCGTTCACGTAGACCTTGCCGAACGGCGGCGTATAGACGAGGTCGACGGGATCGCCCGCGTCGCTGCCCTGGAAGAGCACGGCCGCCGTCGAGACGTACGGCTGGCTCGAGAGCTCCTCGCCCTCGTCGTAGCGCAGGTCGTCGTCGGTGTCGTAGAAGAGCGTGTACGCCGTCGGGGTCAGCGACGAGAAGCGGATGCCGTAGCCGGAAGGCACGCGCTTCTGGCAGCTGCCGCCCGAACAGCTCACGGGCGGCGACTTGGACTCGCAGACCTCGAGGTCGTTGGCGCCGCCGCTGCAGACCGCCGCGAGGCGTCCGCTCAGCGCGGAGGTCTGCACGGAACGGATCTGCCCGACGAGGATGTCGGAGGCCAAGCGCACCTCGGCGCTCTGCTGGCCGCCGCGGAAGTTCGCCATCATGAGCCCCGTGATGACGCCGATGATGGAGATCGAGACGAGGAGTTCGACGAGCGTGAATCCCCTAGAGCGCGAGGAGCGAGGCATACCAGGCCATGATCCGCTGGCCGAAGAACAGGGCCAGGACGGTGCCGACGCTGAGGTAGGTGCCGAACGCCATCTGCTCCGTCCATTTGGCCTTGCCGGCGGCGAGGAGCCCGAGCGCGGCGACCGCGCCGATCACGTAGGCCGCGAAGAGCGCCAGCACGACGCCGGGGAACCCCAGCATCATGCCCATCATGCCGCCGATGCGGATGTCCCCCCCTCCGATCCAGCGCCCGTTCGAGACGACGTACTGGAAGAGGAAGAAACCCGCGCCGGCCGCGGCGGCCAGGAGCAGGTTGAGCGGATCGGCGCCGGCGGCGAGATTGAAGAAGAACGCGATCGCGACCATCGGCAGGGTCACCGAATCGAAGACCACCATGTCGCGGAGGTCGACCACGAAGATGACCGTGAGCGCGGCGATGAAGATCCAGTCGCGCACCATGAGGAGGAGGCCGCCGCCCAAGACGCCGGCGTCGCCGCCGCGCAGCCAGAAGGCGGAGAGGAAGAGCAGCATGGTCGAGAGCTCGACCATCGGGTACTGCCAGGAGATCGGCTTGCGGCACGAGCGGCAGCGGCCGCGGAGCGCCACGAAGCTGAAGAGCGGCACGAGCTCGCTCGGACGCAGGACGGCGTGGCATTCCGGGCAGCGCGAACGGCCGCGCCAGCCCGTCTCCCCGCTGCGGAGGCGTCCGATGGCGACGTTCAGGAAGCTGCCGATGGCGAGGCCGAAGAGGGCGACGATGAACGACATGGCGTCAGGGGCAGGTGCCGTTACGGAGCGACGACTGGTCGACGACGACGGCGCCGGCGGCGATGCCGATCTGCGGCAGTCCCCGCTCGAGCGTCGTCTCCACGCAGTAGCCGAGGCACGGCGCCGCGCCGCAGGTCGACGCCAGTCCGTCCGTGCTCACGTAGGCGTAGTCGGCGCCGTTCGGGGTCGGGTTGGCCGGGACGAGGCCCATGAAGACCCTGCCCGCGTCGCAGTTGGCGATTTCCTGATCGGCGACGAAATCCACCGCGCCGCCTTTCGCGCACAGGACGTCCGTCGCGCCCGTACCGATCACGAGCGGCCCGGCCACGACCGGATAGCCGGAACCGGGCTCGAACGAGAGCTCGAGCGCCTTCTGGATCTGCTTCAGGTCGGTGACGCGCTTCTCGTCGCGCGCCTTGGCGCGGGCGCCGCCTACGGCGGCAATGGTGATGGTCGCCGTGAGGCCGATGATGGCGATGACGATGAGGAGCTCGATGAGGGTGAAGGCCCGGAATCCTTGACGAAGCGTCATGCGGCGAAGGCTATGAACAACGCGAGCAGTATACCACGAAACCCGCCTTGCGGGCGGGTTTCGGTTCCGGGCCGTCGGCCGCTTAGCAGCCGCTGCCGGTGTCGGCCTGGATGCCGTTCTGGTTCGCGCAGTTGGCGCCGGCGCCGAGCTGGCCGGTCGCGCCTTCGAGCGAGAAGGTGATCTCGTAGGTGCCCGAGTTGGAAGCGCTGGTGTACGTGTACGCCGCGCCGTTCGGGGTCGGGTTGGACGGGACGAGGCCCATGTAGATGGTCGTGCAGCCCGTCGTGTCGCCCTGGAAGGTCGCCGCGCCGCCGTTGTTGCAGAGGACGTCGGCCGTACCGCTGCCGAGGATCACGTCGGTGCCCGACGGGTAGTTGTTCGACTCCGAGAACGCGAGTTCGAGGGCGGTCTGGACCTGGCGGATGTCCGAGACGCGCTTGGCGTCGCGCGAGCGCTGGCGGGCGCTGTTAAGGGCGACGACCGCGAGCGTGGAGAGCAAGCCGATGATCGCGATGACCACGAGGAGCTCGATGAGGGTGAAACCCTTGGACTGGGAGCGCTTCATACCGTGAGACGAAAGTTTCTAATGACTTATTAAGCGAGGTTAGCAGCTCGATCCTCCGATGATGCCGTCCTGGTTGGCGCAGTTGGCGCCGGCGCCGAGCTGGCCGGTCGCGCCCTCCAGTTCGAAGGTGATGCTGTAGGTCCCGGACGCGGTGGCGCTCTCGTAGAGGTAGTCGGCGCCGTTCGGGGTCGGATTGGACGGGACGAGGCCCATCAGGATCGTCGTGCATCCGGAGTTGTCCGCCTGGAAGACGGAACTTCCGTTGATGCACAGCACGTCGTAGTTGGCGCTGCCCAGGACGATGGCCGGGTCCGCCATCGGATAGCCGCCGGACTCCGCGTAGCCGAGCTCGAGCGAGGTCTGCAGCTGGCGGATGTCCGAGACGCGCTTGGCGTCGCGGGAACGCTGGCGCGCGCTGTTGAGCGCGACGACGGCCAGGGTCGAGAGGATGCCGATGATGGCGATGACCACCAAGAGCTCGATGAGGGTGAAACCCTTGCGGCCGTGTTGCGGCACACGCATATGATGAAGGTAATTCGGGGAATCTTCAAAGACGATTATCCACAGTCTAGCACGTTTCAGCGTGCGACGCACGCGATGCCGCCCGTCGGACGCAGTTCGCAATCGCCGCCGGCGAGCGAGCCGACGCGTCCTTCGAGGGCGAACCTGAGGACGTAGCCGCGGCAGACGTCGGCCTTGTCGGCTGCGCAGCCGTCCGGCTCCGCCCGGTAGCCGTAGGCTTCCGCGAGGGCGGCATCCCCATCCGGAAGCGCGGACGCGTCGGCGGGATAGGACGCCGTCTTCGCGCGATAGGCCTCGACGGCCGCCTGCGCCTGGCGGGCGCCGGAAACGACGCCGGCATCGCGGGCGCGCCGCCCTTGGTCCATGACGCCGAGCAGCATCAAGGCGCCGAGCAGGAGGACCAGGCCGGCCGCGATCAGGATTTCGACGAGGGTCATGCCTTTGCGCATACGCCCCCATGGTATCAGGGAATCCGATACCTCACCAAGAGCCTAGGCAGGGCCAGCGTCTCTCTCGATCCGAAGCCGACATACCCCGCAGCCCCTTCATCCGCCTTCTTCATGATCCAACCATAGTTGCTGAAGGTATCGGAGACGTCGCCGTGCCGAAACCGAGTGTCGCACCCGTGGTCTGCTGTTGATCGACCATCGTGATGGCCTGGACGATTTTGATGGAAAAAAGAAATGTGGCCGACGCTAAACTCAAGAAAATCAACGAAATTGAGAGCGGGCTTCGCACAAACCGAAATGCTGAAGTCATGCTAGTACCACGGCGCCCATCCCTCGAAAAGCCAGATGCTTTTCGTCCTATTCTCCGGTCGCGGCTGTCGTTCAAAAATCTGCATGATGACGTAACCCAGAAAGGCCGTCACAATCATGACCAAGACCACTTTGCCGACGACTCCAGCGATCCGGTTCAGGCTTTTCTGAAGGCGTCCATTCTTGCGGAATTTCGCAGCCAGCGCGACGGACAGTTTCAGCAGTGCGAATAGGATAATGAG
The DNA here is from genome assembly GCA_964400625.1 of uncultured Gammaproteobacteria bacterium. Classification (GTDB taxonomy): domain Bacteria; phylum Patescibacteriota; class Patescibacteriia; order SG8-24; family DYFX01; genus DYFX01. Next base: position 15,183 of record CAYNUS010000008.1, read on the forward strand.
ACCTCCGATGAGGACGGTGGCGAGCATCAGCGCTCCCATTAGGTAGTCTTCCGGATACCGTGTGTGCACTGGGCTGACAAAAACGATCCCTTTTGAAATAGGGTCAACCTGATCCTCAGCCTTCACCCTCGAAGCGTAGAGGAATAGACCGGAAAGCGCGCTTGCGATAATGATCTTTGATGAAGCCTTGGGCAGATCTTTATAATTGTCCTTCACGTCTTGGAACGAATTATCCGTAACTTGCTCACATCTGCTGGGCCAGGTTGTACATCGGCAGGATGATGGCCGAGACGAGCGCGCCGACCGCGACGCCCATGACCATCATGATGATGGGTTCGATGGCGGTGGAGAGCGTGGCGACGGCGGCGTTCACCTCGCGCGTGTAGAAATCAGTGAGGCGGGAGAGCACCTGCTGGAGCTTGCCGGTCTCCTCGCCGATGGCGATCATCTGCGTGACCATGTCGGGGAATTCCTTGCGGCCCTTCCAGGACGACGCCATGGTATTGCCGGCCGAGACCTCCTGCACCGTCGTGATGAGCGCGCCGCGGTAGGTCTCGTTGCCGACGACGCCGGCGACGACCTTGAGGCTCGTGACCATGTCCACGCCGCCCTCGACGAGCGTCGAGAGGCTGTGTGTCACGCGCGTGATGTAGATCTTGCGGAGCAAGGGGCCGAAGACCGGGATGCGCAGGACGAGGGCGTCGAAGAAGCGCTTGCCGCCGGGCGTGCGGTAGGCCGCGCGGGTGCCGAAGACGGCCGCGAGGACGCCGCCGATGATGACGTACCAGTATTTGACGAAGAAATCGCTGACGGCGACGAGGGCCTTGGTGGTGACGGGCAGGTCCGCGCCGCTCTCGCGCAGGACGGCCGTGAGCTTCGGCACGACGAAGATCATCATCACCGAACCGACGATGAAGAGCATGATGATGACGAAGATCGGGTACGTCATCGCGCCCTTCACGCGGCGGCGGAGGTCGAGGTCCTTCTCCTGCTGGTCCGCGAGGTAATGGAGGACGTCGTCGAGCTTGCCCGAGGTCTCGCCCGAACGGAGCATGTTCACGTAGAACGACCCGAAGACGTGCGGGTACTTGGCGAAGGCGTCGGACAGGCGGACGCCGCCTTCGACCTCGTTGGCGATGTCGAGCACGATGCCGCGGAGCTTGGGGCTCGTGGTCTGCCGCGCCGCTGTGCGGAGCGAGCGCACGATCGAGATGGACGCGCCGACCATGACCGAAAGCTGGCGCGAGAACACGACGATGTCCTCGACCTTGATGCGCTGGAGGAAGGTGAAGCTGATGTTGCCGATCGAGGTCTCCTCGCGCTTCTCCACGCTGACGACCTGGTAGCCGCGTTCGCGCAGGACTTCGGCCGCCTGCGCGCCGTCGGCCGCCTCGACGGCTCCCTCAAGGTCGCGTCCCCTGGAGTCCTTGACCTTGTAGTTGAAGATCGGCATGCCGGACTTATTTCAGGTTGAGGATCTTCTTCACTTTCTTGACCGCCTCGCCCGGCACGAAATGGGCCTTGATCAGGTAGTCGACGGCGCCTTCCTTGAGGCAGCGCTCGACGTCCTCCTTCTGGCCGAGGTTCGTGAGCATGACGACGGGGATCTGCATGAGCTTCGGGTCGAGCTTCAGGCGGTGCAGCATCTCGAAGCCGTCCATCTTCGGCATCAGGATGTCGAGGAGGATGATGTCGGGCGCGTTCTTCTCGGCCATCTTGAGCCCCTGCTCGCCGTCGGCGGCATGGAGCACGGTGAACCCTTCCAATTCGAACTTCGTGGCGTACACGCTCGCGAGGAACGAGTCGTCTTCGGTCAGCAGGATCTTCACGTCGCTCAGGCTGTTCGGCATATCTTCTTCATTCTCTAGCAAGTCGGAGCACCTCGTCAACCGTCGTCGCGCCTTCCACGACCTTCAGCATCGCGTCCTGGCGCATCGTGATCCAGCCCTGTTTCCTGATCTCGGCCTTCACCTGCTCGATCGGGAATCCGGCGTTCATGAGGCGCTGGATCTCCGGCGTGACGCCGATGAGTTCGGCGATGACCGTGCGTCCGGCGTAGCCGGTGTCGCTGCAGCGCACGCAGCCCTTGCCCTTCTTGAACGGGAGCGGGCCTTCGAGCGCGAAGCCCTTCGGCAGGTAGGCGGCCGGCACGTCCTTCAGCGCGTCGCGGACCATCTGCGCCGTGTTCTCCGGCACTTCGGCGTCCATCTTGCAGTGCTCGCAGATCTTGCGGGCCAGGCGCTGGGCGATGATGAGGTTCAGCGTGGCCGACAGCAGGAACGGCTCGACGCCGAGGTCCGTGAGGCGTGGGATGACGCCGATGGCGTCGTTGGTGTGGATCGTGGTCAGGATGAGGTGGCCCGTGAGCGCCGCGTGCACGGCGAGCTCGCCGGTCTCCTGGTCGCGGATCTCGCCGACCATGATGACGTTCGGGTCCTGGCGCAGGAGCGCGCGCAGGCCGTTGGCGAAGGTGAACTTGATCTCGGGCTTGATCTGCGACTGGTTCACGCCCGGCAGGAAGTATTCGACCGGGTCCTCGAGCGTCGAGATGTTGACGCCCTCGTCGTTGATCATGCCGAGCATGGTGACGAGCGTCGTCGACTTTCCCGAGCCGGTCGGGCCGGTGATCAGGATCATGCCGTGCGGCTTCTTGATCTCGGCCTGGATGGCGTCGCGGTACATCTTGCGGAAGCCGAGACCGTCGAGCGTCGGCACGCCGGTCGAGGTGTCGAGCACGCGCATGACGACCTTCTCGTTGTCGACGACCGGGAGCGTCGAGATGCGGAAGTCGATGTTCTTGCCGTTCACGACCTGCGTGATGCGGCCGTCCTGAGGGACGCGCGTCTCGTCGAGCTTCAGGTTGGCGAGTACTTTCACGCGCGAGACGACCGCGGAGTGCAGGTAGCCCGGCAGGGTGAGGAGGGTGCGGAGCACGCCGTCGATGCGGTAGCGCACGCGCGTCTCCTTGCCCTTGGGCTCGACGTGGATGTCCGAGGCCTTCGATTCGACCGCGTAGCGCATGATGACCGAGACGATGCGCGAGACCGGCGCGCCCTTGATGACCTCCTCGATCTTGGACTCTTCCCCTTTCATGAGCTCGTCCTCGTCCTCCTCCTGCTCCTGCTGGGCCGTCTCGAGCGCGACGGCCACTTCCTTCTTGAGGGCGCCGTACTGCTTCAGGATGGCCGAAACCGCGAGCGCGGTCGTCACCGAGGGCGCCGCCGTCATGTTGCGCTCCGCCATGAGGAAGCCGATCGCTTCGGCGGCGGCGGCGTTCAGCGGATCGACGTACGCGACCTTGAGCGTCGTGCCCGCCTGCTCGTAAGCGATGACCTGATACTGCTCGGCGACGGATTTCGGGATGATGTTCAGCGTGTCGGCGTCGATCTGGCGGCCCACCAGGTCCACGAACTCAAGACCAAGGCCTTCGGCTTTGGCGCGCGCGAGGTCTTCGTCCTGGACCAGCTTCCGTTCGAGCAGGGCGCGCTCGAGCGCGTCGGCGTCCTGTCCGGCGAATTCCGTGGCCAGCGCCACGAAGGTCTCTTTCCCGATTTTTCCCTGGCCGGCCAGCAGTTCGAGGAGGCCGGCGGCGGTCTTGAGGGCGACGGCCATCGTGGGCGGTTAGTAGGGTTCGAAAGGATTGTCGCGGCCCATGCGGCCGGGCACGAGCGGAAGCTCGACCGGCAGGCGCAGGGCGCGGTATTCGGGATGCTCGAGGACGTCATCGGGAATGACCACGTCCACGCTCTTGGGCTGGTACGGCGTCTCCGTGAACGTCTCGGGCGAGAAGACGAAGATGCCGAGCACCACGACGATCGTCGCGAGGATGCCGCCGAGCAGGATCAGCTGCTTCTGGCTCTTGGTGAGGTTCATAGGCGTGCGGCTTGCGCGGATCCGGCCGTCCAGACGTAGGCGCGGATGGTGAGGCTGTAGCTCGCGGAGACCGGGTTGATGTTGGCGCTTCGGACGTCGAAGAGGCGAAGGTTCGTCTCGAGCGATTCGAGGAACAGCTTGAAGCGCTGGTAGTTGCCGTGCTGGACCGCGATCGAGATGTTGAGCGCGCCCAGGCCCTGCACGGGCGGAAGCCCGGCCGTGTCGCCGGCGGCGAAGTTGATGGAGGTGAGATGCAGGTCGCTCGCCTGCGCGGCGGCCTCGAGGATGGCCATGAGGCCCGGGGTGTCCTCTTCGGCGGGGATCATCGCGCGCACGCGTTCGACGTCCTCGACGTCATACGCCTCGTACGCGGCGTTCAGCTCGTCGAGCTTGTCGAGATAGCCTTCCTTGGCGACGCGCTCCTCCTGCAGGCGCGCGGTGCGGTCCGCCTGGCGGATGCGCGCGAACTCCGGACGGAAGATGAAGAGATGCCCCATGACGAGCAGGACGCCCACGAGCGCCAAACCGGAGGGCAGGATGTTCCTGCCGATCCAGACGAGCATCTTGCTTTGGGAGAGGGAGGCCATATCAAGGCGTGGAGACTGCGGCCGCCGGCGCGTAATCGAAGACCGCCGGGTCGATGGTCAGCGTCATGGAGGCGCGTGCGCCCTTGAGGAGGTTGTTCTCGGCGAAATCGGCCGAGGCGGTGCCGACGACGACCTTGCGCACGCGCGCGTCCTCGCGGAAGGCGACGATCTGCTTGGCGAGCGTCGTGTAGTCGGTGGCGCGCACCTCGAAGCTCAGGGTGCCGGTGTCGGCGCCCGCGAGGCCTCCGAACTGCACGTTCGGCAAGGCGCGCTCCTCGAGGAGCTTCAGGACCTGCGTCCAGTGCTGATGGTTGTCGAGCACGGCGGCGGCGGCGCGGGCGAGGCCCTGGAAATCGCGCACGGGCGCGAGCGACGCCTCCCGCTCGGCGATGCGGCGGTCGATGTCGCGCACGCTCGCCTCGGCTTGGGAGTTCCGCTTCTCGACGACGGAACGGTAATAGACCAGGCCTCCGTAGATGAGGCCGTCGAGGACGATGCCGAGCAGGCCGATCAGCGCGAACGTCTTGAGCCGGCGGCGCAGCGCGAGCTCCGACATGCCGGCGCCGGCGCCCGAGGTGATGAGGCTGACGCGCAGAGTGTCGCTCCCCCGCTCTTCCGGCGGCTTGGGGGCCGGAGGCATGGGCGGTTTCGGGGGCGGCGGTGCGGGGGGCTTCGGCGGAGGCGGCGGCGCCACGGGAGCCTTGGGCGCGGCAGGCTTCGGCGGGAGCGTCGGGACTTTCTGGCTGAGGAGCGACGAAGGCGCCTCGGCCGCGGGTTTCGGCGCGGCGAGGTTCGGGGCCTTGGCGGCCGGTTCGGGCGCGAGCGGTTCGGGGATGTGCAACGCCAACTCGTCGTCGAGCGGCTTCGGGCCGCCCGCCGCCTTTCCGTCCTTGCCGCCGGCGCCCGGCGTGGAGAGGAAGTTGATGTCGCTCATGGCATGAAAGCTAATCGATGTCGCGCATGGCCAAGCCGACGCCGACGCCGAAGCGCGAGCCGATCTGGTTCAGGACGGGCCTGAGCGCCTCGGGATAGACGACACGCGCCCACGGATCGCCGATGTAGACGCGGAGGCTCATCGCCTTCGTGAGGTAGTCGGCGAGCTGCGGCAGGAGCGCGCCGCCGCCCGTGAGGATGATCTTGTCGAGGCGCTTGTCCTGGTTGGCCTTCTGGCCGAGGAACAGGTTGGTGGAATACGTGAGCTCGGTCAGGATCGGGGCGAAGACCTTCTCGAAGAGCTTCGGGAAGCCGGCGTTGTACATCGAGGCCATCGAGGCGGAGTCGATCTTCATGCTCTCGGCCTGGTCCTCCGGCATGCCCATCGCGGCGGCCATCTCCTTCGTGACCGTGAGGCCGCCGAGCGCGACCGAACGGCTCACGAACGGCACGCCGTTCTCGACGATGAGGATGTTGGTGCGGACCGTGCCGATGTCGAGCACGAGCGTCGGGGACTTGTCGCGCCCGATGAGCGAGCGGATCATCGCCAGCGCTTCCGTCTCGAGGCTCGTGAGCTCGAGGCCGGCCGCCTGGAAGACGGCGGAGTACTTGTTGATGAGGGATTTGGCCGCGCCGGTGAGCAGGACCTGGACGTACTTGTCGTCAGGACTCTGCGGACCGACCGTGATCGGCTTCCAGTCGACGGTCATCTCCTCGATCGGCAGCGGGATGAGCTTCTTGGCCTGCCACATCACGGCCTGCTCGAGCTCCTCGCGCTTGGCCGTCTTCTGCACGCTGATGATGGAACTGAAGACCGAGGAGATCGGAAGCGCCGAGACGACCTTGCGGGTGGTCGTCTTGGACTTCTTCAGCATCTTCTTCAGGAGGTCGGCCGTGCCCTGCGGATCGTCGATGTAGTTGCGGGTCATCTCGTCGACCGGACGGTCGACGAACGCATACGTCATGAGACGCGCGCGGCCCTTCTCGTTCATCAGCTCGACGAGCTTCACGCCGCCGCCGCCGAAGTCGACGCCGAGATAGCTGGGTTTCGATTGGCCGAAAAGTGCCATAGCTCCGCAAGTGAATAGGTTCCGTCCCAGTATACCACACTCCCCTTATCCGGCCTTATCCGCCCGGGGTCGAGCGGAAGCCCGGCAGGGAGCGAGTGGCGTCCGAGAGGCCCGGCGGGGGGTTCAGGATGACGCGGGCGTCGAAGATGACGCGTTCCGAGCCCTCGGTGCGCGAGGCGTATTCGCGTTCGAACGAGAAGTTCTTGGCGACGAACACGCCGGTGGCCAGGAGCGGCGTCGTGCCGCTGCCGGTGTCGATCGTCTCTTCCGCGAAGAAGGCGCCGACCAGCCGCTCGACCGAAGGGCCGACGTAGACGTTGCCGCCCGTGCCGCCGTCCTTGAGCACGATCCAGCCGACGGAGGCGAGGTTCTTGAGGTCGCTCTCGTTGCGGTCCTGGTAGGAGAGGTTCCCGTCGATGATGAGGTCCCCGACGACCACGACGAGGCCGTTGGCGCGCGAGGCGCCCGCGGAATTCTGGAATTCGATGTCGGAGGAGATCGTGAGTCCGGACGGGAAGTAGTAGATCTTGCCGTCGAGCTGGTCCGGCAGGGCGCCCGGCGTGAGCAGGGACCCGTACTTGCCTCCCAGGATGCCCGCGACGTCGATCGCGCCGAAGGAGCCGACGTAATTCCTTTCCGGCTTCGGGATCTCGTAGACGGGCGATTCGGCCAGGCGGCAGCCGGCCGCGCTCGTGAAGTTCGTGATGAGGCCGCCGGACTGCAGGCAGTACGTGGCGTTGTGGATCGGCGGCTCTTCGCTCGCCTGGATCTCGCCGGCGGAGTAGATCTGTCCGGAGACGGTCTCGAGGAACGGCTTCACGAGCGCCTTGCATTCGCCGGTCAGGCAGTCGGCGCCGGAGAAGCAGCAGCTGCCTTCGTCGGAGTCGCCCGCGCCGCAGGCGCCCCAGTCGAGGCTGCAGACGCCGAGCGCGGCGGTGACGGGCGGCTGGCAGTCGGAGTCGGCGGAGCAGTTCACGGTGCACATCGGCTGGTCGACGACGATGCAGAGGTCGTCGCCCGCGCAGTCGGAGTCCTCAGAACAGATGCCGCCGGGCGTGAGATCGTCGGGCGTCTCGCCGCAGTACTTGTACTTGCAGCGTCCGACCAGTCCCGCCTCGCACGAATCGCCGACGCCGTTGGCGTTGCGGTCGCGCTGGTTGGGGTTGTAGAAGTTGACGCAGTTGTCGCACGCGCGCGGGAACGGCGCGCCGAAGTAGGTCGGCGTCGGCGGCGAGACGTAGCCCGTCGGCGTGAAGCGGCCTTCGGGCGCGCCGTCGTTGTCGAAGTCGGCGTCGGCGCAGGCGCCGGTGCCGACGTCGGCGTTCTCGCACTTCAGGAAGGATTGGGCGTTCGAGCGCACGACGTCGCCGGTCGAATCCGTCGCTTCGACGAAGATCCAGTAGCGCCCGGCCGCGAGCGCGCCCGGCACGGTGTAGACGCCTTGGCAGGTGACGGTCGTGCCGAGGGCCGTCGGCACCATGACGGCGCTGGCGGCGATGCCTCCGGCCCAATCCTGGTCGTAGACGTAGACGCGGCAGGAGGCCGCCGGCGGGAAGGTGCTGAGCGTGTCGGTGCGGAACTTCGCCGTGAGGCTGACGTCCTCGCCGCCGCGGTACGTGAGGACCGTCGCGCCGTTCACGTCGGTGCCGAGCACGAGGTTCTCGTCGACCGACGGGACGACGTTCACGTCGATCACCTGCGTCGAGGTCGCGCTCTTGTTGGACGCCCCATCGACCGCGGCGCTGTCCACGGCGAAGGCGGCGCTGTCGTTGGCGAACGGGCCGACCGTCGCGACGCAGGTGCCGTCCGCGGAGCTGTAGGCCGTGCCGTCGAGCTCGAAATCGCAGCGGCAGATGCCGGAGGGATCGGCGTTCGGCGTGGCCTGGAGCCGGACCGTGGCGCCCACCGGCACGTCGATCTGTCCGGAGACGATCCCCTCGAACTCGACCGCGGGGACCGGCAGGGTCGGCGCGACGTTCTCGTAGACCTGCACGGAGGGCGTCGTCTCGCCGAACTCCACCGTCCCGACGCGGTTCGCGACGATCGAAAGCTTGAAGTCCTCCGGTCCGAGCGGGACGGCGGACGAGATCGCGCAGGTCAGCGTGACGTCGAAATCGACGATGGTCTCGCCGTATTCCTCCGTGATGATGCCGACGCCCGCCGACGGGCTCGCGTACGCCATCTGGGACGCGCCCGCGCCGCTCAGCGTGCAGTTGCCCGTGCCGGCGTCGAACGGGAAGGCGTTCGCCGGGACGGCGGCGTCGCCGATCACGATGGTGAGGGACGTGTAGCTGCCGTAGCCGCGGAAGCGCATGCGGTAGGCGGAACCGACGTAGATGCGGTCGTCATGCGCGTAGAAGGTATTCCCTCCGCCCGCGATGGCCTCGAGCGCCGTCGTGTTCGGGACGGCGGGACAGCTCGCGGCGAGCGTCCAGCCTCCGGCGCCGGGGCGCTGGCGGCACTGCACGCCGTCCTGGCAGGCCGCGTCGAAACAGTCCGCGCCGCCGTCGGAATCGTTGTCCGCGCCGTCGTGGCACGTGACCGCGCCCGACTCCGCGCCGCAGAAGTACGGCGAAGACGCCATCGAGCCGACCGTCGGCCCGTGGCGCTGGGCGGGCGCCGTGCAGCCCGCGTCGGAGCAGTCGATCAGTCCGTCGCCGTCGTTGTCGATGCCGTCGCCGCAATAGTTCGCGGAGTTCTCGGAAGCCGAGCAGATCGCCGCGTCCGTGTCGACGGTCGCGTACTGCGCTCCGCAGGACGCGGTGGTGCAGCCGGCTCGGCCGATCTTGCGGTTGGTACGGCATTCCGCGTCGCCGCAGTCGATACCGCCGTCGAGGTCATCATCGTCGGCGTTCGCGCACGAGAGGAACGTGTAGTCCTCCTGGCCGGGGCTCGGGCCGCATTGGCCGAAGACGTTGCGGCAATCGGGGTCGAGCTCGTCGATGAGGCCGTTGCCGTCGTTGTCGACGCCGTCGTCGCAGAGGTTGAAGTAGAAGGCCGGGATGACCGTGCCGTCGCCGAGCGGGCTCGGCGGCAGATATGCCTCGAAGCTGGCGCAGGAGCTCGCGCCCGAGGACGCGCCCATGCAGTCGATGTCGGAGCAGTCGTCGTCGCCGTCCAGGTCGTCGTCGAGGCCGTTGAAGCACTGCGCCGGGTCGTCGACGAACGTGCCGCTGCCGGAGTCGTAACGCAGGCGCTCGTCCACGGTGCAGTTCCCCTGCCCTTGGCAGTCGTAGTCGCGGCAATCGATGCCGGTGCCGGCGTTCGCGTCGACGGTGTCGTCGTAATCCTGGTCGCGGTCGTTGTCGATGTTGTCGACGCAGGACGTTTCCGCGGCCGCGCAATCCTGGAAGCCCGTCTTCCAGCAGCCGGTGCCCGGATCGTTGTCGGCGCAGTCGAGCTCGCCGTTGCCGTCGTTGTCGAAGCCGTCGGCGCAGTTGGCGCGGCCGGCGCCGCCGTTCTCGGCGCCGCAGAACTTCGTCTCCGCGACGTTGCCGGCGCGGCCGTTGCAGAGCGGATCCGCGCAGTCCGTCTCGCCGTTGCCGTTGTTGTCGAGGCCGTCGTTGCAGGTGGTCTCGGGCGATTCGCAGACGCTCGTCGGGGAGATGTCCTCGCCGGTGCAGTCCGAATCCGCGCAGTCCAGCCGGTAGTCGAGGTCGTTGTCGACGCCGTCGTAGCACTGGCGGTAGGAGCCGCCGAAGAGGCCCGACAGCGATTCGCCTTCGTCGCGGTTGGACGGCGAGGCCGGGTCGAGGAACACGTCGAAGGGGCCGACGATCTGCGACGCGCCGTACTGCGCGAACTCGAGCGTGACGGAAATCACGCCGGGCACGGGGCCGACGTAGCGCAGGTCCTGCGTGAAGTCGAACGTCACGCCGGAAGCGACCGACGCCGCGGACCGTTCGACGATCGTCTTCGCGAGGTTGACCGATTGGTCGGAGGGCAGGCTGGCCGTCGGACTCGGGTTCTTGAGCGACGCGTTGCTCGAGAACGCCTTATCCACCGTGATCTTGAAACGCACGGGGTTCGCGTCGGCCGCGTAGGGACCGCTCGTGAAGCGGACCTTGAGGCTGGCGTCGTCCTCGTCGTGGTTCTGCGTCCAGGCGTAGTCGACGTCCTGTCCGCCCACCGTGACGGTGCCGGTGCAGACGTTGCCGTCGCAGCTCGTGTCGAGCACCGCCTGCGCCGGCGTGAATTCGCGCCAGAAAAGACCGGCGGCGACGGCGAGCGCGGCGATCAGGAAACGCCTGCTCATGGCGCGGGGGGCAAAGGCGCCGCGGCCGGCGGATGCGTGATGCAGAGGTAGGTGATGCCGCGGCAGTTGCGATCCGGCACGGTCGCCGGCGTGCCTCCGGCGCAGTCGCGCTGGAGGTTCGCGTCGTCGTCGAGGTCGTCGTAGCAGCGGATCTCCACCGGGACGCCGCGCGCCTTGAGCAGCGTGAACGCGAGGTCGCCTTCCGTGTCGCACTGCACGACGTCGTCCTCGGGACTCGTGTTCTCGAAGTACGCGCGGCCGGGATCGGTGTTCACGTTGCCGTCGAGGCAGTATTTGGCGCGCACGGAGTCGATGGAGTCGGCGCCGCCGGGGCCGGAGAAGGACCAGGTGCCGGGATGGACGGCGATGCGGCGCGAGACGGCCTTGGCTTCCGGCGGCGTGGCCTGGACCTCGCAGCCGAACGGGAGGTCCGGCGGTTCGGAGCCGAACGACCAGAGCACGGGGTTCCCTTGCGCGTCGGAGAGCGCGTCGCCGACGGCGACGGTGTAGGAGACGGAGTAGGAAGGCACGAGCGCCTGGCGCGCGACGACCGTATGCTGGAGCTCGCGCCGCGTGCCGTCGGACATCTGGAAGACGCAGCGCAGGAGCGCGCCGGCGGGCGCCGAGAAATCGGTGAAGACGATCGGGATGGCCGTGAGCGCGTCGCCGACGGGCGAATAGATGCCTTCGATGGGATCGATGTCCCCTGCCCAGCCGGTGTCGACGAACGTGCTCGTCACGCCCCAGGCGCCCGGCGCGCCGCATCCGGAGAACGGCGTGCCGCAGCCGAACTGGATCCAGCCCGAACCGCTGTCGTCGCCGTTGCCGTTCCAGGCGTAGCCGTAGAACTCGCCGGCGGGCTGCGTGGCGTCCTCGTCATAGCTCACCGCATAGTCGGAACCCGGGCACGAGCGCGGCGAGGCCGTGTTCGTGCCGACGTCGGTGCAGTTGAGCGAGATCCAGCCGCGGTAGTCGGTGCCGTCCGTCATGCTCACGACGTACGCCCAGCCGTGGAGTTCCTGTTCGGTGGAATCGTAATGCGCGCACGGGACGAATCCCGGGCAATAGTGGTCGGCGGCGGAGGCGGGAGCCGAAGGCGTGCCCCCGGGCGGGACGCCGGCGGCGCCGTCGCAGCTCGCGCCGAAACAGATCCAGCCGGCGCTGCTCGACCAGGCCCAGCCGGACAGGTTGTGATCGTCGTCGAAATCGAGCCCGTAGTCGCCCGCCGCGCCGGTGCAGCCGTTCACGACGTTGTTGCAGTCCATCGAGATCCAGCCGAGCGTGCCGGACCAGGCCCAGCCGCTCACGTTATGGACCGCCGCCTCCGCGGAGCGCGGCGCGAGCAGCAGCAAGAAGAGGCCCACGCCGAAAACGAGGGAGGTCAGTCGGGGCGAAAGCCGGGACGTTCCCATACCGCCTTATTCTACCGTAATTGACGCTCAACCGCACGGACATCACAATGGGGACATCTCGACATCACTCACGCCTTCTTCAACCCCTCCCATGAACCCACGCCATCCGAACGAGATCGGCGCCGATGCGTACCGCTGGAACCTCGACTGCTTCTACCGCCAGCCGGACGACCCGCGCATCGACGAAGACCTGGCGGCCTTCGCCAAGGATGCCGAAGCCTTCCAGGCCGCCTACAAAGGACGCCTCGCGGAACGCCTCGGCGACGCCATCCGCGCCTACGCGGCGCTCGAGACGCTCGGCGGCAAGGCGCCGGTCTACCTTTTCCTGAAACAGAGCGTCGATACCGCCGACGAAGCCGTCGAAAGCCGCATGGCCGGCGTCCGCCAGGCCCTCGCCGCCGCGCACGGGAAATTCCTGACCTTCTTCAGCCTTGAGATCATGCGGCTCGAGGAGGCGGCCATCATGGCGCAGGCGGAAGCCGATGCCGACGTCCGCAAGCACCTGCCCTGGATCCGACGCATCCGCGCGCACGCACGACACGTCTTCGACGAGCCGCTCGAGGCCGCGCTGACGATCCGGAGCCCGTACGGCTCGTCGTCATGGTCGGAGTTCTTCGACAAGTTCGAAAGCCTGCTCCGCTTCCCGTGGGACGGCCATGACCGCACCATCACCGAGATGCTCCATCTCCTCACGGAAGGGCAGGATCCGGCCGCGCGCGCCGGCATCATGAAGAGCCTGAACGACGGTCTCAAGGGCCCGTTCGCGGAATACGCGGCCCAGGCCTTGCATGTCGTGGCCGGTGAAAAGGACGTCGAAGACCGCGAACGCGGCTATCCGCATCCGATGGCGTCCCGCAACATGGAGAACGACATCCCCGACGCGACGGTCGAGGCCCTGCACCGCGCCGCGCTCGAGACCGGAGCCCCGCTCGCGCAGCGGTACTACCGCCTCAAAGCGGCCATCCTCGGCCTGCCGCGGCTCCGCTGGAGCGACCGCAACGCCCGCCTGCCGTTCGAGGACGCCTCGCACGTGCCGTTCGAGGACGCGCGACGCATGACGGTCGAGGCCTACCGGAGCTTCAGCCCGACGCTCGCCGGCATCGTCGACGGACTGTTCTCGCGAGGCCGCGTGGACGCCGGAGCCGGCCCGAGCCGCAGGGCCGGCGCCTACAACTATTCCGCGATCCTCCCGGACGGCGCGGTCGAGACGTTCGTCTTCATGAGCTACCAAGGCGCGCGTCGCGACGTCGCGACCTTGGCCCACGAATGCGGCCACGCGGCGCACGGCATGCTCGCGGGCGAAGCGCAGGGGCCGCTCATGTTCCACGCGCCGATGGCGTACGCCGAGACGGCTTCCGTCTTCGGCGAACGGGTGGCCTTCGAGCACCTCCGCGCGGAGATCGCGGCGGCGGGCGACGCCCGCGCCGAGCTCGCGCTCGTCATCGCGAAGCTCGACGACACGATGAACACCGTCGTGCGGCAGATCGCCTTCTCGAACTTCGAGCGCCGCCTGCACGCGGCGGGCGGGCGCAAGCTCTCCGTCAAGGAGCTCTGCGCGATCTGGATGGAGACGACCAGGGAGATCTACGGCGAGGACGGCGACGTCTTCACCTACGAGGACATGGACCATCTCTGGGCGTACGTCTCGCACTTCCATCGGCCGTTCTACGTCTACAGCTACGCCTTCGGCGAACTCCTGACGCAAGGGCTCTTCGCGCGCAAGGAGGCGTACGGCGCGGCGTTCGAGCCGATGTATCTCGATCTCCTGCGCGCGGGAGCGACCAAGAACGCCAAGGAGCTGCTCGCGCCCTTCGGGCTCGACCCGGACGATCCGAAGTTCTGGTCCGACGGCATCGCCTCGAGTTTCGGCGCGCTGATCGGCGACGCGGAGCGCCTCTGCGATCGGGCCGGCATCGCCCGCTGAAAACGGAAGACCCCGGCGTGCCGGGGTCTTTTCATCCTTTCGCGTGCCGGTCGAGCGCCTTGTTGACCAGCGCGTCGGCCTCCGTGTTGAACTCGCGCCGCACGTGGACGAACGCGACCTTCTTGAACGCGATGCGCTCGTTGTGGATCAGCACGTAGAGCGTCGCGAGGCCGGCGTCCTTCACCTTGTACTCCCCCGTCAGCTGTTTCACGGCGAGCTCCGAATCCATGCGCATCTCGAGCGTCTCGGCCCCGAGCTCGCGCGCCTTGCGGATGGCCGCGAGGATGCCCTTGTACTCCGCCTGGTTGTTGGTGGTGACTCCGACGTATTCGCCGTGGCCCGCGATCGTCTCGCCGTCCGGCGTCTTGATGACGTAGCCGTACGCCGAAGGACCGGGGTTGCCCCGGGAACCGCCGTCGCTGTAGGAGATGAGGTGGGGATAACGCGCCATACCGGAACAGTATATACGAAAAAGCCGCCGATCATGCATCGGCGGCCGCGCGGACATCCACGATCCGCCCTTGCGGCTCGACACGCCCGTTCCATTCGTTGAGATCGAGTTCGACGACGGCGTCGACAGGCTTGCCGATCGGAAGTTCCGTCAGCATCGGGCCGAAGCCGAAGCCGATGAGCTTCAGGCGTCCGCCCTTGTCGTCGACGACGGTGAGCTGGAGGTGCTTGCCCTCCGCGCCGACCTGCCGCGACGAGGCGACGCGCCCTCCGCGCAGGAGGAAGCGCGGACGAGGATTGCCCTCGCCGTGCGGTTCGAGCGCTTTCAGCTCCTTCACGAGCCCGACCGTGACCTCGTGGACCGCCGCCTCTTCCTCGATCGAGATCGAGGGCGTGAGGTCGGAAGAACCGATGGCCGCGTCGGCGTGAGCGATGAAGGCCCGCTTGAAGGCTTCGAACTTCTCGTCGCCGACGATGGTCATGCCGCAGGCGGCCGGGTGGCCGCCGAACTTCAGGATGTGCTCCGCGCACGCGCGAAGCGCGCCCGTGACGTCGAAGCCTGGGATGCTGCGGCCGGAGCCGACGTAGCGCCCATGCTCGTCGCGGCCGACCGCGATCACGGGGCGATAATGCTCGTCGACGAGCTTGGAGGCGACGAGGCCGCAGAGGGCGGCCGGCCAGCCTTGGCCGGCGACCACGATGGCGCTCTGCGTCGCCTGCGCGGCGCCCATCACGAAGGCTTCCTCCATGATATGGGCGGTCGCCTTCTGGCGGTCGGCGTTGTGGCCGTGGAGGACTTCAGCGCGGACTTCCGCGTCTTCCGACGTCTCCGCCGTCAGCAGCCCGAAGGCCGCGTCGGCGTGCTCCATGCGTCCGGCCGCGTTGATGCGCGGCGCGATGCGGAAGCCGATCGACATGGCGTCGAGCGTCTCGTCGTCGCGGCGCACGCCGTCGATGAGCGTCTTGAGGCCCAGGCGCTTCGTCTTGTTGAGGACCACGAGCCCGAAGTGCACGAGCGCACGGTTCTCGCCGACGAGCTTGCCCATGTCGGCCACGGTGGAGATGGAGACCATGTCGAGCAGCCACTTCTCGTGGCCGGCCGGCAGGTTCGCCTCCTTCCAGAGCGCCTGGCAGAGCTTGAAGGCCACGCCGCCTCCGGTGAGGTGGCGGAACGGGTACGTCTCGCCTTCGCGGAGCGGATGCAGGATGGCGTAGGCGGGCGGAAGCTCGGGCGGCAGGGTGTGGTGATCGGTGACGATGACGTCGATGCCGAGCGAGACCGCGAGCGCGATCTCCTTGCCGCTCGAGATGCCGCAGTCGCAGGTGACGATGACCCTGGTCCCTTCCGCGCCCATCTTCTCGATGGACGGGGCGTTCATGCCGTAGCCGTCCTTCTCGCGATGCGGGAGGTAGACCGACACGTCGGCGCCGATGGCCTTGAGCGTCGAGTGGAGCACGACCGAACCGGAGACGCCGTCGGCGTCGTAGTCGCCGTGGACGACGATCTTCTCGCCGGAGCGCGCCGCCTTCATCAGGCGGTCGACGGCCTTGCGCATATCAAGGAACAGGAACGGGTCATGCACGTCCCGGTCCCAGGAAGGATGCAGGAATCCGTCGGCCTCGGCGGCCGTGCGGATGCCTCGCCTCCAAAGGAGCGCGGCGATGAGCCGCGAATGCCCCGCCAAGGCGTCGTACGCCTCTTGGGGAACCGTCTCGGCTATCTTCCAGCGTTTTTGACCCATGCCCTATCAATACCCGTAAAGGGTGGTGGACACAAGCATGGACACGAGGACGAGCAGGCACAGCACCGCCCAGCCCTTCTTGATCCAATCGCGCCTACGCCATTTCTTCATATGATCATTTACCTTCGTCACGTCGTTTCAAGACCGCGATGAACGCCTCGGGCGGGATGTCGACGCCGCCGGCGGCCAGGCCCATCATCTTCTTCTTGCCCTTCTTCTGCTTCTCGAGGAGCTTCTTCTTGCGCGTCACGTCGCCGCCGTAGAGGTAGCCCGTGACGTCCTTCCGGAACGGCTTGATGCGCTCGGACGCGACGATCTTGCCGCCGATGGCCGCCTGGATCTTGATCTCGAACTGCGTCTGTTCGATCTCTTCCTTCAGGATCTCGCAGACGCGCTTGCCGATGCGGGCGGCGTCGTCCTCGTAGACCATCATCGAGAGCGCCTCGACGGGGTCTTCCGCCACCAGGATGGACATCTTCACGACGTCGGCCTCGCGGTATTCGATGAACTCGTAGTTCATCGAGGCGTAGCCGGAGGAGACGCTCTTCAACTTATCATAGAAATCGACGAGGATGGCCGAGAGCGGCATCTCGAAGTGCATGATGACGCGCGCGCCGACGACGTCGTCGACGGCCGCGGCGGATTCGACGCCCGTGAGATATTCCATCGTCCTGTAGACGCCGCGCTTGTCGACGACCATGCCCATCACGCCCCCGATGTATTGCTTGGGCGTGACGATGTCGAGCTTGACCCACGGCTCATGGATGCGCTCGACGACGCTCATGTCGGGCAGCTCCGTGGGCGACTTGATCATGATGGATTCGCCGCGCTTGAGGTCGATGCGGTAGGCGACGCTCGGGACCGTCACGATGAGGTCAAGGTCGTATTCGCGCGTCAGGCGCTCCTGGAGGATCTCGAGGTGGAGGAGGCCGAGCAGTCCGCAGCGGAAGCCGAAGCCGAGCGCGGAGGACTGCTCCGGCTCGAAGGCGAGCGATGCGTCAGAAAGTTTCAGTTTCAAAAGGCCTTCGCGCAGGCGATTGAACTCGTCGCCTTCCTTGGGGAAGACGCCCGCGAAGACCATCGGCTTGATCTCCTTGTAGCCCGGCAGCGGCTGGACGCCCAGCGCCTTCCAATCCGCGACGGTGATGGTGTCGCCGACGCGGCAGGCGGCGATGTCCTTGTGGCCCGTGACGATGTAGCCGATCTCGCCTGCGGAGAGGCCTTGGGACTGCATGAGCTTGGGGCGGAACCAGCCGACTTCGAGGACTTCGTTCTGCGCGAGCGTGGCGGTGAGCTGGGCCTGGACGCCGCGCTTCACGGAACCTTCGACGATGCGCACGAAGGCGACGACGCCCTTATACTCGTCGTAGATGGAATCGAAGATGAGCGCGCGGAGCGGCTTCTCGGTCTCGATCTTCGGCGGCGGCACGCGGGCGATGACGGCGTCGACGATGTCCTGGATCCCTTGCCCGGTCTTGCCGGAGGCGAGGATGATCTCCTCGCGCTTGCATCCGAGCAGCTGCATGAATTCCGCCGCCGTCTTCTCGACGTCGGCCGCGGGCATGTCGATCTTGTTGATGACGGGGATGATCTCGAGACCCTGCTCGATGGCGAGGTAGAGGTTGCCGATCGTCTGCGCCTGGACGCCCTGCGTGGCGTCGACGAGCAGGATGGCGCCTTCGACGGCGGCCAAGGAGCGCGAGACCTCGTAGGTGAAGTCGACGTGGCCCGGCGTGTCGATGAGGTTCAGGATGTATTCCTCGTCTCCCCTCTTATAGTCCATGCGGACCGGCTGGAGCTTGATCGTGATGCCGCGTTCGCGCTCGAGGTCCATGGTGTCGAGCAGCTGCGCCTTCATCTCGCGCTTCTGGACCGCGCCGGTGAATTCCAAAAAGCGATCGGCCAGGGTGGATTTCCCGTGGTCGATGTGCGCGATGATGCAGAAATTGCGGATGGAGGCGGGCATGATGGGTCGAGGCTACCGGAAAACGCGGGAGATTTCAACCTTACAGCTCCTGCGCGTCCGAGACCGCGAGCGGTTTGGTGATCTTGACCAAGCGGCCGCGGATGGCGTCGGCGATGGACATGAGTTCCTCGGATTTGAGGAGCCAGAGGACGAGGCCGTAGGCGCCGAGGCCGAGGGCGGTGGCGAGGGCGGCTTCGCCGAAGACGGAGGCGAAAGGGCGCGTGTCGATGTCCTGGATCCCCGGCATGACGACGGCGTTCGCGGCCCAGGCGGCGGCGGCCGCGCCCAGGAAGAACTTGCCGAAGGCGCGGACGATGCCGGTGCCGCCGATGCGGCCGAACTTGCGGCGCAGGATGAGCATCAGGAGGACCACCTGCACGAAAGACGCGATCGAGAAGGCCAAGGCGAGCGCGAGGACGCGGACGTCGTCGAGCGCGTAGATGCCGAGCCAGAGCCAGGCCGTCGCCTTGCCGGAAGTCGTGCCGAGCCAGGCCGTGAGCCCGAAGGCGGCGGCGAGGTTCGCCGCCAGCGCGACGAACGAGACGAGCACCGGCACCACGGTGTCCTTGAGCGCGTAGAAGGCGCGCGCGAGGAGCGGCGCCAAGCCCTGGAACGCCAGCGCGAGGACGAAGAGCCCGAGCGAGGCGGCGGCGAGGCGCAGTTCGTCCCAGGTGAGGCCGCCCGACCCGATCACGACGCGCACCACGTGCACGCGCAGGATGAAGGCGAGCGCGGAGAGCGGGATGAGGAAGAAGAGGACCTGGCGGAAGGTGGAGGCGAAGACGTCGCGGAAGGCGCCGCGGTCGCCGCGGGCGGCGGCGTCGGAGAGCGCCGGGAAGGCGGCGATGGCGAACGGGATGGCGAAGGCGCCGATGGGCACGGCGGCGATGTTGATGGCCAGGCTGAAGAGCGAGACGGAGCCGGCCGCGAGCGTCGTGCCGATCACGGCGCCCAAGAGCTGGCTGAACTGCGCGACGTCGACGCCGAAGACGCGCGGCAGGAAGAGGCGGCCGATCTCGCGGACGCCTTCGGACTTCACGTCGAAGGTCGGACGGAAGCGCCAGCCGAGCGATCGCGCCACCGGCACCTGGACGAGCGCATGGAGCGCCGCGCCGAGGATGGCGCCCCAGGCCACGCCGAGCATGCCGAACGGCTTCGAGAGCGCGACGATGCCGAAGATGATGGCCCCGTTGTAGAGGAGCGGCGCCATCGCGACGGCGGCGAAGCGGCGGTAGGAGTTGAGGACGCTCGAGAGCGCGGCCGAGATCGAGAAGAGCAGAGGCGAGAGCATCATCACGCGCGTGAGCCGCACCGTGAGCTCGAACTTCTCCCCTTCGAAGCCGGGCGCGACGACGCGCGTGAGCGCCGGCGCGAGCAGGATGAGGACGAGGCAGATCGCGCCCATCACGGCGAGCGCGGCGGTCAGCACGGCGTTCGCGACGTGCCAGGCTTCGGCCTCGCGCTTCTTGGCGATGAAGCCCGTGAAGACCGGGATGAAGGCCACCGAGAGCGTGCCGACGACGAGCAGCGAGAAGAGCAGGTTCGGGATCTGGAAGGCGGCGAAGTAGGCGTCGAGCTCGTCGCCCGCGCCGAAGCGGCCCACGAGCAGGCGGTCGCGGATGAGGCCGAGCGCGCGCGACAAGATGGCGCTCGCGCCGATCAGGAGCGCGGCGCCGGCGATGGTCTTGGATTCCTGGTTGAAGAGCCTCGAGATCACAGCTTGAGGAGCTTCGCCGCCTGGCGGGCGATGGACCCCTCCTCGTCGGTCGGCACGACCAGATGCTTCAGCTTGAACGCGGAGAGGCGCTTCATGATCATCTTCCTGATTTCCTCGGAGCGCTCGCCGACGCCGGCGGTGAAGACGATCGCGTCGCAGCCGCCCATCACGGCCATGAACTCTCCCGCATAGCGCACGACGTCGTAGACGAACATGTCGAGCGCGAGCTTGGCGCGCTTCTCGCCCTTCTTCGCGCCGGCGAGCACGTCGCGCATGTCCTTGTGGCCGGAGATGCCGAGCGTGCCGGAGCGCTTGTTCATGAGCTCGTCGACCTCGTCCGGCGCCATCTTCAGCTCGCGCATCAGCCAGACGGGGATCTCGGGATCGATATCGCCGCAGCGCGTGGACATGGTGAGGCCTTCGAGCGGCGTGAAGCCCATCGAGGTGTCGACGGCCTTGCCGCCCTTCACCGCCGTGACGGACGCGCCGCTGCCGAGGTGGCAGGTGACGAGCTTCAGCTTCGCGAGCGGTTTCTTGAGGAGCTTGGCCGCTTCGCCCGCGACGTACGCGTGCGAGATGCCGTGGAAGCCGTACTTGCGGATGCGGTGCTTCTCGTAGAGCTCGTACGGCAGGGCGTACATGTAGGCCTCGGCGGGCATCGTGCGGTAGAAGGCCGTGTCGAAGACGGCGACGTTCGGCACGCGCGGCAGGACGCGCAGCACCGCCTCGATGCCGGAGAGGTTCGGCGGGTTGTGGAGCGGCGCGAGGCGGTCGTAGGCGTGCAGGCGCTTGAGGACGGCGGCGTCGATCGCCGTCGGCTCGACGAATTCCTCGCCGCCGTGCACGACGCGGTGCCCGACGGCGCGGATGGCGGACAGGTCGATGCCGACCGCAGCGAGGGCGGCCAGCGCCTCCTTGAGCGCGGCGGCGTGGTCGCGGACGGAGACGAAGGGCGTCTTGCGTTCCTTGCCGCCGTGCGAAAACGCGAGGAAGGGCGCGTCGAGGCCGATGCGCTCGACGATGCCGGAGGCGGCCGGACGCAGCTTCGGATCGAACAGCTTGAACTTCAGCGACGACGATCCGGAATTGATGACGAGAATCATAGCCTGCGTATCTTACGGCGTGTCAGGAAGTTCCGCCACCGCTTCGGAAGCCGGCCCCATCGGACCGTGGCCGGGGACGATCCAGGCGGAAAGCCCGATGAGGCGCCGCCGGCTGGCGACGACCGCGTCGGGGTCGATGAGCGTCTTGAGGCGGGGGTCGGAGGGGCTCCGCACCCACAGGTCGCCCGCGACGGCGACGACGCCCTCCGGCGCGTTCGCGACGACGGCGCAGTCGTGGTCGCTGTGGCCCGCGGTCTTCAGCACGTACACGTCGTCGGTGATCGGCAGGGCCTCGTCCTCCCAGCGCGCGTGGATCGTCCCCTTCCAGCGCGAGCCGGACGAGACGTATTCGGCGTTCGGGAAGAGATGCAGGAGGCCGTTGTGGTCGGGATGGAAATGCGTCAGCACGACGACGTCGACCGTTCGCGGATCGATCTCCGCGGCCTTGAGGGCGGCCAGATAGCCTTCCTCGTCGCCGGCGTTGCCGACGTCGACGATGATGCGATGGTTCCCGTCCTCGATATACGTCGAGGTGCAGGCCACGTCGAAACGCACGCCGCGCTCGATCCAGCGCCACCAGCCTTCGCGTATGACGCGGACGGAGGCCATGGCCTAGGCCTTCGGCGCGACCTCGACGATCGCGCCCATCGCGCCCTGTTCCTTGAGCGAAGCCGCGTTGGCCTCGTCGGTATCGAGATGGATGTTCATGCGGAAGCTCGGATGCGTGCGCACGGCCACGTCATGGACGGTGATGGGCGTCTCGCCGGGGACGCGCACGGAGATGACGTCGCCGCTCTTGAGGCCGAGCGCTTCGGCTTCCGCGTCCGAGATGTGGAGATGCCGCTGGTCGTTGATGACGCCTTCGGAAAGCTCGACCGAGCCCTTCGGCCCGATCAGCTCGCACGCGCCGGAACCGGCGAGGTCGCCGGAGACGCGCACCGGCGTCGCGACGCCGAGCTTGAAGCCGTCCGAGAACGCGAGCTCGACCTGCGTCTGCTTGCGGCAGGGGCCGAGCACGCGCGCTTCGGCCTGGCCCTTCGTCCCCTTCACGATGACCTTCTCCTCGTAGGCGAACTGGCCGGTCTGCGAGAGCTCCTTCAGCTTCTTCATCTCGTAGCCGGGGCCGAAAAGGACGTCCTGATGCTCCTGCGAGAGATGGACGTGGCGTGCGGAATATTCGATGCGGACCGGGCGACCGGCCGCGGGATGGTTATTCGTCATAGTGCTTCACGATCGGGGTTTCGTCGTAGCGGAGGAAGAAGCGCGCGAACCTGGCGATGAGGGTCTTCTCTTTCGTCTTGCCGAACTTCTTGAGGCGCGAGGCCGGCGCGCGGAAGGTGGTGACGGCCCATTCGATGACTCGCGCGTTGGACTTCACGACCATGCCGAGGATGCCGGTCTTCCACTTCGGCGAGGAGAGGCGCTTATTCGTGATCTTGATGGCGGAGTCGGGGCAGACGCGCTCGCAGGTCTCGCAGCCGATGCATTTGTCGAGGTCGATCAGGATGGCCGGCTCGCCGAGCATGCCGAGCTTCTTCGTGTCCCACGAGATGGCGTTCACGGGGCACTTCATCACGCACTCGCCGCAGGATTTGCAAAGCCCGGTGAACCGCGTGACGCGGATCTTGGCGTTCTCCTCGGTGTGCGGTTCGAGGCGCTTCAGCTCTTCGGGGGTGTTGCGGTCCATAGGTTCAGGCGAGTTCGTAGCCGATGCCGAAGGCCTTCTCGTTCAGCGCCTTGAGCGCCGGGTCCTTCTCGTACTTGGACGCGAACTGCTTCTCGATGCCGTGCAGGAACTTGTCCTTGTCGAGCCCGGGGATCGCCTTCACCATCGCGCCCATCATGATCATGTTGAAGACGCGCTGCTTCTTGAGCTCCTCCTTGGCGATGCGTCCGGCGTCGATCGCCTTCGGATTCCAGTCGGCGATCCGCGAGAGGTCCTTCACGAGCGAAGCGTTCACGATGATCTTGGTGTCGTCCTTGAGGTACCCGGAGATGCGCGGCACGGCGCGCTGGGAAAGCGCGACCCAGAGGTCCGCCTTGGCGAACTTCGGATACGAGGGCGCGTCGTCGCCGACCTGCGCCCAGGCCTCGGTGACGCCGCCGCGCTTCTCGGTCGAGAAGTACGGCACGTACACCGCCTTCTTCCCCTGAAGGAACGCGGTGTAGGCGATGATCTTGGCGATGGACTGCACGCCCTGTCCCCCTTCGCCGGCGATGATGATGCGGTACGGCGCGTGCATATCAGAAGCGTCCGAGCTTGTAGACCTTGGCGAGCTGGCCCTCGAGGATCTCGAAGGTCTTGTCGGGATGCTCGACCGTGCCCCAGTTCAGCGTGCAGGGCGAAAGCACCTCGAGGAACGCGAACCCTTTGCCGTCGATGGCGTGCTGGAGGCCTTCCTTCATGAGCGCGCGCAGTCCGAGCTGGCGCGTCGTGATGCCGCGCGCGACCCAGGCCGTCGGGTTCACGTGGCGGACGAGGTCCGGGCCCTTGATGAAATGATTGTCCGCGCCGTACGGCGTGGTGGCGGTCTTCATGCCGGGGAGCGTCGTCGGCGCCTCCTGGCCGCCGGTCATGGCGTAGACGGCGTTGTTCACGACGATGACGAAGAGCTTCTCGTCGCGGATGGCGGCGTTCATGAGGCCGCCCATGCCGATGGCGTAGGCGCCGCCGTCGCCGACGTAGGCGACCGCGACGGCGTCGGGATTCCCGCGCTTCAGGCCGCACATCGTCGGGATGGTGCGCCCGTGGTGCGTCTCGATCGTGTCGATGTTGAAGAAGTCGTAGGCCAGGAGCGAACAGCCGATGTCGACGCCGAAGGCCGTGCGCCGCTGGATGCCGAGCTCGTCGACGGCGAAGCCGAAGGCCTTCAGGACCTCCGGATGCCCGCAGCCGGGACAGAAAAGATGCGGCTTCGACTCGAGCCGGACGCACTTCGGATACGCTGTCTGGGCGACGGGGGCGTCCATATCAGGCGTTCTTGATGAGTTCCGCGATCTCCTCCGGATAGATGCCGATGGAAGGCCGGAAGTGCTCGATCATCCGCGGGCCCGGCGTCTCGTAGAGCGCGTCGCGGACGATGCGGGCGAGCTGGTTGATGGCGGACTCGGCGACGATGATCGTCTCCGCGCCGCGCACGGCTTCGAGCAGCGCCTTCTTCGGGAACGGATTCAGCGTGATCGGACGGAAGAGCCGCGCCTTGCCGCCGGTCGCGTCGATGGCGGCCTTGGCGGACTGCGAGACGATGCCGTGCGCGATGACGAGCACCTTGGCGCCGGCGTCGCCATAGACCGCCGATTCCTCGATCTCCGGCGCCATGGCGTCCCACGCTTCCTTGATCTCCATGTTCACCTGGAGCGTCTCCTCCTCGAGGTTCAGGCAGTTGCGGTAGCAGGAATACTCCACGCCGTCCTGGACGCGGATATGCACTTCAGGCTTCGGCACGACCTCGTCGATGGGCCGGTCGCGCTTCTCTTCGAGGAGATAGCGTTCGGTCGGCACCATCTCGATGCCTTTGGCGGCCGGGTCATACAGCTCGACCTCGCCCATCATCTTGGCCTGATAGCCGTCGGAGAGGAGGAACGTCGGGAAGCGATGCTTCCAGGCGATGTTGAAGACCTTGATGCCGTAGTCGTAGAGCTCCTGGAGCGTCGCCGTCGAATACACGATGCGGTAGCCGTTGCCGTTGCCGCCGTAGGCGGTGAGCCAGACTTCCGACTGCGAGTAGATGACGGTCGAGGTGGAGGGGCCGCCGCGCTGGTTGATGTAGGCGACGATCGGCGTGCGCATCGCCTCGGCCATCGAGAAGGCGTCCTGCATGAGGACGTTGCCGGGGCCGGCGGTGACGGTGAACGAGCGGCGTCCCGCGAGCGTCGATCCGAGCAGCATGAAGCTCGCGCCGATCTCGTCCTCGGCCTGCACGAAGACCATGTCGTCCTTCTTGCCCTGCTCGCTGCCGGCCTCCTTCGCCCACCACAGCAAAATCTCCGACCCCGGCGTGATCGGATAGCCGTACATGGCCGTGGCTCCCGCGGCGCGCGCCGCCCGGGCCAGGACCTCGTTGCCCATCATGAACTGTTTTTCTGCCATCGGTGCGAAACGAAAAATGACGGTTCTTCCGTCATTCTAACGCCCACGGGCTCTTTTTGGGAGTGTACAAGTACACGATGTCCTCCCCCGAGATTTCGATGGGGATCTTCTCGAGGTTGGCGCCTTCCGGCGCCGCCGTGTCGGGCACGGCCTCCCCGGTCGCGCAGACGTAGCGGGCGCCGTGCCAGTCGCATTCGAAATGCTCGCCGACGCAGCGAAGCTTGCCGCCCATGTGCATGCACCAGTCGACGTAGCCGCGGAGGGTGTCGCCGGTGTTGACGATAATCAAATCGCGCCCCATGGCGCGGTAGCTCTTGGCGCGTCCGACGGGGACGTCGGCGACCTTACCAAGAACGATCCTTTGCGGCGTCGTGTTTTCCATGTCCGAAGGTGTAGTTGAAGCCGTCGTGGCGGATGGGTCCGCGCGCGAGGATGTGGAGCTCGGCCAGGAGGAACTTGGCGTAGATCGGGAAGCGGCCGTCGCGCTCGAAGCGGCGGACGGAGACGCGGATGCGCGAACCCGTCATCACGCGGAACTTCCCGACGCGGCCGGCGCGGTCGACGTAGTCATGGTCCTCGGCGAGCGTGATGGATTCGTCGAAGCCGCCGATCGCGTCGTGCAGGGACTTCTTCGCGAAGATGCAGAAGCCCGGCGCGTGCGCCATCAGGAACTGCGTCGCCATCATGTGCGCGTTGAAGACGTTGTGCGTGACGGAATCGAGCAGGGTGCCGCCGAGCGGCTTGATCATGCAGGTACCCGCGTCGAGCCCGCGCCGCTCGAACTGCGCGACCTTGCGCTCGAGCCAGTCGGTCTCCGGCAGGATGACGTCGGCGTCGAGGAACAAAAGAAGGTCGCCTTGCGCGGCGCGCGCGCCCAGGTTCCTTCCGGGACCCGGCATGCCGCCGTCAACGACCTTCGCCCCGAACTGCGCCGCGATCTCGCGGGTGCGGTCGGTGGATTTCGCGTCCGCCACGATGATCTCATACCCCTCAAAGCGCTGGCTCCGGATGGAAGCCAGCAGGCGCGGGAGGTACTCCTCCTCATTATAGGTAGGGATGATGATGCTCAGCATAACGGGGTTTCGGGCCGTTTTTATGGGCCAAAACCCTATCGGAAGCCATCATAGCACCTTTCAGGCCTTATTGGAAGAGCCGGGGGTTCACCCGGATGATCTTGTCGTCCCCCTCTTTCGGGATGCCGCGGTCGTCGCGGTTGGAGGTCGTGAAGTAGAGCATGTCGTCCGGGCCGACCGCCACGGCGCGGATGCGGCCGTATTCCTTCTCGAAGTGGGACAGCACGACGACCGGATCGTCCATGACCTTGGCCTGATAGAGCGCCTCGCCGCGGAGGCCGCCGAAATACATGTCGCCCTCGCGGTAGACGAGGCTCGCCGGCGCCCAGGTGTCGCTGGCGCCGGAGTGGACGACGGGCTTCATCTTGCCGGGAAGCTCCTCGTCGCCCTCGATGTCCGGCCAGCCGTAGTTCCGGCCCTTCTCGATGAGGTTCAGCTCGTCGTAGCCGGAACGGACGCCGGAACGGCCGTGCTCGGTCGACCAGAGGCGCCCTTGGCCGTCCCAGGCCAGGCCCTGCGGATTGCGGTGGCCGTACGACCAGACGGCGCTGTCGTAGGGGTTGTCCCGCGGGATCGTGCCGTCGTCGTTCAGCCGCAGGATCTTGCCGGCGAGCGACTTCAGGTCCTGCGCGAGCGTCGCCTGCGTGGCGTCGCCGGTCGTGACGTAGAGCTTCCCGTCGGGCCCGAAGGCGAGCTCGCCGCCGTCGTGATAGATGGCGCCGGGGATGTTCTGGATGATGGTGGTGCGCTCCACGAGCGCGTTCCCGTCGAGACGGTAGCGGTCCACGCGGTTCTTGGACGCGCCGCCGGACGCGACCGTCTGGTAGAGATAGACCCAGCCGTTCTCGGCGTGCCTCGGATGGACGGCGACGCCGAGAAGCCCGCCTTCGCCGCTGTGGCGCACGTCGGCCAGGCCGGAAATCTCCGCGACCGCGCCGTCGGGCGAGATGCGTTTCAGGCGGCCCGGACGTTCCGTGACGAGCAGGTCGCCGCCGGGCAGGAAGGCGATCTCCCACGGGATCTCGAGACCGGTCGCGATGGTCGTGAAATCCGCCTCTTCGAGCTCCTCGCGGATGACGCCTTGCACCGCACGGCTCTCGCCTTCCGGCAGGACGGAGTCGACCGTGTAGAGCACGCGCGCGCGGTTGTCGTAGAGGCCGTACAGCGCGAGCGCGGTGACCGCGACGGCCGCGGCCGTCTTGAGGCCGGAGGGGATCTTCATATGCGCCCAGTATAGCACGCGAAAACGAAAAATCCTCCGGTGACGGAGGATGCTAGCGTGACGCCGGCGGGATGCCGATCGTGATGCGTTCGATCGGCGGAGCGCCGGTGCCGACTTCGATGGCGCCCGGCTTCGGGAACTGCGTGCGGTAGGCGATGTTGGCGCCGTCGAGGAACTTCCGGATGACGTCGGCGCGGATGGCCACGCGGACGACGATGCGGCGGCCGTCGTCCGGTCCGCGCGGGATGAGCGCGCTCATGAGGCCGGCGAGCCGGCCGTCGCGTTCGAGGAAGATGCCGGATCCGGACGTGCCGGGGACGCCGTCGATCTCGACCAACAGCGTGTCCTTGATGCCGAGGCGCGGATCGTCGAAGTCGACCTTCTTGATCGCGCCCTTGGATCCGACTTCGCCGAAGTCGTACGGGAATCCGACGTTGTAGACGTCATCGAGCATGTGGAGATCGGGGAGATCCGCCAGGACGACCGCGCGCTCGAAGCGCCGCTCGACCTTGATGACGGCCAGGTCGTTCTCCTTGTCCCAGGCGACCACCTTGGCGGGATGCGCGATCGGCGCCGCATCGCCCGCGGCGATGTTGATGACGAGCTCGCGCCGGCCTTCGCCGACGACATGGTGGCAGGTCAGGAGCAGGCCCTCGTCCGCGTCGATGACGACGGCGGAGCCGTGCCCTCTCGGCAAGACGTCGACGCGATGCGTCGCCTCGTCGTTCTCGTGGACTCGGGGGGTGTCGGGGCCCTTGGCAGGGCCGCCGCACGCGGCCAGGAACGCGCACGCGATGACCGTCCTCATTCCGTACATGGCAACCTCCTGGAGGGTCGTTGACGAAAAGATCGCCTCCGAAAGGCACTGTAGCACAGGAAAAGGAACGGGCAACCTCCGCGTCCGGCGCAGGTCTGCTATGATGTGGGCATATGCGCCACGCCTTCGCCGCCGTCCTCATCGCCCTCAGCCTCGCCGCCGCGCCCGTCCAGGCCAAGGGCCCCGGCGACTTCTTCGCGTCCATCCCGAACGATTTCATGACGGGCGCGCGCTTCTACTTCGAGACCGTCGGCGGCTGGGTGACGGGCCTGCTCGACCTGCTCGGCCTCACGCAGAAACTGCGCATCGTCGACGAGGGCGAGCCTTGCGAGCAAGGCGACCGCTGCTCGCTCGGCCTCGTCTGCGTGAACGCCTGCGACGGCGCCGACTGCGACGTGTACGGGAAACGCTGCCTCAAGGGGCCGGAAAAGGTCGACGTGCTCGGCGAGTATTCGCTCTGCGACAAGGAGGATCTCTGCGGCGGCAAGACCTTCTGCACGCGCATCTGCCCGGCCGGCGCCGATTGCGGCGGCGCGACGCACCGCTGCCTCCGCCCGAACGCGCCCGGAGGTTCGTGCGCGGCCGACGCCGACTGCCGCGAAGCCTGCGGCGAGTCCCCCTTCCCGCCGATCGGCCCTTCCGCCTGGCGCGCGAGCTGCGTCGAGGGATCGTGCACCTGCGCCCCGCAAGCCATCGCCCCCGGAGCCGAACGCATCGCCTGTCCTGAAGGCACGCCCGGCGCGATGTCCTGCCCGACCGGCACGCGCGAGGCCTGCACGCCGGCGAGCTGCGCCTCCGGCATCTGCCCGCCGATCCTCACCTGCCTGGACGCTCCGGCCTACGGCGGCACCTGCTTCACCGACGCCGGCTGCGCCGATGCCGCATGCCCCGAAGGCGCCGCGCCGTTCTGCGACCCGAACGAGAAGCTCTGCCGCTGCCGCTCGTCGGAAATCGTGACGATCGCCTGCACGACTCCTGCCGACTGCTCGGCCGCGGCCGCCTGCGGCGCGAACGAGATCGCCGCCTGCGTCCAAGGCGCCTGCGCCTGCGCGCCCGCCGCCGTCGTCACCTCCTGCACCGCGGCGTCCGAATGCTCCTCCGACTGCCCCGAAGGCTTCGGCCCCGCCTGCGTCGAAGGCGCCTGCGCCTGCCAGCGCGTGACCGAGAACGTCCCGGTCGCCTGCGAGAGCGTCGAGCAGTGCGGCGGCGTCTCCTGCCCCGATGGCTTCGACAAGGCCTGCATCGAGGCGAAATGCGCCTGCACCCGCACGGTCACGCAGGAAGAAGGTTGACGGGAACCCCGAAAAACGCTAGCCTTGGCCGGACATGAAGTACGGACAGGCGCTCACGATGAAGGTCGAGGGATTCGACGAACGCGGTCGCGGCATCGGCAAGACCGATGCGAAAGCGACGGCCGCGTATTTCGTCATTCCCGGAGAGACGGTCGAGGGCATCTTCGTCGGCCGCAAGCAGGGCGTCGCGCGCCTGGGCGACGCGGTCGTGACGGAAGCTTCGCCGGACCGCGTGAAACCCGAATGTCCGCATGCCGGTTCCTGCGGCGGCTGCGCTTGGCAGCATGTGGCCTACGAGCGCCAGCTGAAGGAGAAGGTCGCGATGATCGACGAGGCGTTCCGCGCCGCCGAGGTGCCGCTCTCCGTCGGACGCGCCGTCCCCGCCGCCGAACTTTTCCATCACCGCAACCGGATGGACTACGTCTTCGGGCCGAAAGGCGAACTCGGACTCAAGGAGCCCGGGCGCTGGGACAAGCACCTCGACCTCGCCACCTGCCTGATGCTGTCCGGCGACGGTTTCGAGGTCGTGAAGCGCGTGCGCGAATGGGTGAAGACGACGACGCACCGGCCGTGGGACAACCGCGCCCACAAGGGCTTCCTGCGCTACCTCGTGGTGCGCGAAGGCAAGTTCTCCGGCGAGCGCATCGCCACGCTCGTGACCGCCGCGGGCGAGCTCGAGAACGAGAAGGGCCTGATCGAGGCGCTCGATCCGCTCTGCACCTCCATCGTCCACGGCGTGAACGCCAAGATCACCGACGTCTCCATCGCCGAGACCCTGCGTCCGCTGAAGGGCGAGGCGCTGCTCCGCGAGAAGATCGGCGGCGTGCGCTACCGCATCCACCCGAACGCCTTCTTCCAGACCAACAGCCGCATGGCGGAAGTCCTGCTCCAGGAAGTGAAGGCCTTCGTGAAGGCCGGAAGCCATGACAAGCTCCTCGACCTCTACTGCGGCGGCGGATTCTTCTCGCTCGGCCTCGCCAAGGACGTCGCGTCCGCGCTCGGCGTCGAGCTCGACGCGCCCGCCATCGAACAGGCGAAGATGACCGCCGAAGAGAACGGCATCGCGAACGTCCGCTACGTCGCCGAAGCCGCCGAGAAGCTCTCGTGGGAAGCCGAAGCCCCGGACGTCGTCATCGTCGATCCGCCGCGCAGCGGTCTCCACCCCGCCGTGCGCCGCACGCTCATGGAGCGGAAGCCCGAACGCATCCTCTACGTCTCCTGCAACTTCCGGACGCTCGCGACGGACCTGAAGGACTTCCTCCGCGCCTATAAGGCCGAACCCGCCGTCGCCGTCGACCTCTTCCCGCATACGCCGCATATCGAAACTCTGGTACACTTGACCCGCCTATGAAAGTCGGATTCGTCGCCCTCGTCGGGCGCTCCAACACCGGAAAATCCACCCTGCTGAACGCGCTGGTCGGCACGAAAGTCGCCATCACGACGCCCAAGCCGCAGACCACCCGCCAGGCCATCCAGGGCGTGCTTCATGGCGAGGAAGGCCAGATCATCTTCGTCGACACGCCGGGCGTCTTCCGCAAGAAGCGCGACGCCGTCACGAGCCGCATGAACGCCGCCGCCAAGGGCGCGCTGGAGGACGTCGACCTCGTGCTCTACGTCGTCGACCCGACCCGCGCCATCGGCGAGGAAGAGGAGGACATCCTGAAGATGATCGCCGACGTCACGTCGCCGAAGCTTCTCGTCATCAACAAGATCGACGAGCCGCGCCCGCGCTACCTGGAAGACTACCGCGCCCTCTCCCCCGACTTCGCCGGCACGGTCGAGGTCTCGGCGCTCAAGGGCACGCACCTGAAGTCGCTCCTGAAGGAGATCTACGCGCGCCTGCCCGACGGCGAGGCCATCTACCCCGAGCACCAGATCACGAACGTCGACAACCGCACCTGGTACGCGGAACTCATCCGCGAGAAGCTCTTCATGGCGCTCTACCAGGAGGTGCCGTACACGATCGCCGTCGAGGTCGACGAGATCGAGATGCGCCCGTCGAAGGGCGGGCAGGAGACGCTCTACGTGAAGGCGCGCATCCTGACCGACAACGACCAGCACAAGCGCATGATCATCGGCGCGGGCGGCGCCATGATCCGCAAGGTCGGCATGAACGTCCGCAAGGAACTCGAGCACATCCAGGGCAAGAAGGCCTTCCTGGATCTCGAGGTCGTGACGGATCCGCATTGGCCGGAGCGGATGCAGTAGAACGCGCGGATGAGGTATACTGGATACGAAGAATCACTTCGTATCCTTTTCGTATGGCTGAAGGCGGAGGCATCAAGCATGAGCTCGGAAACGGATCGCCGAACGACCAGTTCGGCTGGCGCATCTTCCGCATCATGGCGGAATTCGTCGACGGATTCGAGCTGATCCAAGGGCTCAAGAACACCGTCTCGTTCTTCGGTTCGGCGCGCTTCGACGAGAACGAGCACCACTACAAGGAGGCGCGCGAGCTCGCGCGGAAGCTCGGCAAGGCCGGCTACACGATCGTGACCGGCGGCGGCCCCGGCATCATGGAGGCCGGCAACCGCGGCGCCATGGACGTCGGCGCCCAGTCGGTGGGCCTCAACATCCAGCTGCCCCAGGAGCAGGCGCTGAACGCCTACACCACCAAGTCGCAGGGCTTCCACTACTTCTTCACGCGCAAGGTGATGCTCTCCTTCGCCGCGCAGGCGTACGTCTTCTTCCCCGGCGGCTTCGGGACGCTCAACGAGCTCTCGGAACTGCTGATGCTCGTCCAGACGAAGAAGATCGAGCCGCTGCCGATCGTGCTGGTCGGCAAGGATTTCTGGCGACCGTTCCTCAAGTGGGTCGAGGACGACGTGCTGGGCAAGCATGCCGCCATCGACAAGAAGGACATGGAGATCTTCCATCTCGTGCAGAGCGTCGACGAGGCGTTCGACATCATCACGAGCGTGGACCTCTGCCCGCCGAACGCCACGAAGTGCTGGTACGGCTACCAGCCGCACCACGTCAGGGGCGCGAAATCGAAGTGATCTCGTAGCCGAGCTCGTCCCAGCGCACCTCGGCGCTCTCGAGCGCCTTGAGCGCCGGCTCCGCCAGCGGATTCACCGTGGCCTTGAGGATGAGCGGATTCCCGCGGTTCTCGAGGACCAGGAACTCCCCGAACCATCCCGAAGCCTTGACCGCCCTCACGAGGACGATCCGACCGTCGACGGTCATCGGATACGCCTCGACCAGGGCGGTCTTGCGTATGGTGAAGGGGCTCGCGAGCGGCGTCGACGTCGCGGAGGCGGAGAGCTTGGCCGCGAGGGCGTTGAACGTCGAGAGCGCCTTCGAAAGCGCCGCGAAAGCGTTCTCGGCCAGTCCCAGGCGCCATTCCGTCTCGCCTTTCCCCGTCGTCAAATCATCATACGCGGCGCGTGAGAGCCAAAGACCGCCGTTGGCTTCGGCTTCGGCCTCGCCTTGGATCCAGAACGCGGGCAGGAGCATCGCGCGGGCGCCTTCATACGCGCCGAGCTCGAGGACGCCGGTGGCCGAGGCGGTCTTCCAGGCGAGCGACAGGGAACGTTCCGGAGCGGCGTCGCGCACCTCCACCGACAGGGCGCGCGCGTCGAGGCCGAACGCCTCGTCGATGGCGCCGCTCACGCCGAGGCGCGAAGGGCGGACGGTGAAGGCGAGCCCGGGTTCGAGGGCGATGGCGGCCGTCGCCGCGGCGGGATCCGCGGCCGGCAGGGCGTCCTCGAGCGAGAACGGCAGGCGCCATTCGATCTTCTTCGAGAGGTCGCAGCCCGCGCCCGCGAGGACCAGCGCGGCGGCGAGGAGGGCGAAGCGTGCGGCGTTCATACGGCGGCGGGTTGAGGTTTCGTCATGCGGACGTAGGCGAGCTTGACCGTCTCGGTCGCGGCGAAGTACGCGAGCGCGAGCGCGGCGACGCCTGCCAGCTGCCCGATCGTCGGCGGCGTGAAATGGAAGATCGCGCGCGAGAACGGCAGGTACGTCGCGGCGAGCGCGGCGGCGACGGTCGCCAGGCCGAGGACCGTCATCGTGGCCGGCGGACGGACCGCCTTCCAGAACGGCTTGCGCGTGCGGATGGAGTAGATGAGCGCGATCTCCGTCAGCACGGAGAACAGGAACCAGAGCGTGCGCACGGCCTCGAGGCCTTCGCCGCGGTTCAGCGCATAGTAGGCGAAGTCGAAGAAGGAGCTGACCATGCCGAGGAAGATCGCGATGAAGGCGAGCTCGCGCAGCTCGAAGCGCTTGGGCTTCGCGACCTCGTCGGCGTCGACGCTGTCGGCCGCGACCGAGATGAGCGGCAGGTCGGTCAGCAGGTTCAGGAGGAGGATCTGGATCGGCAGCATCGGCAGCTCGTCGATGAGGAGCGAGACCACCGCGACCGCGATGAAGTTGCCGAAGTTGCCGATCAGCGTGTACTTCACGTACTTCACGATGTTGGTGAAGATCTTCCGCCCTTCGCGGACGCCGTCGACGATGACGCGCAGGTCCTTGCGGAGCAGGATGATGTCCGCCGTCTCGCGGGCGACGTCGCTGGCATGATCGACGGCGAGCGCGACGTTGGCGGCCTTGAGCGCCGGCGCGTCGTTGATGCCTTCGCCCAGGAATCCGACCTGGAAATGCCGCTCGAGGCCCTGGATGATGCGGAACTTCTGCTCCGGCGTGACGCGCGCGAAGACGTGCCGCGCCTCGATGAGGCGCTCGAACTCGGCGGCGGAGGCCGCCTCGAGCGTCTCGCCCGTCACCACGTCCTCGATGCGTCCGATGACCCCCGTCTGCACGCCGACCGCGCCGGCGACCTCGGGGCCGTCCCCCGTCAGGATCTTGACGCGGACGTCGAGCGCCGCGGCGTCCGCCACGGCCTCGCGCGCGCTGGGCTTCAAGGGATCCACGAACGAGATGGTGCCGACATAGGATAGGCCGCGTTCGTCGCCGTCATCGTAGCGCTCCGCCGCGCCGACCGGTTTCACGGCCAACGCGAGCACGCGCCGGCCTGCCATGCCTTCCGCGCGGACGGCCTCCTTCTCGGCCATCGCTTCCTGGGGCGTCATCGCCTGCGCGCCCCCTGCGCCCAGCCTCATCGTCGAACGCGCAAGGATTTCCTCCGGCGCGCCCAAGACGACGAGCCGCGGCCCGGAACCGTCATCGAAGACGGCTGAAGCGCGGCGGCGCGAGGGATCGAAGGGCGCGAACCAGCTGCGGCGCCAGCCGAGCGCCTTCTTAGCGGCCTCTTTGCCGGCGGCGGTCACGACGGCCGCGTCGAACGTCTTGGGCGCGACGTCGGTCTTGCGGAGCTCCTCCTCGGCCGCGGCGGCGAGGGCGAGCGCCAGCGTCCCGGCGCGGTCGGCCGCGCGGACCGAGGCGACGCTCATGAGGCCTTCCGTGAGCGTGCCGGTCTTGTCGGTGCAGAGCACCTGCACGTGTCCGAGGTCCTCGATGGCCGAAAGGCGCTTCACCACGACATGGCGCTTGGAAAGCTTGAGCGCGCCGCGCGCGAGCGTGAAGGAGCTCACCGCCGGCAAGGCCTCCGGCACGACCGAGACGGCCAGGGCCGCGGCGAACAGGAACTGCGGCACGATGGAATCCTCGCCCTTCAGGAAGACGTTCACGAGGAAGACGACGCCCAGCACGATCGCCACGGCTTTCAGGATGAAGCCGCTGAAGGCCTCGAGATTGCGTTCGAACGCGCTCACGCGCGGCGTCTCGGCGGTGAGTTTGGCGATGGTGCCGATGACGGTCGCGCTTCCGGTGGCGACGACGAGGCCTTCGCCGTAGCCCGCCGCGACGCGCGTCAGCATGTGGGCCATGTTGGCGGCGCGGTCCTTGCCGGAGACCCGGTCGGGGCCGGAGATCTTGGCGACCGCGGCGGATTCGCCCGTGAGCGTCGATTCGTCGAGCGTGAGGCCGTTGGCGAGGAAGATGCGCAGGTCCGCCGGCACGACGCCGCCCGGCTCGAGCAGGACGACGTCGCCCGGCACGAGCGCTCCGCGCCCGACCGCGACGATGTCGCCTCCGCGCCGGACGCGGGCGCGGAGCGAAAGCTTCTCGCGCAGTTTCGCGACCGCCTGCTCCGAACGGTATTCCTGCCAGAAGCCGATGCCGGCGTTCACGAGGAGGATGACGAGGATCGTGAGGCCGTCGGCGAATCCTCCGAACGCCAAGGAGATCGCGGCGGCGGCCGCGAGCAGATAGACCATCGGCGATCGGAACTGCCTGAGCGCGACTCGCCACGCGCTCACGCCCTTCGCGGCGAGCTCGTTCGGCCCGAACCGCGCGAGCCGGCGACGCGCCTCGGCATCCGAAAGCCCGTCTTTCGACGACCGGAAGGACGCGAAAAGCGCCTCAAGGTCCATGCGGCCCGGCGCCTCCTCCGGCAGCGCGTCGAACATGGCAGGGTGGCGCTCCATGCCCGCATTTTACCACATTCACGCCAAGACCCAGCGCCCGCGTTCCTTGCGGATCAATCCGTCTTTTTCGAGCCCCGGAAGCACATGCGCATAGGCGGCCAGCGCTTTCGGCGTCATGGGGCCGCCGCGGAGCGTCTCGATGGCGCGTCCGCGATGGATGCGGTCCGGGACGCCCTGCGCATCGACGCGTTCCTTGCGCGCTTTCTTCTGGCGGGGCAAGCGCTTCATCGCGAGGATCTTCGGATACGAAGCGCACAGGCGCTTCAAGGGGCATGCTTCGCAGCGCGGACGTCCGGCCTTGCAGACGCTCGCGCCGAGATCCATGAGACCCTGGTTCACGTCGTACGAAAGCGCCTTCGGCAGCGTCGCTTCCCAGCGGGCCCACGCGCGCCCGTCGAAGGCCTTCGGGTCCGCCTTCGCGCCCTTGAAGACGCGCGTCAGTACGCGGCGGAGGTTCGTGTCGGGCGCGAGCGCCTTCTCGCGGAACGCGAAGACGCGGAGCGCCCGCGCGGTATACGGACCGATGCCGTGCAGCGCGAGGAGCGCCGCCTCGTCGGACGGGAGCTTCCCGCCGAAATCGCGGACGACGCCTTCCGCAAGTCTCTTGAGGCGTAACGCGCGCATATTGTAGCCGAGCCCCTTCCAAGCGCGGACGACGTCGGACTGCGGCGCATCCGCGAGGACACGCCAGGACGGGAACGTCTTCAGGAACGCGAGATACAGCGGCACGACGCGGTCGACCTGGGTCTGCTGGAGCATGAATTCCGACACGGCGATGCGGTAGGAATCGTCCGTGCGCCGCCACGGCAGGTCGCGGCCGTGCGCGCGGTACCAGGCGGCGATCGTCTTCCAGATCATGCCAAGGACGCGAGTTCTTCCTTGGTGAGCGCGCGCCACTCCCCTTCCGGCAGGTCGCCGAGCTCGACGCCGCCGACGCGCGTGCGGCGGAGCTTCCGCACCTCGTAACCGAGCGCCTCGCACATGCGGCGGATCTGGCGGTTCTTGCCTTCGGTGATGACGATGAGGAACCGCGTCGCGCCGACCTCCTTCACTTTCGCGGGACGCGTCATGACGATGCGCTGGACGCCGGGCATGTGCTCGAGCCGCACGCCCTTGGCCATGTGTTCGAGGAAGCCCGGTTCGATCTCCTTGTTGACGATGACGTCGTATTCCTTCTCGGTGCCCGAATCCGGACGCATCAGCCGGTCGGCGAGCGCGGTATCGTCGGTGAAGAGGATGAGTCCCGAGGAGGAGACGTCGAGGCGTCCGACGGGAATCAACCGCGCCTTCGGCGGCGGCGTCGGAGCGAACTTCAGCGCCTCCATGATGTTGTCAGGCGAAGCGGCATCGGTCGTCGTGATGACGCCGACCGGCTTATGGAACGCGATGACGGTCTTCTTCATGACCGGCCGCACCACGCGCCCGTTCACCATGACCTCGTCGCCTTCCTCCACCTGGTCGCCCGGAGCGGGTTTCCGCCCGTTGATCGTGACTTTTCCGGCTTCCACCAGGCGGTCGGCCTCCCGTCGGGACGCGACCCCGGCATCGGCCAGGTATTTATTGATGCGCATGGATGTATGCTACCCTTTCGTTGACAATCCGTGAAATACGGGTTATCCTGCTCCCGTTCCTTGCGGCATCCAAAGAATGTTTTGCGCGACCGCGCAAAACTCCTTAAACTGCCATCAAGGCTGGGCCTGCCCAGCCGCGAAGGAGGAGCGGCCGACACGCG
>CAYNUS010000009.1:0-46485 GCA_964400625.1 uncultured Gammaproteobacteria bacterium
CGCGTGTCGGCCGCTCCTCCTTCGCGGCTGGGCAGGCCCAGCCTTGATGGCAGTTCAACGTGTTTCGCGCGGTCGCGCGAAACGGTTTTGTTTTGCTGACACAATACCTCCTTGGTCAAATAGTATACCCCTTCGACCGTGAATGGTCAAGTCGGAGGCTATTTCTTCCAATTCCTCGAGGTTTCGAGGTACCAGCCGGTGACGGTCGCGAAGCGGTCGGAGGGGCTGGCGACGCGGGTTCCGGTGAAGCCGTGGAGCTCGGCGGGCATCGGGTAGGTGTAGGAGGGGCTGTAGAGGAAGGCGGCGGGGATCTCGTCGGCCAAGACGCCGAGGAACGTGCGGTACGCGTCCTTGCGGGCGGCGGGGTCGGCGGTGCGGCGGGCCTCCTCGAGCGCGCGGTCGGCCGACGCGTTCGCGAACATCGCGAGGTTGAGGCCGGGGTCCTGCACCTGCGAGGAGTGCCAGAAGGGGTAGAGGTCGGGATCGGTGCCCATCAGCTGGCCGTAGAGGAGCGCCTCGTATTCGCGCGGCTTGATGACGGTGCGATGGATCTCGGAAGCGGGCACGGCGTTCACGGTCGCCTCCACGCCGAGCGCGGCCCAGCCGTTCCTGATGATCGAGGCGACGTTCAGGTTCTCGGGCTGGTCGACGGTCGTGAGCGCCACGGTCAGCGTCAGGGGGTCGGTCTTCGGATCCTTGTCGACGTCCTTCTTGCGCAGGCCGTCCTCCGGATCGACCTTCCAGCCGAGGCCGTCGAGCAGGGCGCCGGCTTCGTCGATGCGGAAGGGGACCGGCGAGCTCGAGGTCGCGGACATGCCGGGGATCGGCGGCCGGTCGAGCGGGTGGCCGTCGCCGCCCAGCACGTCGAAGAGGATGCGGACCTTGTCGATCGCCATCGTGAGGGCGCGGCGGACGTCCCTCTCCTTCAGCGCGTCGTTGTTGCGCGTGTTGAAGAAGACGGCCGTCACCTGGGGGAGTTCGAGCGAGACGGGCAGGACGTGCGAGAGGCCCGAAAGCTCGGCGCGCATGTCGCGCGGCACGAAGCTGAGCGACTGCACCTGGCGCTTGCGGAGCGCCTCGAGGGCCGTCGCGTAATCGGGATAGAAGTGGAAGGCGATCTTCTCGAGGTACGGCGCTTCCTTATAGTAATCGGCGTTGCGCTCGATGACGTAGGAGAGCACGAACCCGCGCTTGTCGCGGCGCATGTCGGCGTACTTGAACGGCCCGGAGCCGACGGGCTTCAGGCTCGCCTCGGCCATGGCGGCGTCCTGGGGCTGGACGTCCTTCCAGACGTGGCGCGGCAGGATGCCGAAGTTGAGGCGCGAGAGGAACTGCGCGTACGGCTCGGCGAGCGTGAGGGTGACGGTGCGTTCGTCGGTCTTCTCGAACTTCACGTCCTTGAGGAGGGGGAGGAGCGGGCTCTTCCAGGCCGGGTCCTGGATGAGCGCGAAGGTGAAGAGGACGTCGTCGGCCGTGAGCGGCTCGCCGTCGTGCCAGCGCGCGTTGTCGCGCATCGTGAAGGCGTAGGTCTTCTGGTCGGCGGAGATCTCGAAGCGGTCCACGAGGTCGGGGACGACGCGGCCGGAGCCGTCGACGGTGAAGAGGCGCGAGAAGAGGAGCCGCGTGAGATCGTTGTCGACGTCGTTGGAGACCGACAGGATGGGGTTCAGGCTGCGGGGCGTGCCGACCACGGCTTCGCTGATCTCGCCGCCGACGGCCGGGCCGATCTCGGTATGGGCGTAGTAGTAGCGGACGCCGAGCAGGACGAGGCCGAGCGTGAAGAGCGCGGCGCCCAAGCGCAAGCGGAAGCTGTCGTTGGACGACAAGACCTCGGGCAGATGGCGGATCTGCCTCCAGGTGGGAAGGCGCGCGGACGTCAGCGAATGGACCAGCCGCTTGTCCCAGCCCGACTGCTCTCGCAAGGAAGCTGAGGTACGCCGTCCCGGACCGCGGGTGAGGCGGCCGAAGAGGGAGCGCGATCGATCGCGGAAAAGGGACATGCCGGAAAACGCGGAAGCCCGGGGGACCGGGCTTCGGAGTTAGGAAACGATGATCAGCGCCAGGCCGAGGCCCATGAAGACGACGCTGAGGACGATCGTGGCGTAGAAGAGGCCCTTTTCGAGGCCGCGCTTCGTGCGGAAGGCCGCGCCGTCGCCGCCGAAGGTGGCGCCCAGGCCGGCGCCGCGCTGCTGGAGCAGGATGGCGACGACGAGGAGGACGGAAACGGCGATCTGGGCGAGCGTGATGGCGTTTTGCATAGCGGGAAAATCGTCTGAAGGATGCGGGAAGCGTATCAATCATGCGTCCCGGTGTCAATCTATGATATGCTGGCGACGTATGGCCACACGCCAAGGCATTTCCTCGGCCGGAGCGACGCTGTTCGTCGGGGTGGTCTTGGCCCTCGCCGCCCTGTTCTTCTGGCGCGTCTGGTCCTACTACCGCCTCATCGAGAGCGGCGAGTCGGTCGCGCTCCCGCAGTTCAGCGGCGAGTTCACGGCCGCGAGCGACGCCGCCCCCGCCGGCGCGGCGATCGGTCTCGCCACGGAAGACGACCCCTCGATCGGTCCGGCGGACGCCAGGCTGACGATCGTCGAGTTCGTGGACTACCAGTGCCCCTTCTGCAACCAGGCCTCGTCGACCTTCCGCGAGGCGGCCGCGACGTACGGCGACCGCGTGCGCTTCATCGTCCGCGATTTCCCCGTGCAGGACCTCCACCCGGACGCCGTGACCGCCGCCGAAGCGGCCGGCTGCGCCCAGTCGCAGGGGAAGTACTGGCCGATGCATGACCGCCTCTTCGGCCTCCGCGGCGTGATGGCGCGCGCCGACCTCGACCGCGCCGCCGCCCAGTCCGGACTCGACATGGCCGTCTACGCCGCCTGCATGGACCTCCACGCCCGCATCGACGAGATCCAGGACGACCTCGTCGCCGGCGTCGCCGCCGGCGTGCGCGGCACCCCCACCTTCTTCTTCAACGGCCAGCCCGTCGAAGGCGCCATCCCGCGCGAAGCCTTCGACGCCCTCATCAAGCGTTTCCTCGATGCCAAGTGATATGCGAAAGAGCTTCCTGCATGCGACCGCCGTCCTTTGCCTGGCCCTCTTCGGCCTCGCGGTTTCCGTTCCGGCGTGGGCGCAAACCGGACAGACGGTCAAGACGGGACCCGAGGACGGACGCATCCCGATCATCACGGAAGTCCCCATCCCCGTTCCTGACGCCGGCCTCACGCCGGGATCCGCGCCTGAACGCGTCGCCCAATATCTGACGTCCGGACGCGTGGAGGATGTCGCGCAGTACATCGGCATCATCTACAACTTCCTGATCTCGATCGTCGGCTTCGTCGCCTCCATCGCGATGATCATCGGCGGCTTCCAGTACCTCACCTCGGCAGGCGACGCCGGCAAGATCGGCGCGGCCAAGAGCAAGATGGCCAACGCCTTCATCGGCATGATCCTGGCGCTCGGCGCGTACACGATCCTGAACACCATCAATCCGAGACTGCTGCAGCTGCAGCTGCCGGACGTGCGCGCGGTGAAGACCGAGCTTTTCACGTTGCCGAATTGCGAGGATATCAAGGTCCCCGTCACGCCGTACGGCGGTACCGACTGCGGGTTCGCCGGCAAATACATGCAAGGCAACAGCGAGCAGATTTGCATCTATGCAGGGGCTTGCCGCCTCGTGCCTTACGGACAGTCGGGAAACCCGAAGTACGGGCACAGGACGTGCATGCAGCGAATGGGCTTGGATTCCTCGAAAGTGCAGGAAGAGCTTCGCAAGGATCCGAACGCGCGGTTCGCCGACTGCATCGCCTGCGGAGAACTGACGATCGCCAAGGCGAGATCCTTGGGATTCGGCGAAATCCAAGCCAGCTGCGAAGCCTGGCAGAACGCCTTCGACCTCCTTCCTGATTCCATCAAGACGTACACGCGCAAGGGAACCAAGCAACTGAGTGGGCAAACCCTCACCGTCGAGAAGGGCATGTTCTATGGCTGCTATCCGAAGGTGAAGCGGGACGGCTGTACCGGCATCCCCATCTACTGCTTCGACGTGACGCGCGATGACGATACGACGGGCGGTAATGAGGGGCGCGTAGCGACCGCATGCGAAGGATATGATGAGTCACCCGACCCGACCTACGGTACGGATCTGGATGCGAACGGCTTCGCCACGCAAATGCGGGTAGTCGACGATTGCGGCGGGGGCGTATCATCGGCCGGCTGCGCCGGGCTCGAGGGTTTCCCGGTCCACCTCGCCACCGTCTGCGCACAGAAT
This sequence comes from uncultured Gammaproteobacteria bacterium, assembly GCA_964400625.1. Classification (GTDB taxonomy): domain Bacteria; phylum Patescibacteriota; class Patescibacteriia; order SG8-24; family DYFX01; genus DYFX01. The sequence continues at coordinate 4,268 of CAYNUS010000009.1, forward strand.
CCCTGTCAGGACTATAAGGACCCTGAAGTAGGCCACACGCCCTTCATCAACGGCTGTAAGAGCGGAAGCGGCCTGTTCAACCGCGCTCAACGCGTCGTCCGCTACGGCGATCTCGCCGGCATCAATGATTGCTCATGCATCGTGGACGACAACGTGAACTGCTCCGGTCGTTAGTACGAACGCGCCCAACCGGGCGCGTTTTTCGCCTGGCCACCCCCGAAGCTTGCCTCATATCTTGGCGCATGCTAGACTGCCTCCCGATATAACGCCTGACGCATGGCAGCCAAAAAAACTCCCAAGGCCAGCGGAAAATCAGGAGCGCCCGACGTCATCCGCGTCCGCGGAGCGCGCGCGCATAACCTGAAGAACGTCTCCGTCGATATCCCGAAGAACAAGCTCGTGGTCGTGACCGGCCTTTCCGGTTCCGGCAAGTCGAGCCTCGCCTTCGACACGATCTACGCCGAGGGACAGCGCCGCTACATGGAGAGTTTGTCGTCGTACGCCCGCCAGTTCCTGGAGCTCCAGGACAAGCCGGACGTCGACGAGATCTCGGGCCTGAGCCCGACCATCGCCATCGACCAGAAGACCGTCTCGTCGAACCCGCGTTCGACGGTCGGGACCATCACCGAGATCTACGATTTCTTCCGCCTGCTCTTCGCGCGCGTCGGCAAGGCGCATTGCCCGAACTGCGGCAAGCCCGTCGCCGAACAGACGCCGCGGCAGATCGTCGACCGTATCAACCTGCTCGCCAAGGACCAGGCGCTCATCATCCTCGCGCCGATCGTGAAGGAGGAGAAGGGCGAACATAAGAAGGAGCTCGAAGCCATCTTCAAGGGCGGCTACCGCGAGGTCCGCGTCGACGGCGCGCTCTACACGATGGAGGAGCTCCAGAAGCAGCGCCTCGACCGCGACAAGCGCCACACCATCGAGGCCGTCGTCGCCCGCATCCAGGAGAAGAACCCCGGCTACGACGAGAAGCAGACGCTCGCGCTCGTCACCAAGGCGCTCGAGTTCGGCGACGGCTTCCTCACGGTCCACCTGATGAAGAAGGACGAGGACCTGCTCATGTCCCGCCGCCTCGCCTGCGCCGACTGCGGCATCTCGCTCCCCGAGATCGAGCCGCGCATCTTCTCGTTCAACAGCCCGCACGGCGCCTGCCCCGGATGCACCGGCCTCGGCGTGAAGCTCACGGCCGAACCGGAGCTCGTCATCCCGAACGACAAGCTGACCCTCGCGCAGGGCGCCATCAAGCCGTGGACCCGCATCGCGGGCTCCGGCAACGGCATGATGAAGGAGCTCCAGGCGCTCGCCGAGCGCGCGAAGTTCTCGCTCGACGTCCCGGCCAAGGATCTCCCCAAGAAGGCGCTCGACCTCGTCCTGTACGGCGACGGCGACCCCGGCTCGGGGGCCGGGGCAGGATTCATCGGCGTCATCCCGCATCTCGAGAAGAAGCATCTCGAGACGGATTCGGAGTACATGCGGAAGGAGATCGAGGAGTACATGCGTACCGTCATCTGCCCGGTCTGCAAGGGCCAGCGCCTGCGCAAGGAAGCGCTCGGCGTGAAGGTCGACGGCAAGAACATCTCGGAGTTCGTGGGCATGTCGATCGAAGAGCTCGGCAAGGCCTTCAAGTCCATCGACCTCCCGCCGTTCGACCGCAAGATCGCCGATCAGATCATCAAGGAGGTCTCGCTCCGCCTCTTCCACCTGCTCGAGGTCGGCCTCGGCTACCTGACGCTCGACCGCTCGGTCACGACGCTCTCGGGCGGCGAAGGCCAGCGCGTGCGCCTGGCGACCCAGCTCGGCACGAGCCTTTCCGGCGTCATCTACATCCTGGACGAGCCGTCCATCGGCCTCCATCCCCGCGACAACGACAAGCTCATCGAGGCCATCAAATCCATCCGCGACGTCGGCAACTCCGTCATCGTCGTCGAGCATGACGAGGCGATGATCGACGCGGCCGACTACGTCTTCGACATGGGCCCGGGCGCCGGCGAATACGGCGGCGAGATCACGGCCGAAGGCACCCCGGGCGACATCCGCAAGAACAAGGAATCGCTCACCGGACAGTACCTCTCCGGCAAGAAGAAGATCGAGGCCCCGAAAGCGCCCCGCAAGGGCAGCGGCAAGGCCATCGAGATCAAGGGCGCCACGGCCTTCAACCTGAAGGACGTCGACGTGAAGATCCCGCTCGGCAAGCTCGTGGCCGTGACCGGCGTCTCCGGCTCCGGAAAATCGACGCTCGTGATCGACATCCTCGCCACCGCGCTCGCCAAGAAGTTCTATCGCGCCAAGGAAGAACCGGGCGCGCACAAGGCCATCAAGGGCGTCGAGAACATCGACAAGATCATCACGATCGACCAGTCGCCGATCGGCCGCACGCCGCGCTCGAACCCGGCCACCTACACCGGCGTCTTCACCGCCATCCGCGACCTCTTCACCGAGGTGCCGGAGGCCAAGATGAAGGGCTACGACGCGGGCAAGTTCTCCTTCAACGTGAAGGGTGGCGGCCGCTGCGAGACCTGCTCGGGCGAAGGCTACCAGCGCATCGAGATGCAGTTCCTGCCGGACGTCTTCATGGAGTGCCCCGAATGCAAGGGCGCGCGCTACAACCACGAGGCGCTCGAGATCCACATCAAGGACAAGACCATCGCCGACGTGCTCAACATGACGGTCGAGGAGGCGCGCCGCTTCTTCGCCGACGTGCCGGCCGTCTTCGACAAGCTGAACGTCCTCCACGACGTCGGCCTCGGCTACCTGAAGCTCGGACAGCCCGCCACGAACCTCTCGGGCGGCGAAGCCCAGCGCGTGAAGCTCGCGACGGAACTCTCGCGCCGCGCCACCGGCCGCACGCTCTACATCCTCGACGAACCCACGACCGGCCTCCACTTCGAGGACATCAAGCGCCTCCTCGGCGTGCTCGACCAGCTGGTCGAGAAGGGGAACACGGTGCTGACGATCGAGCACAACCTCGACGTCATCAAGTGCTCCGACTGGGTCATCGACATGGGCCCCGAAGGCGGCGACAAGGGCGGCAAGCTCGTCGCCGAAGGCACCCCCAAGGACGTCTGCAAGGTGAAGGCGAGCCTCACCGGGCAGTACCTGAAGAGCGTGGTGAAATGAAAGAAAAATGGCTATTAATAGCCATTTTTCTATTTAAAGGGGATCTGGGTCTTGACAAAAGAAACAGGATACGGTATACTCAATCCACGATATTTAATCCTTGATCAAGAAACAGTAATATGCCTAAGTCAATGAAAGTGAAAGCCCTGAAGGTCTCACAGACCCACGAGGGCCAAAGTAACGGCGAGATCTATGTGACGAAGATTCCGGTCCGTGACCTGATCGACTCGACCCAGTTCACTATGGACGTTTGGCGGCCGGAGCGGAAAGGTACGGACGACCAGGGCTACCAACGTGACCTGGACGAGAAGCGCATCCGCTCTATCGCAAGCTACGTAGAGAAACGCAAGGGTTCCATCTTCCCGAACGCCATCTTGGTGAGCTGCCGCAAACCGCTCGAATTCGAAGAGGAAGCCAACGGCTTCGGTGAGCTGTCCATTGGCAACAAAGTCAATCAGTACCCGCTCTACATCATCGATGGCCAGCACCGCGTACGCGGTCTCTGGTATGCCGTTACTCAGAACGGACACGAGGATCTCGCAGCGCTTGAAATGCCTGTGATCATCCTCAGTAACTTCGAGAAGAAGGAAGAGGTTCGTCAGTTCTTCAGCCTCAACTTCTACCAGAAGAAGGTCGACACCTCTCTTGCCCAACGTCTCATGGCTGAGTTGGCCTATGGAGACCGGGATGAGATGCAGCAGATAAAAGATGATCAGAAGGATTGGCAGCTGGCCGCACTCAAACTCATCGACATGCTGAACGAGAATGTCGACAGTGCTTGGAAGAACAGCATCAAGATCCCTGGTGGGGGAAAGAAGCCCAGTCATATCATCAACCAAAACTCCTTCCTGACGTCTCTGAAGCCGCTCTTTGGCCCCGGCGCAGTCTTCTCGATTCAAGTCCGCAAGCTCGACGATCGCTACCGCCTGCTTGAAGAGTACTGGGGCGCGCTCGCCGAAACCTTCCCAGACGCATTCAACGAACCGAAGGACTACGTCATCCAAAAGACCCCGGGCGTGTTCTCCTTGAACGCCTTCGCGCCCCATGTGTTTGCCAAAGTCGGGCTGGACGACGCGAGCAGGAAGAGTCTCAAGGAGCTCCTGAAGAAGGTCTTCCTCGATAACGGCATTACTTCCGATTACTGGCGCAAGGATACGTTGGATGGCGCCGCCAATTACGGAAGCATGAAAGGCTTCAGGATTCTCACCGACAAGTTTCTTGAATATTTGGACGAACTTAACTAACCCATTAACCTGATGAAACAAAATGAAACTGAGGCAGGGAGATAGATGCACATACTGCGGCCTGCCTGCCACCGAACGTGATCACGTCATTCCATGGTCGTATGCAGGCCGTGGTCCAAAAAGAACTTTCGATGAAGATGACTGTGTACCGGCCTGCAGGGAATGCAATGCGCTCGCGGGAGCCAAGATCTTCGAAAGCCTTGAAGAGAAAGCCGATTACATCCAGTTCAGGCTAGCAGAGAGATACAAACGTTTAGTCAAAACACCCTTCTGGACCGAAGAACAGGTCACCGATCTTGGCCCATCTCTGAGGCGGTCTGTTGTGGTCTGGAAGGAAGCCAAGGACATCGTAGAAAAACGTTTAAAATGGCCAGTCCCTTACGAGATTGATGCGAATCTGGAAAAGATACTGCGTCAACTCGGAAGCACGATAAGGGATAAAAGATGGTTAAGACTTGGAGCGCACTGACAAGATAAACGAAAACTCCCCTCGCGGGGAGTTTTCGTTTGGCTTTCGCCCCGGCGGGGCCAGACCTGCTATGGGTAGAGACTACCCGATTTTCCGCATGCTTGTCAACGCGGGCATGGACGCAGGGGGAATCGAACCCCAAAGCCAGAATAGCAGGTCTGGCCGTTCCGCCAGGAACGCTGCGCCCACGCGCGGAGGTCCTGGCAGGAGCGTCATTTTTCATACAAGGGGTTTACATGCTCGCGTTTCCGCGGTAGCCTCGGGCCGGTCCTTTCCCACGGAGGCGTATGACGACCGCAGGCATCGATTTCGGATCCACCCTCACGAAGGCGTTCTGGCGGACGGACGGCGGCGATCGTTTCGTCACGGCCGATGCCGCCGGCATCGACGACATGATCGAGAGGCTGCAAGGCGACGGCGTGCGGAAGCTTCGGCTGACCGGCACCGGCGCCGCGCGCGCCAGCGCCCGCCTCATGGAACGCTTCCCGCGGGTCGCTCTCGCCCCGGACGGCGCGATCGACGACGAGATCCGCCTGCAGGCCCTCGGCGCGCGGTACCTCATGGGCAAGGCGCCCAGGAGGATGCTGGTCGCGTCGATCGGCACCGGCGTCTCCTACGCGAAGGTCTCCGGCCGCAAGGCCGTGCGGCACCCGCTCGGCAGCTGCCACGGCGGCGGGACGATCCTCGGCCTCGGCCGCATCGTCGGCGCGAACACCTTCCGGGAGATCGAGGAGGCCGCCGGCTCGGCCGAACCAGGCGACCTGCTCGTGAAGCACAAGCTCCCCGAGACGGCCGGTTCGCCGGTCGGCGAGCTCGTCATCGCGCACTTCTGGAAGGAAGGCGCGAGCTTCGAGGAGGAGTGCGCCAGCGTCTTCAACTTCGCGGCCTGCTCCATCGTGAAGGACCTCGCCGTGCTGACCGCGATCCCGTTCAGTCCCAAGGACATCGCGGTGGTCGGCACCGTCGCCGATTCGCGGGTCTTCCGCCGCTTCCTCGGGCGCTGGGCGCCGATGCTGAAGGGCTGCCGCCTGCACTTCCCGGCGCAGGGCGGTTTCGCCGCCGCCGTCGGGGCTTGGATCGACATCGCACGGTAAGCCGCCTCGCCTGAGGCGGTTTTTTCGACGACGAAAAAAGGAGCCGGAGGCTCCTTTCAGACGGGCGTGACGCCCTTGAAGATCTTCGGGATCGGCCCGATGCCGCCGGGCAGATGGCTGCCGAGCGCGATCCGGAAATCGGTCCCGATCTCGAGGCCTTCGGCCGCGGCCTGCGCCAGGGCGCAGCAGCGGTGCGTGCCTTCCGCGATGACGATGCCGTCGTCGGTGAGGACGCCGATGACCGTCGTCGACGCGGGGAAGGAGGCCTTCAGCCGCGCGACGTAGGCCTGCTGCACGGACGTGAGGCGTCGCGCGATGACGGCGAACTCCGGCGTGGGGCCCGCGTCGCCGTAGGTCTGTTCGATCCATCCCTGGAACGGCCCGCCGCGGAAGCGCGGGACCGTCCGGAGCGGATCGGCGACGCGGTAGAGCCACCAGGAGCGCTCTTCCATCCGGAACGGGGGAAGATACGTCCGGCGCCACGCTTCCCAGGTCTCGAACCCGCGCGAGCGCGCGATGCCGAGCCAGTGCGGATCGGAGCCTTCGCTCTCGCGCCAGAACCCGAAGGCGTCGTGGAACGTGAGCGGGCGGAGGTAATCCAGGCCGACAAAGGACGCTTCTCGCATGGACCGGAGCGTAGACGAAAAAGACCCGTCCGTCAACGGGTCTCCCTCCGGAACTTCAGCCCGAGCCTGCGCATCGCCGCCTTCAGAAGGCCGATGCCTTTCTTGCCCATGCCATGCAGCCCCGCGACCTCCTTTTCCGTCCGCTCCGCCAGGCGCGCGAGCGAATGGATGCCGGCGGCGTCGAGCGCGCGGAGCGCCGGCGCTCCGAGGCCTTCCGGCAAGTCGTTGCCCATGAGCAGCTTCTTCCGCTGACCAGGCCAGCAGACGGGACAGGTCAGGCAGCGGCTGCTTTTCTCGAACACGTGGCCGCGCGAACAGGTCTTCTTCATATGCGTGCAGTATAGCAAAACTCCCCTTGCGGGGAGCGTTCGCTTACTTGGTCTTTTCCTCGATGTTCTTCTCCTTCAGGCGCTTCTTGGAGTCGCGCAGGAAGTAGAGCTTGGCCTTGCGGACCTGGGCCTGCCGGACCGGTTCGATCTTGGCGATCGAGGGGAGGTTCAGCGGGAAGATCTTCTCGACGCCGACGCCGCCGGAGACCTTGCGGACCGTCATCGACTTGGAGACGCCGGCGCCGCGCATCTTGAGGACCATGCCCTCGAAGATCTGGATGCGCTCCTTTTCCTCGCCCTTCGGCGTGGTTTCCTTGATTTTCTGGTGGACCCGAACGGTCATTCCAGGCTTAATGTCGATCATAGGTGACGAGTGATGCGATCAGGTCGGACACGTCTTGAGGGGTGTACCGATCCGTTTGAATGACCGCATCATAGTACGCGGTCGATGAGGTGTCAAGGCCGTAGAGGGTCCGGAGCCGGACCCGGATCTCCCGCTCCCGCTGGGCGCTCATTTTCAGGGCTTTCGCCACCGAAATGCCGTCCCGCCGGGCCACCCGCTTGGCGCTTTCCTTGGGGTCGACCGTGAGGAAGATCTTGAGGGCGGGGATGCGCAGTTTCTTGGCCAGATAGGCCGAGGCGCGGCCGTCGAGGACGACGCCGCCCTTCTTGGCGGCCGCCATCATGCGATGGTCGAGCTCCTTGTCGAACTCCGGGTGCTTGGCGGCGTACCGGCCGAGGTCGATCAGGCTCATCTTGCGCTCCTTCGCGACCGCGCGGAACTGGTCGCCCGCGCTGACGTGCGCGAGCTTGAAGCGCTTGGCGACGTTCGCGGCGGCGGTTGACTTCCCCGACCCCGCGAGACCGCAGATGATGATGACCGGCTTCTTACTTGGCATGGCGTGCCCTTAGCGCTTCGATGACGGAATGCAGGTCCTCCGGGAGCTCCGAGCGGTACTCGTGGCGCTTGCCGTCGAGGTCCGTGAACCCGAGCGCGGCGGCGTGGAGGAAGAGGCGGACGTTGCGGAGCGAGGTCGTCTCCTGCTTGGGCGTGCCGTAGAGGCCGTCGCCGACGAGGGAGTGGCCGATGGACTTCATGTGGACGCGCACTTGGTGCATGCGGCCGGTCTCGGTGCGCACCTTCACGAGCGTGGCCTGCGGGAAGCGTTCGAGGACGTCGTAATGGCTGACCGCGTCCTTGTCGCCTTCCTGCGCTTCGGTGCGGGCGCTCATGCGTCCGCGGCCCTTCTTGCGGCCGATGGGCGTCCGGATGACGTCGAAGTCCTTCACGACCTTGCCGTAGACCAGCGCGAGATACTCCTTCGTGATGTCGTGCGCCTGGAACTGCTTCTTGAGGCTCTCGAACATCTTCTTCGTCTTCGCGACGACCATGAGCCCGGAGGCTTCGCGGTCGAGACGGTGCACGATGCCCGGGCGCTCCTTGGCGTCGCCGACCTTCTTGATCTCAGGCGCGTGCTTCACGAGGAAGTCGACGAGCGTGGAGGTCTTCTGCGTGGGCGCGGGATGCACGAGGAGACCCGTGGGCTTCTCGATCACCAGGTAGTCGTCCGTCTCGTCGACGATCTTCACGCCGGCGACCTCCGCCGTCTTGGAGGAAGCCTTCTTCTTGGAAGCGCCTTCGAGCTCGACGACGTCGCCGTCCTTCACGGCGTAGTGGGACTTGGCCTTCTTGCCGTTCACCGAAACTCCGCCCTCCTTGATGAGCTTCTGGAAGGCGGTGCGGGAGCGATCCGAATCCTGCTGGGCGAGCCAGGCGTCCAGGCGTTCTCCGGCCTCATGTTCGGGCACGACGTAGTTCTTCATAACGGCAGGGTACCGGAAACCGCTTGAAAAAGCCATTTTCCCGTCTTATGGCTTTGCGCCCCTCCCTGTCATCCCGGCCGAGCGTAGCGAGAGCCGGGACCCATTTCCATATGAGGACATACGACGTCCTGTTCCTGGCGGTATGGGATTCCAGCGTTCGCTGGAATGACACGGTGAAAGAAAAAAAGACCGCGCGTTCAGGAGAGCCTGACGGCGCGGATGAGCTTGGCCAAGGTACGGTCGAAGGCGTCGAGGAGGACGGTGCGGAGCGGCGGGAAGTCGCGGGTCATGATCATGACGGCGTCCCGCGCGTTGGCGTGGAGGGAGCGGAAGCTGTAGGCCCGCGCCTGTTTCGCGCGTCCCCGGTAGAGGACGTCGTCGGGGATGAGGCGATGGAAGGCCGCGAGCTCGCGCGCGACGTCTTCGGGGGCGAGGGGCGCGTCGGCGCCGTTTTCCCAGCCCTGCCGGACGAGATCGTCGTGGATCTCGCTGAAGAGGCGGAAGAAGCCGAAGACGTTCCTGTTGGCGCCCAGCTGCTGCGACTCTCCGGTGAAGAGCCGCTTGACCGGGTGCCAGTCGGGGAGGCCTTCGGCGAAGGCCTTCGCGAGATGATCGCTCGGGAGGGGCTTGCCCTCCAGCACGTCTCCGCAGAACACGACCGGGTCAATGTACAGCTCGTGCATGTGCGACTCCTCCGAAACCCCTTCCGGGGGCGCGCCCGCCACGGGCGAACGCGAGACCGTACCCGAAAATCGCGTTCCTGTCAAGTCCGGCCCGGCGTCATCGGAAGTTGACAAAATCGCGAAATTATGCTAAATTATAAGGGTATTCAGGCCCGAAATCCCTATGAAAAACAACCACGAATCCATGCCGAACCAAGCCCCGGAGCCTAAAAAGCCCGAGTTTTCGGAGGATGACATCGAGTCGCTGGTGGCGTCGTTCAAGGAGGGCCGTTCCGAGGAGGAACAGCGCGAGAGTTCCGCATCCATCGAATCGATGATCGCGGAGACGCTCGGCGACCTCGACGAGAAGGAGCGTCAGTCGAAGGTCGAGCGCACGGGCATCGTCTATACGGAAGCCGCGAAGGCCGCGGAGGCCGTCATGAAGGAGAACCTCAACATGGCCCTGCAGATGGCCGACACGCCGGAAGGCGCCATCCTGCTCATCAACCCGGTACAGGAGAAGCTGCAGAAGACCCTCGACCCCGCCGGCGGTTTCAGCAAGCTGCATGAGGATCCCAAGATCCAGCAGCTCTACAAGGTCTTCACCGACAAGATCCGCCACGAGGCGGTCGTCGCCGTGACGACCGGCATCGAGAAGGAGCTCGAAGGCGCCACCGATCCGGAGCGCATCTCCAGCCTCCACAAGCTGCTTGAATCCGTCGAAAAGTCCGACCCCGGCGGCGACAAGGAATAAAAGTTGAAACCGCCCTCCGGGGCGGTTTTGCGTTCCCGACCCCGCCACCTCGCCCGACCCCCTCCAGTCATTCCAGCGAACGCTGGAATCCAATACCTTCAAGAATACGACGCCCGATGTCCGCGCATGGAAATGGATTCCTGTGTGCGCAGGAATGACACGAAGAGGAAGCGTCCGTCGCGGCGCGCGGGATGACAAAACGGTTTCCAGGGGCTTTAATGGAACCGCGCGGGCCCGTAGCTCAACGGTCAGAGCACCGAGCTTATATCTCGGCGGTTGATGGTTCGAATCCATCCGGGCCTACCAAAGATTTCCATGCAGACGTCCTACGACCTCCTCGATCCCATGTTCCTCGCGACGCGCGAGACGTTTCCGGGGGAGAAGAGTTTTCATGAATTGGCGCGCGGGTTTTTCGCGCGGGAGACGGCCGCGGCGCGCGCGGCGAGGATCGTCGGCGCCTGGGAAGGCGGCGGCGTGCTCGTGCACATGGCGAACCCGGAACAGCTCGACGATCTCTTCGCGCATGTCGAGCGCGAGACGCGCGTGCGCTACCTTTCCACGACCTACCTTCAGAAGGACATCCGCACGTCGGTGTACGCCATCGGACGCGGCACCGGGCTGATCCTCGATCCCGCGCAGGTCCGCGTCGAGCACGTCTCGGTGAACGACTGCCGGAGCGAGACCGACCACCTCGGGCGGCTCGAGGCGCAGGATGACCTGCGCGTCTCCGATATCGCGGCGCTGCATGCGGCGCTCCTCGAACGCCCGCGCGACGATTGGAACGAGGTGAACGCGAGTTTCGAAGGACCGTCGCCCATCCTCGGCTTCTTCGCGCTCGACGGCGTGATGTCGAAGCTCTACGCCGCCGCGCTCCTCATCAAGTCCGGCGGGCTCCTGCCCGTCTTCACCTATAACCGCGGAGCGAACCTGCTCGCGCCGTTCGCGCCGTCGCCCGGCGACATCCTCGCGCTGGCCGAGGCGGCGCCGAACCCGCACTTGCGCGCGCGATACCGTTCGCTGGCGCCGCTTCTCGAGCAAGAAAAAATCCCGACCTAGGTCGGGATTTCCGTTTCAGACGGAGCGGAGGGTGATCATGGGCTTGCCGCCGTCCCGCCAGTCGAGGACGGAGCGCTTGGTGTCGAAGACGGGCTTGCCGAGCTTCGAGGCGGCCTCGACGCGCGCGCGGACGTCCGCGCAGTGCTCCCAGCCGGGGAGCAGGAAGACGCAGTCGCCGGCGCGCTCGAGGATGGCGCGGATCGTGAAGTCGTAGATCGGCTCGGGCACGCGGTAGCCGCCGCTCTCGAAGTAGCTGGCGTTCATCTGCGGGGTGAAGCAGGCGATGCCGGCGTTCCAGAGCTCGATGGCGGCGTGGCGCGCGGCGTCGATGTTGTCGCGGATCTGCTTCAGGTCCGGACCTGCGGCGCCTTCGGCCCAGAACGGGCCGTCGAGCACCGCGATACGCAGCTTCGCGGCCGCTTCGTCGAAGTGCGGCTCCTCGCGGAGGCCTTCGTAGCGGTACGTCATGTGCTTGCGTCCGGCGCGCCACTCGTTGGTCTCGCGCAGGCTCGGGAAGCTCGGCTTGCCGAGGCGCGTCATGAGCTCGATCTCGCCGCGCCCGCCCGTCGAATCGACGACGTTGCCCGCGCCGGCCAGGAAGTCCATGGCGGGCAGGAGGCGCTTGTCGAAGGCGACGTAGACCGGTTCCTCCACGCTCGTGAAGGACTGGAAGTGGTGCGTGTTGAGATGCGGCACGAAGATGGCGTAGCCGTTCTGCCAGAAGGGCACGGCGTACTGCACGGCCGTCCGGATGTTCCGGTCGATGGCCGCGTTGTCGGGCTGGCCGTGGGGGCCGGCATAGTACTTGGCCGCGATGTAGCCCAGCTTCGGCGGCCAGGCCGCCGGCTGGGCGGGGTCTTTCTGTCCGCTCGATGCCATGTCGTTCTCCTTATGAAGGTGCTGGCCGGACCTTGGCAAGAAAAAAGCTCCGCGTCAAGCGGAGCGGGTCAATCTCCGCCGACGGAACGGCCGGAGCTGCACGAGGCGGCGTCGCCGGAAGATGAGGAACCGTCCGAAGCGTCCGTCTCGGGCGCTTCCGCGGCGAGGCTCTTGGCCGCGGCCGGGGGAGCGTGCGGAGGCTCGTGCGCGGGCGCGGGTTTTTCCGCGCCGCCGCCGGCCATCATGATGACCGCGAGCCGCACGGGATCGCTCGTGCCGCAGTCGGCGGGAACGGAGACGCCGTCGCCCTCGCGGATCGTCTTGGCGCGGGGCTGGGCGCCCGGGACCGAGGTCAGCCGCGACCGCGTCCGTTCGAAGGTCTCCGCATGCTCGGGCGTGCCGCGCCGGAAGTTCGGGTCGTGGTGGATGGTGCGCCCGAAGACGGCCTTGCAGTCGGCCTCGTACTTCCGCGTGTCGAGCACGTGCGCGTGCCAGAACGCGTCGACCTCCGCGGTCGGCACGTGCCGCTCCTTCGGCCAGTCGATCATGAGCGCGAGGAAGCCGCGGTACGCGCGTTCGGCCTCGACGGCCTTCTCGTGGGACCAGCCGAGCTTGCGCATGAGCGCGCCGCGGACCGGCACGAGATCGATCTTCGCGAGCGCGCGGCGCCTGCCGGCCTTGGTGCGTAGCCATCCGAACATGGATCCTCCGGGCGGTTGAATGAGCCGCGCGGAACGTATCCGGAAAACGGGCCGGCGTCAATCGCGCGGTTCAGGACGCGAGGCCGAAGAGCGTGGCGAGGATGCCGACCGCGTTGAAGACCGCGTGGAGCCAGACGCCGATCCAGAGGTTGCGCGTGCGCCGCACGGCGTAGGTGGCGATGAGCAGGAAGGGCGCGAAGAGCAGCGTCGTGCCGAGGCCGAAGGGGAGGTGGAAGACGATCCAGCCGACTCCGGCGGGGATCCAGGCGAGGCGTCCGAAGAAGCGTTCCTGTCCGGGCAGGAGCCAGCCGTGCCAGAACAGCTCCTCGCCGAAGATGTTGAGGAGGAACATCGGCGCCCAGGCGAGCAGGATCCAGGCGCCGGCGTCCGCGAGCGGGCCGCTGCGGATGAACCAGGGCTGGGGCTCGAAGCCGGGCCAGACCGCCGCGAGGAGCGCCGCCCAGATCGCCGTGAACGCCACCGTGCCGATGCCGACCGTGCCGATCAGCACGACGTCGAGGCGGTCGATGGGCTTGAAGCGCACGCGCTGGGCGATGTCGGCCCGGTGCGCGGCCCCTTCGAGCGCGATGAAGAACAGGGCCGCGAAGAGCAGGAGGCCGAAGGCGAGGCCGCCGGCGATGAACCAGGCGAGCGGCGGGGCGAAGCCGAGTTCCACGAGCGCGGGAACGCCGACGCGCACGACGTACGACATCATGAACGCGCCGCCGCCGTACGCGAGCACGGTGGTGACGGGTCCGAAAGAGGGGACGGGATGCCGGACGGCCATAGACCCCTTCATGGTATCACGCTTATCCACTTCCGAGCGCGGAGGCCGGTTGCTATCCTCCGCCCGGAGGTGCCTCTTGAAACAGCCCTTGACCGCCCTGCTCATCGCTCCCGACGAAGGGATGCGCCATCGCATCGAGACCGGAACGAAGACCATCACCATCCGCGAGGGCCACCGCGACTACCGCGGAGGACCCGTGATGCTCTCCTGCCACTTGGTGCCGTGGGCCGTGCAGGCCGACATCACGGACGTGCGCCACTGCACGCTTCGCGAAGTGACGCGCGAGGAGTGGGAGGACGACGGCTTCGTCTCGCAGGAGGATCTCCTCGCGCAGATGCGCCGGTACTACAAGAACCTCACGCTCGACTCCGACGTGACCGTCATCCGCTGGACCGCCGCCCGCGGCGCGCTGGTCGACCGGCATGCGCCCTGACGCCTTTCCGAAGGCGTCTTTTTCGTACAGGAAAACCCGCCTTTTCGGGGCGGGTCCTTCTGGTGCGCGCTAAAGGAGTCGAACCTTTGACCTTCTCGACGTCAACGAGACGCTCTAGCCAACTGAGCTAAGCGCGCGGGCTTGCTCACGCGTCCTAGGCTACCGCACGCGGCGGGATTTGGCAAGACCTCGAGGCCTTGTCCACTTCTCCGGCGGCGATGGGTGCTATACTTTCCTTATACTATGCGCGTCTTCAAAGGAGCCATCGCCGCCCTGTTCGTCCTCGCCGTCATCGCCGGTGTCGGCTACGGCGTGCTGGCGGCGAAGCGCGCCGCCGACGCGTCCTCGCTCGAGAACATCGTCCTCGAGCCCGCGCCGCCGCAGCCGCCCGCGCCGGAAGAGCCCGTGAAGGTCGATCCGCGCCTCGAAGGGCTCCTCGCCCGCGCGGACGGCGCGCGCCTGCTCTGGGCCCCGACGGCGGGGGAGCGTCCGATCGCCGCCGGATTCGCCGACAACGGCACGCTCATCGTGAGCGCCACCGCGACCGTCGGCAAGGAGACGCGCTGGAAGATCCTGCGCCTCGACGTCGCGACGGCCGAAGCCGCCGCGATCTTCGACGCGACGCGGCCGCGCGCGGCCTCCGGACATCGCGCCGCGCACCGCAACGCCGGGAAGCTCTGCTACTCCGCGCCGGACGATCGCGGCGTCCGGGAGATCTGGTGCTCCGGCATCGACGGCAAGGACGAGAAGCGCCTCACGACGCACGACGGCAGCGAGGACCTGGTGGCGCCGGCCATCTCCCCGGACGGCGTCTGGGCCGCCTTCGAGGTCAACGACGACCGAGCGCGGAAGCCGACGGGCGGATCGATCTGGAAGATCGGGCTGAACGGCGCCAACATCCAGCAGCTCACGCGCGGCGGCGACGACCGCAACCCGAGCTGGTCCGACGACGGCCGCAAGATCTACTTCCAGCGCCGCGCGCCGAACGGGCGCTGGGACGCCTACGTGATGGACGTCGACGGCAAGAACCCCGCTCCGCTCCTCCGCACCTACGAGGAAGACGAGCTCTGGCCCGTCCGCCGCGGCGGCACCGACCTCCTCATCCTCGCGGAAGGCGCGGCCGACCGGCCGACGCGCATCAAGTCGCTCGATGCGGTCACGAAGTCCGGAAGGTACCTGACCTCCGGCGCGCACGGCGCCGAGACCTCGCCGTCGCTCTCGCCGGACGGCCGGCTCGTGAGCTTCATCGCCCCGCTCGCCGCCGAGGAGCCCGAGAAGCTCGGCGTCTGGCTCATCGAACTCACCCCTTGAAAAAAACGGAGGAATGCGCTACGGTTCCCTCATATGATGCGCAAGCTCGCCATCGCCCTCGTCGCCGCCCTGCTCGCCGTCGCGCTTCACGCGGCCGCGATGACGCTTTGGTCTGAGCACCACGCCGCGCCGTTCCATTCCGGAGAGTTCGCGCTGACCTGCCCCATGGGCTACGTCTGCCCGGTCTCGCCTGCGGCCCTGCGCGCCGCGCTCCAGGCGCCGACGCCGGAAGGCTTCCACACGCTCGTCACGGTCTTCCTGACGCTCGCGGCCGCGCTCGTCGCCTATCTGATCGATAGGACGTCGTACCGTCCTCCGCCGATCGTCACGACGCCCGCTTCCCCTCCAGGACTGCGCTCGATCTTCAAGAGGGAGTGAAGGACCCGGCCATCGGCCGTACGGTCCCTCATTCCCTTTTGCATACCTATGAAATCCCATCGATTCGCGGTGGACGGCATGAGCTGCCGCAGCTGCGAAATCACCATCGAACGGAAACTGAAAGGCGTCTCCGGCGTCCTTGACGTCGAAGCGAGCGCCCCGCGCGGCGAGGTGCGGCTCTCCTGCGACGGTCCGGCGCCGTCGCTCGACGTCCTGAACGCCGCGCTCGGCGGCGAGACGTACGTCCTGCGCGGCTGCGAGACGCCCTCCTCCTCGAAACGCCCGTCCTTCGGCCAGATCCTCGGCGCCTTCGCGTCCGTCTTCCTGCTCGGCTGGCTCGCCTCGAAAGCCGGGCTCCTCGACATGGACTTCGCGGTCGACGGCGCCGGCGGGTTCTGGGCCGTCTTCATGATCGGCCTCCTCGCCGCCGCGTCCTCCTGCATCGCCGTCTCCGGCGGGCTCCTGCTCTCCTCGGCCGCCAACTACAACCGGCGGTACGGTTCCGCCGACGGCATCACGCGCATGACGCCCGTCTTCATGTTCGTCGCCGGCCGCACGCTCTCCTACGCGCTCTTCGGCGGCCTCATCGCCACGGTCGGCAAGCTGCTCTCGCCCTCGCCCTTCTTCACCGGCGGGCTCGTCGTCCTGGCGGCGGCGTACATGCTCATCATGGGCCTCGACATGCTGAAGCTCGCGCCGTCCTGGCTCCGGGCGATCCAGCCGCGGATGCCCAAGGCGCTCGCGCGCCGCATCGTCGACGCCGAAGGCCGCGAGCATCCGGCCGTGCCGTTCCTGCTCGGCGGAGCGACGTTCTTCATCCCGTGCGGCTTCACGCAGGCGCTCCAGATCTACGCGCTCACGGTCGGCAGCTTCGCCCAGGGCGGCATGATCCTGGCGGCCTTCGCGCTCGGCACCGCGCCGTCGCTCCTCGCGCTCGGCTGGGCGTCGACGGCGCTCAAGGGCAAGGCGGGGGAGCGGTTCTTCCGCTTCGCCGGCGCGCTCGTCGTCGTGCTCGGCCTCTGGAACCTGCAGAACGGCATGACCGCGATGGGCTATCCGATCGCCCTGCCTTCGCGCGCCGCGGCGACCTCCGCGGCGGAAGATCCCAACGTCAAGGTCGCGGACGGCGTGCAGGTCATCCGCATGCGGCTCTCCGTGAACCCCGCCTACAAGCCGAGCGACTCCTACACCGTGAAGGCCGGCATGCCGGTCCGCCTGGAGATCGAGGGCGTCGGCACCGGCTGCCGCGGCGTCCTCATGGTCCCGAAGGCCCGCGCGAGCGTCGCGCTCACGCGCCAGCTCAACGTCCTTGAATTCACCCCGAAGAAGCCCGGCGACTACGTCTTCAGCTGCGCCATGGGCATGTTCCCCGGGATCATCACCGCCATCTGATATGAAAACCATCATCAGGATCGACGGCATGCATTGCGGCTCCTGCAAGGCCTTGATCGAAGATGTCGCCAAGGACGTGCCGGGCGTCGTCTCCTGCGACGTCGACGTCGCGCATGCCCAGGCCGTCATCGAGCACACTGACGCTTTCGAAGCGTCCGAATTCATCGCCGAAGTCGCCGGCCTCGACGCCGGTTACAAGGCCCGACTCGTATGAGCGAGCCTCTCAAGATCAAGGTGACGGGCATGCATTGCTCGTCCTGCGAGAAACTCATCGACCGCGCGCTCTCCGACGTCCCCGGCGTCAAGGAATCCCGGAGCGACGCCGTGTCCGGAGAGTGCGTCATCATCCCTGGCGGACCGGTCGACACGGACGCCATCCTGAAGCGCATCCTCGACCTCGGCTACGCCGCGGAACTCGAGGCGCCGGCCGCCCCGGCGCCGGAAACGCCGGAGCCGGAAGCCAAGGCATCCGAGGCCGCCGCGCCGGAGATCAAGACCGTGCCGGTGGAGGGATCGTCCTCGCACGTCCTGCGCCTGCACCATGACGTCGAGGCCCAGGGACAAGTGACGATGTCCTCGGACGGCGCGCGGAGCTTCGTCGGCACCGTGCGCGTCGCCAAGCGCGGCGAAGTCGAGTATCCGGCCGGCGAGTCCGAACCGGAGGCGCTCGTCGCCTTCATGCGCAAGGCCTTGCGCGTCGACGCGGTGGCGGACTTCGCTGCCGCCACGATGGAACGGCCGCACGCCGCGGCGCCCGCGCCCGACGCGGCCCGCACCGCCGCTCCCGCCGCCGAAGCCGCGCTGGACCAGCGCGCCATGCTCGCCATCAGCGGCATGCATTGCTCGTCCTGCGCCAACCTCATCACCCGCTCGCTCAAGAAGGTGTCCGGCGTGAAGGAGGCCAACGTCAACTTCGCCGCCGAGAAGGCGCGCATCGTCTACGATCCGCGCCTGGCCGAACCCGCCGCCCTCATCGAGGCGGTCCGCAAGGCCGGCTACCGCGCGGAGCTCGCCGAGAAGGCGGACCCCGATGCCGAGCGCGCCAAGCGCGCGGCCGAAGCGCGCTCCTACAAGCGGAAGTTCCTCGCAGGCTTCGTCCTCTCGCTGCCGATGCTCTGGTTCATGCTGCTCGACTTCTTCGCCCTGCCGGGCAAGACGGCGACCTTGCCGTACGTCGGCATCGTCTCCCTGTTCCTGGCCGCGCCGGTCCAAGTCATCCTCGGCGCCGGGTTCTATAAGGGAATGTGGTCGAGCCTGCGCATGCGGACCTTCAACATGGATTCGCTCATCGCCATCGGCACCACCACCGCCTTCCTCTACAGCCTCGTGAACCTCGTCGCCTACGCCGTCACCAAGGGGACGGTCGTCGGCATCGGCGGGAAGATCCCCGACCTGTACTTCGAGACCGCGGCCTTCCTCATCACCTTCGTGCTCCTCGGCAAGTGGCTCGAGAGCAAGGCGAAGGGGGAGACTTCGGAAGCCGTGAAGAAGCTGATGGGCCTCCAGGCCAAGACCGCGCGCGTCATGCGCGACGGGCGTCCGTTCGACGTGCCGATCGAGGAGGTCGCCGCCGGCGACGTCATCCTGGTGCGTCCCGGCGAGAAGATCCCGGTCGACGGCACCGTCATCAAGGGCGCCTCGGCCGTCGACGAGTCGATGCTGACCGGCGAGAGCCTCCCGGTCGCCAAGAAGGAAGGCGACGCCGTCATCGGCGCGACCATCAACAAGACGGGAAGCTTCGAGTTCCGCGCGACCAAGGTCGGCGCGGACACGGCGCTCGCCCAGATCGTGAAGCTCATCGAGGACGCCCAGGGCTCGCGCGCGCCCATCCAGGGCTTCGCCGACCGCATCTCGGCCTGGTTCGTGCCGGCCGTGATCGGCCTGGCGCTGCTCACCTTCGCCGTCTGGTACCTCGCGCTCGGCGCGACGCTCTCGTTCGCGCTCATGGCCTTCACGGCGGTCATCGTCATCGCCTGTCCGTGCGCGCTCGGCCTCGCCACGCCGACGGCCATCATGGTCGCCACCGGCAAGGGCGCCGAGCAGGGCATCCTCATCAAGGGCGGGGAGCCGCTCGAGGCCGCTTGCAAGGTGAAGACCATCGTCTTCGACAAGACCGGCACGCTCACGAAGGGCGCGCCCGAGGTGACCGACGTCGTCGGGCTCGGGCTGTCCGACGAGGACCGCATCATCGAGATGGCCGCCGCCCTCGAGGCCAAGTCGGAGCATCCGCTGGCCGAGGCGATCTGCCGCTATGCCGAAGAGGAGGGAATCGACGCCCCCGAAGCCGCCGGCTTCAAGGCCATCCCCGGCCACGGCGTGCAGGGCACGATCGACGGCAAGGAATGGTTCTTCGGCAACCGCCGGCTCGTGACCGAGATCCTCGGCCTCGATGCCGGCGCGGCCGACCGCAAGATGCGCAAGCTCGAGGAGGCCGGAAAGACCGCCATGCTGCTCGCGACCCGCGAGGGCATCTCCGGCATCATCGCGGTGGCCGACACCATCAAGGAGACGACCGCGGCCGCCGTCGGCGAGCTGAAGCGCATGGGCCTGAACGTCTTCATGATCACCGGCGACAACGAGCGCACCGCCCGCGCCATCGCCAAGCAGGCGGGCATCGACAACGTCCTGGCGGAAGTCCTGCCCGAGGACAAGGCCGCCGAAGTGAAGAAGCTCCAGGCCGCCGGCATCAAGGTGGCGATGGTCGGCGACGGCATCAATGACGCCCCGGCCCTGGCGCAGGCCGACCTCGGCATCGCCATGGCGGCCGGCACCGACGTCGCCATGGAAACGGGCGGCATCGTGCTCATGAAGAACGACCTGAACGACGTCGTGACCGCCGTGAAGCTCTCGCGCGAGACGCTCGGCAAGGTCCGCCAGAACCTGTTCTTCTCCCTCTTCTATAACGTGGCCGGCATCCCCATCGCCGCCCGCGTCTTCGCGGGGGTCGGATTGGTCCTCAAGCCGGAACTCGCCGGCCTCGCCATGGCGCTCAGCTCCGTCTCGGTGGTCGGCAACTCGCTGCTCCTGCGCGGGTTCCGGCCCGACCGCCGGAACTGGGTCTCGACGCTCGCGCCGGCCGTCATGACCGCGCTCTTCCTCGCCGCGTTCATCGGCTTCGCCCGCCTGAGCGGCGCGCCGATGGAGGCGTGATATGCTGTACGCACTATGAAGCATCGATACTCCTGGCATCTGCTCGCCTGCGCGGCGCTCCTCGCCGCCGCCTTCCTCATCTTCCGCCGCCCCGGCCCCGCGCCGGGGCCGGCGGAGGCGCCCGCTCCGACGGTCAAGGAGACCGGCGTGACGCGCACGTACGACGTCGTCGCGGCGCCCGTCGCCTGGGAACTCCGGCCCGGGCTCGTGACCGACGCCTACGCTTACGACGGCACCGTCCCCGGCACGGAGATCCGCGTGACGCGCGGGGACCGCGTGAAGGTGACGCTGACCAACAAGCTCGACGAGCCGACCACGATCCATTGGCACGGCGTCCGCGTGCCGGCCGGCATGGATGGCGTGCCGATGGTGAGCCAGGAACCGGTCCCGCCAGGCGGCACGTTCACCTATGAGTTCGTCGTCCCCGACGCGGGGACCTTCTTCTACCACTCGCACGTGCATGCGGACGAGCAGGTCGACCGCGGCTTGTACGGCGCGTTCATCGTCGAACCGGCGGAAGGCGCGATCCCCGACGCCGTCATCGCGCTCGACGACTGGCTCTTGGACCCGTCAGGCAAGCGCTTGGACACCGTGCATACGCTCGCCGAGACGGAGGCTGACAACCTGCTCGATTCGGTCTCGGAATCGGTCCGGCCGGCGACGGCGGCGGGGCACATGATGCCGGACGGCACGATGATGGGCGGCATGGCGCATCAGGGCATGATGCATCACGCCTACGACCCGAACATGAACGGCCGGTACGGCGGTACGCTGACCGCCAACGGCAAGACGGGCGACGCGGTCGCCCCGATCGCCGTCCCGCCGGGCGGCGCGCGCCTCCTGCGCCTCATCAACGCCTCGAACGCGATGACGCACGAGCTGAAGGCCGAAGACGGCCGCCTGCTCGAGATCGTCGCGGTCGACGGCACGGCCCTGCCGAAACCGATCAAGACCGGGGCGCTGACGCTGCCGCCGGCCAAGCGCTTCGACGTGCTGCTTCGCGACGCGGACGGCAAGCCCTGGGCGCTCCTCGAGAAGCGCGATGCCGGCAGCCTGCGCATCCCCGTGGCCATCTCCGGCGAGGCGGGACCGATGCCGTCGTTCGCGTCGGATGCGCCGGCGCCTCCGGACCTCCGCCGCCGCGCGCCGGATGCCGTCGTCGCGGTCGGCACCGACCGGATGATGGATCCGACGACCTGGACGATCAACGGCAAGCCGTACGATATGGAGGGGGAGAACGACCCGCTCGCGACCTTCGCGAAGGGGACGTGGGTCAAGATCCGCTTCATGAACGGGACGCCGATGGCGCACCCGATGCACCTGCACGGCCAGTTCATGACGGTCATCGCCCGCGACGGCAAGGCGCCTTCGCAGTCGTACCGGCAGGACGTCGTCGTCGTACGCCCGAACGAGACGGTCGACGTCGCCGTCCTGGCCGACAATCCCGGCGACTGGGTGTTGCACTGCCACAACCTCGAACATGAGGAGCATGGCCTGATGGCCAAGATCCGCGTCGAATGATGCCCGCAAAGCCCGCCTTCCGGCGGACTTTGCTATACTTCTTCCATATGACCTACGCCTGCCCCATGCACCCTGAAGTCCGGAGCGACCGCGAAGGGCGCTGTCCCGAATGCGGGATGGAGCTCGTGCCGATGAAGGAAAGGATGGCCGCGCACGGCGGGCACGCGCCCGCGCCGCATGGCGCCGCGGACAAGCACCAGGGCCATTCCACCGCGACGTTCGCGCGCAAGTTCGTCGTCTGCCTCGTCCTGACGATTCCCGTCGTCCTGTATTCCGGGATCGTCCCGGCGCTCTCCGGCTGGCGCCCGCCCGCCTTCCCCGGCTCGGACGCCCTTCCGGCCCTCCTCGCGAGCGCCGTCTTCTTCTATGGAGGATGGACGTTCCTCGCCGGCGGCTTCCGCGAGGTGCGGGGCCGCAGGCCCGGCATGATGACGCTCATCTCGCTGGCGGTGCTCGCGGCCTACGGCTTCAGCCTCTGGTCGACCTTCGCGGGCGGCGGCGAGACGCTCTACTGGGAGCTGACGACCCTCATCACCATCATGCTGCTCGGCCACTGGCTCGAGATGCGCGCGGTCGCGGGCACGAGCGGAGCGCTGAAGGAACTGGCCAAGCTGCTGCCTGACGAGGTGGAAGTCATCCGCGGCGGCGCGAACGCGAAGATCCCGCTCTCCGAGCTGCGCGAAGGCGATCGCTTCATCGTCCGTCCCGGCGGCAAGATCGCCGCCGACGGCGAGATCGTCGACGGCGCTTCGGACGTGAACGAGGCGATGGTCACCGGCGAATCGCGTCCGGTCCGGAAAGCCGCCGGCGCGCGCGTCATCGCCGGCACGGTCAACGGCGACGGCGCGCTCACGGTCCGCGTCGACGCCATCGGCGAGGGGACCTTCTTGTCCGGCGTGATGCGCCTGGTCGCCGAGGCGCAGGCCTCGAAATCGAACCTGCAGATCCTCTCGGACCGCGCGGCGATGATCCTCACCTACGTCGCGGTCGCCGCCGGCCTCGCCACGCTCGCCGCGTGGCTCGCTTTCTCCGACCCGGCTTTCGCGGTCGAACGCATGGTCGCGGTCCTGGTCGTCGCCTGCCCGCACGCCCTCGGCCTGGCGGTGCCGCTCGTGGCCTCCATCTCCACCATGATGGCCGCCAAGAACGGGTTCCTGGTGAAGCGCCGGCTGGCGCTCGAGGCAGCGCGCGACGTCGACGTCGTGCTGTTCGACAAGACCGGCACGCTCACGAAGGGGGAATACGGCGTCGATCGCGTCTGGTCCGCCGAGCCCGGGAATGAGGACGAAGTCCTGGCGCTCGCGGCCGCCGTCGATGCCGCGTCGGAACACGTCGTGGCGAAAGCCATCGTCGCGGCCGCGGCGCGGCAAGGGATCGCCGTCCCGCCGTCCGCCGCTTTCGGGCGCGTGCCCGGCAAGGGCGTCAAGGGCGAGGTCGGCGGCCGCACGATCGAGGTCGGCGGACTTCCGGAGGCCGGCGTGCCTGGGCCCATGGGGGCGGAGATCGCCGCCGAGAACGCCAAGGGCAAGACGATCGTCCAGGTGGTCCGCGACGGCGCCCTCATCGGCGCGATCGCGCTCTCCGACGTGATCCGCGAGGAATCGCGCGAGGCGATCGGGAAGCTGAAGGCCATGGGCGTGCGCGTCGCGATGGTCACCGGCGATTCGGAGGACGTGGCCTCCTGGGTGGCGAAGGAGCTCGGCATCGACGAGACGTTCGCGCGCGTGATGCCCGAGGAGAAGGCCGGCAAGGTGAAGCTGCTCCAAGGGAAGGGCCTGAAGGTCGCCATGGTCGGCGACGGCATCAACGACGCGCCGGCGCTCACGCAGGCGGACCTCGGCGTCGCCGTCGGCGCGGGCACGAACGTCGCGATCGAATCGGCCGGCATCATCCTCTTCCGGAACGATCCGCGCGACATCCCCAAGGTCATCCGCCTCTCGCGCCTGACGTACGCCAAGATGATCCAGAACCTCTTCTGGGCGACCGGGTACAACGTCGTCGCGCTTCCCCTCGCGGCGGGCGTCCTGGCGCCGCGCGGCATCCTGCTCGAACCGGCCCTCGCCGCGCTCTTCATGTCGCTCAGCACCGTCATCGTGGCGGCGAACGCCGTGCTCCTGCGCGGGCGCGGGCTCGGGGACCGGACCTGAAAGGGGACGCCTGCGCCCCGTCGTAGTCGTGTATACTGTCCGGGCATATGGAACTTCGTCCACAGGAGGGAATCGCGCGGTCGACGGCCAAGCTGGTCCTTGGCGCGTTCGCGTTCCTGCTCTTCGCCTCGTTCCTGGTCATGCCGTGCATGCCGACCAAGGCCGCGGCGTCGGCGCTGTTCAGTTCCGCCGCCGGCCCGCAGGCCTGCCAGGAGCAGAAGCTCTTCAAGCCGATCGCCGCCCCGACGGAAATCGAGACGCTGCCGGCCGTCGAGACGTTCCGCTTCCTCGTCGCGCTCTCCTTCGCCGCGATCGCGCTCGCGCCCCTGGCCGCGCGGAGCGTCCGTGTCCGCCCCGAAGCCGCGGTGCGGATCCGCGCGGGCACGCTCCCGTTCGCCACGTCCGATCCGCCGAGGCTTCCCGCCTTCGGAGCGCTCCGCGACGCCTAGCGTCGCGCTTCGGAACGACGGCCTTTCACTCCACTCATCATCCGTTATGGACAACGACACGAAGTTCTCGATGCAGCTCTCCGTCAAGCAGATCTTCCTCGCCGGCGTCGCGGCCGGCGTCGCGGCCATCGCCGTGCTCGGCCTCATCCTCATGATGGCCAAGGGCATCGACGCCTCCGACTGGTTCTCGGGTTCCGCCCGCGTCCCCGCCGCCCCGTCCGCTCCGCTCGCTCCGGCCGACCCGGGCGCGCCGTCCGTCGGCGTCGTCACGCCGGTCAACGACCAGGACCATGTCCGCGGCGACAAGAACGCGCCGGTCACCATCATCGAATACTCCGACTACGAGTGCCCGTTCTGCTCGCGCTTCCACCCGACGCTCGTCCAGCTCATGAACGAGTATAAGGGCAAGGTGAAGTGGGTCTACCGCCACTTCCCGCTCTCCTCGATCCACCCGAACGCGCAGAAGGCCGCCGAGGCCGCCGAGTGCGCCGGCGAGCAGGGCAAGTTCTGGGAGATGACCGACAAGATGTTCGAGAAGCAGGCGATGGGCCTCGGTCCGACCCAGCTTCCGACCTACGCCACCGAAGCCGGCGTGAAGGACATGAAGAAGTTCAACGACTGCCTCACCTCCGGCAAGTACGCCGCGCGCGTGGCGTCCGACATGGCCAGCGGAGAAGCCGCGGGCGTGACCGGCACCCCGGGCTCGATCGTCCTCGGTCCGAACGGCGAGCAGGAGCTCATCCCGGGCGCCCTCCCGTACGAGTCCGTCAAGCAGATCGTCGACTCCCTCCTGTAATCCGGGAAGGAAAGACCGCCCCGACTTCCGTCGGGGCGGTTTCGTTTTCGTGGCGTCCTCCGGAAAAGAAAAAACCGGCCTTCAGAGGAAGGCCGGGTCGACGCAGCGGGCCGCCGCTCCCGGCGGGGGAGGCGGCCTGCGCCGGGATTCGTAGGGCGCGAGTTCGAGGACTTCCTCGATGTCCTCGTCGCCCAGCGAGATGCCGTCCGATGACGCCGGATCGAGGTCGTCGCAGAAGGCGTCGAAGTCGGCGCACATGCGGGCGATCTCGTCGTCGGTGGCGGTCGGCTTCTCGTCGCCGCCCGTTTCCGGCTCGTAGGATCCGTTCTCGAGCCGGATGACGTCGGCGGGCGCGTGGCGCCAGGCGATGCGGATCTCGCCGATGTCCGCGCACCAGCTGCGTCCGCGCAGGCGCTGCGCCTCGCCGACGACCGTCTCGAGCGCGATACGGTCGCAGTCGCGTCCTTGTCGGTCGCGCGTGGGACGCAGCGCCAGCACGTAGACGTACAGGTGGCCGTAGGGTCCATAGTCCCGCACGACGCGGTCGTAGGTGACATGGATGCCGACGGGTTCGCCGGCGGCCTCCACGTGCGCGACGGTCAGGACGAAGTCCAACCGCTTGCAGATGACGGCGCCGGCCTCGTCGGCGGCGTCCCAGTCCACCGGACGCTCCATGCCCAGTTCGAGCAGGATTTCCGGATTCGCGGGATCGAAACCGAGGTCAATGAGCGTCGCGTACGCGAAGCGGTTCTTGGGGCGTTCTGACATGGCTTCCTCCCTTGCCTGCGGCAGGCACGAACGCCGCACGATAACGTAAAAACGGCCCCGTGTCAAGGGCCGTATCCGTTCCGGTCGCCCTCGATGGCGGCGCGGATGAGGTCGTGCCAGCCGTCGTCGAGGCGCGCGCCGCAAGGGTCGTAGCGGGGGAATTCCCCGGCGTGAAGGTCCGTGCGCGAGGCCCAGACGAAGAGGAGGTCCGGCAGGTCCGGATCGCGGTCCTCGACGTGGAAATCGAGGAGGAGCAGCCGAGCGCCGCCGCCTTCGAGCCGCGCGATCAGCGCGCCGCGTCCGGAGCGGCCGAAGAGGATCGTCTTGCCGAGCGTGCCGGCGGCGTTCGCGGCGGTGCGGGTCACGGCGCTCACCCAGCGATGGGCGCTCCGCGTTTCCGACCACGCCGCGTATCCGCGGAGCAGCTCGGTGCGGTCCTGGTGCCGGCGGATGCCGACGCGCGGGCCTTCGGCCATCAGGCAGGTGTTTTCCAGTCCGGGCGCCATCGGTTCTCCGGCCTCGCGCAGGCGGATGGTCCGCCGCTGGCCGGCCGGGCCGATCGCGTCGTTGAAGAGCGCGGAAGCCCCGAACAGGAAGCGCGCCGTTCCGCGCGGCTGGAGGTACGCCTCGTCCCGATGGAGGAGTCCGTAGGTCTCTTCCGGGCCGTCCATCGGCCCCACGCAGTGCGCGGGTCCGAGCGTGAAACCGCGACCGTCGCCGGCGCGCGCGACGGCGTAGGCGGGGATGAGCAGCGAACCGGTCTCTTCGAGCGCGGAGAGGTCGATCGGCATGGCGGTTCCTTTCGGGAGGGGTAAAGGGCGACCGGCCACTCCACAGGAAAATCGCGTCCATGTCAATACGCTTGAAGCGGCGGCTCCGGCGCGCTAGGATGCCTGATATGCCGAAGAGCGACAAGAAGCCCGAACTCGCCAAGGCCTACGACGCCTCCCAGGTGGAGGACGCGATTTACCGTCGCTGGGAGAAGAGCGGGTACTTCGATCCGGACAAGCTCCCGGGCGGCAAGAACAAGCCGCCGTTCACCATCGTCCTCCCTCCGCCGAACGCGACGGGCGTGCTCCATGTCGGCCACGCCACGATGCTCGCCATCGAAGACCTGATGATCCGCTACAAGAGGATGCGCGGTTTCGCCTCGCTCTGGATCCCCGGTACCGACCACGCCTCCATCGCCACCCAGAACAAGGTGGAGAAGCTCATCCAGGAGAAGGAGAAGAAATCGCGCCACGACCTCGGCCGCGCGGAGTTCCTGAAGCGCGTCGAAGCCTTCGTGAAAGGCTCGCAGGACACGATCCGCAACCAGGTCCGCAAGATGGGTTCCTCCATCGATTGGTCGCGCGAGGCTTACACCCTCGACGCGCCGCGTTCGGAGGCGGTCATCGAGATGTTCAACCGCATGTACGAGGACGGCCTCGTCTATCGCGGCGAGCGCGTCGTGAACTGGTGCGTGCGCTGCACCTCGACCCTCGCGGACGACGAAGTGGAATACAAGGAACAGAACGCCAAGCTCTACTTCCTGAAGTACGGTCCTTTCAGCGTCGCCACCACCCGCCCTGAGACCAAGCTCGGCGACACCGCCGTGGCCGCCAACCCCTCCGACGAACGCTACAAGAAGTGGATCGGGAAGTCGTTCGAGTTGGATTGGGGCAAAGGCACCAAGAAGCTGACGATCCAGGTCATCGGCGACCACGAGGTCGATCCGAAGTTCGGTTCGGGCCTCGTCGGCGTCACGCCCGCGCACTCCGCGGTCGACTTCCGCATGGCCGAGAAGAACAAGCTCCCCGTCATCAAGGTCATCGGCGAGGACGGCAGGATGCTCGAGACCGCCGGCAAGTATCAGGGAATGACGGTGCTCGAAGCGCGCCACGCCTTCGTGAAGGATCTCGAGGCGCAGGGACTCATCGAGAAGGTCGAGGAACTGACCAACAACCTTTCGGCCTGCTACCGATGTTCGACCGCCATCGAGCCGCTCA
The DNA here is from genome assembly GCA_964400625.1 of uncultured Gammaproteobacteria bacterium. Classification (GTDB taxonomy): domain Bacteria; phylum Patescibacteriota; class Patescibacteriia; order SG8-24; family DYFX01; genus DYFX01. The sequence goes on from CAYNUS010000009.1 coordinate 32,149, forward strand.
CCTCGCTCCAGTGGTTCGTCGACGTGAACAAGAAGATCAAGGGCCGCGGCAAGTCGCTCAAGGAGCTCTCGCTCGAGGCCGTGAAGAAAGGGGGAGTGAAGATCATCCCGGAGCGCTTCGAGAAGGTCTACTACCACTGGATGGAGAACCTGCGCGATTGGTGCGTCTCGCGGCAGATCTGGTTCGGGCATCGCATCCCGGCCTGGTACTGCGCCGACCGCCACGTGACCGTCGCCCGCAAGGCGCCCAAGAAGTGCGGATCGTGCGACAAGAAGGAACTCACGCAGGACGCCGACACCTTCGACACGTGGTTCTCTTCCGGCACGTGGACCTTCACCACGCTCGGCTGGCCCAAGAAGACGCCGGACTTGGCGCGTTTCCACCCGACCTCCGTTCTCGAGACGGGCTACGACATCCTCTTCTTCTGGGTGGCGCGCATGATCCTGATGACGACGTACGTCATGAAGGACGTGCCGTTCAAGACGGTCTATCTCCACGGCCTCGTCCGCGACGAGCAGGGGAGGAAGATGTCGAAGTCGCTCGGCAACGTGCTCGACCCGCTCGACGTCATCCCGAAGTACGGCACCGACGCGGTGCGCCTCTCGCTCGTCCTCGGCACCGCGCCGGGCGCCGACGCGAAAGTCTGGGACGAGAAGATCGCCGGCTACCGCAACTTCACCAACAAGCTCTGGAACGTCTCGCGCTTCATCCTGACCTCCGTCGGGAAAGTTCAGCGCGTGCCGAAGGCGTCGCCGAAGACGCTCGCCGACAAATGGATCCTCGCGCGTCTCGGCACCGTCGCCGCGCAGGCCACGGCCCATATCGAGAAGTACGAATTCTCGCCGGCCGGCGAACTGCTCCGCGACTTCACCTGGACCGAGCTCGCCGACTGGTATCTGGAGATCGCCAAGATCCAGATGCAGGATCCGAAGCTCAAGGCTTCGACCGAGAAGGTCCTGCTCCACGTCCTCGAGAACGTCCTGAAGCTCTGGCATCCCTATATGCCGTTCGTGACGGAAGCCATCTGGGACCTGCTCGCCGGCAACGCCAAGGGCAAGAAGTTCCTGATGATCGAATCGTGGCCGGGCGCTAAGACCTCTGCCGCACCGAAGGAGTTCGCGCTCATCCAGGAAATCATCGGTTCCATCCGCAACGTCCGCAGCGAGTACAAGGTGGAGCCGGCCAAGAAGGTCGACGCGACGCTCGTCGCCGGCGCGAAGGCCAAGCTCCTCAAGGACAACGCCGCCGTCATCCGCACGCTCGCCCGCATCGAGAACCTGACCATCCTCGCGAAGGGGGAGAAACCCAAGGACGCCGCGTCGGCACGCGTCGGCGGCGTCGAGGTCCATCTGCCGCTCGCCGGCATGGTCGACATGGCCAAGGAGAAGGCGCGGCTCGAGAAGGAGAAGGCGAACCTCGAGGGGTTCGTGAAGTCGCTGGAGGCCAAGCTCGCCAACAAGGGCTACACCGACAACGCTCCGGCCCAAGTCGTCGAGCAGACGCGCGCCATGCTCGCGGGCAAGAAGGAAGAATTGGAGAAAGTCGCCGCCGCGCTCGCGGCCATGCGCTGAAGCGAAACCGCCCGGACGCCCGGGCGGTTTTCTTGACAGGAAGCGTTTTTACGGGTATATTCTCGTGTCACATCCTCATGCACGCCCTCCTATGAAAAAGCTTCTCATCATCGGCGCCCTCGCCGTCCTCGCGCTCTCCGCGATCCCGTCCGCCCGCGCCGCCGTCCGTTACGGCGACCTCGTGAAGGGCACCGGCCCGACGGTCTATTTCGTGACCGGCGACCTCAAGCGCGTGGCGTTCAACGACGAGCAGGCGTTCAAGACCTGGTACCCCGACTTCGGCACGGTCCGGCAGATCCCGGACGCCGACGTCGCCGCGCTCCCGTTCGCGGGCCTTGCGCCGCTGCGCCCGGGCGTCCGCCCGATCAAGGCCGCGACCGACGCGCGCGTCTACGCCATCGACCGCGACGGCGCGCTCCGCTGGCTCTCGTCCGAATCCGTCGCGCGCATGATCTACGGCGCCGACTGGGCATCGAAGGTCGCGGTCGTTTCCGATACGGAACTGGCCGCCTACGGCCGCGGCGCCGACGTGACCGCGCCCGGGCAGTACTGGTGGATGATCGAGCGCGACGCCTCCGCGCACCTGAACGACGTCCACGCGCGGCGGCTCGCGGCCAAGGCGCTCGAGGCCAAGCCCTCCGTCACGCTCGCGAGCGCGACGCTTCCGCCGGCCCCGACCCGCATCATCATCATTCCGACCGTCGTGAACGACAACGGCGGCTACGGCAAGGAAGGCGACGTCGACTACCTCATCAATGGCGCGCTCGTCATGCCGCAGGACGGCATCAACGTCCTGCCCGGCACCTACCGCCTGTACCACGGCGAGTTCCCGGGCTACGCCGTCTCCGCCTGGAGCGGCGACTGCGCGGCCGACGGCACCGTGACCGTCCCCGCGAACGCGACGCGCGCCTGCTTCATCACCTTCGACGACATCCCCGACAACCTGTACGGCAGCCGCTCCAACCGCCCGCCGACCCTGACGCTCATCGCGTCGGTGCGGAACACGCGCGGCGGACGCCTCACCGACCAGGACATCAAGATGTTCATCGGGAGCATGCAGGTCGGCAGCGGTTTCCCTTCGACGGTGAACGCCGACGACTACACGGTCTACCGCGTCGTGCCGCCGGGATATTCCGCCGCCCCGTGGACCGGGGACTGCACGCCCGAAGGCACGGTCGCCCTCCGCAACGGCGACCAGAAGACCTGCACGATCGTCTTCCGCGACTGATATCGCGCACGGCCGCCTGACATTGACGTCAGGCGGTTTTTCGCCTACTCTCGCGCCAGCACCTTGAAAGGAGCCGTCATGAAGAAGGTCCTCGCCGTCGTCGCGTCCATCCTGAGTCCCGTCATCGGCGCTCTCGGCACGAAGCTGTACTTCGACCGCAAGGCGCGGCGCGCGGCGGCCGAGGCGCGTCCGAAGATCGAGGCCTTGCTCGACGAGATGATCGGCGCCGTCCGGAGCCACAAGGGTCCGCTCGACAAGATCGTCGGCACGAACACGACGAAGGTCGTCAACGACGTGAAGCGCGACCGCGACCTCAGCGTGCGCGCCGGCGGCACCTTCTGGTCGATCGACGTCTCGACGATGCTCGTCGGCAAGAAGCGGGGCCGCGTCTGCGTGCGCATCCATCGGAGCCGCGGCGACGCGGCCCTCCACGTCTACTGGCCTGATATCGTCGAGTACTGGCCCCTGGAGCCGTGGCTCCAGGAGCGCCTCGAGCGCCTCGACGCGCTGGTCGGAACGGCCAGCCGCAGCGCGGCGTTCGCGCGCCGCTACCCGGACCCCGGCGACTCGGAGCCGCCGACGTCCAACTGAGCGGTTTCGCTCCTCGCGTACATCCGGTCGCCGTCCTTGACGTGCGACCGGTTTTTCATTACGCTGGCCGGTCAGCATCCGGAGGTCGCCATGCTGAAGCTCCTTCTGCTGCTCGGGGTCGTCGCCGTCGGGCTCTTCCTGTTCGCGTGCCTGGCCATCGGCGCCATCATGCTGATCCTGATCGTCACGACGAAGCCGGATCCGGAGGACGCTCCTCCGGAAACGGACCGCCCGCCGACGTCGGACGTCGCGCCCACGCGCGACGAAGACCTCTTCGCCCGCCTCGCGAGCGAGATGATGGCCTACGCCACGCGACCGTACGTCACGACCATCGTGGACGTGAACGGCGCCTTCCTGCTCACGACCGTGAGCGACGCGTTCGGCCGCCGCATCTACGCCGAATCCCGGCGCCGCGCCAGCAAGACGATCGTCGCCGTCATCTGCGTGTACGAGGAGGGGAGGCACGTCCCGGCCGCCGCGGCCACGACGGAGATCCCCGCCACGCGCGCCGACTGGCCTTCCTTCTTCGCCGAGATGAAGGACGTCAAGTCCGGAGGCCCGCGCATGACGTTCATCGACCATCTCGGCCGCCGCCGCGAGGTCCGCATCCCCAAGACGAGGAGGCATCATGCGTGAGAAGTTCCTGATCGGCATCGCCGCGTTCATCGGCGTCGCGGGCGTGGCCGTCACCGCCCTTCCGTTCTTCGGCTGGTACCGCCGCCGCAAGGCCGCCGCCGCGCTCTTCGGACGCTTCCAGGAAGCGCTGCCGGACATCATCGGCTTCCGCTATCGGCGGGACAAGATGCCGTTCCGGGACGGGTTCCTCGATTCCTACTCCGGGCAGGTCGGCGACCTCGCCTTCCGCCTGGAGACGGAGATCGTCCCGTTCAGCCGCGAACGCCCGTTCCGCCTGCGCCTCGAGGCGTGGCAGGAGGGCGAGCGCATCGTGAAGACGCTCTCGTCCTTCGCGGATCCCGGAAGCCGGGACCCGCTCGCCCTCGCCGTCGCGATCCTGCGCCGGCGCAACGCGAAGCGCGATGGCACCTATCTGCAGGAGGCCTCCTAGGGCCTCTTTTTCGTTGACGGCCCCGTCCGCGGCATGAGAACGTGACGGCAGAACCTTTGAAAGGAGGTCGTCATGCGGGCATTGATCTGGATCCTCGGCGCCGTCGCCAGCGCCGCAGGCGGCGCCTATCTCGTCGATCGCCGCGCCAAGCGGCGCCTCGCCGGAGAGTTCCTCGAAGCGCTGCGCCGAGGCCCGCTCCTCGTCGAGGCCTACGACCCCGCCATCGTCGCTTCGGGCCTCCGCGCCAAGGCGTTCCGCGGCGTCGTGCAGGACCTGCCGTTCGAGTTCGTCGGCCAGACCGATCAGAGCGTCACGCACTGGAGCTTCCTGCTCGTCTGGAACGGCGCCCGTCTCGAGCTCCGCTGGAACCCCGTCGCGGACGGGGCCGAGCATCCCCTCAAGCAGGCCTACGACCTGCTCCGCCGCCGCTCCGTCAGGGACGACGACCTCTCGAACTGACACGACCCTCCGGGGTTGTTTTTTTAGGTCGCAACCGCTACATTCTTGAAGTATGAAACCTGACATCGAAGGGAAAATCTCGCGGCTCCTGGGACACCAGGTCGCCGACGTCATCGTCCGCGAGAGCCTCGAGAAGAAGCTCCGTTCCGGCAAGAAACTCCGCATCAAGCTCGGCGCCGATCCTTCGCGTCCGGATCTCCACATCGGCCACGCCGTCCTCCTCCGCAAGCTCCGCGCGTTCCAGGACCTCGGTCACAAGGTCATCTTCCTCATCGGCGACTTCACCGCCAAGATCGGCGACCCGACGGGCAAGTCCAAGACGCGCCCGATGCTCTCCGACAAGGAGATCAAGGCCAACGCCAAGACGTACCTCGCGCAGGTCGGCAAGGTGCTGGACGTGAAGAAGGCCGAGGTGCGCTTCAATTCCGAATGGCTCGGCAAGCTCAAGGCCTCGGACTTCGTCGCGCTCTGCGCGAAGTTCACCGTGGCGCGCATCATCGAGCGCGACGATTTCTCGAAGCGCCTCGCCGCGCATACGGACGTGCACATGCACGAGCTGCTCTACCCGATGCTCCAGGCCTACGACTCCGTCGTCCTGAAAGCCGACATCGAGATCGGCGCCACCGACCAGACCTTCAACATGCTCGCCGGCCGCGCGCTCATGGGCAAGATGGAGATGGCTCCGCAGGACGTCATGACGACCGCGCTCTTGGTCGGCACCGACGGCAAGGAGAAGATGTCGAAGTCCCTCGGCAATTACATCGGCCTCACGGATTCCGCCGACGAGATGTTCGGCAAGACGATGTCCGTTCCGGACTTCGCGCTCGACAACTGGCTCGAGCTCGCCGCCGACCTCTCGAACGAGGAGATCGTCCGCGAGAAGATGGCGCTCGCGAACGGGGAGAACCCGCGCGACGTGAAGATGCGCCTCGCCAAGCGCATCGCCGCGATGTACCACGGCACGAAAGCCGCCGAGGCCGCCGCCTCCGAATTCGACGCGCGCTTCAAGAAGGGAGCGATGCCGAAGGAGATGCCGACGACGGCTCCCGGCGCCGGAAACCCGCTGTACCATCTGGTAGCTACCGCGTTTGATATCTCCAACTCGGAGGCGAGGCGCGTCATCGTTGAAGGCGGTATTAAATTGGATGGCGTCGTCGTGCGAGAGCCTACGAAGGAAATCACGCCGACGGCAGAGGGTATCGTCATGCAAAAGGGCAAGCTTCATTTCGTCCGAATAATCCGCTAGCGGTCATCCCGAGGCGCGCATTCTGCGCGCCGGTAGGGATCCCTTTTAAAAGCGATTCCTACCGCGCGCCTTCGCGCGCTCGGAATGACGAAAACGCAATGTACCTCATCGAAAAACTCCGCACCGATCTCGCGCAGGCCCTCTCGGCCGCCGCGCACGCGGACCTGCACGAGCATCTGCTCGAATACCCGGAACTTCCCGAGAACGGCGACCTGTCGTTCCCGTGTTTCGCGCTGGCCAAGCATCTCAAGAAGGCGCCGCCCGCCATCGCCGCGGAGCTCGCCGCCGCCTTCGTCCTCCCCGAGGGTTTCGCGCGCGTCGAGACGAAGGGTCCCTACCTGAACTTCTTCCTCGACCGCGAGGCCGTCGTCGCGCGCGCGGTGGAAGAGGCGCTCGAGACGGGCGCGCGCTTCGGCGACCGCAAGGTCGGCCACGACGAGAAGGTCATGGTCGAATACGTCAGCCCCAACAACAACAAGCCGCTCCATCTCGGGCACGTCCGCAACGGTCTCATCGGCGAATCCGTCTCGGCGCTCCTCGAATCCCAAGGCCACGAGGTCGTGCGTTCGATGGTGCTGAACGACCGCGGCCTGGCGATCGCCAAGGCGATGGTCGCCTACGCCAAGTGGGGCGAAGGCAAGACTCCGGAATCGACGGGCATGAAAGGCGACCACTTCGTCGCGGAGTGGTACGTCATGTTCGAATCCAAGCTGAAGGCCGGCGAACCGGGCCTCGAGGAAGCGGCGCAGGCCGTCATCGAGAAATGGGAAGCCGAAGACCCCGAGACACGCGCGCTCTGGAAGACGATGGGGGAATGGTGCGTCCGCGGACAGGAAGAGACATACGCCCGCTTCGGGTTCCGTTTCGACGCCGTCTATAAGGAGAGCGAGATCTACAAGGGCGGCAAGGCCATCGTCGAAGAGGGCATCGCCAAGGGCGCGTTCAGGAAGGAAGAGGACGGCCACGTCGAGGCGAAACTCGAGCCGTTCGGCCTGCCCGACAAGGTCCTCCTGCGCTCCAACGGCACCGCGCTCTACATCACGCAGGACCTCTACCTCGCCAAGCTGAAGTTCGAGCAGCACGGCCTCGACCGCTCGCTCTACGTCGTCGGCAACGAGCAGAACCTCCAGTTCCGCCAGCTCTTCAAGATCCTGGAGATCGCCGGCTATCCGTGGGCCAAGGACCTCGAGCACCTCTCGTATGGCTACGTCTCCCTGCCGGAAGGCCGCATGAAGTCGCGCGAAGGCACCGTCGTCGACGCCGACGACCTGCTCTCCGCCCTCGAGGCCGACGCCGCGCTGGAGATCCGCCAGCGCCACCCGACGCTTCCCGACGACGAGCTCGACCGCCGCGCGCGCCTCGTGGCCCTCGCCGCCGTGAAGTTCTACTTCCTCGAGGTCGACGCCGCCTCCGACATGGTCTACGACCCGAAGGCCTCGCTCGCCTTCACCGGCAAGACGGGCCCGTACCTCCAATACATGCACGCCCGCATCCGCAGCATCATGCGGAAGACTTCGGAAACCACCCCGGCGGAGGCCGGGGCCCAGCCTGGAGGTCGTAATCCGGTCGAGGAGGAGTTCCGCGTCGCGGTTTCCGTCGCGCGCTTCCCCGAAGCCGTCCGCCGCGCCGCGGAGCAATCGCGCCCGTCGCTCGTCGCCGCGCAGATCTACGACATCGCCAAGACGGTCGCCGCGCTCTACGAGAAAGCGCAGGTGCTGAACGCCTCGAAGGAGGACCGCGCGGCGCGCCTGAAGCTCCTCGAAGCCGCCGACCTCGCGCTCGTGCGGGGCATGGCGCTCCTCGGCTTCTCCGCGCCGGACGAGATGTGAAGGAAAAAAGACGGCCGCCGGCCGTCTTTCGTGTTATGATGGCACGACGAAACGCACGCCATGCATCGCACGCCCGTCCTCCACATCGATCTCGAACGCCTTCGCGGCAATTATCGCGACGTCATGCGGATTTTCGGCGAACGCCTGGAAATCTATTATGCCGTGAAGGCGAACCGCGATCCGCGCGTCCTTCGGACCGTGCTCGAGGAAGGCGGAGGGCTCGACGTCGCGTCGATGACCGAAGTGAAGCTCGGCATCGAGGCGGGCTGCGCTCCCGAACGCATGGTCTTCTCCAATCCGATCAAGGCGCCGTGGGAGATCGAGATGGCGTACGGCCTCGGCATCCGCATGTTCGCCGCCGACTCCGACGTCGAGATCGCGAAACTGGCGAAGCTCGCCCCCGGCTGCGACGTCTACGCGCGCATCGACGTGCCGAACAAGGGGAGCGTCTGGCCGCTGAGCGGGAAGTTCGGCGTCGAGAAGCACGAGGCCAAGCACCTCCTGGTCGAGGCGAAACGCGCCGGACTCCATCCCGTCGGCGTGACGTTCCATGTCGGTTCGCAGTGCCTGAATCCCGAGAACTGGGCCTTCGCCATCGACTATTGCAAGGAAGTTTTCGACGCCTGCGCCGCCGAGGGCATCGCGCTCACGCTGCTCAATCTCGGAGGAGGCCTTCCGGCCATGGAGAAGATGACGAATCCGCCGCCGGTCGACGAGATCGGCCGCGGCATCATGGAACGCATCGGCCGCCTGTTCGACCCTTCCGTCCGCGTCCTGATCGAGCCCGGACGCCATCTCGTCGCGACCGCCGGCACGCTCACGGCCACGGTCATCGGCGAGGCCGTGCGCCGCGGCGAGAACTGGATCTATCTCGATATCGGCGTCTACAACGGCCTGATGGAGATCCACGAGAAGTTCCCGTACGAGGTCCGTACCGACCACGAGGACCGCGAGCGCCGCGCCTACGTGCTGGCCGGACCGACCTGCGACAGCGTCGACGTCATCTTCAATGACATCACGCTCCCGCGCCTCGCGCTGGGCGACAAGGTGCACTTCATGAACGCCGGCGCCTACACGACCGGCTACGACCGCTACAACGGCTTCGATTTCCCCCACGTCCTCTACGTGAAATGAAAAACGCCTTCCCTCGACGGGAAGGCGTCGTCGTCTCGGTCAGCCCTTGGGCGTGAAGCGGATCACGCCGTACTGCTGGCCGCCGAGCGGCGTGAAGGTCGTGCCGGAGGTCCGCATCGGGCGGGATGCCTGCGCGGCCTGGATGGCGCGCTCGAGGGCCTGCGGAAGCTTCGGGCTGGTCTCGAGGGAGTGGTCGAAGAGCACGGTGCCACCGCGCGCGTCGATGTAGGCGGTCATCTCGGCCGCCATCATCCCCATGAAGAGTCCGCCGCCCTGATGTTCCGGAAGCACCGCGATTGCGGTAAAATAGTACAGGCTCTTGGCGGCGTACTCCTCCGGGAACGCCGCCGCGAGGAAGCGCGGGTTCACGTAGGTGACGCTGGCCTTCTCCATGTCGTCCGTCACGAGGCCGAGGCCCACGGCCTCCTCGCCGTCGTACGCGACGAACTTCATGTAGTCCTCGTCGGCGAGCGCCGCGGCGAGCGAGGCCTCGGTGTAGCACATCTGGTCCTGCACGGACGCGACGGCCGCCTTCCGGAAGGATTCCCGGTAGACGTGCCAGAGGCGCGCGGCGAGCGCGGGGTCGGTGAGGCGGGCGGAAAGGACGATGCGAGCGGTCATGCGGTTCTCCTGGTCGAGGGTAAGGTTCGCCGACACGACATTTAAGCGCGAAATAGGGTTCCTGTCAATGCCGTCCATTCCGCTCCCGTTCCTCATCAACTTCGTCTCGGCGGTCCTGATGACCGCGCTCGGTTTTTTCGTCCTGCGCCGGGAATCCGGGAGCGCCCGCAACAAGATGTTCGCGCTCATGACGGTCAGCCTCGCGTCCTGGATCTTCACGGCCGCGCTCTCGGACCTGATGACCGACCTCACGCTGGCGCGGTATCTGGCGGACGCCGCGATCATCGGGCCGTTCTTCTTCGTGGCCCTGCTGTACCTCTTCATCCACGACTTCCCGCAGCCGCGGCATGCGATGAGCCGCTGGGTCAAGACGGCCGTGCTCCTGCCGCCCTTCCTCGTCCTGCCGTTCGTCTTCACGCGGCTCAACATCGTCTCCGTCACGGCTGAGCCCTGGGGCACCAACTACGTGCCGGGCCCGCTCTTCACGGTCCTGGGCGCCTACATCCTGGTCATCTTCGCGGCGGCGGGCTGGGAGCTCTACCGGAAATACAAGACCTTCACCGACCGCGAACAGCGCGCCCAGCTGTATTTCCTGACGCTCGCCTTCTTCTTCACGGTCGCCTTCGGCGCTGTCGCCAACCTGGTCCTGCCGCTCCTCGGCAACGCGCGGCTCAGCACCATCGGCCCGTCCTCGACGATCTTCTTCGTCATCTTCTGCTCGTACGCCATCGTGAAGCACCACCTGCTCGACGTGAAGGTCATCGCCGCCGAACTGTTCGCGGCCATGATGACGCTCATCACCTTCTTCCAGCTCTTCACCTCGTCGTCGATCGGCGACTTCGTCCTCAAGGCCCTGCTCTTCCTGGTCACGAGCGTCGTCGCCGGCTTCCTGGTCATGAGCGTCCTCCAGGAAGTGCGCCGCCGCGAGGAGGTCCAGCGGCTCGCCTCGGAGCTCGCCGCCAGCAACAAGCGCCTGCGCCAGCTCGACGACCTGAAGACGACGATGGTCTCGATCGCCTCGCACCAGATCCGCGGACCGCTCGGCGGCATCCGCGGCTACCTCACGATGTTCCGCGACGGCGACCTCGGGCCCATCAACGAGAAGCAGAAGGAGATCGTCACGCTGAACCTGAACGTCAGCACGCGCCTCCTGAACGCCGTCGAGACGTTCCTCGACATCACGAAGCTCGAGTCCGGCGCGCTCACGCTCCGCAAGGAGGTCCTGCCGCTCGACGACGCGGTCAAGGACGTCTACGACGAGTTCCTCCTGCCGGCGTCGAAGAAGGGCATCGCGCTCACGCTCGCGTACGACTGCAAGCGTCCGGTCTGGGTGGAGTTCGATCCCGAGAAGATCAAGCACGTCATCTTCAACCTCATCGACAACGCGCTCAAGTACACCGAGAAGGGCGCGATCGCGGTCCGGGTCCGCTGCGAAGCCCAGGAGGCGATCTTCGAGGTCACGGATACCGGCATGGGCATCCCGCCCGAGGACGCGCCCAAGCTCTTCGGCAAGTACCAGCGCGGCGAGCTCGTCATCGACCGCGGCGGTTCGGGGCTCGGGCTGTACGTCGTGAAGATGCTGACCGAGATGCAAGGGGGCCGGATCTGGGCCTCCTCGCCCGGGGTGGGGAAGGGCGCGACCTTCGGCTTCGCCCTGCCCCTCTCCAAGCATCTTTGACCCTCGTTCCGCGCGCTTGGTACAATAAGAAAGACATTCACACCCTCGCCCTTCAACGAGCGGGATAATCATCCAACGGAGGTATGTTCAAGAACGAACGGGATACGACGAACGTCGCGCACGAGACCGAGACCGTCATCGCGCCGTCCGTGCGCGTCGAAGGCGACTTCGTCAGCGAAGGCAACGTCCGCATCGAAGGCGAGGTGAAGGGTTCGATCTCCACCGAGCGCGACCTGATCGTCGGCGAGGCCGCCAAGATCACGGCCGGCGTCCAGGCCCGGAACGGCGTCATCGCCGGAGAGCTCCACGGCAACCTCCGCGTCTTCGACCGCCTCGAGCTCGCCTCCACCGCCCGCATCTACGGCGACATCCAGGCCAAGGTCCTCTCCGTCGCGCCCGGCGCGATGATGAAGGGCCAGCTCATCATCGGCCTCGAGGTCCCGGTCATGGAGAAGGCTTCCAAGACCGCCGAAGAGCGCCCGCCCGTCGCCCGCGCCGCCAAGAGCGTCCGCGAGCAGAAGATCGAGGAACTGCTCCAGCAGTAAGACCCGCGCGTTCGACGCGTCTTATAGGATGCACTAAGCGCCGAACGATGTACGTCTACGTCTACGACGGGTTCGTCACCGACAAGAAGCACGAGAAGCTGCTTTCGCGCGTCGAGACGCGCCTCACCGACCTCGGCATCAGCGGCCGGATCGAGCGTTTGACGATGTTCAAGGACATCGGCGAGATCGTGGCCGACGCCGCGGCGCAGGGCTGCGAGACGATCGTCGCGGTCGGCGACGACGCCACCGTGGGCCGGCTCATCGACGCGGTCGGCCTGCACGACATGGCCTTCGGCGTGATCCCGATCGGGGAGGGGCCGCATACCATCGCCAACCTGCTCGGCGTCGACGAAGGCGTCGAGGCCTGCAACATCCTCTCGCGCCGCGTCCTCCATACCGTGGACCTCGGCCGCATCAACGACCATTTCTTCCTGTCGTCGGTCCGCATCCCGCGCACGCGCGCCGCCATCTCCTGCAACGGCCAGTACAGCGTCATCCCGACGGAAGACAACGAGGTGCGCGTCTGCAACCTCGCGCCGATGGCGATGGACGACGCCGGGGGAGCGACGATCAGCTCGCCGCGCGACGGGTTCCTCCAGACGGTCTTCCAGCCGTCGCCGCGCCAAGGCTTCTTCTCGAAGCTCTTCCGCGCCGCCGAGCCCCTGCCGCCGCCGACGGTCGTGCCGGTCAGGACCCTCACCGTCCGCCACAGCCAGCCGGTCACGGTGCTCCGCGACGGCCAGCGCCTGTCCTCGAGCGTCCTCGACATCGCCATCCTGCCGAACCGCCTCAAGGTCATCACCGGCAAGACGCGCAAGTTCGAATGAGGGATACAAAACACCCAGGCGATGCCTGGGTGTTTTGTGGTGCGGTCGGAGAGACTTGAACTCTCATGCCCTTGCGAGCGCTACCACCTCAAGGTAGTGCGTCTGCCAATTTCGCCACGACCGCAACGTCGCTGCCTGACACGCTGCCGTTCGGACGCGCTTCGCGGTCCTCGCTCTCGCGTGTCAGTCGCTCCTCCTTCGCGGCTGGGCAGGCCCAGCCTTGATGGCGGTTCAAGGTGTTCCGCGCGGTCGCGCGGAACTCGCTTGGAACAGGCACACCATACTCCAGCCCCCGCGGTTTGGCAAGATGCCTTCCGGAAATGAAAAAAGGACCCCATCGGGACCCTTCTAGAGGCTGAGCCGGATGCCGAAGGCGGCCACCGGGCGTTCGCGTTCCCAGTCGTAGAGCGAGGCGCCCCAGAGCTGGAGCGGGAGCTTCGGGACGTTGATCTCGAGCCGGGGGCCGACGCCGAGGGCGAGGTCGCCGAGGAAGCCGATGCCGGCCCAGGAGGCGGGGCGCCAAGCGAATTCGCTGCGCGCCCAGAAGCCGGACGCGCCGGTCTCGACGAACGTGACGGAGGTGAAGCGCGCGTCGCCCGCCCAGACCATGCCGCCGACGCGCCACGAGCCTTCTTCGGCCTGTTCGACGCCGGCGCCGGCCGCGAGCACGAGCCATGGGCGCGGCGCGAACGCCGGGCCGATCATGGCGTCCGCGTACTCGCGGTCGACGTAGAAGAAGCTGTAGACGCCGAAGGGGCCGCGGAGGAGCTTCACGACGGTGCCGTTCAGGCCCGGTACGACCTCGCCGTCCGCGAGGATCGTCTGCTGTTCCAGCGTGACGGAGGCCGTGGGCGCGTCCTCCGCGCGGGCGGAGGCGGCCGAGGCGAGGGCGAGGAAGCAGGCGAGCGGTGCGGCGACGAGGGTCTTCATGGTTCCTCCTGCGCTTCAGGTCACCACGCGGCGAGGCCGGCGTCAATCGCTCCGGAAAATCAAAACGCCCCGTGAGGGGCGTCTTGGGGAGCTTACTGGCGCTCCGGGCGGGGCTGCGCTTCGTTCAGGGCGACCGGGCGACCGACAATTTCCTTGCCGTTCATTTCCTCGATCGCGCGAGCGGCCTCCTCGGGGGAGGACATCTCGACGAAGCCGAAACCGCGCTTGCGGCCCGTCATGCGGTCGACCGGGATGAACACGGAAGCGACCGTACCGAACGGGGCGAAAGCGGCCTTGAGGTCGTCCTCGGTGGCCTGGAAAGACAGGCTGCCGACGAAGATCTTGTTGCTGGCCATACTGCGTTGGGCTTGAGCTGGTGAATAAAAGGTTCGGACCTTTCACTCGTCTTCGCACTGTTTGAACGCGGTATGGCTGTCGCCGACCTCGATTCCCGTGCTACGTACGCGTGTAAGGGCAAGGTACCGGAACCGCGCGTATCTGTCAACGATATCGGCCTTGCCTGTCAAGAGGGGAGGCGATAGGCTTTTAACGCTCCATTCCGCGCGACCGCGCGGAACACCTTGAACCGCCATCAAGGCTGGGCCTGCCCAG
>CAYNUS010000010.1:0-44686 GCA_964400625.1 uncultured Gammaproteobacteria bacterium
CAACCCCGTAACTGCCGACGATACTGATGAACTTGAGGCCAGTAGAGGCAAGCGGAATTACAGGTGTAGCGGTAAAATGCGTTTATATCTGTAAGAACACCAAAGGCGAAAGCAGCTTGCTGGAATGGTCCTGACACTCATGGACGAAAGCGTGGGGAGCGAAAAGGATTAGATACCCTTGTAGTCCACGCCCTAAACGATGTGTGCTGGGTATTAGAAGTATCGACCCTTCTAGTGCCGTCAAAAAAAGCTAACGCGTTAAGCACACCGCCTGGGGAGTACGGTCGCAAGACTAAAACTCAAAGGAATAGACGGGGACCCGCACAAGCGGTGGAACATGTGGTTTAATTCGACGGTAAACGAAGAACCTTACCAGGGCTTGAAATTGTAGGAGTATACCTGATGAAAGTCGGGTGGACCGTTAAATCGGATCCTATGACAGGTGCTGCATGGTTGTCGTCAGCTCGTGCCGTGAGGTGTACCCTTAAGTGGGGTAACGAGCGCAACCCCTGTGTCGTGTTGTACTTTCACGACAGACTGCCTCGGTCAACGAGGAGGAAGGCGGGGATGACGTCAAATCAGCATGGCCCTTACGTCCTGGGCTACACACGTGTTACAATGGTTGGTACAATGGGCAGCCAAGTCGCAAGACGGAGCTAATCCCACCAAAGCCAATCTCAGTTCGGATCGAAGTCTGCAACTCGACTTCGTGAAGCTGGAATCGCTAGTAAACGCCGGTCAGCTATACGGCGTTGAATACGTTCTCGGGTCTTGTACTCACCGCCCGTCACGCCAAGAGAGTCGGCAATGCCTGACGCGGCCCTTTGGGGTCACCAAGGCAGGGTCGATGATAGGGGCGAAGTCGTAACAAGGCATCCCTAGCGGAAGCTGGGGATGGATCACCTCCTTTCTAGGGAGTTATTGCCACGCATCTCGCGCAAGCAGGTGCTGGGCCAATCCCAAGTCGCCCCGTAAAGGACGAAAGTCCCACGGGGGCGCTGCTCGAAAGAGCGCGCAAACCTTCCATCGAACGATGGATTGTACGTTACTCCGGGCTTGATGTAGTTCCGGGTCATTCTCTCGATCAAGTGGTCAAAGACGACCCAAAAAACGCCGCAAGGCGTTTTTTGCGTACCATCGCCCTCCCCTCTCCCGTCCTTTTCGAAAGAAAAAACCGCGCATGGGCGCGGTGCGGTCAGGCGGTGGGCCGGACCTTCGGGCTGAGGTTGGTGGCGGAGACGATCGGGATGGCGGCCATCTCGGGGCGCGCGTCGAGACGGACGCCGAGGAAGCGGTAGGTCTTGTCCCAGGAGGTGTCGGCGTGCTCCTCGTAGCGCTCGATGCTCCCGTCGCGGCTCCGGCAGTAGACCGGGTAGCCCCAGTAGGCCTCGCGCGGGCGGAAGCTGACCTGCCGGATCTTCTTCGCCATGACGACGAAGCTGAGGCGGCGACGCACGACGAGGTCGTGGACGGTCTCGGGATGCTGGGCGCGGAAGGCCTTGAACTCGTCCTCCGTCGCCGGGCGCATGCCCTGGCGCTCGAAGGCCTGCGCGACGTCGTCCTCGAGGGCATCCTTGCGGAGGCCGAAGAAGTCGAGCAGGAGGTTCCGTCCGCGGCAGCGGACCGGGAGGCCGAGCGAGGCCAAGGCCTTCTGGGGCGCGAGGCGTCCGTCCGCCATGGCGGCGAGGACTTCCCTCCCCTCGAGCAGCCTCTGGACGCCGGCCGTATCGAGGCCGATGAGGAGGTTCTGGAACATCTGCTGGACCTGGATGATCTGGCGGCCGCTGGGCTCGCTTCTGCGCCGATTTCGTCCCATGGAATGAGCTCCTTTTCTTGTCCGAAGACCGTGGTATTCCACCAGAATAAGGCCGGAAGGTCAAGGTCCGGCCGGACAGCCGCCACTTGCCAGTTTCAGCCCGTTTTGTTAGATTAGCCCTGTTCCGCCCGCTTTCAATAAAGCCGCGGACGCGTAGCTCAGTTGGTTAGAGCGTCACACTGATAATGTGAAGGTCGGTGGTTCGACTCCACCCGCGTCCACCACGCAAACACTAAGCCGTCTCCATGCTTGAAGGCGCCGTCACGCACATCAGCGAGGCCGACATCGTGCTCCGCATCATCCTCGCCACCGTGCTCTCGAGCGTCGTCGGCATCGAGCGCGAATACCACCACAAGCCGGCCGGACTCCGCACCAACGTCATGGTCGGGCTCGGCGCCTGCCTGTTCACCCTCGTCTCGATCCGCGCGGCGGACATCTTCCCGGACCTCGCGGCCATCGACCCGACGCGCATCGCCGCGCAGATCGTCACCGGCATCGGCTTCCTCGGCGCCGGCACCATCCTGTTCGAGAAGGACCGTTCGTCGGTCATCGGCCTCACGACCGCCGCGACCCTCTGGGTCGTCGCCGCCGTCGGCACGGCCATCGGCATGGGCCTGTACCTCGAAGCGATCGTCGGCACGCTCATGGTCTTCTTCACCTTCCTGGTCCTCAGCAAGGTGGTCAACGAAGTCCGCAAGCGCTCCTCCGACGAGATCCGCGACGGCCACAGCGACACGGCGATGGAAGCGAACAAATAAGAGGAATGTTCCGCGCGACGGCGCGGAACTCATTGAACCGCCATCAAGGCTGGGCCTGCCCAGCCGCGAAGGAGGAGCGACTGACGAGCGATAGGGAGCATGGGCTCAGCCCATGCGACCGACAGCTCGTCAGGTAGCGACGTCGCCGGGGTAGCTCATCGGTAGAGCGAAGGACTGAAAATCCTTGCGTAGTGAGTTCAACTCTCACCCTCGGCACCACGAAACGCCCATCTCCGGATGGGCTTTTCGTTTGTCCGACCCTTGATTTTCCGGCGGAAACGTGCCATGATGGGCGGGTAAACCCTTTCCGACGTATGACCCAGCCATCCTTCGAACAGCAGGGCAAGATGAAATCGAGCGCCGAGAATCCGGAAGCGTCCGGCGCGATCGGCGAGGTCTCTCCGGAACAGGAGGCCGAAACCCGGAAGGCGATCGCGGAGAAGACGCAGCTGAGCCAGAGCCTGCGCAAGGCCTGGAAGGAGAAGTTCGACGCCTTCAAGGCCGCCAAGGAGGACCTCGCGCGCGAGCAGGCGACGATGGCGCGCCTCAAGATCGGCGGCAACCTGAACCTGTCGGAAGCGGAGATCGCGCAGGCGCACCGCGACGGCCTCGAGAAGGTCGAAGCGGCCGGCCGCGAAGCCTCGAAGTATCTCGAGGACGCGCGCGAGCTGGAAGACGAGGTGGAAGCGCTCAAGCGCGGCCTCGAACGCGGCGTGAACTGATCGGACGCCTCGGGGTTCCTCCGGGGCGGGGTGTGGCGCAGCGGTAGCGCGCCTGCTTTGGGAGCAGGAGGCCGTGGGTTCGATCCCCACCACCCCGACCAGCCAGGAATCCCGAGAGAGCGGCCTGCGTTGACGCGCAGGCCGTTTTTTGTTAAGAAGAAGCCGGTTCATTGCCACCCAAGGAGTCCGCCATGAGAGCCCTCACCGAAGGCGCCTATGACGCCATCATCGTCGGCGGAGGCCACAACGGCCTCGTCTGCGCCGCCCGCCTCGCCAAGGCGGGAAAGCGCGTCCTGCTGCTCGAGCGGCGCTCGTCGCTCGGCGGCGCGTGCGCGACGGAGCCGTTCCCGGGCATGCCCGAGGCGCTCCAGAGCACCGCGTCGTACGTCCTGGCCATCATGCCGAAGCGCATCGTGGAGGAGCTCGATCTCTACAAGTACGGGCTCACGCTCCATGGACGCGATCCGAACGCCTTCACGCCGCTGCGGGACGGGCGCTACCTGATGCGCTGGAACGACGCGGACAAGACGCGCGCAGAGATCGCCAAGTTCTCGCCGAAGGACGCGGAGAACTATCCGCGCTTCGAGGAGTCGCTCGCCCGGCTCGCGCCGTTCATGCGCGAGATGATGTTCATGACGCCGCCGGATCCGTACCGCCTGCGCGACATGCCCAAGATGCTGAAGCTCGGCCGCAAGATGCTGAAGCTCGGCGAGGACGGCATCCGCGCCATGGCCGACCTCTTCACCATGAGCGAGTACGACTACGTCACGCGCTACGTCCGGAGCGAGCCGCTCGTCGGGACGATCTGTTCCGACGGCATCATCGGCACCTGCGGAGGCCCCCGCGCGGCGGGCACGGCCTACGTCCTCCTGCACCACGACATCGGCGACCTGGGCGACGTGCCCGGAAAGTGGTTCTACGTGGAAGGCGGCATGGGCGCCGTCGGCACCGCGCTCGGGAACGCCGCGCGGTCCGCGGGCGTCCGCATCCTGACCGACGCCGACGCCACGCGCGTCATCGTCGAGCGTGGCCGGGTCGTCGGCGTCGAGGCGCGGGTCGAAGGGACGCTCATGCGCTTCAAGGCCAAGAATGTCGTCTCCGGCGCGGACTTCCACCGCACGTTCGCCCTGCTCGACGCCGGCAACCGGCCGGAGGGCATCGACGACCGCCTCGCGCGCTACGACACGCGCTCCCCCACCTGGAAGACCAACATGGTCATCTGGAACCGGCCGGACAAGCGCCTGGAGTGGTCCTGCGACTACAAGGGCCCGATGCCGTCCGGCACGATCCATCTCCCGCTCGAGGACGTGGACGTCATCGAACGCGCGTACGACGACTTCAAGTACGGCCGGCTCTCGAAGGAACCGATCCTCGAGATCTGCTGTCCGACGACGGTCGACCGCACGCTGGCGGCGCCGGAGTACCACGTGCTCTCGATCCTCGGGCAATACGCGCCGTACGACACGCCGAGGGAGATCCTGCAGGAACGGACCCTCGAGGTGATGTCCCGGTACTGCAACATCCGCGACGTCCTCATGACGGCGGATACGCACTCGCCCAAGGACCTGGAGACGCGCTTCGGCCTGACCGGCGGCAACATCTTCCAGGGCGCCATGCCGCTGAACCAGCTGTTCTTCATGCGGCCGACGCTCGGCATGGCCCGCTACCGGACGCCCATCAAGGGCTTCTGGATGTGCGGCTCCTCCACGCATCCGGGCGGCGGCGTGACCGGCATCCCCGGCTACAACGCCTCGCGCGAGATTCTCAAGGGCTGGTAGGCCCGGCCCGTCCGCTGGACGGGCCTTTTCTTTTCTGACAGAATTCCGCCATATGCAGTTCAATCCCGACCTTCCGCCCGAGACGCGCAAATCACGGAACCCGGCCGAGAACAAGAACCACGACTTCCTCGTCCAGGCCATGCTGATGGGGCGCAGTCCCGAAGGCGAGGAGGGCTGGGTCGTGCGGCACGCCGCGAAGTTCCGGGAGCTCTTCAACAAGGACGAGGCGTTCCGCGACCTCGTGAACGCGGAGCTGAACGACGCGAACCTGCAGCGCATCCAGGCCCGCCTGAACGAGGAAGACGACGCGCATTGACGCGCGGCGCCGGAGCGGGCATACTGCATCCGTTCACCCGGCGGCCCTGCGGGCGTAGCTCAATGGTAGAGCTCCAGTTTTCCAAACTGGCCACGACGGTTCGATTCCGTTCGCCCGCTCCAAAAAGACCCGACAGCGTCGGGTCTTTTTCGTGTCATGAGGTTTTTCCGGGTTCCGCGCCGCCGGCGTAGGCCAAGGCTTTCTCGGCGATGTCGCGGATCGACCAGTCGGATTTCACGAGATACTCCTTCGCGCCCGAGGCTTTCCCTTTCTCGATGTCCTGCATGAGGCCGTAGTTGGTGACGATGAGCACCGGGACGCCGGCGAGCTGAGGATGTCCCTTGAACTCTTCGATGACGGCGTACCCGTCCATCTCCCCCGCCAGGCGGATGTCGACGATGAGCACGTCCGGCTTCAGCCGTTCGCCGGCCTCGAGCGCGTCCTCGCCTTTCCGCACGTGCGCGACCTTCATGCCGAGCTTCTCGAGCATGTAGACGCACGCCTCGCCCGACGGGCGGTCGTCCTCGACGAGCAGGGCTTTTTTCTTGTGCGTCATATCAGGCGTTCAGGCTGACGTTCCCGTCCTTCGCATGCATCCCCGCCTTCGGCACGGTCACGCGGAACTCCGCGCCCTTGCCTTCTTCCGACGTGAAGCCGATCGTGCCGCCCCAGGCGTTCACGATGAAGCGCGCGAGGTACAGGCCGAGTCCGCTGCCTTCGGAGCTGTGCTCGATGGCG
Organism: uncultured Gammaproteobacteria bacterium; assembly: GCA_964400625.1. Taxonomy (GTDB): domain Bacteria; phylum Patescibacteriota; class Patescibacteriia; order SG8-24; family DYFX01; genus DYFX01. Next base: position 6,129 of record CAYNUS010000010.1, read on the forward strand.
TTCCCGGCCCGGAAGAACTTCTCGAAGATCTTCGCTTGCTGGGCTTTCGGGATGCCGATGCCCGTGTCGGCCACCTTCCAGGAAAGGACCGCCCCTTCGTCCTTCGCGGTGACCGTGATGCGGCCCCCGTCCGGCGTATACCGGATGGCGTTCTCGATGAGGTTCGTGAAGACCTCGCGCGCCAGCGTGGGATCGAGCTGGACCGCCTCGAGGTCCGGGATGTCCGTGCGCACGGCGAGGGCATGCTGTTCGAGCCGGTGCCGGAGGCTTTCGAGGATGTCGTGCGTCAGGGCCTTGAGATCCGTCGGTTCGGGCTTGAACGGCACGCGGCCGGCCTCGAGGCGCGTGACGGCCAGCAGGCGGTTCACCAGGCCGACCATCTTGCGGAGCGAAAGATACGCGTTCTCCGCGAACATCTTCTGGTTCTTCTTGAGCTTGCCTTCCGTCGGGTCGTTCAGCAGCTCCAGGTACCAGCGGATGGTCGAGAGCGGCGTGCGCAGCTGGTGCGCCGCGACGGAAAGGAAGCTCGTCTTCATCTGGTCGACCTCGCGCGTGTAGGTGACGTCGCTCAGGGTCATGACGATGCCCGTGACGCTCTTCCCGTCGTCGAGGAGCGGCAGGACGGTGCCGGTCAGGTAGGTCCGCGCGCCCTTCCCGTTCACGATATAGACGTTTTCCGGGAGCGGGACGGCATTGCCGTTCAGCGCGGTATCCATGTAGCTCCCGAGGCGGAACGACGGATCGTCCTCGCAGCGCACGTCCACGAGGTCGCGTAGGCGCTTGCCGCGGGCATCCGCCTGCGACAGGCCGAGCAGGCCTTCGCCCGCCGGGTTGAGCGAGACGATGAAGCCCTTCGCGTCGAAACCGACGACGGCGTCGGCGAGCGAGGCGAGAAGCGCCTCGTCGCGCCGCTTGGCGACGGCGATGTCCAGCGCCTGCTTGGCGATGAGGGTCTTGGCGGCCGTCTCATGCTCGAGCGCCTCCTTGATGCGCGCGTTGGCCTGCATGAGGTCGGCGTCGATCCTCTGCCGGCGCAGCGAGAGGTGGTAGGCGTACATGCCCGTGAGCCCGAGCACGAAGACCTCGATCATCAGGTGGTTCACGACCAGGTCGCGGGTCAGGAAGCCGCTCACGGCGAAGTAGGCGGTCTCGGCGGCGTAGTAGAACAGGATGAGGCCGAGGCGGTGCAGGATGCGGACCGGCTGAGGAGCGATCGAGCCGCTCATCAGGATGAAGATGAAGAACCAGTTGTACGGGCTCGAGACGCCGCCGGTGTAATGGCAGATGATCGCGAGCAGCGACGCGTTCAGCATCGACGAGAGGTACAGGTGGCGGAAGTTCAGGCGTTCCGGACGGAACAGGCGGTACTGGATCGCGAAGACGCCGAAGGCGCCGGCGAAGAGCGCGAAGAGCGCGCCGCGGATCGCGATGACGCCGGGCTGGTAGAGCATGTGGATGTAGGCGAACACGAAGGTCGCCCAAGCCAGCATCTCGGCCAGCACCTCGAACTGCCGGACGACGAGCGCCTCCTCCGAAAGGCCGCCGCGCGCGTCGTCGAGTCCGAGGCGATAGCGCCTGAAGGCGTCGGCGGAGGCGAGGAGGACGGCGAAGACGGCGTAGACGATCGCCATGAGCGGCGTCCGGACGGCATAGGCGCCGAGCGCGAGCACCGCGAACGAGGCCGCCATCGCGTACCGGGCCGTGAGGTCGTAGATCGTGCCGGGCCTGCGCGCGTGCGCCCAGACGGCGAAGGCGCCGAGCGCCGCCGTCGCGATCAGGAAGGGCATGGGGGCGGCCGGGGGCGGTCCTCCGCGAAGGACGAGGAACGCGGGAGGCGTAAGGATGAGCAGGGCGCCGGAGACGAACGCCAAAAGCATCCTCGGCGTCTCTCCAGGCTCGAGCTCCTCGTTCCACAAGGCGTAGAGCATCGCGGCGGAGGCCACGGCCGCATAGACGAAGCCGGCGGCGATGGAGAAGCGCGCGGCGTTCACGGCCGTCGCGAGGAGCGGCAGGACGCCGAGCATGCCGAGCGACAGGCGCAGCCAGCGCGGCCGCACGATGCCTTTGGCGATGAACATGAGGACGCCGCCGATGCCGAGCGCCATGACGTACGCCATCCAGAGCGGATGCGAGGACGCCACGGGCCCTTGCAGGGTCGGCGGACTTCCGTAGACGACGAAATAGGCGCCGGTCAGCGCCTGGGACGCGCTGACGGCGAGGACCGCCAGATTCGTGCGGAGAGCCCCTCCTCTGCTTCCGTGCATGGCCTCATTGTACCACGGCCGGCGGACGGGTGACCGCCGCGCAGTATGCGATCGCGAGCGCGTCGGCGGCGTCATCGGGCTTCGGGACCTCCTTCAGCCGGAACAGCAGGCGGACCATCTCTTGGACCTGCCGCTTGTCGGCGCCGCCGTAGCCCGTGATGGCCATCTTGACCTGCATCGGCGTGTGCTCGGAGATCGGCACGCCGCGGTCGCGGAGCGCGAGCAGGGTGACGCCGCGAGCCTCGCTCACGCTCATCGCCGTGCGGACGTTCTTCTGGAAGAAGAGCTTCTCGACGCCGACGAGCTCCGGCTTGTGGAGGTCGATCAGGCGGCCGAGCTCCTCGTGGAGCGACGAGAGGCGGTCGGCGTGGGGCATCTCCTTCGGCGTCTCGAGACAGCCGTGCGCGACGTGGACGAACTTCGAGCCCTCCTTGCGGAGCAGCCCGAAACCCACGCGCGCCGTGCCGGGATCGATGCCGAGGATGATCACAGGCGCGCGGTTAGAGATCGGCGTTGGTGTAGACGTCCTTCACGTCCTCGTCGGCGTCGAGCGCCTCGAGGAGTTCCGCGAGCGCGGGCTTCTGGTCTTCCGGGACCTTGAGCATGTCCTTGGCGATGTAGGCTGGTTCGGCGGAGGAAATCTTGAATCCGGCCTTCTCGACCTTCGCGCGCACGTCGACGAGGTCGGAGAACGAGGTGATGACCTCCCAGCCCTCCTCGCCGCGCTCGATGTCCTCGGCGCCCGCTTCGATGAGGGCCATCTCGGCTTCGTCCGGATCCTTGCCCTCGAATTCCGCGGCGGGAATCTCGATGACGCCGCGGCGCTCGAACATCCAGGCGACCGCGCCGGCCGCGCCGAGCGTGCCGCCGTTGCGCGTGAACGCCGTCTTCACGTTGGTGGCGGTGCGGTTGCGGTTGTCGGTGACGCATTCCACGAGGATGGCGGCGCCGCCGGGACCATAGCCTTCATAGAGGAGCTCGACGAGGACTTCGGCCTCCAGCTCCCCCGTGCCGCGCTTGATCGCGCGTTCGATGTTGTCCTTCGGCATGAAGGCCTCCTTGGCCTTCTCGATGGCGGTATAGAGCTTCGCGTTCATGTCCGGGTCTCCCCCCTTCTCCTTGGCCGCCATCGTGATGGCGCGGCTGAGCTGGGTGAATTTGGCGGCCCTCTGCGAATCGGCTTTCCCCTTCCCGAGCTTGATGTTCTGCCAATGGCGTCCCATAGGTGTGCGTTTAGTACCCCGAGTATCCCAAAAATAAGGCCGAAATGTCAATGAAAATGACCCTCCGGGGAGGGTCAGATGAGGTTGATGCCGATGCGGCGCAGCTGCTTGCCTTGGCGGGCGAGGTATTCGTCGTGCGTGACATGCACGACGCGGGCCTCGCCGAGGAGCTTGTAGCCGTCGGGCGCCGAGGGCTGGTCGACCAGGCCGCAGCCCGCGCAGAAGCGCTGGGGGCCGCCGCCGAGGCTGAACGGGCCGTTCGAGGGCGAACCGGGCGTCTCGTACGCGAGGCGGTGGCGATGCGTCGCCTGCATCTCGTCGATCAAGGCATCCTTCCGTTCCGCCAGGCCGTCGCCGAGCTTCCCGTCATGCTTCTTGAGCTTCCCGAACCGCGCGTTGACCGCACGGATCTCCTGGATATAGGCCTTCAACGCCTTCGTCTTGGGCTTCTTCTTCCTGGGCATCCGTACCTCCGGCGCGTACGCGCATCCATGAACGTCCTGGCTCCATTCCATACGAAGACGGCCTCCCTGTCAACGAAAAAGACGCGGACGAGCCGCGTCATGGGAGGTCTTCCTCGTACCGGATCCGGATGGACCGCGTCCCCGTGATGGCCTGGAACTCCTTGAGGTCCCGAGGGATGACGAGCGTGTACCCGGTCTTCGGGACCGCCACGGGGCGTCCATGGTGTCCGCAATCCGGACAGAGCGCCGTGACCGTCCAATCGGCCCACAGCACGCGGAACGGGTCGACATGGAGGCAGGCCTCGCGCGCGCGGTGCAGGCGGCCCATGTAGGCATGCCAGCGGCGGGCGCGCGCCTCGACGTGCGGCGGGAGCGGCGGAGGCGGCAGGCAGAAGCGCTGCAGCAGCGCCACCAGCTCGAACGGCAGCATCGAGCCGAAGCGGTCTTCGGACGGGTCATCGGGCAGGCGTGAAGGTTCGAACAGGCGCCAGAGGTCCTCGAGCGCCGGATGGATCGGAACGACGAGTTCGATCATGCGGCCTCCTGCGGCGGACTGAACGTACGCCGGAAACGCCTTCTTGTCAACGCAAAACGCCCCTTGCGGGGCGTTCGCGTTCCCGGGCGCGTCCTCAGTCGAGGAGCGCGGGCGAGATGATCTCGTCGATGCCGATCGGAGACTCGCCGAGCTTGTGGAAGCCCGTACCGGCCGGGATGAGGCGGCCGATGATGACGTTCTCCTTGAGACCTTCGAGCTTGTCGAGCTTGCCGGAGACGGCGGCGTTGATGAGCACCTTGGCGGTCTCCTGGAAGGAGGCGGCCGAGAGGAAGCTCTCCGTGGAGAGCGAGACCTTGGTGATGCCGAGGAACAGCTCGTCGGCTTCGGCCGGGGTCTTCTTCAGCTCCTTCACGCGGCGGTTCTCCTCCTCGAAGACGGCGTGTTCGACCGTCTCGCCCGGAAGGAGTTCCGTGTCGCCGGCGTCCTTGACGTACACGCGGCTGAACATCTGCTTGATGATCACCTCGACGTGCTTGTCGTTGAGCTTCTGGCCCTGCGAGGAGTAGATCTTCTGCGTCTCGTGGGTCAGGTAGGTCTGGACGGCTTCGCGGCCCTTGTACTTGTAGAGCTCCTGGAGGTCCAGGTCGCCTTCGGTGAGCGCGTCGCCCGGCGTCACCTCCTGGCCGTCCTTCACGTAGAGCGTGAAGCCCGGCGGGATGACGTATTCGGTGTCCTTGGCGGCTTCGCCCGTGAGCGTGACGACGGTCTTGGCGACCTTCACGACGCCCGCGAACGGGGCCCATTCCTTGGTGCCGTCCGCGCGGTTGACGAGCGACTGGCCCTGCGCGACCTTCTCGCCGTCCTTGACCGCGATCTCGTCGCCCTTGGGAGCCTTGAACTTGAGTTCGGCTTCCTCGGTGTGGCTGATGCGGATGATCTTGGAGCCCGAGAGGCTGTCGACGATGCGCTCGCCCGAGGCGGTCTCGATGACGCGGCGCTCGACCTCGACGATCTGCACCTTGCCGGCGACGTCGGCCACGAAGGCCTTGCGCTTCGGCGGGCGGGCTTCGAAGAGCTCTTCGACGCGCGGGAGGCCCTGGGTGATGTCGCTTCCGGCGACGCCGCCGGTGTGGAACGTGCGCATGGTGAGCTGGGTGCCCGGTTCGCCGATGGACTGCGCGGCGATGATGCCGACGGCGGTGCCGATGCGGACGGGCTTGTTGTAGCCCAGGTCGAAGCCGTAGCACTTCTGGCAGACGCCCTTCTGCTCCTTGCAGGTGAGCACCGAGCGGACGACGATCGAGGGGATGTCGAGCTTGGCGATCGCGCGGGCGTCGGCTTCGGTGACGATCTCGCCGGCCTTCACGACGACCTTGCCGGTCTCCGGATGCTTCACGGTCTCGAGCACGCAGCGGCCGACGGTGCGGGCCGCGAGCGTCTCGCCCATCTCCTTCGATTCGGCGGCGGTGATGGTCATGCCTTCCTCGACGCCGCAATCGACGCTGCGGACGACGACGTCCTGGGCGACGTCGACGAGACGGCGCGTCAGGTAGCCGGCGTTGGCGGTACGGAGGGCGGTGTCGGTCAAGCCCTTACGCGCGCCGTGCGTCGAGATGAAGAACTCGAGGACGTCGAAGCCTTCCTTGAAGCCCTTCTTGATCGGCAGCTCGATGATGTCGCCGCGCGGGTTCACCACGAGGCCCTTGATGCCGACCATCTGGGTCAGCTGGGACCAGGAACCGCGGGCGCCGGATTCGATCATGGAGGCGACGGAGCCTTCCTTCGGCAGCTGGGTCTTGGCTTCCTTGGTGATGCGGTCCTTGATCTCGGTCCAGACCTTCACGATCTGCAGGTAGCGCTCGTGCTGGGTGAGGAGGCCTTCGCCGTACTGCTCCTCGACCTCTTCGACGCGCTTCTCGCCCTCGGCGAGGAGTTCGGGCTTGCCCTGGATGGTCGGGAGGTCGTCCATGCCCCACGAGAAGCCGGACTTCGACGAGTAGTGGAAGCCGAGCTCCTTGAAGTCGTCGAGGAGCGCGGCGGCGCGTTCGACGCCGTGGAACTCGATGCAGAGGCGCACCATGTCGGCGGCCTTCTTGGTGTCGAGCGCCTCGGAGACGCGCGGGAGGCCTTCCGGCAGGACGTTGTTCAGCAGGATGCGGCCCATCGAGGTCTCGACGGGCTTCTCCCCCTTCTCGACGCGGCAGACGATCTTCTCGTTCAGCTTGATGTTGCCGGTCTGGTACGCGAGGCGCACTTCGGACGGCGACGCGAAGATCTTCTTCGAGCCGTCGGCGCGCTCGGTGAAGCGGGAGAGGTAGTGGATGCCCCAGATGATGTCCTTGTTGAGCATCGGCGGCGGGGATCCCGTGGCGGGCTTCAGCAGGTTCTTGGAGGAGAGCATGAGCTCGCCGGCCTCGCGCTTGGCCTCTTCGGTCAGCGGCACGTGGACGGCCATCTGGTCGCCGTCGAAGTCGGCGTTGAAGGCCGGGCAGACCATCGGGTGGAGCTGGATGGCCTTGCCTTCGATGAGCGTCGGCTGGAAGGCCTGGATGGAGAGGCGGTGGAGCGTCGGGGCGCGGTTCAGCATCACGAAGCTCTTCCTCGTGATGTCTTCGAGGATGTCCCAGATCTCCGAGCGGCCGGATTCGATGAAGCGGTTGGCCGAGCGGATGTTGTGGCAGAGCTCCTGCTTGATGAGCTGGGCGATGACGAACGGCTTGAAGAGCTCGAGCGCCATGCGCTTCGGGAGTCCGCACTGGGAGAGCTTGAGGCGCGGGCCGACCACGATGACCGAGCGGCCGGAGTAGTCGATGCGCTTGCCGAGCAGGTTCTGGCGGAAGCGGCCCTGCTTACCTTTGAGCTGGTCGGCGAGCGACTTCAGCTGGCGCTTGCGGCCGGTCGTGGCGATGACGGTCTTCGACTGGCGGGCGCTGTTGTCGATCAGGGCGTCGACGGCCTCCTGCAGCATGCGCTTCTCGTTGCGCGAGATGACCTCGGGGGCGTTGAGCTCCTGGAGGCGCTTCAGGCGGTTGTTGCGGTTGATGACGCGGCGATAGAGGTCGTTCAGGTCGGAGGTCGCGAAGCGGCCGCCGTCGAGCGAGACCATCGGGCGGAGGTCCGGCGGGATGATGGGAATGGCGGTCATGATCATCCACTCGGGGCGGATCTTGTTGCGGTCGAGGCTGCGGAGCAGCTTCACGCGGCGGACGAGCTTGTCCTTCTTCGCGCCGAAGGCGTCGACGAGCTCGGCCTCGAGCTGCTTCACCGTCTTCTTGAGGTCGACGGCCTTGAGGAGGTCGTAGACGGCCTCCGCGCCGATCGAGGCCTCGAAGAGGTGCCCGAACTTGAGCGACCACGTCTGGTAGACGTGCTCGGAGATGATGCGCATCGGCTCGAGCTCCTTCAGCTCGCGCATGGTGTCGGTGTAGTCCTCCTCGAGCGCGGCCATCTTCTGGTCGTTGAGGTCCTGCGCCTTCTTGAGGTCCTTCTCGGACGCGTTTCGCTCGCGGAGCTGGGCCATCTGCCGCTCGGACTCGTTCTCGAGCATCTTGCGCTTGCCCTTGTACTCCTGCTTCAGCGCCTCGACGGTCTGGAGCTTGGCCTCCAGGTCGACCTTCGTGATGATGAAGTTCGCGAAGTAGATGACCTTCTCGAGGTTCATGACCGACATGTCGAGCACGAGGCCGATCTTGCCGGGGATGCTGCGGAGGAACCAGATGTGGGCCACCGGGGACGAGAGGTCGATGTGGGCCATGCGCTCGCGGCGGACCAGCGAATGCGTGACTTCCACGCCGCACTTCTCGCAGACGATGCCCTTGTAGCGGACCTTCTTGTACTTGCCGCAGTAGCATTCCCAGTCCTTGGAAGGGCCGAAGATCTCCTCGGCGAAGAGGCCGCCCTTCTCGGGCTTCTGGGTGCGATAGTTGATGGTCTCGGGCTTCGTGACTTCGCCGTACGACCAGTCATGGATCACTTCCGGGGAAGCGATCTTGAGGCGGATGGCGTCGAAGTCGAGGACCTTGGCTTCTTGTCGCATCATATTATTTCAGGCTAGGCGCGGCCGCCGGATCTTCGGAATCCATCTCGACCTTCTCGTAGTCGCCGTTGTCGCGCTGCTTGAGCAGTTCGACGTCGAGGGCCAGGCCCTTGAGCTCGCGGACGAGGACGTTGAAGGATTCGGGGATGTTGAGCTTCTTGATCGGTTCGCCCTTGATGATGTTCTCGTAGGCGCGGCTGCGGCCCGGGACGTCGTCCGACTTGATGGTCAGGATCTCCTGGAGCGTGTGCGCGGCGCCGTACGCCTCGAGCGCCCAGACTTCCATTTCGCCGAAGCGCTGTCCGCCGAACTGCGCCTTGCCGCCCAGCGGCTGCTGGGTGATGAGCGAGTACGGGCCGATGGAACGCTGGTGGATCTTGTCCTCAACCATGTGGTTGAGCTTCAGCATGTACTTGTAGCCGATCGTGACCTTGTGGTCGTAGGCGGTGCCGGTGCGGCCGTCGAAGAGGTTCATCTGGCCGCTCTCCGGGAGCCCCGCCTTGGCGAGCTCGCCCTTGATCTGTTCCTCCGAGATGCCGGAGAAGACCGGGGTGACGACACGGTAGCTGAGCGCGTTGGCCGCGAGTCCCATGTGGGTCTCGAGGATCTGGCCCAGGTTCATGCGCGAAGCGACGCCCAGCGGGGAAAGCAGGATGTCGACCGGGGTGCCGTCCTCGAGGAACGGCATGTCCTCGACCGGGACGATGCGCGAGATGACGCCCTTGTTGCCGTGGCGTCCGGCCATCTTGTCGCCGACCTGGATCTTGCGGAGGTCCGCGATGGAGATCTGGATGGCCTGGATGACGCCCGGGGAGAGCTTGTCGCCGGCCTCGCGGGAGAAGACCTTGATGTCGATGACCTTGCCGCGCTCGCCGTGCTCCAAGTAGAGCGACGAGTCGCGCACGTCGCGGGCCTTCTCGCCGAAGATGGCGCGAAGCAGCTTCTCCTCGGCGGAGAGCTCGGTCTCGCCCTTCGGCGTGATCTTGCCGACCAGGATGTCGCCGGACGCGACCTCGGCGCCGATGCGGATGACGCCGTTCTCGTCGAGGTTGCGGAGCTTCTCTTCGGAGACGTTCGGGATGTCGGAGGTGACCATCTCGGGGCCGAGCTTGGTCTCGCGGACCTCGACCGTGTAGTTCTCGATGTGGATCGAGGTGTAGCGGTCGTCATGGACCATGCGCTCCGAAAGGATGATGGCGTCCTCGTAGTTGTAGCCCTCCCACGAGAGGAAGGCGACGAGCACGTTCTGTCCGAGCGCGAGCTCTCCCCCGTCGGTCGCGGGACCGTCGGCGAGGGCGTCGCCCTTGCGGACCTTCTGGCCGGGCAGGACGATCGGGCGCTGGTTGATGCAGGTGGAGTGGTTGGAGCGGACGAACTTGTTCAGGGCGTGCTCCTTGCGGGTGCCGTCCTCGCCGGTGACTTCCACGAGGTCGCCCTGGACGCGGGTGACTTCGCCGTCGAACTCGGCGCACACGACGTGGCCGGAGTCGCGGGCGGCGCGGTGCTCCATGCCGGTGCCGACGATCGGCGCGTCCGGCTTGATGGTCGGGATGGCCTGGCGCTGCATGTTGGTGCCCATGAGCGCGCGGACGGCGTCATCGTGCTCGAGGAACGGGATGCAGGCGGTGGCGACCGAGATGATCTGGCGGGAGTTCACGTCCATGTATTCGATGTCGGCGGTCGACACCGTGGCCGGTTCGCCGTTGCGGCGGCCCGGCACCTTGTCCTGCGTGAAATAGCCCTTCTCGTCGAGCGGCGTGGTGGCGGCGGTGGTGATGGCCTTCTCTTCCTGGAAGGCGTTCAGGTACACGACCTCGTCGGTGACGCGGGTGCGGCCGTCCTTCTCCTTCGCGACCTTGCGGTACGGCGTCTCGATGAAGCCGTACTCGTTGATGCGGGCGTAGGTGGAAAGGTGGCCGACCATGCCGATGTTCGGTCCTTCCGGCGTGGCGATCGGGCAGATGCGGCCGTAGTGGGTGCGGTGCACGTCGCGGACGTCGAAGCCGGCGCGCTCGCGGGAGAGGCCGCCGGGGCCCATCGCGGAGAGGCGGCGCTTGTGCTCGAGCTCGGCCAGCGGGTTCGTCTGGTCCATGAACTGCGAAAGCTGCGAGCTCATGAAGAACTCGCGGATGACGCCGATGACCGGACGCGCGTTGATCAGCTTGGACGGCGTGAGCTGGGTGATGTCCATCGTGGACATGCGGTCCTTGATGATGCGCTCCATGCGGGCGAGGCCGACGCGGAGGCGGTTCTGCACCAATTCGCCGACCGCGCGGACGCGGCGGTTGCCGAGGTGGTCGACGTCGTCGGAGTCCTCCTGGGTGTTGTTCAGGCGGATGATCTCGCGGACGATCTCGACGATGTCCTCCTTCTTGAGGATGCGGTGCTCCGGCTTCTCGATCTCGTCCTTCGTCGCCTGCTTGGCGAAGCGCTGGGCGAACTTGTAGCGGCCCACGCGGTGCAGGTCGTAGCGGTCGAAGTTGAAGAACATCGAGTGGATGAGCGAGCGGGCGTTGTCGGTCGTGGCCATGTCGCCCGGGCGGATGCGCTTATAGACCTCGCGCAGGCCGTCCTCCTCGTTCTTGGCGTCGTCCTTCGAGAGCGTCGCCTCGATGTACCTGTGGTTCGGGTGCGTGTCGATGTCGGCGAACAGCGGGACGATCTCCTCGTCGGTGGCGTACCCGAAGGCGCGCATGAGCGCGGTGACGGCCACGCGGCGCTTGCGGTCGATCTTCACCCAGATGACGTTGTTCGCGTCGGTCTCGAGCTCGAGCCAGGCGCCGCGGTTGGGGATGATCTTGGCGCCGAAATACTTGCGGCCGCGGTTGACCTCGTGCGTGAAGAACACGCCGGCGGAGCGGACGAGCTGGGAGACGACGACGCGCTCGATGCCGTTGATGATGTACGTGCCGCGGTCGGTCATGACCGGGAAGTCGCCGAGGAAGATCTCCTGCTCGCGGACTTCGGCGGTGCGCTTGTTGACGAGGCGGGTCTTCACGCGAAGCGAGGCTTCGTACGTGAGGTTCTTCGCCATGGACGTCTTCTCGTCGAACTTCGGCTCGTCGAGATAGTAGTCGAGGAACGTGAGCTCGAGGTCGCGTCCGATGAAGTCCTTGACCGGGGAGACTTCGTCGAACAGCTCGCGGAGGCCTTCCTTGAAGAGCCACGCGTACGAATCCTTCTGGACCTCGATCAGGTCGGGAAGCTCGAAGACTTCCTTCAGCTTCGAAAACGAGACGCGTTCCCTCGTTTTCGGCCGGGTGCGCTTGATCTGCATACCGCTGGGACGGGAGTGAAGGTTTTCCGGAAAAACGGAAAACCAGGGGTGAATAAAACCCCACTCCGGATCCTCGTGGACAGTTCAGCCGATGAGGTCGGACAGTGGCTCATCGCCGCCGCGATTTCCGTTACCGACGCAAAAAAGAAAACGCCCGCCCCTTTCCCCGGGGCGAGGATTTTCGCTAATTGGTGCGGGAAACGGTAAGCACGACGTTGATTTCAAACGGAGCATAACATCGGGTTTATCCCCTGTCAAGAGAAAAACGGCGAACGTGTCAAGCCCCCGTAAAAACGGCGAAAGATAGCCAAAAGCCGGAAGCTTTACACAGGGGATGATTCGGGCGGCCCGAAAGTCCTTTTTTCGATCGCTCGCTGTCAATTTCCCTGCACGACCGAAGGAACTGACAGGAATAGATGACAGTATTTGAGCCTAAATCCTCGGTTTATCCGGTATATTTGCCAGCTAGTCTTGACAAAAGAGGCAGGAGGTGCTATGCTGTCCGGTCATCATCGATGACGCCCGGCCTCCGCCGGAGCACCTTCTTCCGAGAGAAATGGTGGGTTCGTCCCCGCAAGGCCTTCGGGTCCCAGGGGACACGGGCGACGCGCTGCGTGGAATTCCGGCTCCGGCTGGAAATCCTCACGGCGTCCGCACGCGGACCGCATCGCTTCGGCGAAACGCGGGCCATAACCCCCCAGTTCCCTCGGAGGAACATGATCTTCCCATGAACGACTTGGAGGAGTGCTCTCCGCGATGACCCGAAAGGGCCCCACGCGGACGGATCCAACTTCACAGGACACCTCCGGCTCCGGCTGGAACCGTCCTGCGATCGGCTCCGCTAGGCGTCCTGCTTCGGCAGGCCACGCCAACTAACGCCTCCAAATCGTTCACTGGGAAGATCTTTCCTTCTGAGGGATCTTTCTCCCCCACCGCGAAAGGAGACCCTGACCGCTCATCGACAACTTCGCCAGCTTCGAGACCGACCGACTTCGCGTTTCCGTAACCCAAATCGCACGAACCTCTTCCGCCGGCCAACCCGGCACACGCAAAGGAGACACCATGTCGAACGACGACCGTACCCGCGAGACCAAGATCGAGACCATCCTGATCCCCAAGCGCTTCCACCTCCGCCGGTGGGACTCCTGGGGCGCCCCGAGCCTGATCTTCCTCCTCGGAGGACAGGACCAGCGGACGCTCCGCGAGGCCTTCGACATCCACTGGCCGGACCTCGACATCCACGTGAAGATGATCGAGCAGGTGTGCGCGACCGGGCTGGTCCGGGAGCAGAGCATCCGCAAGGCGCAGAACGTGAAGGTGGTGTACGAGCTGAACAAGGTGCCCCAGGGCATCGAGATCAAGCTCCACGTCGCCAGCATGACGGACCGGAACGGCAAGCCGTACTTCGTCGACAAGGGCGAAGGCGGCGGCGAGTACCTCCGCATGCGCTCGTTCGAGCGGCTCTTCCCCGCCGAGATGATCGAGACGTTCTTCAACAAGGCCAACGCCGGACAGGTGGGCATGAACGCCTACCTGCTCAAGCTGCAGGCCGCGGAGAAGGGCGACGCGAAGATCAGCGGCGAGATCGATCGCGCGTTGGACATGGCGCACGACGGCCTGAACGGGCCCGGCAGCGACGTCCTCACCGTCAAGGTGGAGGACGCCGTCCGGACCAGCGAGGGCCGCAAGAAGGGCGGCAACAAGAAGCCGGCGAAGGAGAAGCTCTCCGACGTTGAGTCGGCGGATGAGGCGGCGGACGCCACGGCGCGCGCCCTCACCGTGGCTCTCACCGGCGTCGACCCCGGCGCCGGTCTCCCGACCGACGACGAGGGCAAGACGCCCGAGCCCGTCGCGAGCGCGAGCCCGACCCCCGCCAAGGCCGACAAGCCGAAGCAGGAGAAGAAGCCGCGTCCGCCCAAGATGGGCCTCCAGGACCTCGGGTCCTTGAAGGAGAAGCTCTCCGTCGGGACGTCCGACGGCTCGAACGGCCAGAGCTAGCAGAAGGCACTCAGAACTCAGACGCCGCCCCTACAGTGTAGGGGCGGCGTTTCACGTCCAAGGCTCCCTTTCAAGGGGGTTTTTTTGTGATACGATACGCCTGTCATTTCAGGTATTTCAGACTATGGCCAAATCACGGAAGAACGGGAACAGCAACGGGAACGGCAAGAAAGGCAAGCCGCAGGACGCCGCGCCGCGCGGCGAGCCGTTCGAGCTCAGCCCCGAGACGCGCCGCGGGCTCGGGACGATCCTCCTCCTCATCCTGGCGCTGCTCTTCACGCTGGCGGCCTTCGGGCAGGGCGGCATGGTCGGCGGCTACCTGGACGCCTTCGGCAAGGGCGCGCTCGGGCGTCTCTCCCCCCTCCTCCCCGCCTTCCTGCTCTTCGTCGCGATCGGCCGCGTGCGCCGCGAATCGAAGGCCTTCGACGCCGCCGCCAAGCTCGGCGCCGCGCTCTTCATCCTGACCCTCGGCGCGATGATCCACCTGCTCGTCGCGCGCCCCGACGGCGTCGCCTTCGGCAAGGGCCTCGCGGAAGGCGGCGGCTACCTCGGCATGCTGATCAGCTATCTCCTGGAACAGGGCCTCGGCTTCTGGGGCGCCGTCATCGTGATCGGCGGCGGCATCCTCGCCTCGCTCCTCCTCGTCCTCAAGACGTCCTTCGAGAAGCTCGTCTTCCCGCATCGCGCGCTCATGGAGTTCGTGCGCCGCAAGCCGGCGGACCACGGCGGCACGATCGGCGCGCCGAGCGGCCCTCTGCCGGAACGCGTCGAGGCCAAGCCGGAGTTCGCGTCGAAGGAGATGAAGGACGACGCCGGCATGCCGATGGCGGAACCGGTCATCGCCGGACAGCACGCCGACGAGCCGATGAAGGCGAAGAAGGTCTGGCGCAAGGTGGCGCTCCCCCTCGACCTCCTGAACAACAAGACGACCAAGCCGACCTCCGGCGACATCGGCCGCAACCAGCACGTCATCCAGAAGACGCTCGAGAACTTCGGCATCCCCTGCGAGATGGGCGAAGTCTCGATCGGCCCGACCGTCACGCAGTTCACGCTGAAGCCGCATGACGGCGTGAAGCTCTCGCGCATCACGGGCCTCAACAACGACCTCGCGCTCTCGCTGGCCGCGCACCCGATCCGCATCGAGGCGCCGATCCCGGGCAAGTCGCTCGTCGGCATCGAGGTGCCGAACCAGGCGGTCGCCATCGTGAACCTGCGCGAGATCCTGGAGTCGAACGAGTTCCGCTCCTCGCGCGCGAACCTGAGGATCGCGCTCGGCAAGGACGTCGCCGGCAAGCCGTGGCTCGCGGACCTCGCCAAGATGCCGCACATGCTCGTGGCCGGTTCGACCGGCTCGGGCAAGACGGTCTGCCTCAACTCCATCATCGTCTCGCTCCTCTATACCTACGGCCCCGACGAGCTGCGCTTCATCATGGTCGACCCGAAGCGCGTCGAGCTCACGTCCTACAACAACATCCCGCACCTCCTCGTGCCGGCCATCACGGACGTCGCCAAGACGCTGAACGCCCTCAAGTGGGCCATCGGCGAGATGGACCGCCGCTTCACGAAGCTCGCCCAATACGGCCGCCGCGACATCGGCTCCTACAACGAGTCCGCCGAGGAGAAAATGCCGTATCTCGTCATCGTCATCGACGAGCTCGCCGACCTCATGGTCTCCTCCGCCTCCAACGAGGTCGAGACCTGCATCATCCGCCTGGCGCAGATGGCCCGCGCGGTGGGCATCCACCTCATCCTCGCCACCCAGCGCCCGTCGGTGGACGTCATCACCGGCCTCATCAAGGCGAACTTCAACGCCCGCATCGCCTTCGCCGTCGCGAGCGGCACCGACTCGCGCACCATCCTCGACTCGCTCGGCGCCGAGAAGCTCGTGGGCCGCGGCGACATGCTCTTCACCTCCGCGGAACTCTCGAAGCCGAAGCGTCTCCAGGGCACCTACATCTCGGACCTCGAGATCAAGAAGGTCGTGGACTTCATCAAGAGCAACTTCGACGCGCCGGAGTACCAGCACGAGATCGTCGATCGCCTCGGCACGACCTCGAACGGCGTCACCTTCAACGACGACGGCGGCAACGACGAGCCGCTCCTGAACGACGCGCAGGACCTCATCGTCCGCTCCGGCAAGGCCTCCGCCTCGTTCCTCCAGCGCCGCATGCAGATCGGCTACGCCCGCGCCGCGCGCATCCTCGACCTGCTCGAGGAGAAGGGCGTCATCGGCCCGGGCAACGGCGCCAAGCCGCGCGAGATCCTGGTGCCCCACGAAGGCGGCGCCTCCGGCGACGAGGAGGAGGGCCTCGATGGCGAGATGCCTGAAGATCGTGTAGTCTGAGTTTCCATCCCGGCGGAGGCCGGGATCCAGCGCCGGAAGATACGCCGACTTTGAAGAGTGGACCCCGGCCTCCGCCGGGGTGGTGATCTATATCGTTATGGTGGCATTCCAGCAGAAGTCTCTTGGCGATCTCACGATCGGCGAGACCCTCCGGGCGTCGCGCGAGGAGCGCGGCGAATCGGTCGAGGACGTCGAACGGCTGACGCATGTCGGCAAGAAGTTCGTGCTGGCGCTCGAGGCCAACGACCTCGGCAAGCTCCCGGAACCCGTCTACGCCAAGAAGTTCGTGAAGGCGCTCGCCAAGCACTACGGCATCGACCCGGACGCCGCTTCCGACGCGCTCCTCAAGGAGATGGCCGTCGCCGCGGAGGTGCCCGTCGCCGGGCGCCCCGTGAACTTCGTCGAGGGCCGCAGCCTCGTGGCCGCGCCCATCCTCTTCAAGAGCGTGGCGCTCGGCGCGGTCTTCGTCGGCATCATCGGCTACTTCGCCTACTCGGTGCACGACATCCTGAAGCCGCCCGCCGTCACGCTCTACTCGCCGCATGACGACCAGGTCTTCGCCGACAACCGCGTGGTCATCGAGGGGCAGACGGAGCCGGAAGTCGACCTCTCGGTCAACAGCGAGCCGGTGGCGATCGAGACGGACGGGAGCTTCAAGGACGTGCTGAACCTGCCGCCCGGCGTCTCGCACCTGCGCGTCGTCGCCAAGAAGCGCCACTCGCGCGAGCAGGAGATCCTCCTCAAGGTGGTGGTCGAGGACCGCGCCTCGACGGACTCCGGCACGGCGACCGCCATGACCCGCTGACGCGCCGGAAACCCTCCCACGAACGGAGGGTTTTTCGTTTATCCACATCCGCCGTCTTGCGCTGTTCGCCTTTCGTTCATCTACAATGTTGACATCGAAAGACGGGGTATGATTGGACCTCCTCGTCGGCTATAATTCATCAATCACTCGTGTCATCCCGAGCCCGCATTCCAGCGGGCGGTAGGGACCCCTTTATAAGCGATTCCTGCCGCCCCGCAATGCGGGGCTCGGAATGACATCATCACCCTTATGGCAAAAGCAGTCGTCGACGAACGGTTCAAAGCCACCGAAGAAGCCATCAGCCAGATCCGCAGCAAGTTCGGCGACGGTTCCATCATGCGCCTCGGCGACGCCAAGAAGATGCAGGTCGCGTCCATCCCGACGGGCTGCCTCTCGCTCGACCTCGCGCTCGGCATCGGCGGCGTCCCGCGCGGCCGCGTCATCGAAATCTACGGACCGGAATCCTCCGGCAAGACGACGCTCGCCCAGCACATCATCGCCGAGGTCCAGAAGATGGGAGGCCTCGCCGCCTTCGTCGACGCCGAACACGCGCTCGACCCGGCCTACGCCGAGAAGATCGGCGTGAAGATCAACGACATGCTGATCTCCCAGCCGGACACCGGCGAACAGGCGCTCGACATCGTCGAGACGCTCGTCAGGAGCGGCGCCGTCGACGTCATCGTGGTCGACTCCGTGGCGGCGCTCGTGCCGAAGGCGGAAATCGAGGGCGAGATGGGCGATTCCCACATGGGTCTCCAGGCGCGCCTGATGTCGCAGGCCCTCCGCAAGCTCACCGGCATCGTCTCCAAGACCAAGACCTGCGTCATCTTCATCAACCAGATCCGCATGAAGATCGGCGTCGTCTTCGGCAACCCCGAAACGACGACCGGCGGCACCGCCCTCAAGTTCTACGCCTCCCAGCGCATCGAGGTCCGCCGCTCGGCCCAGCTCAAGAAGGACGAGAAGGTCATCGGCAACCAGGTGAACGTGAAGATCGTGAAGAACAAGGTCGCTCCCCCGTTCCGCACCACCCAGTTCGAGATCATGTACAACGAGGGCATTTCGATCTCCGGCGACACCCTCGACACCGGCGTGCTCCACGGCGTCATCGCCAAGAACGGCAACTCGTACCTGTTCGGCGACGTGAAGCTCGGCGTCGGCCGCGAGACGGCCAAGACGTTCCTCAAGGAGAACCCCAAGCTCATCAAGCAGATCCGCGAGCAGGTCATGAAGATCGTGACCGACGGCGCCGCGGCCGACCTGGCCGACGAAGCCGCCCACCGCGAGGCGGCGGAGAGCGCGATGGCCGCGTAAAGGAAAAGGAAACGCCCGGCAGACGCCGGGCGTTTTTTCATGCTTTCCTGGGCCCTTTCCGATGCCGCTTGGCGCCACAGCGGCAGCCGTACGGGGCGATGTAGTGGTCGTAGTAGGTCTTGCCGTAGTCGACCGTGAGCTCCTCGCCGGGCTTGATGGCGCGCGCCGCGACGTAGAACACGCGGTTCCCGACGATGCGGTCCTCGCAGTTCGGGCGGCAGGCGTGGTTCACGTAGCGGGCGAGGTTCCGGCGGGCGGAGCCGTCGATGTTCACGTCCTTCCGGACCTCGAAGATGTAGCGGTTGGAACGTCGGTCGGCTTCGGCGTCGTCGATGATCTCGCCGACGTACTCGATGACGCGCGCTCCGCGGCGGAACGGGACGGCGGAAACAAGACCGAGGCCATGGAGGCCTCGGCGGACCGCGTATTTCCGGTGGTCGCGTCCCTTCCGCATCGTCTTACGCCCAATACGCGAGCGTCGCGCCCATGCCCATGAGCATCACGAGCTGGTAGGCGCCGTTGATGGCGAGCAGTTCGTTCTTCTTGTTCTCGTAGAGCTTGCCCTGGACGATGAGCGGCAGCTGGAAGCCGAGCCAGAGCCAGAAACCCGTCTGCGCGCCGTCCATCCAGGTGACGGAGGCGGTGTAGTCCACGAAGTGCGCGAGGACGTAGGCCGAGAGGAGCGCGACCGGGACGTTCCAGGACATCGCCTTCATCCCTTCCTTCTTCTTTTCCGGCGACATGGGGGCGTTCGGATCCATGCCCATGGCCTTCATCCACGGCTTGCCGAAGAACGGACCGTACCACAGCATGCCGAGCACCATGGCGAAGGCCGTGGCGGCGAGGACGGCGAACCAGTTCACGTCGATCGGGGAGACCATACGAGTTCGATAATAACGAAAATCCGCTCATAGCGTAGCGGATTTCGGGTCTTCGGTCTACTGGTTGGCGCGCTCGACGTAATCGCCCGTCTCGGTGTTGATGGAGAGAAGGTCGCCTTCCTTGATGAAGATCGGGACCTTCACCTTGTAGCCCGTCTCGAGCGTGACTTCCTTCGTGATGTTGCCGGAGGAGTCGCCCTTCACGGCATCGAAGGCCTCGGTGACCTTCAGGACCATCTTCTTGGGAAGCACCACGTTCAGGCAGTCGCCTTCGTAGAACCAGCCCATGATCTCCTGGCCTTCCTTGAGGTAGTTGGTCTTCTCGGCGAGGATATCCTTCGCGATGGAGATCTCCTCGTAGGTGGCGTTGTCCATGAAGTGCCACTTCGTGCCGTCGTTGTAGGTGTACTGGAGGTTGCGGCGCTCGAGGTCGACGAACTCGACGGGTTCGGCGGCCTTGTAGGTGTTGTCGAACACCTTGCCGGAGCGGGCGTTCTTGAGGCGTGTACGGACGAACGAGCCGCCCTTGCCCGGGTTCACGTGCTGGAACTCGACGACGATGTGGGGTTCGCCCTTATACATCACGACGGATTCCTTGTTGATGTCGTTGACGGAAGCCATAGGAGTCATTAATTCACGGGAAGCTTACCGGAGGGCCCTATTTTTGGGAAGGGTGGAACATCGCGTCCGCCGGGAAGGCTTGGACCGCGCGGATGTCGTCCTCCCCCAGGAGGAGCATCATGAGCCGATCGAAACCGAGCGCGATGCCGCCGGCTTCCGGCATCCCCTCCTCCAGCGCGGCGAGGAAGTCGTCGTCGACGGCGTAGTCGGTGCGGCCGAGCGTCTTCCGGAGCGCGCGCTCCTCTTCGAGGCGTTTCCGCTGTTCCTTCGCGTCCGTGAGCTCGGTGAAGGCGTTGGCGATCTCGAGCCCGCCGATGTAGAGCTCGAAGCGTTCGGCGTAGCGCGGGTCGCTGGCGGAGGCCTTCGAGAGCGCCGCCATCGAGACGGGATACTCGCAAAGCAAGGTCGGGCGTTCGAGGCCGAGCTGCGGCTCGACGGCGTTCAGGAAGACGGAGAAGAAGGCGTCGTCCCACGGGACGTCCTCGGGCAGGACGTGTCCGAGTTCGGCGGCCTTGGCGCGCAGGATTCCCGCGTCGCCGAGCGCGGCGTCCAGGTCGACGCCGGCGTGCTTCCGCATCGCTTCGCGGACCGTGAGCCGTTCCCAAGGCTTGGCGAGGTCGATCAGGCGGCCGTTCCGTTCGATGACGGACTTGTAGGCCGTCTTCTCGGCGACGTGTTTCACGAGCGCTTCCGTCTCGTCCATGATGCCGGCGTAGTCGGTGCCGGTGCGGTACCACTCGAGCATCGTGAACTCGGGGTTGTGGCGGCCCTCGAAGGCCTCGCCGTTCCGGAAGCACCGGGCGAGCTGGTAGATCTTGGGGAAGCCGGCCGCGAGCAGCTTCTTCATCGCATACTCCGGCGAGGTGATGAGGTAGGCCGGGAAGCGGTTGCCGAAGGGGTCGGCGACCGTCGTCTCGAACGGGTCGAGATGCGGCTCCATGCCGGGTTTGGCGACCACGAGCGGCGTCTCGACCTCGATGTAGCCCTGCGCGTCGAAGAAGGCCCGCACGGCGGCGAGCGCCTTGGCGCGCGCCACGAGGTTCTGGCGCAGGTGCGCGCTTTCCTTCAGTTGCTTCCAGCGGGGTTGCATATGCGTGTCATTCCGAGCCCCGCATTGCGGGGCGGTAGGAATCGCTTTTATGGCGTAATCCTCCGTGACCGTCGTTTGAAAGGGATCCCTAGCGCCCTGCAGGGTGCAGGGCTCGGGATGACAAAAAAGGCGGCTAACGCCGCCCTTCCTGTTATTTGATCACGAACGGCATGAGCGCGAGGACGCGGGCCTTCTTGATGGCGTTCGCGAGCTTGCGCTGGTGCCACGCGCAGACGCCGGAGCGGCGGCGCGGGACGATCTTGGCGTAGGAGGAGGTGTAGCGGCGGAGCAACGCGGTGTCCTTGTAGTCGATGACATCGACCTGGTTCACGCAGAAGTGGCAATGCCGTTCCTGCCCCAGCTGGGGTTTCTTTTGAGCCATAGGTGTTTAGAACGGGATATCTTCGACTTTGATCTCCTCTTCGGCGGGGGCGGAAGCCATCGCGGGCATGTCACTCGGCTGGGCGGCGGCCTTCGGGGTCCAGGCGGCGTTGGCGCCTCCCTGGCCCGCGGGGGCCTTGTCCAGCATGATCATGTTTTCGGCGACGATTTCGGTACGGTTCTTCTTCACGCCGTCGGTCCCCTGCCACTCGCGCGTCTGGATGCGTCCTTCCACGAAGACCTTGCGGCCCTTGCCGAGGTACTGCTGGCAGATGTCCGCCAGCTTGCCCCAGGCGACGATATTGTGGAATTCGACGCGTTCCTGCTTCTGGCCGCTCGCGTCCTTCCACTGGCTGGAAGTCGCGACGCCGAAGGAGGAGACGGTCTGGCCGTTCGGCGTGGTCCGGGTTTCCGGATCACGCGTCAGGTTCCCGATGATCTGCGCGCGGTTGAGGTTCATCGTCGTAAGATCAGATATTATTCGATCTTGCCTTCGAGGATCTTGTCGATGTTCTTCTCGACGTCGGCCATGTCGACTTCGACCTTCTTGTCGGCCGGCTTGGCGGCTCCGGCGGCCTGGCGCTGGCGCGTCTCGCGCTCGGCGCGGTCCGTGCTTTCGCTGCGGCGCGGGGCGTCGCGATCGATCTCCTCCATGGCCTGGAGCTTGAAGACCGGCTTGGCCTTCTGGTCCTTGATCATGAGGCTATGGCGCAGCACCTCGGAGTGGAGGCGCAGCATCTCGTTCAGGGCCTTCACCTTCGGCGTCTCGAGGTCGAGGTCGACGAGGATGTAGTACCCGTAACGGACGTGGTCGACCGGGTAGGTCAACTTGATCTTGCCGACCATCTCGTTGCGGGAGATGGTGCAGCCGATCTCGGTGAGCTGCTTGGTGATCCCGTCGATCACCGGCTGGAGCTCCGTCTCGGCGTAGGTCGCCGGGATGATGTAGAGGAGTTCGTAGCGGGACATAACGTTAATAGAATTTCCCGAAACATGGGCTGGTTTCGATGGAAATCGCTTGATTTATCAAGGCTTGAAGGCCCTGTTGTAAGCGCTGGGACGATACCACGGGTCCCGAAATCGCGCAAGGGGCGCAGGTCTGCCCCATTGACTTCGGGCCTGATATCATCTAAGGTAAGCCGTCATATGCAGTACGCCTTCGTCCTCGGGCGCGAGCCCGCCATCTCGACCGCCGAACTCATCTCCGCCCTGAACGCGGCGGGTGCGGGTTTCGACGCGAAGACGTCCGTCTTCACGCCCGCCGTGATGATCGCGACCGTCGAGAAGCAGCTCGACGCCGATTTCTTCCACCGCCTCGGCGGCTCCATCAAGATGGCGCGCGTGGTGAAGGAATCGCAGGCCATCGACAAGGACCTCCTGAAGCTCCTCGAAGCCGCCGCGGGCGAAACCAACCTGGACTTCGGGCTCAGCCTCTACGACATGGGCGCCGAGCCGGCTCGCGCCCGGATGTTCGGCAAGTGGCTGAAGCCGCTCTCGCTCGAGCTCAAGAAGGAACTGAAGACCTCCGGCCTTTCCGTCCGCGCCGTGCTGGCCGACGGCCTCGCGCTCACGTCGGTGCAGGTCGACAAGAACAAGCTCGTCGGCAAGGGCGCCGAATTCCTGATCCTGGCCGGCCCCAAGACCACCTGGCTCGCCCGCACGATCGCGGTGCAAGCCTTCGAAGACTTCTCCGAGCGCGATTTCGGGCGCCCCAAGGCCGACGCCAAGAGCGGCATGCTCCCCCCGAAGCTCGCCCGCATGATGGTGAACATCGCCGCCGGCCCCCAGGACGAGCCGCTGCTCGACCCCTTCTGCGGCTCCGGCACGGTGCTGAACGAAGCCGCCACGCTCGGCTACCGCATCCTGCTCGGTTCCGACATCAGCCCCAAAGCCGTCGTCGACACCAAGGACAACTTCGCCTGGCTCGCCAAGGAGCGCGGCCTGAAGATCAAGTTCGACGCGACCGTGAGCGACGTGAAGGACCTCCCCTCCGCGCTCGACCCCGCTTCCGTCTCGACCATCGTCTGCGAGCCGTATCTCGGTCCGCCGCTCAAGGGCGGCGAATCGGACCAGAAGATCCACTTCGAGTATCTGGAGCTGATGGGCCTCTATCGCCGCGCCTTCGACGCCTTCTCCAAGATCCTGAAGCCGGGCGGCAAGGTCGTGTTCGTCTTCCCGTTCTTCGGGAGCAAGCACGTGAACATCCTGCGCGAACTCGAGGACTACGGCTTCCGCGCCGAGGGTCTCCTGCCGGGCATGGCCGTGACCGCCTTGAACGCCCGCAGCTCGACCGGACTCGTCTACAAGCGCCCCGACCAGCGCGTCGGCCGCGACATCTTCCGCTTCCGCTTCAACCCGAACCGATAAAGAAAAAGGCCCTCACGCGTCGCGTGGGGGCCGTTTGTTTCCGCGGATCTTCCGCCAGAGGAAGCCGAGGATGAGGAGGGCGGCGGCGGGGACGCCGAGGACGATGGTGCCGAGGAATCCGAGCACGTCGCCCTTGCTGTAGACCGTGTCGGCCCCGCAGATGCGGATGCCGTGGCGGTCGTCGAGGACGGCGAAACGCGGCGGCTCGGCATGCGGCACGATGCGCTTGCCCTGCACGAAGTGCGGTGTCGGGACGGCGAAGTGCGTCGTCTCCCCTTCCGAGGAAGGCAGCACGGCCTCGTCGGCGCCGCGGACCATCCGGCAGAACCGACCCTTGCGATCTTCCTCGCTGGCGAAGAACGCGGGCACGCTCTCCCAGTCATGGACGGGCTCGACCGGCATGCGCATGCCGTTGGCCGTCATGACGAGGCCGTTCGAGACGCCCGCGGCCATGTTCAGCATGGCGGCGCCGGTCACGAGCCATTGCGTGGGACCGAGGCGGAGCGAGACGAGGGCGACCCAGAGGACGCCGAAGCTCGCGACGACCCAGGCCCAGCAGAACAAGGCATACGCCTCGAGGGACCAGGTCAGGATGACGGCGAGGATGCCGAGGCTGAGCGTCAGCCAGCCCCAACGTGACGAGTTCGTCTTCATCGGAGCCCCCTTTCGGGAAAAGGACGTAGCTCCAGCATAGCCAAAAATCCGCGAATGTCAATCCTGCGTGCCTCGTTCCCCCTTACCCCCTAAAGGGCCCTGCTGGCACCCGCTCGCGCAGCGTCCGATCCAACAGCGAACATCCATGCTCCCGGCGCCAGCGAGCGGGTGCCGGCAGGGCCCGCCCCTCCCTTGACAAATGATGGATTTTCGGCTAATATGCGCGGTCCTCTGGCAATCCGCCTTGGACGCTGAACCTTCCACGAAAGGCCGCACATGAGCCTGGAAATCAAGGATCCGCACGCGTTCTTCGAAAGCCTGACCCACGACCTCGGCCCCAAGGCCAAGCCTGAGTACCAGGCATACCGGGAGGGCGAGGTCATCCTGGAGGAGTGCGCTCCGGTCCGCCGGATGCTCATCGTCCGCTACGGCGACGTCGCCGTCACCGCCGGCGGGCGCCACGTCTGCCGGTACATCGCCGACCAGTCGAAGCGGAGCGGCGCCCTGCCGATCCTCTCGGCCAGCGACTACTGCTACAGCAGCGGCAGCACGTACACCTACCTGGCCGAGACGCACGTGGAGATCCTCGCGATCGACACGCGCGTGCTCATCGACATGGGCAAGAAGCGCACGACGCTCACGCTCCTCCGCAACCTCATCCTCTTCTCCGACATGGGAGCGCGGCTCCGCGAGAAGATCGCCGAGGAGTTCGAGCGAACGGGCCTGCCCTGCTTCAGCCCGACGCTCCCGGAGGACAAGGTCCTCCGCTACGAGCCGGCGGCCTTCGAGGAGTACTACCTCGACTTCGCCCTCCGCGTGATGGGCGAGCTGACGATCGGGCGCATGGTGCGTTCCGACTGCCCGAGCACGGCGATCGCCGCCCTGCCCAGGCCGGCCTGGATGACCCGCAGCAAGAGCTTCTGAACCTTCCACCCCAGCGACAAGGAGTCCCACATGGCGACAGGAACGCAGTCTCTCTCCCTCCCCGACGTCGTCGGCGAGGACACGATCGTGAACATCCAGGAGCGCGTGCAGGAGGCCACCAAGGCCGCCGGCAAGCGTCCCGACGGGTTCTTCACCCGCCGCGAGCTGAAGAAGGGAGAGCTCCTCTTCCCCCTCGGCAAGCCGGCGGACGCGATCTACATGCTGCGCGGCGGCACGGTCCGCCTCGCGGCGGAACCGGGCCGTTCGATCGGCTCGATGCCGGTGACGACGGTCTACTCGGCGGCCCCGGACGCGAGCGCCAACCGCCCGCTCCTGGGCGCCCGGTACTACTTCACCTGCGCGCCCGTCTCGCTCGCCTACCGCGCCGAGACGCCCTGCACCCTCTACCGCATCACGGCGAGCTCCCTCGAGGGGCTCTACCAGGTCGACACCCAGTCGGTCCTGCACCTGATGTACTGGATGATCGGGTGGTCTGACGTCTCGGACCTCTTCCTCCCGATCGCCAACAAGGCGCTGGGGGTCGAGGCGTACCCGGTGAACGAGACGCAGGGCCTCCTGCGCGCCTCCGAGGAGTTCCTCGCGGCGCGCACGGACCCGAAGATGGGCGACCTGCTCTGCAAGCTGTACGACAAGTTCACG
The DNA here is from genome assembly GCA_964400625.1 of uncultured Gammaproteobacteria bacterium. Lineage (GTDB taxonomy): Bacteria > Patescibacteriota > Patescibacteriia > SG8-24 > DYFX01 > DYFX01. The sequence goes on from CAYNUS010000010.1 coordinate 31,928, forward strand.
GAGCAGCGCCGCAAGCGCGCCGCCGAGCTCGGCATCGAGCTCAGCGTCGTCGCCTAGCGATGGCCCCATGAACGAAAGCCCGACGACCTCACGAGGTCGCCGGGCGTTTTTTCTTTTCAGGGATTTCAGGCGCCGATGCGGAAGTGCACCACGTCGCCGTCGCGCATCACGTAGTCCTTGCCTTCGGTGCGGAGCTTGCCCTTGTCGCGGGCGCCCGCTTCGCCGAGCTCGACGAAGTCCTTCCAGTCGATGATCTCCGCGCGGATGAAGTTCTTCTCGAAGTCGGTATGGATGACGCCGGCGGCCTGCGGCGCCTTCGTGCCCTTCACGATGGTCCAAGCGCGCGTCTCGATCTCGCCGGAGGTGATGAAGGTCTGGAGGCCGAGCAGGTCGTAGGCGGCGCGGATGAGGCGGTCGAGGCCCGACTCCTTCATGCCGTAGGTCGCCATGAATTCCTTGGCTTCCTCGGGGGGCAGGGTCGCGATCTCGGACTCGATCTTCACGGAGATCGGGAGCTGTTCCTCGGGCTTCAGGAAGTCGAGCTTGAAGCCCGCGGCGAGCTGGGCCTCGTCGACGTTCAGCACGTAGAGCACAGGTTTCATGGTGAGGAGCTGAGTCTCGCGCATGGCGAAGCGCTCGTCGTCGGTGAGCTCGACCGTGTTGGCGAGATGCCCGGCCTTGAGGACGGCATCGGTCTTCCGGAGCGCGGAGAGGAGGAGTTCCGAATCGCGGTCCTTGCCGCCCTTCATCTGGCGCTCCACGCCCTCGATGCGCTTCTCGACGGTGGCGAGGTCGGCGTAGATGAGTTCGAGGTTGATGACCTCGATGTCGCCTTTCGGGTCCACCTTGTCGTGGACGTGCAGGACGTCCTTGTCCTCGAAACAGCGGACGACGTGCGCGATGGCGTCGGTCTCGCGGATGTTGGTCAGGAACTTGTTGCCGAGGCCCTCCCCTTGCGAGGCGCCCTTCACGAGGCCGGCGATGTCGACGAATTCGATGATGGCCGGGACGATCTTCGCGGCGTTCGAGACCTTGGCGAGCGCCTCGAGGCGTTCGTCAGGGACGGCAACGACGCCCACGTTCGGCTCGATGGTGCAGAACGGGTAGTTGGCGCAGTCGACCTGCTTCTTCGTGATGGCGGAAAACAGCGTGGACTTGCCGACGTTCGGGAGCCCGACGATGCCGATCTTGAGGGACATACCGGGAAAGGCTATCAGGTAATTTCCGCCCCGTAAAGGATGGCGGGGCGGCGGAAACACGAAACCGCCCTTGCGAGGCGGTTCGGTGATGGTGGACCGTAAGAGAATCGAACTCTTGACCTCTTCCATGCCATGGAAGCGCTCTACCAGCTGAGCTAACGGCCCATGTTTTCTTGTGAACTCTGGTGGACGGACTCTTGACCTTCCCGCGAAGCGGGACGCTCTACCAGCTGAGCTAACGGCCCGGAACAGCCAGAAATATATCAGCCCCCTCCGGAATAATCAAGACCCCCCGCCTGATGGCGAGGGGTCTTGCGGTCTTACGGCTGGGCGGGGGCGCCTTCGCCTTCGACGACCGGTTCGGGGAGGCCTTCCTCCGCGGGAGCCGCGCCGCCGGATTTCTTCGTCTTGAGCGCCTCGAGGCGCGTCGCGACGTCCTTGTTGTCGGGGTTCAGCTTCTGGACTTCCTCGATCTGGGCGATGGCCTTGTCGAGCTCGCCCTTCTCCTCGTACATCGCGGAGAGGTACCAGCGGGCGTTGGAGTACTCGGGGTTGAGGCCGATGATGCGCTCCAGTTCGGCGATGGCCTTGTCCGTCTCCTTGTTCTGGTAGTAGAGGATGGCGAGCTGGAAGCCGACGCCGAGGTCGCGCGGGTTGTAGTTGCGGACCGATTCGAGCTTGGCGATGGCTTCAGGGACCTTGCCTTCACGCTCGAGGAGCACGGCGAGCCAGTAGTGGGCCGGCGCGTAGTCCTGCTTGAGCGAGACGGCGCGGTCGAGGAGCTCGCGAGCCTTGGCGTGGTTCGAGTCCACGGCCGCTTTCGCGGCGGCCTTCTCGTCGTTGGAGGCGTCCTCGCCGACCTTGGCGGCGGCTTCGCCGGCGAGCGTCAGGTGGATCTTGGCGAGTTCGGTGGCGTAGATGGGGTTGTTGGGGTCGAGCTCCTGCGCCTTGCCGTAGGCCTGCTGGGCCGCTTCGACGGCGCCGGGGACGGCGGAGCCGAGGTCGCGGTACATGCCCGCGAGCGAGGACCAGTTGAGGACGTTGGCGGCGTTCAGTTCCGTCGCGCGCTTGCCGGCGTTCACCGCGTTGGCGGCGAGGACCGTGATCTTCTGCGCGGCTTCGGGGTTCGGGTTGGCTCCGGCCTTCGAGGCCTCGAGGTTGGCCTGGACGGCCAGGGCCTGCGAGAGCGAGCGGAAGTAGAGGTCGCTCGAGGCGTTCAGCTGTCCGGCGCGGATGAGGTCGGCGACGGCCTTGTCGACGTCTTCCGGCTTGGCGAGCTCGGCGGTGACGCCGCGGCTGTAGCGGGCCTCAGCGACGAGGCGCTGGCCCTGCAGGTAGAGGCCGGCGACCGAGAAGATGACCGCGACGATGAACATGAACGAAAGCATCAGCGCGGAGCGCGGCGAGGTCTCGAACTTGGCCTCGGACCACGTGCGCCATTCGAGCGCCACGAGCATGGCCGTGAGCATCCAGAAGCCGAACTCGAGCGTCATGTTCGACGAGTAGACGAACTTGCCGACGAGGAGCGCGGTCCAACCCGCGAAGACCGCGAGCGTCGTGAGCCATTCGTCATGGCCGCGCCAGAGCTTCATCTTTGTGCGGGCGGCCAGGAAGATGAAGAGCGCGGCGAAGGCGGCGAAACCGAGGATGCCCGTCGTGGCGAGGAGCGTGAGCAGGCGCGAGGCCGAGCGGTCGAACGGAACGCTCCAGAAGTCCGTGGCGTTGAGGTCCGCCGAGCGGAACATCGTGTAGTCGTAGAGGAAGGTGCCGGGGCCGGAGCCGAGGAGCGACGACCGGGCGAGCGTCTCGCGCGAGATGTCCCAGCTGGCGGAGAGCGACGGCATCACTTCGGCCGGCAGGCCGAGGCTGAGCGGAAGGCGGATGAAGATGAGCAGGACGCCGATCACGATGGCGGCCATCGGGATGGCGAGCATCGTGACGCGCATGTTGCGGTCGGTCTTCAGCATGCCGAAGGCCACGAGCACCGCGGAGGAGACGATGATCGTGAGCCAGAGCGCCCAGAACTGGAGGGCGGCGATGTAGACCGCCGCGAGGGCGATCGTGGCGAACATCATGATCTTGGTCGCGAGGGCGAGGCGGCCCTGCTTCGCGGGCAGGAGCAGGAAGCCCATCGCGAGGGCGATCATCGCGGCGCCGTAGGTGCCGATGGCGTTCGAGGTGCCGAGCGTGTTGAACGCGGCGCCGGCCTCGGCGGCTCCGGGCAGGAAGCGCGCGCCGAGCGCCTGGAGGAAGCTGAGCGCGACGGCGAGCAGGCCGCCGAGCATGAGCCAGCTCGCGGACGCGCGGACGTCCTTCGCGTCGCGCATGACGTGCACGCCGACGAAATACAGGAGGACGAAGCAGAAGAGCGTGGAAAGCGCGGCCTTCTCCTGGCCGAAGTCGCCGACGAAGCTGGCGTAGCGGCTGTCGGAGAACCAGGCGGCGACGGCGTAGATGACCAGGTAGACGCCGACGAGGAGATGCATCACCGAGCGTCGGATCTCGAGGCGGCGGGTGACGAGCATCTTGCCCAGCCAGGCCAGGGTCGCGACGATCGTCACGACGACCAGGAACGTCTGCTTAGGGAGTTCCAAGGCGTCGACGAGTCCCGGGATGTAGGCCAGCGGGAAAAGAAGAAGCGCGAGGTTCAGGGTCCAGCGAGCGACGGCGTCGGCGAACGAGGCCAGTTTCCGCCCCTCGGACGCGGAAACGAGCTTCTCGTCCGTGCCTCCTCCGAAGACGGGCGTATGCTCCAACATAACGAAAAAAGATATTAGGGGACTTTCGCCCGCAAGTATACCACATTCTGAGGGAGCGTGTCAGAACGTCCCCGTCGCGATGAAGGTGAGCGTGTCGGTGTAGTCGTTGTGGGCGGGGGTGGTGGCGGAGATGGAGGCCTGGACCGCGATCTGGGCGCGGCCTCCGGCGATGGGGGCCGAGTCGGTGTCGTAGATCTGCTGGGCGCTCCCGGTGAAGCCGCCGACCGTGTTGCCTTCGGTGTCCGCGGCGCACGTGCCGTCGAAGGGGGCCAGGGCGTCGAGGTTGCCGCCGGCGTCGGAGGTCGTGACCGAGCAGAGGCCGTAGTTCTCGGTGCCGTCGGCGACCGCGCCGTCGGCGGAGGCGATGGCGTCGGCCGGGACGGCGGTCGAGACGAGGCCGGAGGCGCCGTTCGCGTTCCGGACCGTCACGACGGCCCCGGCGCCGGCGTTGGTGTCGAGGTCGAGCCAGATGAAGTTCACGGCGTCGGTGGCGCCCGAGACGCGGGTGTCCGACGTGGTGATGGCGCCGAGGGAGACGGAATACGGGGCGGAGCTCTCGGTGTCGGTCGTGGCGGTGTCGAGGTCGAAGGTGATGGACGAGTCGACCTGGGCGGTGACCGTGACCTGGTCGTCGTCCACGATGGCCACGCCGCCCTCGCCGGGGTCGTCGTTGGTCCAGGTGACGAAGTACAGGCCCGGGCTGCCGGGGGTGACGACCGTGCCGCCGGAGAGGGTGAGGACGCCGGAACAGGCGTGCTTCTCGGCCGTCATGGTGCGGGAGGGGCCGTCGAAGGCGAAGGTGTCGACGGTGCCGCCGCCGGAACAGCTTCCCGAGGTCATGGCGCCCGTGACCGTGAAGCCGACGGGGAAGGTGGCGGTGAAGGTGCCGGTCAGCTCGTTCTGGAGCTCGAAGGAGATGGACACCGTGGAGGCGGTGTTCACCTTGAGGCGGGTCATGGTGACGGCGTTCGAGAGGGTGGGGTCGTTGGTGGGGGCGGGCCCGCCGGCACCCTCGGAGTCCGTGACATGCTGGGCGCGCGCTTGCGTGACGGCCGTCGCGTCGTCGTTCTCCGAGCCGAACGCGACGACGACGCCGGCGTCGCCGTCCGAGACGAGGTATCGCGCCCAAGCGTCGAAGCCGGAATTCTCGTCCTTGTTCGCGCGGTCGGCGAGCGCGATCCCGTCGACGGTCCATTCGGCGTTGCCCGTGACGTCGAGGCGCTGGGCATACATGTCGGAGTAGCCATCCCCGGCGCGGTAGTCGTACCAACCGAAGACCGCCCCGTCGACTTCATCCGTATCGATGCCGACAAGCGCCTGCTCTTCCGCGGCGGTGACGACTTCCACGCCGGAGGCGGTCCAGTCCAACGTACCGGCGGATTCGAGACGCTGGGCGTAGATATCGTAATCGTTGCCGTTGCGGAAGTCGTTCCAGGCGACGATGGCGCCCGTATCGGACGCGACGATCCTCGGACTCGTCTGGTTACCCGTCTCATCGACGACTTCGATGCCGTTGGCGGTCCATTGGGACGCGCCGGCCGCGCTGTACTTCTGCGCCATGATGTAGCTGTCGCTCGACGGGTTCTCGTACCACGCGACGACGGCGTATCCGTCGCTCGTGACGGCGACGTCAGGATTGCTGGCCGTATCCTCGATCGCGACGGTCGTTCCGCCGGACGTCCAACCGGAAACGACCGAACCGCTCGAGTCGATGCGGACCATGCGGAGTTCGGTGACGGCGGTGTCGTTGTTCTGATGGAACCAGGCGACGTACGCGCCGCCGGAACCGTCGGCGGCGGCCGAAGCGTAGTTGTGCCCCGGGTTCGCGGTGTTCTGCGAAAGCTCCACGCCGGTGGCCCCCCACGGCGTCGCTCCGGCGCTCGTCACGCGGTTGGCGAAGATCTGCCCGCCGTTCGAGGTGTCGCGATAGATCACGATCGCGCCGGACGCGCCGTCCGAGACCATGTCCATGAATTCCGTCGAGGTCGACGGCGAAAGCGCGGTGCCGGAACCCGACCAGCCCGCGGCGATATCGCCGTCGGACTCGATGCGGATGACGCGGATATACGAATCGCTCCCGACATAGGTCGTGAAAGCGATGAGGGCTCCGCCGGCGCCGTCGGCGATGAGCGTCCAGACGCCGTCGTCATCCCCTGTCGCGATGATGGATTCGCCGCCGAGCGTCCATTGCTCCGCGCCGCTGGCGTTCAGTTTCTGGGCGAAGATATCGGTCTTTCCGGAACGACGGCGCTTGTCGTTCCACGCGAAGATGTAGCCGCCTGCGCCGTCCGAAACGACCTGCGCGCCGGTCTGCGGAGCTGCGCCCGCGGCGCCGTCGGGCATGAGGACGCCTTCAGTCGAGTTCCACTGCGGCGCGCCGTCCGACGACTGGAGGCGCTGGGCGACGGTGTCGTTCCCGTCCTCGCGCGCGAACATGACGATCGCGTCGCCGCCGGAGTTGCTGAGCACCGCCGCGCGTACGGCAGGGTGGTAGGACGTCGAGTTCGCTTCGACGAGCGCGACGACGCCGTCGGCCGACCAGGACACCGAACCCCCGATCGTGACCTTCTGCGCACGGATCTGTTCGACGGTCGTGGAGCCGGAGCCGCGACCGAACGTGAGGATGACGTCGTTCGAACCGTCGCCCGCCTCGACGATGCCGTTCACGTATTCGCTGACGGAGGCGGTCGCGGTGAGCCGCTTTCCGTTCGCCTCGAACATCTTGGTTCCCGACGCGTTCAGCTTCTGGATGTAGACGTCCGTCTCGCCGCCGTCGTCGATGGCGTAGGCGATCATCGTATTGGTCGCGCTCATCGCGACCTTCGGGTTCGTGAGGAACGCCATGTCCGTATCGACCGCCACGCCGTTGGCCGTCCATTGGACGGTGCCCGAAGAGTTGATCTTCTGCGCGTAGACGCCGGCCGATCCGCCGGACGTGCGGTTGTCTTCCCAGACGAAGACCGCGCCGCCGGAACCGTCGGCCGTGGCGGAGGTCATGCGGTCCTGGTTGGCCGTGGCGTTCGAGATGACGACGCCGTTGGCCGTCCATTGGACGGTGCCGGAGGTATTGACCCTCTGGGCGTAGATGTCGGTGTTCGCGTCGCCGCTGCGATGATCCTCCCAACCGATGATGGCGCCTCCCGAACCGTCCGTGACGGCGACGGGGTTGATCTGCTCGTTGGCCGCGGCGGAGATGACGACGCCGGTCGAGGTCCATTGCTGGGACCCGGCGCCGTTCAGGCGTTGCGCGCGGATGTCGGCGTTGGTCGAGGAGTTGCCGCGCATCCAAGCCACGACGACGCCGTTCGATCCATCCTCGACGGCGGTCGGGCCGTAGGAGTTCTCGGAACCGTCGGCCACGACCGTCGCGCCGGTCGAGACCCATTGATAGGCGCCGGTCGGACCGAGGCGTTGGGCGCGGATGTTGTAGAACGTCTCGGCCGTATAGAAGACGAGGATGACGCCGCCGACCGTGTCCGGCACCGCGCTGATCGCGCCGTACAGCGTCTCCGTGGCGCTCGCATACGCCAAGACGCCGTTCGTTCCCCATTGCGGCGCACCTGAAGCGTCGAGCTTCTGTGCACGGACTTGGCCGGCATCGGTGTCATACCAGGCATAGACGTAGCTGCCGTCGCTCGTGACGGCGTGCGGTATGGAAACTTCATTGACGGGGATGGCGATCTGTCCGCCCGCGGCCCATCCCGTATTCTCCGTTTCCGCGACCAAGGAACCGTCCGCGTCCCAATCGGCGGTTCCGGAAGCGCGCGCCACGTCCGTCGGGAACGCGAAGAAGACCGACGTGCAGGTGACGGTCACGGCCAGGACACGCAAGACGGCCCTTCGCAGGTGTGTGATGATTCCTCCCATCGCTTTGTTTTGCACCTCGTTTAGAGGGGGCGCCCGCGGCGCGCCACGATCCCATCAAACGCGCCGTCGCGCGTTCCGGAAACCGATATCCCTCATATTCTATCATTTTTTATCCTTATTTTCAATGCCAAAAGGGGGCCGTGTTTGCGGTCCCCTTTTGGCTGTGGACAGTTTCTTCCTCTAGAACGTCCCCGTCGCGATGAAGGTGAGCGTGTCGGTGTAGTCGTTGTGGGCGGGGGTGGTGGCGGAGATGGAGGCCTGGACCGCGATCTGGGCGCGGCCTCCGGCGATGGGGGCCGAGTCGGTGTCGTAGATCTGCTGGGCGCTCCCGGTGAAGCCGCCGACCGTGTTGCCTTCGGTGTCCGCGGCGCACGTGCCGTCGAAGGGGGCCAGGGCGTCGAGGTTGCCGCCGGCGTCGGAGGTCGTGACCGAGCAGAGGCCGTAGTTCTCGGTGCCGTCGGCGACCGCGCCGTCGGCGGAGGCGATGGCGTCGGCCGGGACGGCGGTCGAGACGAGGCCGGAGGCGCCGTTCGCGTTCCGGACCGTCACGACGGCCCCGGCGCCGGCGTTGGTGTCGAGGTCGAGCCAGATGAAGTTCACGGCGTCGGTGGCGCCCGAGACGCGGGTGTCCGACGTGGTGATGGCGCCGAGGGAGACGGAATACGGGGCGGAGCTCTCGGTGTCGGTCGTGGCGGTGTCGAGGTCGAAGGTGATGGACGAGTCGACCTGGGCGGTGACCGTGACCTGGTCGTCGTCCACGATGGCCACGCCGCCCTCGCCGGGGTCGTCGTTGGTCCAGGTGACGAAGTACAGGCCCGGGCTGCCGGGGGTGACGACCGTGCCGCCGGAGAGGGTGAGGACGCCGGAACAGGCGTGCTTCTCGGCCGTCATGGTGCGGGAGGGGCCGTCGAAGGCGAAGGTGTCGACGGTGCCGCCGCCGGAACAGCTTCCCGAGGTCATGGCGCCCGTGACCGTGAAGCCGACGGGGAAGGTGGCGGTGAAGGTGCCGGTCAGCTCGTTCTGGAGCTCGAAGGAGATCTCCACGGTCGAGGAGGTGTTCACCTTGAGGCGGGTCATGCGGACCGCGTTCGAGAGGGTGGGGTCGTTGGTGGGGGCGGGGCCGCCGGGACCGATCGTGGCTTCGGCGTAGTTCGTGTAGGTGAAGCCGAACGCGTCGCCAGCGCTCGTCAGGCGGAAGCAATACTCCGTATCCTCCGCGACGCCGGCGTCCGCCTCGATCGAGAACTCCACCTCCGTGAACTGCGTGTCGCTCAGCGTGATTTCCGAAGTCTGGGAGACCGTGTCCCGGATCTCGCTCGCCGCGAAGGTCGCCGCGCCGTCGGTCAGGCCCGCGGAGTCGGTCGTCGCCGCCCCGTCGGTGATGTTGGCCGAAGCCGCCATCGTCCAATCTTCCGGCCCGGCCGCGAGTCCCACGCGCGTCCAGCTCGAGATGGCAGAGCAGCTCGTGACCTTCTCCCCGTACTCGAGACGGAGGCCGCCCGGCAGACTGATCTCCATCTGGGTCGATTCGCCGCCCTGCGTGCCGAAGTACAGGTAGCCGCGGCCCACGTCGATGGCGGCGGCGAAGTTGGAGTTCTCATCGAGATCGACGAACGACTCCTCCGTGAACGTCGCGAGGTCGATCTGATAGGCGCGCGAGGAGTTGGCCCCGAAATATGCGTACCCGTTCTCCGTATCGATGGCGCCGCTGGAGAGGTAATAGCCGTCGGTCACGGCTAAGGAGTCGTCGAAGGTGAACGTCCCAAGGTCGATCTTCGCGATCGTGCCGTACTGGTCGGAGAAGTAGGCGAATCCTTCGGACGGATCGATGACGCCCGCGCGGATGTTGGTGATGCCGTCGCCTTCGAGGCCGATGCTGCCGATGCGGGCGAAATTGCCGGGATCGATATCGACCTTCACGACGAACGTGTCATCGCCGGGCGTTCCGCAACCGCTGCAGCCGGTGCCGAGCGTGCCGAAATACGCGAAGTCGTTGACGGTGTCGATCACGGCCGCGCGCGGATTGTTCTCCCCGCTCGGGAACGTGACGGCGCCGATACGGGCGAAGTTGCCGGGATCGACGTCGACCTTCACGACCTTGCCAGCGCCGGAGGTGCCGAACATGCCGAAGTACGCGAAATCGTTGGCGGTGTCGATGACCGCCGAGCGTGCGCGGTTCTCGCCGGAGTCCAGCGTTATGGCGCCGACGCGCGAGAACGGATCGAGATCGACCTTGATGATCACCGCCGGGCTGGAATCGGTGCCGAAGTAGGCGAAGCCGTTGGCTTCATCGATGACGGCGGAGTTGATGTTGTCTTCACCGCTGTCGAGCGTGATGCTGTCGACCTGGACGTTGTCGATGGTGCGGATCTTCAGGATCCGCGCGGGCGAATCCTGGGTGCCGAAGTAGACGAAACCGTTCACCGTATCGGCGACGCCCGCGATGACCGAATTGAAGTCGTCGAAGTCGATGACGCTCGCTTGCGAGAACTCGCCCGGGCCCGCTTCGACCGGACCGGCCAGTCCGAACCGCAGGCGCGTCGGCGTCGCGGTCTCCACGGTCAAAGGCGTATTCTCGGCTTCGGCGTACGTGGCCGTCGTCTCGCTTCCGTCGTCGTTGCGCCAGCGATAGGCGTTCTGGTCCGGGCCCGCGAGCCTCGCTTCGGCGTAGGCGTCGTAGGTGAAGACGGTCTCGAGATCGGGGTCGCCCAAACGGAAGCAGTACGAACTGCCGTCCCGGACGGCGGCGTTCGCTTCGATGGCGAACTCGACCTCCATGTATTCGTCGCTCGCGATCGGGACGCTCCCGGCCTGCACGCTGGTGTCGAGCACGATGCCCGTGATGAACGCGCCCGCGCCATCGGTCAAGGACGCGTTGTTCGTGGTCGGCCCGCCGTTGGTCAGGTTGGCGGTCGGCGACATCGTCCAGTCTTCCGGCCCCGCCTCCGCTCCGACGGCGGTCCATGTGGTGATGGCGGCGCAAGAAGTGACCTTGGCGCCGTACTCGAGGTTCAAGGCGGAGCCGTACGGACCGTCGAGTCCGACGCGGAGACGGATCGTCGATCCCTTCTCGACGTCGACCAGCTCGGTGTCCTGCGCGGCGGCGGCCGTCGCCGTCGACTCGCTGCCGTCGTCGTTCCGCCAGAGCGTCCCCGTCTGCGTCGGGCCGAGCAGGGTGAGCTGGGCGTACTCGGTATACGTGATGCCGAGGCTGCTGCCGGCGTCGGTGAGCCGGAAGCAGTAGATGTAGCCGTCATCCGCCTCGGCGGTCGCCTCGATGCTGTATTCGACCTCGGTAAAATGATCGTTCGGCAGGACGATCGGGTCCGTGATCGACGTCGTGTCATGGATCTCGCCGGGCACGAACGTCGTCGCGCCGTTCGCGAGGCCGGCGCTGTCGGTCGTGGCCGCGCCGTCGGTGATGTTGCCGGAAGGCGCCATCACCCAGTCTTCGGGTCCGGCCGGCGCGCCGACGGCGGTCCAAGAGAACGCGGCGTCGCAGGTGGAGTCCGTGCGGCTGTACTCGAGTTGGAGCATCGGCTGCAGGGTCGTGATGACCTTGGTGACCCGCGCCGGCGATTCGCCCGTGCCGAAGTAGAGGTTGCCGGTCGTGGAATCGAGCAACGCGGTCTTGAACGTGTTGGTTCCCGTCGGGAGAAGGTTCGCGGCGATCGTGAAAGTGGAGAGGTCCACCTTGATGATGCGGTCCGAGCTGAAACCCGTGCCGAAATAGGCGAACCCGGCGTCCTCGTCGATGACGCCGGAGGTGTAGTACGCGCCGAGCGCTCCGATCGTCGTCCACGACGAGAACGTGTCGAGAGCGATCTTTCCGACCTGCGGCGAACTGACTTCCGTCTCGGCCCAGTAGAGGTAGTGCGGCGACGTGGTCGTGTCGACGACCAGCGTATTGATGCCGCCCGCGAGAGCGGTCGGATGGATTACTCCCGTTTCGGTGAAGCTGCCGATGTCGACCTTGTAGATGCTGGCCGGCGTAGTGAACGTCTGGAAATACATGTCCCCGTCGACGAGGTCGATCGCCGCGGAGCTGAAGTCATTGCCCGCGGAGGTGTTCAGCGTCGCGGAAAGCGTGAAGGTCGACAGGTCGATCTTACGCACGCTTCCGGTGTCGCCGCTGCCGTCGGCGGTATAGAGGAATCCTCCCGCGGTGTCGATGGCGCTCGGGCCCGTGTACGTCACGTTGAGGAACGCCGTTTGCGTGAAGCTCGCGAGACTGACTTTGGAAACGCCGCCTCCACCGATGGAGTAGAGGAACCCCGCGCCGACGTCGATCTCCAGGTCTTGGCCGCCGTACGTCGTCGAAAGCGGCGATCCGACTTCGGTATCCGTTGCGAGATCGTACTTCACGATGCCGGCGGACGTGCGGAAATAGGCGAAGCCGCCGGCGGTATCGATGGCGGAAGCGGTGATGTTGTTGCGACCGGAGGCGAACACGAGCGAACTGGGCGACGAGAAGACGCTCTGATCGTCGGAGTTCGCGGCACCGATGCGCAGGCGGTAGGCGTCGCCCTTCTCGATGCCGGTGAGCGCCGTGTTCTCCGCGGCGATATACGTCGCCGTCGCTTCCGAGCCGTTATCGTTGCGCCAGCGATAGGCATCATGCACCGCGGCCTTGGCAGGCACCGCGAAAAAGACGGACGTGAACGACACCGTGACGAGGAGCGTCCGGATCGCCGCCGCCCGCAGATTTTCCGTGATACGTCGGTACATTTTCGTTTGGATTTTCAACGGCCGCGCCGCAGGACCTTCAGTTCCCGAACCCCCTGTAATCCTTCATATTTTACCATTTTTTAGCCTTAATTTCAATACGAAAAGGGAGCCGTTTTCGCGGTCCCTTTCTCGTCTGTGGATAACTTTTAGGCTCAGAACGTCCCCGTCGCGATGAAGGTGAGGGTGTCCGTGTAGTCGTTGTGGGA
>CAYNUS010000011.1:0-36551 GCA_964400625.1 uncultured Gammaproteobacteria bacterium
CGCGCTTCGTAGGTCTTGCGGACGGAGGCGTGCTCGAGCGCCGTCGTGACGGCGTGCGTCGGAAGCTTGGCGTCGAGCCGCGGCTCGACGATGCCGCGGATGGCGAGGTTGTTGGCTTCGGTGGCGCCGGAGGTGAAGACGGTCTCCGAAGCGTCCGCCCCGATCAGCGCCGCGACGTCCGCGCGCGCCTTCTCGAGGTCCTTCCGCGCGGCCTGGCCCAGCGCATGGATGGCTGAGGGGTTGGCGTAGCGCTCCTTCAGGTGCGCGAACATGGCCTCGAGGGCTTCGGGGCGCAGAGGCGAGCTGGCGGCGTTGTCGAGATAGATGATGTCGTTCATAGGCGTCATTCGGCTCCCTTCTTCATGTCATCCTGAGCGCAGCGAAGGATCCCTTTCCGGAGAGCGATTCTTCGCTTCGCTCAGGATGACATGGGGCTTATTCGGCGATCACGGATGTGATTTCCGGAAAGGCGTTCTTGATGAGCGGTTCGACGCCGAGCTTCAGCGTGAGGGGCGCGAGCGCGCAGTTCCCGCAGGCGCCGCGGAACTTCAGGCGCACCGTGCCGTCCTCGACCGAGACCACCTCGATCTCGCCGCCGTGCGCATGCACCGCGGGCCGGACGGAGTCGAGGATGGCGTCGATCTTGTCGCGCATATCGGACGAGGATAGTCCGGAAAACCGATCTTGTAAACAGTATACCTGACCGCAGGCTCCGCGACGCCGCGAAAACCCGATGTACCGATGTGCGTCACCTGACGCATGTTCGTCCACGGCCTCGGCGGACGAAAAAGGCCTCCCTAGAGCGGGAGGCCGATGCGGGCGGCGATGAAGGCGCGGGCGGTGTGGAAGGCGTCGCTGACGTGCACCTCGGCGGCGGCGCCGAGCTTCCGGAGGCGCTCGGCCTCGTCGTCGGAACCGGCGAGGAAGAGGCGGTTCTCGGGCAGGTGGCCGAGGAGGCGGTCGCCGCCGGAGTCGCCGACGGCGATGAGGCCCTCATGCGGCACGCCGCAGACGTCGGCGAAGTGGCGCGAGCAGCCGCCCTTCATCTCGGGGATGACGAGCGAGGACGGTTCGACGCCGACGACGATGTCGCCGTCGTAGCGCATGCGGCCGGCGTAGACGGCGTCGAGCTTGAGGCCGTGCCGTTCGAGCGCGTGCTCGACGAAGTCGGCGCAACCGTACGAGACGGCGGCCGCGGGCACGCCGCGATCGGCGAGCGCGCGCAGGGTCTCGACGACGCCGTCGCGCAGCGGGACGGCGTCGAGCGCGGCGCGCCAGGCATTCCGGCTCAAGCGGCACTCGGCGTAGATCCGGAAGGTGTCGCGCAGCCAGGACATCTCCTCGTGCCGCGTCAGCTGGCCCATGGCGGCGAGCTGCAGGTAGCGGCCGCGCAGGACCTGGAGCTCGGTTCGGCCGCTTTCCGGCAGGGCATGCGCGTCGACGACGGATGCGAGCGATCCGAGGCTCTTGGGGGTGAGCGTGCCGTCGACATCGAGGACGACGGCGTAGGGCGGGCATGCGGGCATCGCGACCTCCTTGCGGTCGTCGTGACGATAGCACGAAAAAACCTCCGGTCAAACCGACAGGAGGCCGAGCTTCCGCTTGATGACGACGGAGACGGGATGGAGGTGCCGGTCGACGATGACGACCACCTCGCCCATGATGCCGAGCGCGCGCAGGCGGTCCGCCTCCTCATGCGTCTCGGCGACGCCGATGCGGTGCTCGATGAGATGCCCGAGCGTGGCGTCGCCGATGGAATCGCCGAGGGCGATGAGCCGGTGCGGATGGATGCCGAAGCGGCGGGCGAAGTCGAGCGAGTGATCGCCCTTGTTGCCGAGATGCACGATCGTCTCCTCGACATGGCCGACGACGACGCCGTCGCCGTCGTGCGCGAGCCGCGCGGCGTAGACGGCGTCGATCGCGTCGCGCACGCCGTTGACTTCGAGGACGAACTCGACGAAGTCCGCGACGGCCGCCGAGACGATCCCCTGCCGCACGCCGGCGGCGCCGAGCTCGCGGATCAGCTCGACCGCGCCCGTGCGCAGGCGGACGTGTCCGAGCGCGCGGCGCCAGTCGTCCGCCTTGAGCGCGTACCGCACGTAGAGCGCGAGCTCTTCGGCGAGCCAGTGGCGGTAATCCGCCGCGGTGATGCGGCCGGAGTCGTAGAGCGCCACGTACTTCACGCGCAAGGCGCCGAGCTCGCGGCCCGCTTCGGGCGGAAGCCCGCGGTCGCTCACGAGCGGCATGAGCGCGCCCGCGATCTTCTCGATCAGCGTGCCGTCGCAGTCGTACAGCACGCCCCAGTCCTTGGGGTCGGTCATGCGGCCTCCATCGCGTCGAAAGGTCCTGGTCGACGATAGATGAAAAACCGGCCGAAGTCAATCGGCCGGCATCGGACGCGCGAGCAGCCATTCGGCGAACTCGCGATAATACCCTTCGACGGAGCCTTGGCGGCGCCACGCCTCGAACCGAGTGCGCGACATCCCGCCGACGGGTTCCGTCTCTCCGTCGGGCACGAAGATCGTATGGACCCAGGCGTTCCGCTTGTCGGGAAGCGCGTCGAAGTGGTGCGGCGAGAGGACGCCGCGGACCTCGCGGGCGAAGACCTTCGGCGCCTCGAGCGACGCGTCCATGTAGCCCAACGCGTTCGCCAGGCGGCCGGCGTGGCTCAGGTGCCCATCGGGACGCTTCAGCATCCAGAGGAACATCCCGAGGCCGAGGCGCTCCGTTTCCGTCTTCACGTACGCTCCCGGCCAGCCGTTCAGGGCGTCGAGATGGAAGGCGAAATCGTTGACGAGGACCGGCTTCTTGAGCCGGCGGAAGGCTTCCAGCGCCTTGGCGGAGGCGACCTCCGCGGCCGTTTCCGCCTGGATCTCCGGGATGTCCAGATCCTGCACCTCCACCGAGATTCCGCGCCCTTCGAGGACGCGTACGACGCTGTCGATCTTCACGGGATTGGTCGTCACAAAGGACACGCGCATGGCGGAGGATGAACCGAAAAACGAGAATCGTCAACCTCGTCCTCATGTCATTCCAGCGCGCACTGGAATCCAACACCTCCGATCATACGAAAAGAGGCCTCTCGGCCCCCCTGTCAACCACCCTTGACAAATTCAGGATTTTGCCGTACTCTCCCTTGTCACGCTCGGGATGTAGGAAGGTCTTCAGATCGAGCGTTGACGCGCTCTTTCGCTTGGGACCCTTCGGGGACCGAGTACAGAAGATCTTTCATACCTCTCCCAGCTGGCTCACATCAAAGTGGGACAAGGAGAGAGAAATGTCGGTGAACTAATGAAGCACCGCCGCAAAATCAACTCGCGCGTCCCGGAGACCCACTGGGTCTCTTTTACTTTTTGTAGGACTCTGACTGCTTCCAGGCAAGTTCAAAGAGCGTGCGCACCATTACTGCCATCTCCTTGCTCTCTACAATAACACCCACCAACTTTCCCTTAAGCGCAATCATCGCTACGCGATTACCATAAACAGTGAGCTCACCGTGCATGGGAAATAGCTTATTCGGAAGCTCGCGGTGCTCCCAAAGACCCGCATGGTCGGGCGTAGGCTTCCTGCCAGTATCAGTAGTATACAGTACGCGTCCCTTAATTTTTCTGCTCTTCATCCTTTCGTTGTGTCGCTTCCAATGAGCCGCATCGAACAGATGGCTCATATCATCATAAGAGATGACATCCTCCATCGTTTCAATTTTTGACTCGAATATAGTCTCACGCATCGCCTCCAAACCCTCCTCGCCCTCATAAAAAG
Source organism: uncultured Gammaproteobacteria bacterium (assembly GCA_964400625.1). Classification (GTDB taxonomy): domain Bacteria; phylum Patescibacteriota; class Patescibacteriia; order SG8-24; family DYFX01; genus DYFX01. Next base: position 3,763 of record CAYNUS010000011.1, read on the forward strand.
AAACCTTGGGTCGCTCCCCTGCAGCATCTGAAATAGCGTCCAGATCTGGGAGGATGCGTTTAATGACGGATTCCTTCTCGTCCACCGTCGCACGCTCATGGTGGACGATCCGATGAAGACGCTCCGGCTTCTCTGCCGTATACATGGTCTTCTTTCCCTTATCGAAGGTACTCATGAGACCCTTCTGAAGAAGCGCCTCAATCATCACATACGTCGTCGCGCGATTCACTTCTGCTTTACGTGAAATTGCTTGGACTGGAGATGGTCCGAGTTCAAGTGAGGCAAGGTACACCAACGCTTCCTTGTCAGAGAGCCCCAACTTCTGAAGTTCGCGCGCTAGTGTTTTCATGATACGGATGATGCTACCCAGCTGATTTACTTGTCAAAGGTACCAAACACATTCGAAAGAGTAAAGCTCTAGCCCTTGTCTGCGCCCTTCCAAGCAGCAGAAAAAAGCAGTTTACCGACGCGAGCAAGTTCCCTGCTCTTAATCAAAAAACTATGTGGTGCATCCAAATACACGATCAGAGCAATGTAATCTCCAAAAATTGCTAATTCTCCAGATTCCAGTTCAGTGGATTTAATATAACGATATTTGCCAGATTTAACTGCCAAATCTGGAAGATTCTTGTTATATAGCACAATCTGTTTCAGTGCAGTCTTGGCCCTTGTTAGGTTGTACGAGTGAACGATACTCGTTTCCTTGCCAACGACTTCTTCGTAACGATCCGGTGATGCGATTACAAACAGTTCGCTGGCCTTGGTACCAAAGAAAACTGCCCTCATAGTATGAAGCCCTTCGACTCCTTCAAAATAACTAACTTCGGGCCTTGATCCTGAGACAGAAATCAACGCGTGGAGCCGCGGGAGAAGCGCTTTCAGTTTTGTTTCATTAGCAGCAACCCTCTTCTTCTCACTCTCAAGCATCGTCATCAGCACCTCCGGCCTCTCCGCCTGGTAGTACTGCTTCTTGCCGCGGGTGTGGGAGCTCATCAGGCCGCGTTTCACGAGGCCGCCGACGGCGACGTGGGCGGTGGGGCGGACGACGGCGGACTTCGCGGCGATCTGCAGGACCGTCGCGGCACCCAACTCAAGCGAGGCCAGGTAGGCCCTGACCTCATTCGGGCTCAGCCCGAGCTCTTCCAGTTGTTTCTGCACGCTTTCCATTTTGGGTGGTACTGGATTCCTGCTTTCGCAGGAATGACACGAAAAGACGGATTCGGAATCGTATGCACATCATAGCATCTCCACTCAAAAGTGTCAAGGCCTTGACACTTTTATCGTCGTCGTGGTAGGGAGGGCGCACGATTCGTCATTCATCCTCATGGACCCATCCCACTCGTATTGGGAGAAGGCAGCGCCCTCATGGGACGCCCTCCTCACCGACGCCGGCGCGTTCGTGAACCACCAGGAAGCATCGCGGCGCTTCCATTGGTTCCTGAAACGCGCGCTCAAGATCGGCAACCGCACCAAGTCCTACCGCCTGCTCGACCTCGCCTGCGGCACCGGCGAGGCCTCGTGGCCGCTCTGGAAGCGCGTGGCGTCCGTCACCTTCATGGACCGCTCCCCCGCCATGCTGCGCCTGGCGCGCAACAAGCATCCGAAAGGCATCTTCGTCCGCGGCGACGCGGAAAGGATGCCGTTCCTCGACGCGGAGTTCGACGTCATCGTCTCGCGCGGCGCCCTGCTCTCGCAGATCGACCCTGACCTCGTCCCGAAGGCGCTCGCGCACGTCTGGCGCACCCTGCGGCCGCAAGGCTTCGTCCTCTTCGATTTCCTGACGGAGCCTGCCGCCTGGCCGGGCGCGCCGCCGGTCTTCCGTTCGGGCTGGAGCCGTCCGGCCATGGAGTCGCTCATCCGCGCCTGCCTGCCCGGCGCCGCCATCCTCGCCTACGACGGCACCGACGCGCACGCCGTGAACCGCATCCTCATCCGGAAGGGCTGATATGACGCGCGAACTGACCGTCCCCGTCGCCTATGCCGCCGCGCGCGAAGCGCTCGCTTCGCGTTGTCCGGCCCCGAGACGCTCCCAGATCGACGACGTCCTCTACCGGCGCGCCGACGGCGCCATGGCCCGCCTGCGCCGCCAGGACACGGTCACGCGCCTCAGCTGCAGCCGGCCGGATATCGGCCTCCCCGACGCCCCGGAGACCATCGTGCTCGACCACCAGGCCTCCCGGCGCCTGCTGGAGCTCTTGGGGTTCGAGGCCGCCGACCGGGTCCGGTACGTCCGGGAGACATGGCGTTCCTGCCAATACCTGCTGCATCTCGACCGCGTGGAAGGCCTTGGAGACTTCATCACCGTCCAGGCCGAACAAGGGGCGTATCCGCACAAGATCTACCGTAAATTAGCCCTGAAACAGCTGAGGTCCATGGGTATCGTCCCGGCGTGGACAGGGGTTGACAGTCCTAGGGGCGTCCCCTATACTGCTTCCATCACGTCTGCGGTTTCCGCGGCGTCCTAAATCCGACCCCCGTATGGCTACAAAAAAAGCAGGAGGCTCTACACAACTTGGCCGCGATTCCGTCTCCAAGCGCCTGGGCGTGAAGCTCTACGCCGGAGCCCTCGCCAAGATCGGTTCGATCCTCGTCCGCCAGCGCGGCACGAAGGTCCACCCGGGACGCAACACCATGCGCGCCGGGGACGACACGATCTTCGCCACCGAGCGCGGCATCGTCAGCTTCCAGACCCGCAAGGCCCGCCGCTTCGACGGCAGCCTCAAGGCCCGGACCTACGTCCACGTCGACCAGAAGGACGCGTAAGCGCCCGCCGGAAAACCGCCCGTTTCGAAGGGGCGGTTTTTCGTATGCCACGCGCGAGGGTTGACATTCCCTCGGAAAACTGGTAGCTTCGTCCGTTAGGAGAAAAAAATGACCCAGACCGTACCTTTGACGATGCAGGAGATCGACGACGGCTGGTGCCTCGAGGAGGCGCCAGCCCCGCACGAGGAGGAGCCCTACCTGGAGCTCGTCATCGCGGAGACCCCCGCCAGCGGCTTCGAGGAAGCCTTCTGGGAACAGCACGAGGGCAAACGTCTGGCCCGCCGTTACGGCGAGCCTTCCCCGCTCTTCGGACGGGGGCCGATGGCGCGCGGCACGATGCCGCCGCCCGACGCCTTCGGCTCCTGACATGCCGGCGCGCGGCTTCCCGCTCGACATCGACGCCATCATCCTCTTCGAGCTCGTGCGCGGCACCGGCTCCGCGCCGGAGCTCCTGCGCAAGGCCCGCGGACGCATGCGGGAGCAGGACTACAAGCTGAACTACGGCACGTGGTACCCGGCGCTCGGACGCCTCGAACGGAAGGGCCTGGTCATCGGGACCATGGTCGACGCGCCGTTCCGCCGCGGCCGCGCCGCACGCGCGAAAGTCTATCTCCTCACCGAAAAAGGCGCCGCCGAAGCGCGACGCCTTTCCTCCGTCATCCGCAAGCTCATCCTCCCACCCGAAGCGCCCGCCTGAGCGGGCGTTTTTCATTTCCCGATCGCCGCCTTGATGAAGGCGTTGAAGAGCGGGTGCGGGCGGAGCGGGCGGCTCTTGAATTCCGGGTGGAACTGCACGCCGACGAAGAACGGGTGGTCGGCGATCTCGACGATCTCGACCAGCGATCCGTCCGGCGAGGTCCCGGCGATCGTGAGTCCCGCCTTCTCGAAGCGCTCGCGGTAGTCGCCGTTGAACTCGTAGCGGTGGCGGTGGCGCTCGGTGACTTCCCGCTTGCCGTAGGCCTTGCGGGAATGCGTCTTGGGCGTGAGCGTGCAGGCGTAGGAGCCGAGGCGCATGGTGCCGCCGAACTTCTTCCTCATCACCACGGCTTCCTGCTCGGGCATGATGTGGATGACGGGATGCGCCGTCTCGGGATTCACCTCGGTCGTGTGGGCCTCCTTGAGCCCGGCCACGTGGCGCGCGAACTCGATCGTGGCCAGCTGCATGCCGTAGCACAGGCCGAAATACGGGATCTTCTTCTCGCGCGCGTAGCGGATGACCGCGATCTTGCCCTCGATGCCGCGGCTGCCGAAACCGCCCGGCACGAGGATGCCGTCGTAGCCGGCGAGCTCCTTGAGCTTCTCCGGATGCGCTTCGAACTCCGTCGAATCCAGCCAGTCGAGCTGCGGATCGACGCCGTTATGCCACGCGGCGGCCTTGATGGCCTCGATGACGGAGATGTAGGCGTCGGTCAGCGAGAAATCGCCGCTCGCGAAATACTTGCCGACGACGGCGATCTTCACGGGCTTCTTGGGCGCGTGGATGGTCTTCACGAGCTTCGCCCAGTCCTTGAGGTCGTTGCGCTGACGGGCGCGCAGGCCGAATTTCGAAAGGATGCGCTTGCCGACCTGGTCCTGCTCGAAGTTGAGCGGCACGTCGTAGACCGAGGCGGCGTCCGGCGCGGAGATGACGTCGCGCTCGTCGATGTTGCAGAACTGCGAGAGCTTGCGCTTGCGCGGCTCGTCGAGCGGACGCGAGGCGCGCGCGATGATGAAGTCCGGCTGGATGCCGGCGGAGTTCAGGGTGCGCACGGCGTACTGCGTAGGCTTCGTCTTCATCTCGCCGAGGTTGAACGGGATCGGCAGGTACGAGACGAGCACGAAAAGCACGTCCTTGGGGTTCTTGAGGTGCATCATGCGCGCCGCCTCGAGGAACAGGATGTTCTGGTATTCGCCGACCGTGCCGCCGATCTCCACCATGCAGACGTCCGCGTGCGATTCCTTGGCGGCGCGGCGGATGCGGCGCACGACCTCCTCCGGCACGTGCGGCACCACCTCGACGGTGCGGCCGCCGTATTCCAGGTTGCGCTCGCGCTCGATGACCTCGCGATAGACGCGGCCGGTCGTCATGTAGTTCACCGAGGTGATGTCGGTGTCGAGGAAGCGCTCGTAGTTGCCGATGTCCTGGTCCGTCTCGTCGCCGTCCTCGGTGACGAAGACCTCGCCGTGCTCCACCGGGTTCATCGTGCCGGCGTCGACGTTGATGTACGGGTCGACCTTCACGGCGGTGACGCGGAAGCCTTTCGACTGGAGGATGCGGCCGATCGAGGCGGTGGCGGTGCCTTTGCCGACGCCGCTCATGACGCCTCCGACCACGAAGATGAACTTGGACATGGCGCTGGACGGGTTAAGGACGAGGTTTCGGCGGGTGGGATTGGGGCTGAGTCGGCGGCTGAGGCTTCGCGACGGCCGGCGGGCGGCGCACGCCGAGGGTGATGAGCGCCTTCTCGAGCACCGGACGCACGTCCTCGTAGCTCGATTTCTGCATCGCCTCGCGCGGATCGACCCAGATGATCTTGCGGATCTTCTCGTTCTTCTGCGGGGAGCCCCATTCGCCGGAGGGCGCCTCCATCAGGAAATAATGCACGAACTTGTGGATGAGCATGCCCTTGCTGCCCACGCGGTACTTCTCGCGGAACCAGAAATCGATGGTGCCGAGCGGCTGGCGCAGCTTGAGGCCGCGCAGCGACATCTCCTCGGCGGTCTCGCGGAGCGCGGCCTGCTCGATGGTCTCCCCCGGTTCGACGTGGCCCTTGGCGAAGGTCCACTTGGCGAAGGGATCGAGCATGAGCGACATCTTGAGGCCCTTCCGGGTGCGCTTGTAGACGATGCCGCCGGCCGAGATCTCGACCTGCACGCGCGGCGGCTTGCCTCCGCCCTTGCGTTGTCCGTTGCGCGGCTGGCGCCGCTGGTGCTGTGCGGGTGGCTGCATATCACTCGGCGGCTTCTTCCTTCGGTTCCGACGGAGGCGGCACGACCCCGTCGAACCAGGCGAAGGCCGCGTCCGACTGCGGATCTTCGTCGTTCTCGTAGTCCTCTTCGGTGCGGTCGACCTCGTGGTCCGGCGCGATGCCTTCGACGTTGATGTTGGCGCCCTTGGGCGTGAGCCACTCGGCGATCGTGAGCTTCACCGAGGAGCCGTCGTCGAGCTCGATGAGATCCTGCACGGAGCCCTTGCCGAAGGTCTGGGTGCCGATCAGGACGGCCTTGCCGTGGTCCTTGAGCGCGCCGGCGACGATTTCCGACGCCGAAGCCGAGCCGCCGTTCACGAGGACGACGGTCGGGATGTCCTTGAGCCGGCCGCGGCCGTTGGCGCGGTGGTCTTCCGTGGAGCCGTCCGAATAGCGTTCGGAGACGGCGACCTCGCCGGGCACCCATTCGCCGAGCATGAGCACCGCGGCGTCGAGATAGCCGCCCGGGTTGTTGCGCAGGTCGAGCACGATGCCGTCGACGTCGCGCGCGACGATCTGCGTCACGCCGTCGAGGAAGCGGTCGAAGGTGTCGCCGTTGAAGTGCGAGATCTTGATGACGGCGAGCTTCTTGCCTTTGGGCGACGTCGCGTAGGAGATCTTGGCGCTCTGGACGGCGATGGTGTCGCGCACGATCTCGAAGACGCGCGGTTCGGATTCGTTCCCGCGCAGGACGTGCAGCTTGACCTTCGTGCCCTTGTCGCCGCGGATGCGGGAGACGGCGTCGTCGATGGCCATGCCGGTCGTGTCGATCTCGTCGATGCCGATGATGCGGTCGCTCGCCATGAGGCCGGCCTTCTCCGCGGGGGAATCCGGGAGCGGCGCGATGACGACGAGGTTCCCTTTCTTGATGCCGATCTCGGCGCCGATGCCTTCGAACTTGCCGGAGAGCTCCTGCGCGAACTCCTCGCTCGCGACGGGTTCAAGGAAGACGGAATGCGGGTCGCCGAGCGAGGCGACCATGCCCATGAGCGCGCCGTAGAACATCTTCTTCTCGTCGACGGGCTGTTTGGCGTAGCGGTCCTTGATGAGGTGCCAGGTGTCCCAGAAAAGCTCGAAATCGACCGTGCCTCCGGAGAGGTCCAGGCCATCGTTCACGAACTCGACGGAGCCCGAGGCGGAACCGGTCCGCTTCGAAGGCTCGGCGTTCGCGCCCAGGCGGTAGCCCCACAGGAAAGAGGCCGCCACGAACACGAGCGCCAGGTAGATGCCGACGACCCGGCGGGCGCGGCCGTGTTCCGGCACGGCGGGGCGGGCGTTTTCGCGGTCGAAAGGATTGGTCATGGGTTCAGGCTTCGTTTTCCCGGGAAATGGAGGCGCCGACCTCGGCGAAGCGCGCTTCGATGCGCTCGTAGCCGCGGTCGATGATCTCGGCGTCATGCAGGACGGTCTCCCCGTCGGCCAGGATGCCGGCCAGGAGGAGCGTCGCGCCGGCGCGGAGGTCCAGGCTCTTGATGTCCTGGCCGTAGAGCGGGGTCGGGCCGCTGATGAGGACGCGGTGCGGATCGCACACGACGGCGTTCGCCCCCATCTTAACGAGTTCGTTGACGAAACCGAAACGGCCTTCGTACATCGGCTCGTGGATCATGCTGGTGCCGGCGCACTGGGTGGCGAGCACGCCGAAGGGGGCCATGAGGTCGGTGGGGAGCCCCGGATACGGCATCGACTGGAACTTGAAGGCCTTGAGCGCGCCCTGCGCGGTCACGCGGACGGAATCCTGCGCGACCTCGACGTTCGCGCCGATGGCCTCGAGGCGCTGGATGACGACGTCGAGGTGGTCCGGACGGACGCTCTCGATCGTCAGGTCGCCGCGCGTGAGCGCCGCCGCCACCATGAAGGTGCCGGCCTCGATCTGGTCCGGGATGATCGCGTGCGTCGCGCCATGGAGCTTCGCGACGCCGTCGATCGTGACGACGTGCGTGCCGTGGCCCTGGATGCGCGCGCCCATGGCGTTCAGGAAGTCGCCGAGGTCCTGGACGTGCGGTTCGGCGGCGGCGAGCTTGATCGTGGTGCGGCCTTCGGCGAGCGCGGCGGCCATCATCAGGTTCTCGGTGGCCGTCACGGAGAATTCCGGCAGGACGACCGTGCGCCCGACGAGCTTGTCGGCGCTGAGCCGGTAGCCTTCCTTGCCGCGTTCGCAGGCGGCGCCGAGCGAGGTGAGCGCGACGAGATGCGTGTCGAGCGGACGGTTGCCGATGATGCAGCCGCCCGGTTCGGGCAGTTCGACCTCGCGGAAACGGGCGAGCATGGGGCCCAAAAACAAAACCGACGAACGCATGCTGCGCATCGCCTTCCTGTCCAGTTTCGCGGGATCGGCGCCTTTCGGCTCGATCTTCAGGTCGTGGTCCCCTACCCAGTCGGCGCTGACGCCGAGGCTCCTCAGGATGTCGAGCATGCGCTCGACGTCGCGGATGCGAGGCACGTTCTTGAGGAGGCTGGGCTCGTCGGTGAGAAGCGTGGCCGCCAAAATCGGCGTCGCCGCGTTCTTCATGCCCGCGACCCGGAGCCGTCCGCGGAGTTTCTTTCCGCCTTGAATTCGGAGCCGGCTCATAGTACGATTCGCTTGAAATCAGCGTACTCCTTTATGAACCCGCGCGCAAGACGCATCCTCCGAAGGACCTTCATCGCGGCGTTCTTCATCATCGCCCCGGCCATCATCCTGTCCACGGCGGGGTACCGGTACAACTTTTCGCGCCAAAGGTTCGAACGGACGGGCGTCATGCTCGTCGAATCCCGCCCGACGGGCGCCACGATCTCGCTCGGCGGCAAGGTCCAGAAGTCCCAGACGCCGGCGCGCCTCCAGAAGCTTTCGCCGGGGCCGTATGCCATCCGCGTCGAGAAGGCCGGGTACCGCGCCTGGGAGAAGACCGTGACGATCCGAAGCCGCGAGACGACCTTCCTGAACGAGATCGCGCTCTTCCGCGACGCGTCGCCCGCGCTCTACGTCGAGGCCGGCACGACGAGCGGCGAGACGTTCTCGCACGACGCCCGCTACGCCGCCGCCGTCACCTCGACGCGTTCCGGTTCCGAACTCGTCATCGTCGACCTGCGCGACGGGACGGAGATGCGGCCGTACCGCGCGAGCGTCGAGGCCTCCGAACTGAAGCTCGCCTGGTCGCGCGACGGCCGGCGCCTGCTCGTCGTGCGCGGCGGCCGCGCGCCCGAGCATCTCCTCTGGGACGCCTCCGCGCCCGAAGGCATGCGCGACCTCTCGGAGGCGGCGGAGCTCGCCATCGACGCCGCCGCCTGGGCGCAGGACACCGACCGCCTCTACGCCGCGTCCGAGGGCACGCTCTATGAGGTCGATCTCGCGTTCGGCATCGCCTCGCCCGTCGGGCCGGCACCCGCCGCGATGGTCATCGCCGACGGCGCCGTCTACGGCATCGCGGGCGGAAGTCCCGCGACGCTCGTGCGCCACCGCCTGCGCGAGGACGCCTACGAGACGGTCGCCGAGCTCCCTTCGTCCGACTTCGTCCCGCTCCCGGGCCGCGACCGGAAGATCGCCTACGTCTCTTCCGCCGGCGAACGGCTCTTCGTCATCGATCCGGCATCGGATCGGAAGGACGCCTTCGAGGGGCGCGGCCGCGGCGGCGCCTGGTCGTCGGACGGCGCGCGCCTGCTCTACTGGAACGACCTCGAAGTGCACGTCTACGACGCCGCGGGCGGCTCCGACGCGCTCATCACGCGCCTCTCCGGACCGATCCGGCAGGCCGCCTGGCACCGTCCCGAATGGAACGCCCTCTACGCTTCCGGCGGCGCCCTCTACGCCGTCGAGAGCGCGGACCGCTTCGGCCGCGTGACCGTGCCGCTCGGCGCCTTCGACGACCTGCGCGCCTTCGCGGCGAGCCGGAACGGCGACTGGCTCTACGCCTTCGGCACGCGCGGCGGCCGGAGCGGCCTCTGGCGCCTGCGCCTGCGCTGAAACGGCGAAACCGGCCTCGCGGCCGGTTTTAGATTTCGACGACGGCGTTGTCCCCGACCACGAGCTTGTGCCCCAGGGGCAAAGTGGCATGCGCGGAGGTGATCGATGCGTTGGCGCCGATCAGGCTGTCGACGATGCGCGTGGAGCAGTTGATGTCCGCGTCGTCGAAGACGATGGAGTGCTCGATCTCGGTGCTGTAGACCTCGACGCCCTTGCCGATCGAGGTGTACGGGCCGATGTAGGAGTTCTCGATACGGCAGTTCTCGCCGATGGCGACCGGTCCGCGGATCAGGACCTTCGGGCCGATGACGGCGCCCTTGCCGATCGCGACCTTGCCCTGGATGACGGCGGAAGGGTCGATCTCCGCGCCCTCGCGCGAGGCGTCGGCCATCTCGTTCAGCAGGAGCTGGTTGCCTTCGAGCAGGTCCTCCGGCTTGCCGGTGTCCTTCCACCAGCCGGTGATCTCCTCGTACCCGACGGCCTTGCCGTTCTCGATCAGCCAGGTGTGGACGTCGGAGATCTCGTATTCGCCGCGCGCCGACGGCGTGATGTGCGCGAAGGCCTCGAAGAAGCTCGCGTCGTAGACGTAGATGCCGGTCACGGCGTAGTCGCTCTTCGGTTCCGAAGGCTTCTCGTCGACGCGGACGATGCGTCCGTCCTTGAGCTCCGGCACGCCGAAGCGCTGGGGGTCCTTCACCTTGGAGAGCGCGAGCAGGCAGTTCAGCTCGTCCTCCGCGAACTTCTTCACGAAGCGGTCCAGGCTGCCGAGGATGATGTTGTCGCCGAGGTAGAAGAGGAACGCGTCGCCGGCGAGGAAGTCCTTGGCGTTCTCGACGACGTGCGCGACGCCTTTCGGTCCGCCCCTCTGCTCGATGTACGCGATCTTCACGCCCCACCGAGAGCCGTCGCCGACGGCCTTCTGGAGTTCCTCCTCGCCCGGATTCACGCTGATGCCGATCTCCGTGATGCCGGCGGCCGCGATCTTCTCGATGGCGTAAAAGATCATCGGCTTGTTGGCCAACGGGATGAGGTGCTTGTTGATGGTGTAGGTGATGGGCCGGAGGCGCGTGGCGCGTCCGCCCGCCGTGATCAGCGCGCGCATATCCCTCAAACCCTAACAAAAAAGCCCCTTTCGGTAAAGGGGCTTAGCGCAGGACGCCGGCTTTCGCCAGGGCGGCGAGGGTCTTGCCGTCGTCGAAGACGCTGCCTTCCCATGCGCCGCGCGCCAGGGCTTCGGCGAGCTCCTCGCGGGCGAAGAACCGCATCCTTCCCACCGTCTCGGTGCTCTCCGGGCGCTGGACGCCGGTGCGGACGACGCGCGCGCGGACGACGTGCTGAGGATGCGCGAAGTACGTGGAGTTGAGGTTCACGGTGCCGCAATCGACGATGTCGTCGATCTCGAGGCCGCCCTCCTCCCCCGCCTCCGCCAGCGCGGTCTTGCGCAGGAACCTGGCGAGGTCGTCCGACGCGAAGCCGGGCGAGCTGCCGGCCGGGCATTCCCAGGCGTAGCGGCCGAGCCCCGCGATGAGCTCGTCGAGGAGCCCGAGTTCGACGACGCGGGCGACGTAGCCGGTGCCGAAGGTCGCGGGGTCGACGCGCTTGCCGATGGCGTCGTCCGGACGCCAGCCGAGGGCGGCGGTCCCGGCGGCGTCGTCGCGGAGGATCCGCGGACGGTCGCAGGTCATGCGGTAGTTCTCGACCAGCCCGACGGCCTCGCCGAGCGTGGCGACCACGATCACGGCCGGGCTCTCGAGGAGCAGGGGCTGGTCGTACTGGTCGGCCAAGATGCCGCCCCGCGGCACCTGATGCATGACGTGCACCAAGGCGGCGCTGAGGCGCGCGTTGAGACGGCCCTGGAAGCCGGCGATCGGCTTCCAATCCGGTTCGGGCATGGTGCGCAGGACGCGCGGGCGCTCTTCGGACATGTGCCTCCGTGAAAGGAAAAGGTGCCGAACCGAGTTCAGCACCTTCTTCCGGAAGCGTCAACCGACGCTCACGCCTTGGCGTCGCCGATCTTCTCGACCTGCTTGCGGAATTCCTTCTTGTAGATGTCGACCATGGCCATCGTGACGGAGAGCGTGATGGGGCCGAAGAAGATGCCCATCGGGCCGAAGAGGCTGAGGCCGCCCAGGATGGAGAGCAGGATCAGCATCGGATGGATGCGGATGCGCGAACGCATCACCTGCGGCGTCAGGAAGTTGTCGACGAGGCCGATGACGAGCATGCTCACGGCCGAGAGGATGATGCCGCTCACGAGCTGTCCGGTGGCGAAGAGATAGACGATGAACGGCACGGTCACGAGCGCGGTGCCGATGGCGGGGATGAGGTTCGTCATGGCGATCATCGTGCCCCAGAAGACCGGCGCGGGCAGGCCGAGGGCGAAGAACGTGATGCCGCCGATGAAGCCTTTGATGATGGAGACGACGAACTGGCCGTAGGCGACCGCCTTGATGGCGTCGATGATGCGGTCGAAGATCGTGGTGTCGTCCTCGTCGGTGAGCGGCGAGAGGTCGAGCAGCGTCTGCTTGAAGGTGCCGCCGTCCTTGAGCAGGTAGTACATGCCCATCAGCATGATGAAGAAGCCGAGGACGAAGGCGAAGGTGTTGGAGAAGACCGCGACGATGTTGGAGGTGAGGCCGCTCACGAACGGCTGGGCGTAGGAGGCGACGTCGCGCACGCGGCGGGTGGCCTCCGCGGCGACGGCCTGCGCCTGCTCGGGACCGAGGATCTTGGAGAGGCTGTCGGCGACGTTGCCGAAATCGACCTGGCCGCGGACGGAATTGAACAGCTGGACCGCTTCGGTCACGAGCGTGCCCGCGATGAAGGCCAGCGGGATCAGGATCAGCACGAGCGTCAGGAAGACGGTCGAGAGCGATGCCAAGGTCGCGTTGCCGCGGTAGTACCCCCGGAGCTTCCGGTAGACCGGGAGCATCAGGACCGCCAGCACGCCGGCGAAGACCATCAGGCCGAGGTACGGCCGGAAGACCAGGAACGACATCACGATCGACAGCGAGAAGACCGCGAGGAAGAAATAGACCTGCAGCCGGCGGTAGTTCATATGCCTTCAGGATAGCACGAAAAAGAAAAGACCGCCCCTAGTCGGAGCGGGCGGCGCGGCGGGCGGCGCGGGGCATCGGGAGCGTGCGGCGGTTCATGACGCGCGCGTAGGCGTCGTCGACCTTGATGCCGGCGACCTTCTCGAAGCGCGCCTCGAGGCGCTCGTGGCGCGTGCGGAGCGCGTCGGCGGCGAAGGCCGAGACGGCCGCGAGCGCGATGGCGCCGAGCGAGGCCAGGACGCCGGAGCCGGCGCCGGCCGCGACGAGCGCGGCGGCGAGCGGAAGGAACGCGACCCAGGCGCCGATGGCGAGGGTATCGGAGGCGATCGAGAGGTCGTAGACCTTGTAGGAGACCGAAGCGGGATCCTCGTCGCCGTCGTCGGCCTCCGCGCGGGCGGTCGACAGCACCGTGTTGCGGAGGAGCGTCCCGGTCAGGAACGACAGGGCGGGCAGGAAGGCCGCCAGGAAGAGCGTCCAGAACACGACGGAACCGATCGTTTCGACCATGAAAACCTCGCTGTTGCGTCCCTCCCCCATGGAGGAGACCGCGGACCGTAACAAAAAAGACCCTCCGTGTCAATCCCCTCGCCCGGGGGCTCGGAGGGACGCGGCGGGTCAGGTGAGGCGGTACGGCGCGAGCTCGAAGCCGCGGAGGAACTCGATGAAGGCGCCGTGGTCCTTGAGGTCGTAGGCGTAGCCCTCGATGAGATGGCCCACGGCGGCCTGGACGAACCCCGGGTGGTCGTCCACGAAGAGCGTCTCCCGCGGGTCGAGGTAGACCAGCTCCATCGCCTTATCGAAGAAGGCGGGGTCGGGCTTGCCGACGCCGATCTGGTACGACAGGCAGTGCGCGTCGAACAGGTCGTGGACGCCCATCTCCCGGAGCTTGGCGTGGCGGAGCTCCTCGACGTTCGAGGCGGCGACCATCTTGATGCCGCGCTCGCGCAGATCCTTCCAGAGCTGGACGATCGGCTCGTTCAGCGTGAAGACGTCGGCGAAGGCGGCGTCGAACGCCGCGTCGGTGCAGGTGAGCTGCAGCGCGCGCCGCATGGTCCGGCGGAAGCCCGGCGTGGAGATCTGCCCGCGCATGTAGACGTCGAACGTCTCGCGCAGCTCCTTGAACATCACCTGCGTGATGTGTTCGGCGTCGAAGGCGGTGGAATGCTGGGCGAGCGCCCGGCCGACCTTGCCGTTGTCGAAGTCGACGACGACCTTCCCCCAATCGGAAAGGATGGCCCGGATGCGGGGTTTGCTGCGGCTCGACAATGTCTTCCTCCTGGAAAGGTGCCTATCCGACCAAGGCCAGTTTCTCGCGCGTTTCTTCCTCCGTCTTGCGGAGCGTCGCGTCGGCCTCGCCGGACGCAAGATAGTGCTTCAAATCGCCCAGGATGTCAACCAGGCGCTCCTCGATGGGCTTGAGGATGATGCCTTCGCGCTCGAGCTTGGCGGTCGAGAGCACGCAGTCGATGCGCTTGGCGAGCGTCATGCGGTTGAGTTCCTCCTTGGAGATCTCCGTGAGCGTCATCTCCGGTTTCAGGTGCGTCTTGAGGAGGCCGGCGATGCGGAGCGGCGAGGTGACGCCGGGGTTCACGACGTTGAAGAGCCCCGTCGCGTCCTTCTCGACCAGGCGCGCGGTGACGTCCATCAGGTCCTCGACGATGGTGCAGGAGTTCGGCGTGTCGATGAACTTGGAGTAGGTCATCATCTTCACGAGCGCGTTCCGGGGGCTGACCATCGAGGAGAGCAGCTGGCGCGGGCGGAGCATCAGGACCTTCAAGGAACCCCGCGCGGCGCGTTCGGACAGCAGGTTCTCGGCCCAGACCTTGGTCCAGGAGTAGAAGCAGAGCGGATGCGGCGCGTCCTCTTCCGTATGGACGACGTCGGCCGTCAGGCTTTCCTGCACGCAGCCGGAGGAGACGTGGACCAGATAGATCCCGCGTTCCTCGGCGACCTTGGCGATGACGTCGGCGCCCAGCGTGTTGATGGCGAAGGCCTCGGCGCGGTTCATCTCGCACCAGTCGATGTTGGTCTTGGCGGCGACGTTCAGGATGAGGTCCGGCTGGACGGCGGAGACGGCGCCCGAGACGAAGGCCTCGTCGCGGATGTCGCCTTCGGGCGATTCGACGGCGACGCCCTTGGACGCGAAATGCTCCCGGTAGAAGCTCCCGAGCTGGCCGCGGCCGAAGATGAGGACTTTCGTGGGCGTCATACGTTCTCTTTCAGCGTCTCCTTATAATAGGCGTCGTAGTACTTCTGATACTCCCCGCTCTTCACGCGCTTCCACCAGTCGGGGTTGTCGCGGTACCAGAGGATGGTGTCGCGGATGCCTTGCTCGAACGGGACGGAAGGCTTCCAGCCGAGCTCGCGCTCGATCTTGGACGAGTCGATGAAGTAGCGACGGTCATGGCCGGGACGGTCGGGCACGTAGGTCTTGAGCGACTCCGGCTTGCCGAGCGTCGTGAGGATGAGGTCGGTGATCTGCTCGATGGATTTCTCGACGCCGGTGCCGATGTTGTAGATGGAGCCGAGCTCGCCGCGCATGAGGATGGCGTCGACGGCGGAGCTGTGGTCGTCGGCATGGATCCATTCGCGCGTGTTCTTGCTGCTCCGGAAGAGCGGGAGCGGCTTGTCCTCCATCGCGTTGGTGGCGAAGAGCGGGATGAGCTTCTCCGGGAACTGGTAGGGGCCGTAGTTGTTGCAGCAGCGGCTGAGCGTCACGTCCATGCCGAAGGAATGCGCGTAGGACATCACGACATGGTCGCTTCCGGCCTTGGAAGCGGCGTAGGCCGAGCGCGGCGTCAGCATGTCCCCTTCCTTGAAGGCGCGGTCCTCGTCGAGCGCCAGGTCGCCGTAGACCTCGTCGGTCGAGACATGGTGGAAGCGCTTCACGCCGGCCTCGCGGCAGGCCTGGATCAGCACCTGCGTGCCGAGGACGTTGTTGCGGAAGAAGGCGTGCGGATCGAGCACGGAGCGGTCGACGTGCGATTCGGCGGCGAAGTGGACGACGGCGTCGACGCCTTCGAGCGCCGGCGCGACCTGCGAAGCCTCGCAGATGTCGCCTTTCACGAACCGGTAGCGCGGATCGTCCGCGACGTCCTTCAGGTTCTCGAGGTTGCCCGCGTAGGTCAGCTTGTCGAAATTCACCACCTCCATGGAGGGGTGGGTGCGGAGCATGTGGCGGATGAAGGCGGAACCGATGAATCCGGCGCCGCCCGTGACCAAGATCCTCATAGCAGGCCAACCTTATCGCGGCTGTGGATAACGGTCAAACCTCAAGAAAGTTCGGCCTGAATCTTCTTCGCGACCTCCGCCATCTCCCCTTCCTTATAGGGCTTCCCGTGCCAGTGCTCGTGGCCGTCATCCTTGAAGCGCGGCATGACGTGCAGATGCATGTGGCCGATGACCTGGCCGGCCTCGGCGCCGTTGTTCACGCCGATGTTGAAGGCGGGGGCGCCGAGCGCGCGCATGGCGGCCTTGGCGACCTTCTGGGCCACCGCGGCGATGTCGCCCAGGCGTTCGGGCGGCGTCGAGGCGAAGTCGTCGAAGTGATCCTTCGGGATGACGAGCACGTGGCCGGGGTTGATGCCTTTGATGTCCAGGAACGCCATCGTGAGATGGTTCTCCGAGACGATCGCGGCGGGGATTTCCTTGCGGACGATCTTGCAGAAGAGGCAGTCGTTCATATCATTCGTTCTTTTCGAAGGCGGCGCGGACGGAGAGCGCGGCGAGGAGCGTGATGCCGGAGGCGGCGATGCGCCAGACGATCGAGAGCTCGCGCGGCAGGAGGAACCAGACGGCGGCCGCGGCGAGGAGCGCGGCGATGCGGAGCAGGGCGTCGGCGTTCTTCGGACGGCGGTGCGAAGGATCCATGGCGGAGACGCCGGGATGCGTGGCCATGACGGCGATCGACGCGGCCAGGACGAAGAGCAGGATCCAGAGCGCGTTGACGTGCCGCGAGACGAAGCCGCGCTCGAGCGCCTCGAGGATCAGGCAGAGCGCCAGGACCGCGGCGCCTGCGCCCCAGGCGTCGACGGCCATCTGATGGACGATGGTCTTCGGGGTCTTCATAGGTCGAGCTTGAAGAGATCGAACAGGGACTGCAGATCGAGCGGCGGGCGGCGGTAGGCGACGTCGACGCGGTCCACGCGCACCTTCGCGCCATGGTCGCGGATCTTCGGCGCCGAGACGATCATCTGCACGCGGCCCTGCGAGGCGGCGAGGTCGGGCAGGCGGAACTCCGCCGAGGCCGTGCGCCAGCCTTCGGCGTCGACCGCGGGCGGCGCATAGCGCGCGACGACGGCGTCGTAGGGCGACGTCTCGAGATCCGTCTCCCAAGTGAAGACCGGGAACTCGGGCTCGAACGCCGTCGCGCCGGGCGGGACCGTGAGGCGCGCGCCTTCGACGCCGAGCAGGGCGACGCGCCCGTGCGCCGAGCGCACGCCCGTGAGCGTCATCGTCTCCGGAGCGGCGACGTCGATGCGGTAGAGGCCCGTGCCGGCGCCCGTGAGCTTGAGGTCGACGGCGCCGTCGGCCTGGCGCGTCCGCGTGAGCAGGACGCCTTCGCCGTCGCGGAGCTCGACGCGCGCCGCGGAGCCCGCAGGCCCGCGGAAGCCGAGCGAGACGTCGAGCGGGCCCTCCTGGACGTAGACGTAGATCGTCCGCGGACCGGCGAGCGACAGCGCCGCCTCGAACGGCTTTTCCTTCTCCTTCGGCAGCCGCATGCCCCAGCGCGCCGGATCGATGGCGAGCACCGCGGTCCTGCCGCCCGGCGCGTCGAGGATCTCCGCGGCCGTGCGCGCCGTCGCTTTCCGTTCGTAGATGCGGAGATCGCCGTCCTGGCGCGACGCCCAGCCGGAATCGTCGAGCATCGGGAGGTCGATCGGCTTCAGGTCGAAGCTCCAGGCGTCGAGGTCGGTGCGCGCGCCGAGCGCGAGATACGGCTGGCCCTCGTTGCGGTACCGCAGCTCGACGCGGACGGTGTCGTAGAGGCGCGGCGCGGCGACGTGGAAGTAGACGGGTTCGGCGACGATGTCGGAATACCAGAGCGCGCCGTCCTGCGTCGGGCGGGCGCGGTCGAGCGGCGTGAAGCCGTCGACGAACCCCGACGGCACGGCCGCGCGCGCCGACGCTTCGATCAGGCCGGACGGCGGCAGGTTGCGCGCGACGATGACCGCGAGGAGCCCGAAGCCGGCGGCGGCCCAGAAGAGCCGCAGGAAATTCCGGAGGAAGCGGAGCTGTGCGAGGGCGTCAGTCGACATGGTTCTCTTCTTCATCGTGAGCTTCCGCGTGCGGCTCGAGCCGGTAGAGCGCTTCGCCCTGGGCTGGGCTCTCCAGCTCGTACCAGACGAAGCCGTAGGGGTCGGCGAGCGCGGAAAGCCTTCGCGCCTCGTCCCCTTCCGGCCGGAGGCCGTACCAGTAGACGGGGACGAGCTGCGCGGCGTCCGCGGCGGCGGCGAAGGCGGAGGCGTCCGTCGCGGGGATGATGCGCAGGCGTTCCGGCACGAGCAGCTTGTCGAAGCGTTCGGTCATCACGACGCCGCCCGGCTCGATCGCGGAGAGCAGCGCGGACTTCTTGGCGGCGTTGCCTTCGAGCGTGGCGCGCACGGCGCGGAGGCTCTCGTCGCCCGCGAAGACGGCGGAGCGGACGCCGAGCGCGAGGACGGCGGCGGCGAGGAGCGGGACGACGGCCGGATGCCTGAGCCGTCCGCCGAGACGGACGAGCGCGAGCGCGGCGAACGGCAGCGCGGCGACGTAGACGGGAAGGAAATAGCGGACGTAGGAGGTGCCGATCGTGACCGCGCCAGGGTCGAGGCGGTCGCGGATGAACCAGCTTCCGTAGAGCGTCGCGAGCCAGGCGGCGGCGAGGACGGCGACGGCGGCGTAGAGCTTCTGCGGCGCGCTCGCCTTGCGGTGGCCGTAGAACCACCAGGCGAACCCCGCGGCGGCGAGGAGCGATTGCCACCAGAAGAGCTTGAGGCCGTAGTGCCAGACGTTGCGCGCGACGAGGCGCGGATGGACGCCGAAGGGCAGGAGCGCGGCGGGCGCCTTCTCGAGCGAGGGCGCGGCGGCGGCCGGCGCGATCGAGGTCTCGGCGGCCGGCGCGGGGGCGACGTACGCGGTGCGCAACGGCGAGCCGTAGAGCGCGTCGTTGATGCGTAGGAAGATGAGGAGCGGCACGCAGGCCGCGGCGACGGCGACGGCGAGGCGGCGCCAGCGGTCCTTGCCGGCGAACGGCAGGAACGCCGCGAAAGCCGGGAGGACCCAGACGGCTTCCGACGTCCGTACGACGAGCGCCCACGCGAGGATGAAACCGCCCAAAGCGTCGTCCGCCGCCGCGCGCGCGCCGAACAGGCGGGACAGCGGCCGGAGCGCGAAGCAGGCCGCGGCGAAGACGAGCGCGTCGACGAACAGCATGTTATGGAAAAGCCCGCGCGTGCCGTAGTAGAGGACGGCCGGATGCGCGAGGAAGAGCGCGCCCGCGAGGACGCCCGTCTTGCGGTCGAAGAGCCGGGAGACGAGCGCGGCGAAGCAGGCCGCGGCGATGAGCGTCAGGATCGGCGTGTAGAGATGGAGCGGCAGCTTGAAGAGCAGCTTGAAGCCGCCGAAGAGCAGGATGAGTCCGGGAAAGCTCCCGGGCACGAGCGCGCCGCCAGCGACGCCCATCGAACGCGGGTGGATGGCGCCCGCCCCGATCTCGACCACCGCGTCGGCGACCGCGAGCGGACGTCCCGAAGCCGCGCGTTCCGCCCAGAAGGCGTTGGCGGTCTCGTCCGGAGAATTCCAGACGCCGTCGACCGGGCTCCCGTAGAGGAGCGCGGCCGCGAGGAACGCGGCGGCGGCGAGGAGGAAGAGGCGCCTCATAGGCCGTGGCGCGTGAGGCTGACGATCGCGAACGCGCATGCCGTCGCGAAGACGGCGTAGGACGCGGTCGCGAGGGCGGGAAGCCCCGTCTGCAGGAAGACGAGGAACAGCGTGACGCCGATCACCTGGCAGAGCATCTTGATCTTGCCCCACCAGTTCGCGGAGGAGACGATGCCTTGCGTCCTGCGGTACCAGCCGCCCGCCAGGAACGCCGCCTCGATGCCGATGATGACGACCGTGAGTTCCAGGGGGAAGTGGCGCGTGAGGAGGAGCAGCGCGACGAGGCCGATCAAGAGCTTGTCGGCGATCGGATCCCAGGCCTTGCCCCAGTCGGTCACCTGGTCGCGCGTGCGGGCCAAGGATCCGTCGAGCATGTCGGTGAGCGCCGTCACGAGGAAGAGCGGCGTCGCCAGTTCGTAGCGGCCTTCGTACAGCAGCCACAAGACCATCGGCGTCATGAACATGCGCGCGACGGTGATCTGGTTGGGCGTCGTCTCCTTGGGCACGAGCCGGAGGAGCGTCGCCGCCAGGAAGCGGTCGTGAGGATAGGTCTTCGCCGGCATCTTCCTGTGGTAGAATCAGGCTATGAAGCCGCTTCATTCTACCATTTTGGCGTCCATCGGCGGAGCCCTCGCCGCGCTCGGCTTCGCCTCGTCCGCGCTGGGCGTCCTCAGGCCTCTCGGCGGCCTGCTTTTCCTCGTCGGACTCGCGGAACTCGTCGGGAGGATGGCCTTCCCGGAGGAGCGCCGCCCGATCCGCTGGACCTTCGGCTTGATGGGGGCGCTGGCCCTCACGGCTGTCGCCGGGACCGTCGTCTACTACACCTATAAACTCGACGCGCTCGGCCTTTCGTGGCTCCTCGTCACGCTCCCCTGGGTCGCCTTCGCGTTCACGCCGTTCGCGTCCTCGAAGCGCGAGAAAGCCGAAGCGGACGCCGTGGCGGTCGAGAAGGCTTCGCCGGAGGATTCGCTCTCGGCCGTGCTCCTCGTCCTTGCGGTCCTCTGCGACGCCGCCGCGCTCCGCTGGCTCGTCGGCGCGCGCACCGAGGAAGCCATCCGCACGCCTTGGGAGGCCGTACCGCCGATCTTCTTCCTCTGGATCGGCCTCGCGACGGTCTGTCTGGCCGCCCTCGCCTACCGCCGCCGGTATCCGCACCTCGCGCTCGGCGCCGCCTCGCTGCATCTCTTCACGCTCTTGGCGCCCGCCGCGCTCGTCTACGCCGTCGGCTACGGCTTCGATCCGTTCGTGCACCAGGCGGCCGAGCGCCTCATCGCCGCCGCGGGCGAAGTCACGCCGAAGACGCCGTACTACGTCGGGCAGTACGCGCTCGTGACCGTCATCGCGAAGCTGTTCCACGCGTCCGTCGGCGCCGTCGACCGCTTCCTCCTGCCGGCCATGGCGGCCGTCTTCCTGCCGGCCTCCGCCGCCTGGCTGCTCCGCCGCGGCTTCGGCGTCGCTCGCCCGATCGCGCTCGTGGGCGCGCTCGGCGTCTTCCTCCTGCCGCTCGGCTCGTTCGTCGCGACGACGCCGCAGGGCGTCTCGAACCTCTTCTTCCTGCTCACCGTCATCGTCGGCGCCGCCTGGCTGCACGCGCACCGTCCGCCGCTCGGCTTCGTGCTCGCGCTCGCCGCCGCCTCCGCCGCCGCGCATCCCCTGGCCGGCATCCCGGCGCTCTTCGCCGCCGCGCTCCTCATGGCCGTGAAGCTCCGCCATGACGGGATCCCGATGGCGCGCCTCGCGAAAGGCGTCGTGTTCGGCATCCTGATCGGCGTCGCGGCCCTGGCGGTGCCGCTCGCCTTCTCGCTCCGCGAAGGCAAGGGCAGCCTGCCGATCGAGGCCGCCTTCTCGAAACCCATCGCGACCTTGATCGAGAACGTGCCGTTCGAGTCGCCGGGCATCGAGACGCGCTATCGGCCGCTGCTCGACTTCGCCGAGTTCGTCGACCGCAACTACGACCTGCTCTGGTTCCTCATGGCCGGCGCCGGCGCCTGGCTCCTAGGACGCCGCAAGCCGTACCGCCGCTCGGCGCTCGCGCTCGGAGGGCTTTCGGTCGCGCTGCTCGCGGGCTCGTCCATCCTGCGCACGGGCTTCACCTTCGAAGGCGTCATCGGCTATGAGCAGGGCAACTACGCCGCGCGGCTCTACGAGGCCGGCCTCCTGGCCGCCTTCCCGCTCGTCCTGGCCGCCTTCGCCTGGTGGTGGCGCGCGCTCGCGCGGACGGACGCCGCCGTACGCTTCCTGATGGCGCTCGTCTTCGCGGCGACGGCCGCCGCGCTCTGCTACGGCGCCTTCCCCCGCCTCGACGACTACCGCTTCAGCCGCGGCTATTCGACGTCCGGACACGACGTCGAAGCCGTGCGGCGCATCAACGCGGAAGCCATCGGTCCGTACGTCGTGCTCGCCAACCAGTCCGTCTCCGCCGCCGCGCTCCGCGAGTACGGCTTCCGCACCTACTACGGCGACCAGTTCTACTACGCCATCCCGACCGGCGCTCCCCTCTACCGGCGCTACCTCGAGATGGTCTACGACGGCCCTTCGCGCGCGACGATGGACGCCGCGATGCGCGAGGTCGGCGTGGCGCAGGCCTACTTCGTCGTGAACGACTACTGGACCGACGCCGCGCGCGTCGTCGAGGCGGCGAAAAAAACCGCCGACGCCTGGCAGGAGGTCGGCGGCGGCAGGGTCTTCATCTTCCGGTATACGCTCCGGTAGCTTTCGCGCGATAGCGGATCGGCACCACGGGACCTTCGTGCGGAAGCGCGGGGTCCCTTTCCGTATAGAGCGAGACGAGGCGCTCGGCGTGGCGGTCTTCCGTCAGGAGCTCCGCGGAACGGCGGGCGGCCCTCGATCGCGCGGGCCAAGCGCCCTTCTCGTCGCAGGCGCGGCGCATCGCGGCGACGAGCGCCGCCACGTTCCCCGCCTCGAAGGCCATGCCGTTCTCGCCGCCGCGCACGAGCTCCGCCGCGCCGCCGATGTCGGCCGCGATCACGGGCACGCCGTACGCGAACGATTCGACGATGACCGTCGGCGCGTTCTCGTAGCAGAGCGACGGCACGACCGCGTATTCGGCGCGGGAGAACATCTCCGTGAACTGCGCGGGGCTCTTCTTGCCGAAGAAGGCGATGCGCACGTCGCCGCCCGCGGCGCGTCGGGCCGCCTCGTCCGCGGCGCCGGCGCCGACGACGTCGAGCCGGATCTTCGGGCGGTCCTTGGCCAGGCGGCGGAAAGCCTCGATGAGCAGGAGGATGCCCTTGTGCGTCTCGAGCTGGCCGAGATACAGGAAGCGCGTCTCGACGGACGGCGCGTGCGGGGCCGGCAGGACGCGCGGCGCGGGGTTCGGCAGGAAGACGGCCTTCGAACGCGGGAAGAAGCCGCGCGCGCGATAGAACTCCAGGAGGAACTTCGACGGCGAGATGACGAGGTCCGGCGAACCGAAGGCGCGGCGCGCCGCGGCGGCGAACGCGCGCGAGACGGGATCGGTCACGCCGAAGCCTTCTTCCCTGCCCTTGATGATGAGCCCGGAGGGCGCGACGAGCTGGACGTCGTGGAGCGTATGCGCGTGGCGGATGCCGAGCTTGCGGATGGCGCGCGGCACCGTGAGGCCGAGCCCCTTCAGGTTATGCGTGTGGACCACGTCGGGGCGCTCCGCCTCGAGGATCGAGGCCACGGCGCGCGCGGCGGAGGCGTTGCGCGCGTCCCAGGCGTGCCATAAAAGGCGCGCCGGCGCGGAATGCCGACCGATCTCGCCGTAGAAAAACAGGTTGAGCGGATGGAACCGCCAGACGCGGATGCCCGCCTCCTCCGTCATCCGCGGCTCGACGCTGCCGTCGGGGCGCACGGGTTCGGCCGTGATGACGGCGACGTCATGTCCGAGCGCCTTGAGCGCGCGGGCCTCCGTCTCGACGACGCGCTCGGCGCCGCCGCGGGCGTAGGGCGGATACAAATTTGAAATCAGGCAGATGCGCATGCGTCATCAGTATACCAAATTCAACCGATGACGGCTTCGACGGCGGCCTTGTCGGCGACGGGGCGGGCGTAGAGGCGTTCGGCGCGCTCGCGGGCGGCGCGGCCCATGGCGGCGGCGCGTCCCTCGGCGACGAGGAGCTCGGTGAGGGCGCGCGCCAGGGCGCCGACGTCGTTCGGAGGGACGTGCAGGCCCGTCACGCCGTCCTCGACGACCGTGCGCACGCCCGGCAGGTCCGACACGACGGACGGGACGCCGCAGGCGGCCGCCTCGGCGGTCACGATGCCGAACGCTTCGGAGCGGTCGACGGACGGCAGGACGTGGACGCGCGCGTGGCCGAAGCATTCCTGGAGATGCGCGTCGGGCGCCTTGCCGACGAACCAGACGTGCTTGTCGATGCCGAGCTCGAGCGCGCGGCGTTCGTAGGACGCGCGGAGGTCGCCGTCGCCGACGATGGCGAGGCGCGCGTCCGGCACGGCGGCGAGGACGCGCGAGAAGGCCTCGAGCAGGACGGGCACGCCCTTGAAGTAGTGCGCCGCGTCGAGGGCGCCGACGAAGAGCGCGAGCGGTTCGCTCTTCCGGATGTCGGGGCGGGGCCGGAAGCGCTCCATGTCCACGCCGAACGGCGTCTCGCGGACACGCGCGTCGTCCTTGAGGAACGCCGCCTGCGACGAGGCGAGATAGTCGCGGCTGGCCGTGAGGATGACGTCGGCGGCGCGCAGGATCGGCTTCAGGAAGAGCGCGCGGTACAGGCGGAAGACCGCGCCGAAGAACCCGGAGCCGACGGCGTCCATGTGATACATGACGGCCAGGCGCTTGCGGCGGCCGAAGGTCTTCTTCCAGAGCCAGACCCATTCGGCGCCGCCGAAGAACGGGTAGTGCAGCTCGACGGCGTCGAAACCGCGCAGTCTCCAAAGCAGCTGGGGCGCGACGGCGGAGTTCCCGATGCGGAAGAGCGGACGCAGTCCCGCGCCGGGCGCGAAGACGGCGACCTCGTGGCCGGCGGCCTTGAGCGCCTCGACGTGCGACGCGGCCGCGTTGCCCATGCCGCCGCGGTACGGAGGATACGTCGAGACGACGACGGCGACGCGCATAGCTACCAGACGATGAGAAGCCGGGCGAGCGCCCAGTACGCCGCGAAGACCGGGTTGGCGACGCGCGTGAGCAGGGTCGGCTGCATCTGCTGGAAGAGGATGCGGCCGGTGAAGAGCCGCGTCGCCTCGCGGTCGCCGATCGTGCGGAGCGCCTGCACGTGGCGGCGCGCCTCGAGGAGCTTCGCCCAAGCGAGCGGCGACAGGAAATGCGCGTAGGCGCGGAGCTTCTCCTTCCACCAGCCTCCCTTGAACGCGAACGCCCAGAGCCCGAGCTCCATCGCCAGGAAGGCCGGGAGCGCGACGAGCAGGGTCGGCAGGCGGTACATGCGGAGCATCACGATGAAGCGGTTGCGCTCCATCCAGAAATATTTCTTGATGCTCCTCGAGAACTCGTATTTGTGGAAGACGACCGAGGCCGGGGCCAGCACCGTGCGCCAGCCGGCGAGGCGCGCGCGCCACGAGAACTCGAGGTCCTCGTGATAGGCGAAGAGCTCCTCGTCGAGGAGGCCGATCCGCCGGAGCGTCTCGGCGCGCACGAGCATGCCGGCGCCGCTCGCGTAGGCGATGTCGCGCACGTGCAGCTTGGCTTGCACCGACGGGTCATGGAACGCCACGGACTCCCCTCCCGCGTAGCCGAAGCCGAGGAAGTGGATCTCGTTGCCGTAGGTGTTCACGAGCTCCGTCTTGGGATGGAGGCGGAGCAGGCTCTGCACGACGCCGATCTCCGGATCGCCTTCCGCGACGCGCACCGCCTCGTCGAGGAATCCCGGCACGGCTTCGGTGTCGGGGTTCAGCAGGTAGACGTAGTCGTAACCCTCGTCGAGCGCCTTCCGGATGGCCTGGTTGTTGCCGCCGGAAAATCCGAGGTTGTCGGTATTCTTGAAAAACACGCAAGGAAAGCCCTCCTTCGTCGTCGCGCCGTCGGCGGAAAGCAGTTCCTTCGCGATGAAGTCGCCGCTGCCGTCGGGGCTCGCGTTGTCGACGATCATGAGCGTCGCCGCGCCCGGCGCGATGCCCGCTTCGGCCACCGAACGAAAACAATCGGCCAGGAAGCGGCCGTGGTTCCACGAGACGACGATGATCGCGGTCTTCTTCATTCCTTGAGGTCCTTGAGCGCGAGCTCGCGGGCGAGCTTGGTGATCTGGCGTTCCTGGTCCTCGACGCGCGCGAACAGGCGGAACTGCAGGTAGAACAGCGCGGCGACGGAAAGATAGACGACGACGTCCGCCCCGCGCCCGACGCCGAGGCGGCGCGCGACGTCCGAGGCCGTCTCCGGACGCAGGACGACCAGGATGACGGCGGCCCAGAGCAGGCTCCAGAGGAACAGCTGCTTGAGCGTGAGGTTCCCGCGGCGGAAGCGCGAGACGGCCGCGCCGAACCCGAAGGCGGCGAACAGGGTCAGGATGACTTGGATGACGGTCATATCAGTCGAGCAGGCGGCGGAGGATGAGCTTGAGCGCGGTCTGGATGCCGACGGCGAAGCTCTGCCCCTTCGAGAGGGAATATTCGGTGTAGATGGCCTCGATGGGGATCTCCGCGAGGCGCAGGCGCTTGTCGACGATCTCCTTCACGAACTCGGACGAGACTTCCATGCGCGAGGAGCGCAGGCGGATGCGTCCGGCGGCGTGGCGGCTCATGCCGCGCAGGCCGCTCTGGCTGTCGGTCACCCACTTGCGGAAGAGCACGAAGGTGAGCGCGTTGCCGAGGAACTGCGCGAAGCGGCGCTTCGCGGGCATGTTCCCCTTCCCTTCGAGCATGCGCGAACCGATGACGAAATCGACGTCGCCTTCCGCGAGGCGATCGAAGGCCGCCTTGGCGTCCTCGGCGCGATGCTGGCCGTCGGCGTCCATGGTGACGATGGCGTCGGCGCCGAGGCGGAGCGCGCCCTCGATGCCGGTGCCGAGCGCGCCGCCCAGCCCGCGGTTCACCGCGTGGCGGACGACCGCCGCGCCGGCGGCCTCGGCGATCTCGGAGGTGCGGTCGGAAGAGCCGTCGTCCACGACGAGGACGCGGTCGGCGACCTGAAGAGCGCCGCGCACCGCGTCGGCGATCGTCTTCTCCTCGTTATACGCCGGAATGACGATGACCCGCTTCTCCATGTCAGATGTTGCGCGCGAGACCCTTCGTCACGAGCGTGTATTCGACGGCGCGCTTGAGGCCGTCCTCGAGGCGCACGAGCGGGATCCAGCCGAGCTCGTCGGAGGCCTTGCGGAGGTCCGGCAGGCCTTGGCGCGTCATGAAGAGGAGCGGCGCCTCGAAGACGAGGTCGGATTTCGACTGCGTCATGGCGATGACCTTGCGTCCGACGTCGGCGAGATGGATGTCCTCGTCGCCGCCGAAGTTGACCGGGCCCGGGTTCTTGCCGACGCGCATGAGGCGCGCGAGGCCGTCGACGGTGTCGGTGACGTAGAGGAGCGCGGTGCTGAAGTTCTCGTCGCCGTAGACCACGAGGTTGCGGCCTTCGAGCGCGTCGATGATGAAGTCCGGGACCATCTCGCCGTCGTTCAGGCGCTGGCGCGGGCCGTAGGTGCGGAAGATGCGCGCGACGCGGATGTCGAGCCCGAAGACGGACGCGTACGTGAAGCAGGCGGCCTCGGCGAACTTCTTGCCTTCGTCGTAGCAGGCGCGCGGCGAGGCCTGGTTGGTGATGCCGAGGTCGGTCTCCTTGAAGCGCGTGCCGTCCTCATGGCGCGGGCCGTAGACGACGGAGGTGGAGGCGTGCAGGACGCGCGCCTTGTACTTCACCGCCAGGTCGAGCACGTTGCGCATGCCGACGGAATTGGCGAGGAAGGTCTGGATGCGGAGGTTGTCGAACTTCTTGGCGGAGGTCGGGCAGGCCAGGTGATAGATCTCCTGCACGCCGCGGACGTTGATCTTGAAGCGCGCGAGCTCGGGGAACGCCTCGAGGTCGAACGGCTCGTTGATGTCCAGCTTGATGAACTCGAAATCCGGGTTCTTCAGCATCGCCTCGATGTTGGAGACGTCGGACGTGATGAAGTTGTCGATGCAGATGACCTGCTGGCCGTCGGCCAGGAGCCGCTCGCACAGGTGCGAGCCGATGAAACCGGCGCCTCCGGTCACGACGGCGATGCGTTTCGCGTCAGGCATAACGGTAAAAACACGGGATTTTCGGAATGAATGCGCGGTTCCAGTATACGTCGCTAGGGGGCGCTCGGCAACAGATTCTTGTCGTGGTCGATGTTCGGGACGCGGGCGCGCTCGGCGGCGGGATCGTAGTCGAAGACGTCCTGGATGGCGGGGCCGACCCGGTAGTTGATGAAGAAGGCTTCGGAGATGTCGTCGATCTTGGTGTTCCAATCCGGGCCGTAGAGGCCGGCGGCGACGGCTTCGGAGGTGACGTGGCGCAGGAGGCCGCCGCGGCTCACGGCGTAGATCTTGGGATCGGTCTGGATCTTCAGCATGCGGACGCCGGGGCGGTAGGTGACGTTGCCGCCCAGCGGATAGCTCGCCATCTCGTCGCGCGAGACGACGCGCACCGGCGGCATGACCGGGAACCACGAACGGAACGTCTTCTCGTTCGGGAAGACGTAGCGGCGCCCGTCGCCGCCCAGGTAGTACACGGCCGAGGAGGTCGAGAGCTTGATGAGGCGCCCCTGCGTCCCGCCGGCTTCCGGCGCGTCCGGCGGCGGCGCCTGCCCGAGCAGGGCCTGCTGGACGGCGGCGGCCGCGGCCGCGGCGTCCACGCGGCCCGCGCCGAGGTGCCCCGCGTACGGTCCGTTCAGCGCGTTGACGTCGGTCGCGGTGGCGCGGAGGAAGGCGCGGAGCTCGTCGGCGTCGAGCGACGGATCCATCGAGGCGAGGAGCGCGGCCACGCCGGAGACGACCGGCGCCGCGAGCGACGAGCCGGCCCAGGAATCGCCGTACGGTTCGAGGAACTTCGGGATGGCCGGGCGGTAGACCTGCGTCGAGAAGAAGCGCTCGCCCGGCGCCGAGATGCCGACGCAGTCCGAACCGTAGCTCGAGAAGCTCGACTTCACGCCTTCGCGATCGAGCGACGCGACCGCGAGCACCAGGCGCTCGCCGGAAGCGCCGCGGTAGCAGGCGGGATACGCCGGGTAGACGTTGAGGTCGCCGCCGCGCTGGGTGTCGCCTTCGTTGCCGGCGGCCGCGACGATGAGCACGCCGGCCGCGTGCGCCTCGCGCAGGGCCTGGGCGAGCGCCTCGCTGTAGTTGGAGCCGACGAAGCTGATGTTGATGACCTTGGCCTTCGCGGCGACGGCGTAGCGGATCGCGCGCACGACCGCGAGCGTCGAACCGGAACCCGCCTCGTCGAGGACGCGCAGAGGAAGGATGCGGACGTTCCAGTTGATGCCGGTGATGCCGGCGCCGTTGCCGCCGGCGGCGCCGATGATGCCCGCGACGATGGTGCCGTGGTTCGCGCCGTCATGCGCGCTGGCCGGGCCGATGTCCGGATTCGCGTCCGCGTCGCCGCCGACGAAATCCCAGCCGCGGACGTCGTCGACGTAGCCGTTGCGGTCGTCGTCGACGCCGTTGCCGGCGATCTCGCGCGGGTTCGTCCAGATGCGATCGGCGAGGTCGGGATGCGCGAGGTCGATGCCGGAATCGAGCACCGCGACCGTCACGGTCGGCGAGCCCTTGGCGAAATCCCAGGCGGCGGGCAAGCCGATCGCGTCGAGATACCACTGCTCCTTGATGAGCGGGTCGTCCGGAAGCGCCGCGGCGGCCGGCGAAACGGCCGATACGAAAGACAGCGCCACAACGGCGAGAAGGCGCAAAATACCCTTATTTTCAACGTTTTTCGCCATGTTTTGGGCGTGCAGGATGCGGACAGTGTAGCCGAAGCTCCTGCCCGCCACAAGGCGCGTCAGGAGACGGTCAGGGTCGGCGACGCGAGCGGGAGTCCGGGCGTCTCGCCGCCGTCCCACGGGGCGTGGAAGCCGGGAGGAGCGTCCGTCCAGAGGAAGTCGGCGCCGCCCAGGAGGCGCACCTCGAGGGACGAGGACCCGACGGTCGCGGAGTCGGTCTTGAGCGCGAGGATGAAGGTCGCGGTCGCGCCGGCGTCGATGAGGTGTTCCGCGCCTTCGTTGAAGACGATCTCGATCAGCCCCTCGTCGCCGTAATCGGTGTCGAGCCCTTGCGGCGTCATGTCGGCGGCGCCGGCACGGACGATGCCGTAGCGGATCGAGGCCTCGCTCCCCTCCCCGACGACCTCGTAGCCGCCCGCGGCGGTCAGGCGGCGGAGCTCGATGATGCCGTTGTCGTCGGCCGCGTCGCCGTCGACGTCGGCCCAGCGTTCCAGGAGATCGTTGTCGGCGCCGTCGCGGTCGATGTCGCCGGGCTTGATGCGGAACGCGAGCTTACGGACGCGCGCTTCGCCTTCAGGCGCCGCGGAGAGCGTGAAGCGCAGGACCTCGACGGCGTGGCCGCGCGCGACCGTGCCGGAAGGCGTGGCGGCGTGGCGCGCCGCGACGATCTCGGTGAGCCGCACGGCGAGTTCTGAGGAAGCGCCTGTCGGTTTTCCGAGAGGTCCGGAAACGGAAAGGTCCGCGGGTCCGAAGGTGCGGCCTTCGGCTTCCGAGGCGAAGGCGAGCGCGCGGTCCGGCGCGACGATGACGCGCAGCATCTCGCCGGAGAGATCGTCGTCGCCGACGCCCGCGACCTGGGCGTAGACCGGGATGCGGACCGTGCCGTCCTTCGGCACGCGGAGCGAGAGGCCGGTGAAGGTCGCGTCGTTGCCGGCGAAGGAGGCCGAGGCGGACGCGGCGGCGCCGGAGGCGTCCGTGTACGCCATGCGGAGCGCCGGGAGCGCCTCGCGGCTCGCGCCGACGGAGGCGAAGGTGATGGAGGAGAACGTGAAGGCGTCGCGCCCGGCTTCGATCTCGAGCGTGCCGATGCGCGTCTCGCGGCCCGCCACGGCGGAACCGGTGACGCCTTCCCAGGTCATCGCGAGCGTGCCGTGCTTGCGGACGGAGACGAAGTTGACCGGGACGTTGCCGCCGTTGGGCGCGAGGCCGGAAGACGCGACACGGACGCCGGCGGGGTCGTAGGCGGCGAGATCGGAGGCGGCGTCGATGACGTCGAAGGCGAGGCGGTCGTCGAAGGCTTCGATGGGCGCGTCGGCGGAAAGGTTCCCGCGAAGCTGATAGGTGCGCACGGCGCCCGCTTCGAGGACGAGGTTCATGCCGGTGAAGACGGCGCGGCCGTCATGCTGGAGCGCGACCGGCCCGGCGACGACGTTCCCCTGCTCGTCGGAGAGCCAGGCCGTGGTCATCACGTCGCGCACGCGCGTCTCGGTGCCGTTGTCGGCGTCGCCGCCCGGCAGGAATCCGGCGGAGGTCTCCTGCTCGTCGAGGTAGCCCTGGAAGACGGCGGAGCGGAGCGTCGTCGCGAAGGCGCCTGGCGCGCGGAAGGTGAAGGCGGCGGCGATGACGTCCTTGGAGCCGCGGACGTGCGCCTTCTCGCCGGGAATCGCGGCGGCGGTGACGCCGAACGCGTCGCCCGACACGGCGACCTCCTGCGCGACGAGGTCGAAGGCGGGAAGGAAGGGGCGCGCGAGACCGGCGTCGTCCGCGAGGACGATGCGCGCGACCGGGACGGCGGCGCGGTAGGCTTCGCCGGAAGGCAGTTCCTCGTCGAAGGCCGCGACGAGGCGGAGGCGGACGTCGCCGCCGGCCGCGATGCGCCATGAGCCGCCGAACTCCAAGGTCTGCCGCTGGTCGGCGGCCGTGGCGAGCGAGAGGGCGACTTCGCTGAAGACGACGTTTCCGGACGCGTCGATCCAACGCAGGGATTTCAGGTTGGGGCGCACGCTCGCGCCTCGGACGAGGCCGCCGAGGTCGGTATCGGCCGCACCGTCGACGGGCGCGCCGTACATCGCGTCGAGCTGGACCGGCAGGCGCGTGACCGTGAGCGCGACCGGCGTGCGGAAGCGGAGTTCCATCAGCGTCCCCTCTTCGCCCGCGTCGGGCGCCGTGGCGGCGGGGCCGACGCTGAAGGTCGGCGTCGTCGGGAACGGTTCGGCGGGGCCGCCTTCGAGCCCCTTGTCGACGCCGATGGTCGGCACGGCGACACGTTCGGCGCCGGTGTCATACGCGGCGCAATACGGCACAGGATCGCCGATCTCGTAATCGACGAAGAAGGCGTCGGGGACGTCGTCGATCTGCACGTTCCAGTTGGCGCCGAAGAGGCAGGTGGCGATGGCTTCCGACGCGACGTGGCGCAGGACGCCGCCGCGGCTCACGGCATAGACCTTCGGGTCGGTCTGGATCTTCACCATGCGCGTGCCGGGACGATACGTGACGTTCCCGCCGATCGGCATCGCGGCCAACTCCTCGCCCGAGACGGTCTTCACCGACGAGAAATCCTCATACCAGGAAAAGTACGCCGCGGCGTTCGGGAAGACGTACCGCTTGCCGTCCGCCCCGAAATAATAGACGGCCGGATTCCCGGCGGCCTTCACCAAATCCCCCGCCGACGCCGCAAGGAGCGGCGCAGGCGCGAACAACAGGACGAACGCGGCCAGGAGGAAGAGGCGGCGCATATGGGGGAAGTATAGCATTTTCGGGCGGCGGGGCGCGGGGGCTTGCATGAATCCCCTCGCATATGTCATTCCAGCGAACGCTGGAATCCATTTCCATGAAGCAGTTTTACGTCTACATCCTGGCGAACCGGAAATACGGAGCGCTCTACATCGGCGTGACGAACGACCTCGTACGACGGGTCCACGAGCACCGGAACGATGCGTCTTCAAGTTTCACGAGCCGTTACGGCATCCATAGGCTGGTCTATTTCGAGCATACCTCGGACATCGGTGCGGCGATCGCTCGAGAATCGAACCTGAAAGCTTGGAGGCGGGCATGGAAGATCGAGCTCATCGAACGGGAGAATCCGGAATGGAACGACCTGTACCAAGGACTGCTGTAGGTATTGGATTCCAGCGTTCGCTGGAATGACAGGGGGGCATTCCCGCGTCCAACTCCTCTTCCCTGCGCCCTTTTGTCATTCCTGCGCAAGCAGGAATCCATTTCCTTCGCCATCAAACGTTGAGAGCTGTGGAACTGGATTCCAGCGTTCGCTGGAATGACAGGGGGGGGGCCACACTCGCGCTCTTCTCCGTCATGCCTGCCCGCCCTTTTGTCATTCCTGCGCAAGCAGGAATCCATTTCCTTCGCCATCAAACGT
>CAYNUS010000011.1:36651-39918 GCA_964400625.1 uncultured Gammaproteobacteria bacterium
TGAGAGCTGTGGAACTGGATTCCAGCGTTCGCTGGAATGACAGGGGGGGGCGGAGGGTGACGGGGGTTGGAACGGTGAGACGAAAACCCCCGGCACATGCCGGGGGTTTTCTCTTGCCTTACGGGAACATCACCGTCTGCGCGTCGGTAGGGAGGACTTTGACGTAGAGGCCGTTGGTCCAGTCGTTGGAGGCGGCGGCGTCTTCGGCGTCGTCGGTGGCGCCGGAGACGTCATCGTGCGGGATGGCCGAGTTGTCGGACCAGACGAAGTCGTAGATCGCCGTGCCCGGGTCGGTGCCGTCGAGGTCGTCGATGGCGTCGGCGTCGGTGACCGCGCTCGCGAGTTCGCCCGTGACGAGCGCCGTGTCGGCCGCGATGTTCGTCGTCAGCGTGTCGTTGGAGCCGGCGCCGGCGACCGTGAGCACGAGCTCATACGTCTTGGACGTGCCGGCGGCGATGACCTGCTCGCTCGCGAAGCGGCTCTGGACCGTGCAGGCCGTGCCGCCGCCCGAGTCGCAGGCGGTCGAGGGCGTCGTCGATCCGGAGATGTGCGCGCCCTGCCCGACCTCGCGGACCGCCGACTGGCCGCCGCCGTTCGCGAGCAGGATGCCCGCGTCGGACTTGGTGACGGACCAGCGGATGGCCTTGAGCGACACCTGCTCGGCGGCGTCGGCCGTGACGGTGACGCGCGAGAGGACCATCGTGCCGTTCACGAGCGTGGTCGAAGGAAGCGACGCGAGGCTCACGCTCGGCTTGGTCTTGCGGAGAATCTTGTCGCGTCCGGTGACGTCGGCCGTGTTGATGGTGGAGACCACCGTGCTGGAACCGGTGCCGCGATATTCGAAGGTGCCGGCGGCAGGGTTCGTGAGGTCCGTCATGACGCGGAGGTTCGCGCCGGAGACGGCGCCGGAGGCGACCGTGTTCAGGACGGCCTTGACCGTGAGGGTCTTGGAAGCGTCCTTCGGGACGACGAAGCTCATGCCCGAGAAGTCGGCGTCCTGGCCCGCGAGCGGGACGGGGCCGGCGACGAGCGTCGCGCCGTCGTAGAGGCTCATGCTGACGACGTTCTGCTGGACGGGGTTCGAGAGCGAGACGCGCAGCTTGGTCTGCTTCAGCTCCTCGTTCTGCGCCGTGAGGCGGATCTTGCCGAGGACGACCGTGTTGCCGGCGACGACGAGACCGGCTTCGGATTCCGTGTCGTCCGGAGCGAGCGCGTACGACATCGTGCCCGTGTTCGCGGTCGTGATGACGACGTCCGGCGTGTCGTTCATCGGGAAGCTGGCGAGGAGCGAGACGGAATTCCCTTCGGCGTCCTGCACGACGGCGTCGGTATCGGCCACGACCTTGAAGGCGACGCGCTCGGCGTTGCCGTTCAGGAAGGCGCTGTTCGAGACGTTGCAGTACAGGAGGAGCGTGGCGCCGATCGGATCGATGTCCCAATCGAGGCCGGTGAAGGTCATGGTGCCGTCCGTGCCCGAGGCCGGGCTCTTCATCTGCCCGCGCACTTCGCCCGTGCCGGCATCGAGCACGTAGCAGGAGGTGATGACGTCCGCGACCGCGACGGTGCCGGAGCCGTCGGCGTCCTGGCCCTGCACGTAGTCGGAGGCGCCGTCGGCGTCGATGAAGCCCGTGAACTTCAGGCTCGTGAGCCGCGTCATGGTGCCGGTCTCGGAAGCGAAGGAGATGCCGAGGAAGGCGATGTCGGCGGCGCCCTTCACGAAGGAGAGCGAGTTCGCGAGCGCGTTCACGCCGGCGTAGAGCGCGGCGGCGTACATCGTCTGCGGATAGCCGGCCATGTCGCCGCTCGGGACGACGTCCGCCGTCGGCGAGAGGAAGGTGGAGTTATCGAGATTGCGGAGGTCGGACGTCCCGAACGCGAGGCGCGTGGCGGTGACGGACTCCCCGCTCGTGATGGACGTCGAGGCGTCCGCCGTGACGGCGAACTCGTAGACGACGCCAGGTTCGAGCGTCTGGACGTCGGTGAAGGTCAGCGTCTGGTTCAGGTCGGCCGCGAGGCCGTCGCCCGTGCCGGAAAGGTCCGTCGGCCCCCACCAAGCCGCGCCGTTCGCGGTATTGATGACCTTCACGTCCGTGTAGTTCGGCGTCGAGGTGTTGATGAGGCCGCTCGCGCCGGCGCCGGAGGTGCTGGCCGTGAGCTTGATCTGCATGCGGCGGACTTCCGTGCGGTTCTGGACGATCATCGTGAAGCGCAGGAGTTCGGCGTCCTTCGTATAGGTGGCGCGGTCCGTGGGGAACGGGCCCTTGAGCGCCAGCGTGACGGGGCCAGCCTCCACTTCCGAGAACGAGCAGTCGCCAGCCGAGCTGGTGCAGCTGTCGCCGTCGTAGGTGGTGCGGACGACGGTCGTGCCCTGGCCGAAGGTCTGGCCGACGCCACGGAGGTCGGAGTTCTCTTCGACGTAGAGCTTGATGTTGTCGCCGGCGCGAGCGCCGCCGCCGATGTCGCCGTAGACCTGGAAGGTCTTGGTGGCGCCCTTCTCGAGCAGCATGCCCGGCATGGACAGGACGAACGTCGCGCGGAGGTTGGCGTCGAAGCCAGTCGCCGTGGCGATCGTGAGACCCGCCTGCTTGAGCTTGAGGTTCGTGAGGTTGGCGCCCGAGAGGTTGCCGCCCTGGAAGAGCGTGAGGCGCTCGAGGCGGACGTCTTCGGAAGAACCGGCCGCGATCGTGAACTCAGCGATCTTCGCTTCCATCTCGCCCGCCTTCGGGTCGGTGATGGAGCCCGTCTTCGCGATGGTCAGCGAACCGACCGTCGTTCCGGCGAGCGTGAAGTTGGAGCCCGTGAACGGCGAGCCCGAGAGCATCGTCGTGCCGGACATCGCGGACTTCAGTTCGAACGCGTGGACGTTGCCGGACGACGCGCCCGTCGCGACGTCGACGGCGACCCACAGGGTGCGGGTCTGGCCGGCGGCGAGCGAGAGGTTGAGGCCGGTGAAGGTCACCTCGTTCGTCGAGCTGTTGACGGAGCGGCCCGTGGTCAGACGAGCGGCGCCTTCATACAGGTAGACGGCGGAGATGTCGGACGTGGCGCCCGGACCGACGCGGCGGAGCGTGACGGAGTCGACCGTCATCGCGGAGCCGCTGTTGGTCAGGTTGAACTTGAGGAAGTTCACGCCCATCGAGCCGAGCGGGAGCGTGGCGCCCGCCGGGGAGTCGGAGGCCTTGGAGACCGAGGCCGTGCCCGAGACGCCGGAGGTCGACAGGTTCTTGTCGGCGTTGATCGACTGGGACGAGGACATCTCGGCGTTCT
>CAYNUS010000012.1:0-27067 GCA_964400625.1 uncultured Gammaproteobacteria bacterium
CCAGCCTTGATGGCGGTTCAAGGTGTTCCGCGCGGTCGCGCGGAACGTACGCTCCGTAACGGGAATCGGAAGGGATCGCTCCCTTCCCTCATCATCGCCGGATCTTCATCCGGTTCCGGGCTTCGCGGTCGAGGTCGCGCTTCTTGATCGATTCGCGCTTCTCGAACTGCTTCTTGCCGCGCGCGATCGCGATCTCGATCTTGATGCGTCCGGCCTTCATATAAGCACGAAGCGGCACGATTGTCAATCCGTCTTCCTCCCGTTTTCCGCGCAATTTCTCGAGTTCGCGCTTGTGGAGGAGCAGTTTCCGCGAGCGGTCCGGGTCGTAGTCGGGGAGCGGGCCGGCCTTGGGGTAGCGGGCGATGTGCGCGCCCACGAGCGAGGCCTCGCCGCGGGTGAACGCCACGTGCGCGCCCTTCAGCTTCATATGCCCCGTCTTGGCG
Organism: uncultured Gammaproteobacteria bacterium; assembly: GCA_964400625.1. Lineage (GTDB taxonomy): Bacteria > Patescibacteriota > Patescibacteriia > SG8-24 > DYFX01 > DYFX01. The sequence goes on from CAYNUS010000012.1 coordinate 444, forward strand.
GACTTCACCTCGTGCCCCGCCAGCACCAAACCGGCCTCCATCTTGTCGAGGAGCTCGTAGTCGTAGCGGGCGCGGTCGTTTGTGGCGAGGACGTCGTTCATGCTATATTTCCCGTGAAGTATGCCCGAAATCGGCCCCGACCGCCAGCCGCAGGTCATCACCATCTCGACCCTCTCGATCGTGAAGGTCGCGATGTTCCTGCTGGCCGGTTTCTTCCTCTACATGATCCGCGACATCATCGCGCTGTTCTTCATGTCGCTCGTGCTCGCCTCCATCATCAATCCGCTGGCGAGCTGGTTCCAGTCCAGGGGCTGGAGCCGCGCCGGCGCCGTGCTCCTCCTGTACCTGCTGATCCTCTCGATCCTCGCCGCCGTCGTGATGGTGCTCGTGCCGGCCGTCGTCACCGAGACGCGCGACCTCCTCCTCAACGCCGACGCCATCTGGGCGAGCTTCCTCGCCACGCTCGGGCCGCTACGCGAGTTCGTCGCGGCGCAGGGCCTCGGCGACAGCCTGAGCGACGCCATCTCCGCGATGGCGGGCGGCTTGAACGTCGCGGCCGGCGGCATCGTCGCTACCATCCGCGGCCTCGTCATGAGCCTCGCCTCGCTCATCATCGTGCTCGTCGTGGCCTTCTACCTCGTCGTCTCCGAGGACGCGCTGAAGCGCCTCTTCCGCGCCGTCGCGCCGGAAGCGTACCAGCCGTATCTCGTCGACCTCTTCCAGCGCATCGAGAAGAGCATCGGCGGCTGGGTGCGCGGACAGCTCATCCTGAGCCTCGTGGTCGGCATCGCGGTCTACGTCACCCTCAAGATCCTCGGCGTGAAGTACGCGCTCGTGCTCGCGCTCGCCGCCGGCATCGCGGAGGCGCTGCCGTACATCGGCCCCGTCCTCTCCGCCGTGCCCGCCATCCTGATCGCGCTCACGCAGTCGCCGCTCCTGGGCCTGCTCGTGGCGGTCATGTACGCCGTCATCCAGCAGGTCGAGAACCACATCCTCGTCCCCAAGGTCATGGAAAAGGTCACGGGGCTGCATCCCATCGTCAGCATCTTCGCGATGCTGATCGGCGTGAAGGTCGCGGGGCTGGTCGGCGCGCTCCTCGCCATCCCGGTCGCCATGATGCTCGGCATCGTCGTCTCCGACGCCTTCCGCTTCCTGAAGTCCCATCGCTGATATGCGGCGCTTCCTTCCCGTCCTCCTGCCCGTCGCCGGCGCGATCGGGTTCGCGGCGTTCAGCGAGCTCTCGCTCCGCCGCAGTTCCGAATTCCTCCTCTGGAGCCTGGTCACGATGGTCTGGATCCTGGGCGCCTTCGCCGCGCTCTCGAAAGGAAAGATGCGCGGCCGCCTGACCGCCGTGGCCGTCCCGGCCGTCGCGATGATCGCCATCTCGACCGTGATGTCGCTGCTCTTCCTCGACCTCGTCGCGCCGCGCCGCGGCTTCATCGCCTTCTTCGCCGTCATCCTCTACCTCTTCCTGGAGCACGTCCGCCGCGAGGCGGCCGTGGGCGCGCTCGAGGACCGTCTCTCCATCTCGGAGTTCGCGCGCATGGTCAACATCGGCTCGCTCTTCCTCGTGGCCTCGGTCGGGCTCGGCGTCACCGCCTTCCTGCCCGTGCAGGCCTGGTGGACCGTGCCGCCCGTCGTGGCCGTGGCCGCGCTCTGGAGCTGGCACCTTTTCCTCGCCTGCACCGAGCGCTGCGTCCGCCCCGGCGCGCGCGTGGCCATCACGACCCTCATCGTCCTCCAGACGTATCTCGTGGCGCTGACGCTCCCGACCTCGATGTTCGTGGGCGGCGCGCTCGTCGGCATCGTCTACTATCTCGCCGCCAACCTCCTCCCGATCGGCGCCACCGACGCCATCCCCGCGAAGCTCGTCCGCAAGTACGCGCTCTACGGCGGCGGATTGCTCCTCCTCATTCTCGCCACCGCACGCTGGGTATGACGCCTATGTTCACCACGAAACGCCCGACCTACGCCGAACTCGTCCGCCTGACGCTCGTCCCCGTCGTGCTCGGCCTCGCCGCCGGCATCGCGGGCGCGCTCACCGCGGAATCGTATCTCGCCGCCGAATCCTTCCAGGAACCCGCGCCGATCCAGATCGGACGCCCGAGCGTCTCCGTCACCTCGCCTCTGCCCGAGACCGAGATCGCCGAGCGCCTCGCGCGCGTGAACGTTCCGCTCTACGCCCGCCGGGCTTCCGGCAACGACGTCGCCGAGCGCGCCCGTTCCGCTTCGGACATCGTCGGCTACGCCTCGGTCCTCACCTCCGACGGCTGGCTCGCCACGCACCAGAGCGCGCTCGAAGGCCCGGTCTCCGCCGCCGTGGGCGGCCGCCTCCTCGATCCGTCCGCCCAGGTCGTCGACGCCCGCACCGGCGTGGTCTTCCTCAAGATCGACGCCGCCGCGCTCGACGTGAGCGGCTTCGAGGACACCGACGTCCTGCGCCCCGGCACGCGTCTCTACGCCGCCGACGGGGGACTCTTCGCCCAGGGCGTCTTCGCCGGCGCCGCGCCGTCCGACCGGAAGGTCCCGCCCGGCAGCCTGCGCAGCACCGACCGCTTCTCCCGCATCTTCCTCTTCGACCGCCCGCTCGGCGAACGCGCCTCCGGCAGCGCCGTGCTCACGGTCGGCGGCAACCTGGCCGGCATCGTCGCGCCCGGCGAGGACGGCAACGACGCCTTCGTCCCGATGCACCTCATCCGCCCGGTCCTCGCCGCCGTCTTCCGCGGTCAGCCGCCCGCCCGCGCCGCGCTGGGCGCCCACTACCTTCCGCTCGACGAGACCGTCCTGAGCGGCCAAGGCTTCGGAGGCTTGAGCGGCGCCCGCATCACCGCCTCACGCGGCCTGGGCCTTCCCGCCACACGCGCCGGATCGGCCGCCACCCGCGCCGGGCTGATGGAAGGGGATATCGTCGCGGCCGTCGACGAGGTCGAGATCTCCGGCGGGCGCGACCTGGCCGAGCTCATCGCCGAATACGCCCCCGGCGCCAAGGCCCGCTTCGACATCCTGAGGGGCGGCGAGCGCCGCGTCGTCGAGGTGACATTCGACTAGCCGAAGGAGTACAATGAAGGAGGTATGACCCTGGACATCGCGCAACTGCTCGAACGGCATTGGAAGACGGTCGCCGTCTCCGCCGTCTTGGTCATGGTGGCCGCCGCCGCCCTGAGTTTCGTGCGTCCCCTCGAATACTCCTCCACGATGCGCCTCCTCATCATCCAGAAGGCCGGCGTGAACCTCGATCCCTACACCGCCATCCGCTCGGCCGAACGCATCGCCGACAACCTGAGCCAGGTCATCTACACCTCCGTCTTCTACGACAAGGTCACCGCCGCCGGCTTCGACATAGACCGCAGCTACTTCGATCCCGTCGAATCCCGCCGCCGCCAGCAGTGGTCGCGCATGGTCACGACACAGGTGACGCACGAGACCGGCTTCCTGCAGATCAGCGTCTATCACAAGGACAAGGAACAGGCGTCCGAAATCGCCCGCGCCGTCGCCTTCGTCCTCACGACCGAGGGCAACCAGTTCATCGGCGGCCGCGACCTCGAGATCCGCCTCGTCGACACCCCCCTCCAATCGCGCTTCCCGGTCCGCCCCAACGTCCCCCTGAACGCCTTCCTCGGCGCCGTCATCGGCGTCATCCTGAGCTCCCTCTACCTCGTCGTCGGCGAAGCCCGCCGCCACCGCCACCGCGTCAACTTCTCCGGCACCCACTGAACCGCCCCAGAAAACCCCCTCGCCCGAGGGGGGTTTTTCGTATCCCCACTCCCTTAATCCACCCTAAAAAAGGGCCGGCCGGGGGCTCGTGAGCGCAGCGTCCGTTCCAACAGCGACAAACCTCTTCCCGGCGCCAGCTCACGGGCCCCCGGCCGGCCCGTCTGCCACCCCATCTTGACAAAACCGCCGGAATATGTTTTACTGCTGGGTTCATTGAAATGCCCTCGTCGTGCCAGAGAAGCCCTGAAATCACCCGATGCGTGACCGGGAGACACCTCCTCCTTGTCTTCCGGAAGCCGTCGGGTGATTCCAGCGCTTCTTTCCGTCAGTGACGGAGAGTACCCGAAAGGGGCCGGATGTCCGGAGCGCTCGTACAGTTCGCACATCAACAACTGGACAGAGGAGGTGCCCATGAGGCACATGATCATGACCGCTTGCAGCCTGGTTCTCCTGGCCGCGGTCCAGGGTACCGCCCTGGCCGACAAGATGGAGATCCCCCCGCCCCCGCCGGCCGAGACCGGCGGCTCCTGCCCGCTCCTCACGGAGTGCAAGGAGTCGCTCGCGTCCTGCCAGCAGGACGTGGAGACGCTTCTCCCCGTCGTCGCCAAGTGCGAAGGCACTGACGTCGACACGGTGAGGAAGAAGTACGGCATCTCGGGCGAGACCACCGTCACGGTGGTGAAGCGCCCGCCGGCCAAGCCCCGGAAGCCCTCGAAGCCGAGCAAGCCCAAGACGCCCCCCAAGGTCGTCGAAGGCAAGCCCGGTCCGCAGGGACCCGCCGGGCCGCAAGGTCCGGCCGGCCCGCAAGGGCCGAAGGGGGACGCCGGCAAGTCCTCCACGATCGAAGTGGCGCTCGAGCCGCCGGGCAAGCGTTGCCCGGCCGGCGGACAGCGCCTCGCGATCGCGAGCGGCGCGGACGTCTACGACGTCTACGTCTGCAACGGCAAGGACGGACAGTCCGGCAGCAACGGTCGGCCCGGTGCGGATGGCAACACCCGCATCCAGGTCGGTCTCGGTTTCCGCCACAGCGCGGTCCTCTCGAAGGGCCGCCCGACGGGCTACAGCGCCGCGCCGGAACTCCAGGTGGAGTACTGGCTCAGCCCGACCTGGGAGTTCCAGGTCGGCATGGCATGGGCCTGGGGCGAGGACCGCAACATGGTCGTCACCTCGGAGCTCTGCCGCCGCGGATTGGACTCGATGTTCGGGTTCTGCCTCGGCGGCCAGTACCAGGCCTGGAACCTGGAGGGCAATCTCGCCCTCTGGCACTCCGGTCTCGGTACCGCGTCGGTGAAGTTCGTCCCGGTGGACAGCAAGTACGTCGATCTCTCGTTCGAAGCCGGCCCCCTGGTCGGGTTCGACGGGTACGACGACGACATGCAGTTCGCCTGGGGATGGACCGGCGCGGCCGTCATCTCCGGCAAGTTCTGATCCTCATGAGCCCGTGACGCTCCGCTTCCCCGACACCAAGAAGGGGAGCGCGGGTCACGGCCGTACTCCCCTTCGAACGACCCCAACCTCTTCGAAGGAGATACGCCATGAAGACCTCGATCAAGTCCTTCTCGTTCCTCGTCCTCTCGCTCGTCCTCGCCGTCGGCTGCGCCCAGCGCGGCGATGACGGCGGCGACGACGACCCCATGCCCGACGCCGGCGGCGGCACCGACCTCACGGTCGACCCGCCCGCCGAGTCCGGCACCTGGGCGTGCCGCTCCGGCGTCGATGCCGAAGGCGTCACGTACCTGGAGTTCCGTCCGGGCTACCTGAACGGCGGCACCGTGGAGAGCGCCTACATCGTCGGCCAGGCCGACGGCGAAGGCATCTACGCCTACTTCCACGGCGCGTACGTCCAGCGCCCCAAGCACTCCGGCTCCGGCTGGTACCGCCTCGACCTCTCGGGTCCCGTCGGTTCCGTCGGCGTCCTGACCTACGCCTCCTGTGAGGACAAGGTCGGGACGAACGCCTCGTGCTGGGCGCAGTACGGCGCGGCGCTGTCCGCCGAGGCCGCCGGCCCCTTCCGCTACAACTCGAGCGGCACGAACTACGCGTGCCGGTTCGAGATCGATGCGGACGGCAAGCCCGCCAAGCCCCGCGGCGCCAACTAGCGCCGTCCTCCGTCAACCTCAGCCAGCCCCGATCGCATGATCGGGGCTGTTCTTTTTATCTTTCGTCATCCCGACTAGCCGCTCCTCGTCATCCGCCCGAGCGCCCACCCCTCACCTCATTCCGCCCGAGCACCCCCTTTCGTCATTCCGACCGAGCGTAGCGAGTGGAGGAACCCCTCTCGCCGCTCAGATGATCCCTTCCCACATGTCACGCCAACCTCGATTCATCGTGCGGATAAGGAATTCCTTCTTTTCGCGGCGCCACTTTTTCAACTGCTTCTCACGAGCGATCGCGTCGGTCGCGGTCTCGAACGTTTCGAAATAGACGAGTTTCCGGCACGAATATTCTTTCGCGAAGCCGGGAATCGCACCGGTACGGTGCTCATGCACCCTTCTGACGAGATCGTTCGTCACCCCGACATACAGCGTGCCCGAGACGCTCGCCATGATGTAGACGCAGAATCTTCGTTCATGCATAGGCGATGACGCCAACATACGGGCGTCGTGCGACGCAAGGGGTTCCTCGGCTTCGCTCGGAATGACGATGGAGTTTCCGTGCATGCCGACCGAGCGCCCCCCCTTTCGTCATTCCGACCGAGCGCCCCCCCTTTCGTCATTCCGACCGAGCGTAGCGAGCGGAGGAACCCCTCCGCCTCCTATCGCAAGGGTTTCCTCGCTTCGCTCGGAATGACGGAGGTGCGGAATCGTTGACAAAAGCGCGTTTTCGTGCTAGAGTGTCCGGTCAGCCTGTCGCATGTCGCGCAGGAGACGCCAACCCGCGAAACCGCGTACGCGGCACGACCGCAGGTCGCTTCGGCAGACCGCGACGTCCGCGGAAACGGCCCCGCTCCCTCAAGAGCGGGAGGAGAAGAGCAGCGTACTGGTCACCGACTCGGACGTTCTCGCTCGTTCCAACCCCCAACCCGAAAGAAGACGAACCTTGAAGAACTTCGCCCTCGCCCTCTCGCTCCTCGTCGCCGCCTGCAGCTTCGAGCCCGGCGGCGCCCCGCTCGGCACCGAGCCTGACGCCGGCTCCGATACGGACGCCGACGCCGATGCCGATACGGACGCGGCGCCCGACGCCGCACCGGACGCCGGCACCGATGCCGCTCCGCCCTCCGCGACGATCGTCTGCACCACGGAGACGATCGACGGCTACCCGAAGGTCGTCCTGACCTTCGGCGGCGACATCGCCTCGGGCTTCCTCGGCGCCGACCCCGGCACGACGCCCGACGGCATCATGTACGGGAGCGACACCGAGGACCTCGCCTTCAGCAACAGCTGCGGCGGGAACCTCTGGGCCGTCCCGTACCCGGCCGGGTGCAACAAGCACACGGCCGTCTGGGGCCCGTCCCCGAGGCTCTACCTGGAGCCCGAAGTCGACCGCCTGAACGTCGCCCTGCACTACGGCGGCGCGACGGTCCGGTGGGGCGACCTCAAGACCTCCGACGGCGACGACGTCGGCTTCGCGGTCAGCGGTTCCGGCACGGTCGCGAACGGCAGTTTCGACTGCCGCATCGAGCTCATCGATGGCGGCACCGGCGGGGTGATCCGCACCAAGCCGTAGGGGAGTCCCTCAGCCCAAGCGGGCGATTGGCCTAAAAAGCCTTTCGCCCGCTTATTCTTTTAGCTGAAATTAGCCATTTATTTTGTCATTAAGCCTTGACAAAACCGTCGTTTCATGCTAGACTGGTTTCATCGACCTTTCCCAAGGCCTCGTACAACAAGGCCAAAACATCAACCTGAACGTTTCCGGCATCCGCCAACCAAGGAGATTCCAGATGAAGCACTTCAAGATCCTGTTCCTGCTCTGTTGCTTCTCCCTGTCCGCCTGCGCCCAGCGCATGGCCGACGATGCCGGCGACGACGACCAGCATCAGCCCGACCCGGACCCGGATCCCGATCCGGACCCGGTCGCCTGCGACGACGCCTCGGACTGCAACGACTACGTCGACTGCAACCGCGGCGTCTGCACGAACGGCACGTGTTCGTACGTGTCCGAGTGCACCGGCGGCCAGGTCTGCAACGTGCAGACCGACGTCTGCGAGCAGCCCTCGCACCCGACGACGCACGCGATCAGCTGCTTCGAGACGGGAGGTACCCTGTACCTCACGATCTCGGGCCAGCTGACGGATGCCGTCTACGGCGGTTCGCTCGCCAACCCGAAGTTCATCTCGGTGGCGAGCGACCAGATCGCCGGCTCGTGGAACGTGAACGCGTCGACCACGGCCCCCAAGGCCGTGCTGAGCGACGCCGAGCGGACCTCGGGCTACGTCACGTCGGCCTCCATCAACCTGCCGTCCAACCAGGCCCAGCGCTTCACGCTGATGGTCTGGTCGGACGACGGCGGAGGCTACGCGCGGCGCTTCGATCTGGGGGACTGGACGGTGAGCGGCGACGGCTGCGCCAAGATCGCGGACGGCGCGCAGGCGGGTTCGACCGATGGCTTCGTCATCGGCCGGGCTCCGCTCTGCGCGAACGCCTGCGACGACGGCAACGCCTCGACGCTCGACGTCTGCACGCCCACGGGCTGCACGCATGACGGTTCCGGCACGGGCACGCCCGGCAACGGGACGCTCTCGTGCACGGAAGGCGCCGGCGTGACGAACGTCACGATCGGCCCCGGCGTCCTCTCGCACCTGTTCACCGACGGGCTGACGCCGACGTCGTCCTGGAGCATCCGCTTCGGGTACGGCGGCGGCACGGATTCCGAAGCCTGGGTGTCGGACACCGTGAGCTACGCGCTCACGATGCCCAACGCCGTGACGGGGTTCAACCTCGTCCTTCGGAGCCCGGGCGGGACGGACTACTGGTTCGACGTCAGCGAGTACGCGACGAGCGGGACGTGCGCGCGGAAGTCCGATAACTCGGAGTTCACGCACACGCCGCCCGCCGGCGTCTCGACCTACGGCGCGATCACGTGCCAGATGACGAACGAGACCGGTTCGCTGAAGAGGAAGGTGACGATCGCCGCCAACGTCGGTCGCAACATCCTCGACGCGCTCGCCGAGAGCCCCGCGCCCCTGCCGTCGCCGTCCGTCATCCAGTACGGCGGCTCCGACGGCTGGACGCTCCCGTACGCCGTGTCCGGGAAGCCCCAGCTCACCTGGACGAACGGCACGAACCCTTACGTGTTCTACCTGGATCCCGCGGTCGACGACTTCAACTTCTTCGTCGTCGACAACGACGATCCCTCGGACGGCTGGAACGGCGGCGACTTCTTCGACCTCGACCGTTGGTCGGTGACGAACGTCGGCTCCGCCGGCTGCGTCCGGGTCGGCGGCGGCATCAGCATCAACTAGACTCAGCTCGGCTCCTCAAGGAGCGAATCGCATCAGCGGTTCGCTCCTTTCTCTTTTTCCTGCTAAAATAGGGGAGTATGCCGCTCTTCAGCGCCCTCAAAGGCGAACTCCGCAAGCTGTTCGAGATCCAGGACATCGAATGGCGCGGCCTGGCGAAGGTCTTCGCCGGCGCCGCCCTGTTCTTCTGCCTGTTGGTCGTCTTCGTGTCGCCGTGGAAGGTGCTGGCGTTCTTCCTGACCCTCGGCCTCCTGGCCGTCGTCTACGAGCGCCCCACCTGGATGCTGGCCTTCCTGGCCGTCTTCATCCCCATCGAGCCGTTCGTCCTCAAGTTCGTGCCGGACGAGCTCTACATCTTCGCCAAATACTTCTCGGAGGTGCTGATCTACCTCCTGCTCGGCCTCACGCTCGCGAAGCGCTGGCTCGCGGGGGAGAAGCGCGAGCCGACGGGTCTCGACCTCCCGTTCGTCCTGCTCGCCGTCGTCATCCTCGCCGCCGCCGTCTCGAACTTCGTCGACCCCGGCACGGCGGTCCTGGGCGCCCGCCAGATCGTCCGCTTCATGCTGCTCTTCTTCGCCGTGGCCCTGATCGCCCCGTCGCGGGAGTTCATGCGGAAGCTCATCGTCCTCATGCTCGGCCTCGTGCTCTTCGAGAGCCTGCTCGGCATCCTGCAGGCCGCCACGCTCGGCGCCCTCGACGCCTTCCTCCTGCCGTCCGAGCGGCGCGTCTACGACAGCATCCAGCTCACGGGCAGCACCGAGCAGTTCTGGGCGCCGGGCCAGCGCGTCTTCGGCACGCTCGGCCGCTACGACCAGCTCGGCCTCTTCCTGTGCTTCTTCATGCTGCTCCTCACGGGCTGGCTCTACGAGATCCGCAAGGGGAAGTGGTACCGCTACCTTTTCACGCTCTTCGCCGTCGGCTCGGTCGCGCTGGTCCTCACGTATTCGCGCGCCTCGTGGTTCGGCTTCCTGCTCGGCTTCCTCTACATCGCCGTGCGCATCAAGAAGGACCGCAAGATCCTGGCCGGCTTCCTGGCGACGGTCGCCATCATCGCGGGCTACGCCTTCTGGTCGGGCGTGGTCGTGCGCTACCTCACCGACCTGCCGGAACAGACGGTCCTCGCGCGCCTGCTCGAAGCCTTCTCCTACGAGCGCTACCGCGGCGAATACTTCGGCTACGGCCGCGTCTACTGGTTCGTGAACACGCCGCTCGTCGTCGTGCCGGCCTCGCCGCTCTTCGGCCACGGCCCGGGCTCCTACGGCGGCGGCGCCGCGGCCGTGCTCGGCAACACCTCCGTCTACGACAAGCTCGGGCTTCCGTTCGGCGTCTACGGCACCGAAGGCTACATCGACAACAACTGGTTCGCGCTCTGGGGCGAAGTCGGCACGCTCGGCCTCGCGCTCTACGTCTGGATGTTCGTCATCCTCTTCCGCGCCGCCTCCGTCGTCTACCGCGAATCGAAGGATCCGCTCATGCGCGGCATGGCGCTCGGCTACATGGGGGCCACGCTCGCCTTCGCGCTCCAGGCCCTGCTCGGCACCTACCTCGAAGTCCGCACCATCAGCCTCTACTTCTGGCTCTTCGGCGCGATGATCTGGGTCGCGGGGCGGAGGGAGAAACTGCTCTGACATGCGCATCCTCCTCGCCAACAAGTACTGGTACCTGAAAGGCGGCGCCGAACGCGTCGTCTTCGAGACGAAGAAACTGCTCGAGGCCAACGGCGACGCCGTCTCGGCTTTCGCGATGCGTGACCCCAAGAACGAGGCGAGTCCCTGGGAACGCTTTTTCGTTTCCGAGGTGGTCACCTCCGGGAAGGCGTCCGTGAAGGAAAGCCTCCGCACCGCGGGCCGCATGCTCTGGTCCTTCGAGGCGAAGAGGAAGTTCGGCAAGCTCCTCGACGAGGCGAAGCCCGATGTCGTCCACGCCCACAACATCTATCACCAGCTCTCGCCCTCGATCCTGTCCGCCGCGAAGGCGCGGAAGGTCCCGGTCGTGATGACGCTCCACGACTACCACCTCGTCTCGCCCAACTACGGGATGTTCGACGGCGGACAGGTCGTCGAGCCGGACGTCCGCCATCCGTACTGGGACACCTTCCGCCGGAAGCTCGTCGACGGCTCGTCCGCGAAAAGCGCCCTCTCCGCCTTCGAAGGCTGGCTGCACCGCGCGCTCGGCGCCTACGATCATGTCGCCAAGTTCGTCGTGCCGAGCGCCTTCGCCAAGGCCAAGATGCTCGCCTACGGGATCGAGGAGAAGCGCCTGGAAGTCGTTCCGCACTTCATCGACCTCGAAGGCCGCGTTCCTCGCTATGAATCGGAGGCGCGCGTCGTCTTCGTCGGCCGCCTCTCGGCGGAGAAGGGCGTCGACGTGCTCATGCGCGCCATGAAGGAGGTGCGCGGCCTCACCTGCGCCATCATCGGCGACGGCCCGGAAAAGGCGCGCCTCGTCGCGCTCGCCGAGGAGTTGGAGCTCGAGAACGTCGAGACGCTCGGCGCGCTCTACGGCGCCGACCTCGACCGCGAGATCGCCCGCGCCAAGGCCGTCGTCATCCCGTCGCGCTCGTACGAGACCTTCGGCCTCACGGCGCTCGAAGCCTACGCCTACGGCAAGCCCGTCATCGCCGCGCGCATCGGCGCCCTGCCGGAAGTCGTGCGCGAAGCCAAGACGGGACTCCTCTTCGAACCCGGCGACCATCGGGACCTCGCCGCGAAGCTCAACTGGCTCGCCGGCGAATACGCCCGCGCCGCCGCCATGGGCCGCGAAGGCCGCCGCGTCGCCGAGACGGAATATAACCCGGGCCTGCACCTCGGCCGCATCCACAAGGTCTACAAGGAAGCGATCGGCATGAGATGAAAAAACCCGCGCACATGGCGCGGGTTTCGCTATCGGACCTTGAGCTCGTCGCCCGTGAAGGTGATGCCCTTCGGACGGATGACGACCTTCTTCTCCTCGGAGGCCATCACGCGCCCGGCCCAGACGATGCCGAAGCTCCACGGCGCGAAGTGGTGGAAGACGTCCCAGAGCTTCTTCACGTCGGACTCCGGCACGTACAGCGCGAAGCCGGCGCCCATGTTGAAGTTGCCGTACATCTCGCGCTCGTCGACGCCGCCCTCCGTCTGGATGAAGTCGAAGAGGGCGTTGGGCGTCGGGATCGTGTCGATGACGTAGGCGAACGGCTTCGGCGCGCGCATGAGCTTGCGCCAGCCGTGGCCGGTGACGTTCACCGCGTAGTGGATGTCGACGCCCTGCTCCATGCAGCGCTTCACGAACGGCACGTAGATGCAGGTCGGCGCGAGCAGGGCCTCGCCGAAGGAGCGGCCGTTCGGGATGCGCGCGTCGTAGCCGGTCTTGCCGGCGATCTTGCGCGCGAGCGTGAGCCCGTTGGCGTGGATGCCGCTGCTCTCCAGGATGATGATGGCGTCGCCGTCGCGGATCTTGTCGGGGCTGAAGACGCGCGTCTTGTCGCGGAGCAGGCCGACGGCCGAACCGGACAGCACGACCGTTCCGGGCTCGACGACGTCCTTCAAGGTCGGCGTCTCGCCGCCGCCCCAGGCGCACTCGGCGAGATCGCAAGCCGCCTTCCAGCCGTCGATGAGATGCTGGGTGCGCCGACCGTCGGCGAACCAGTCGGAAGCCCCGGCGGCCAGGTGCATCGCCACCGAGATCGGCGGCACGCCGAGCGTGATCATGTCGTTCACGATCATCGCCACGGTGTCTTGCGCGATCGCGGCGTAGTACGGATCGCCGTACTTCCCGTACATCTGGTCGGCCGCGAGGTTCTTGGTCCCGAGGCCTTCCTCGACATGCGCGACGTACGCGTCGCCGATGTCGATGAGGTACGCGCTCTCGCCGCGGCACCCGGGGACTTCCCGGCAGCCGTGCGGCCTGAGGTTCTTGGCCGTCTTGGCCGCGGCCTTCGTGGCCGCGCGCTTGAACGGATCCATGGCGTCGTAGTCGACGCCGCTCCCGGCATACGTCATCTTTTCCTTCTCGGACATGGCGCCTCCTGCGTGGGTGGGAAAGGAACGGAAGAGGGGAGCCTAGCGCGGAAACGCCTCGACGTCAACGGGGACCATGTACCGAAATGCCGCACCTGACGCATTTCGGTACATACTGCCGAAACCGGAAAGTCGTGCGCGCTTGCGCCGTCGCGCCGGAGCGAGTACGGTGCGCGGACCATCGCACCTTGAAAGGAGCCTCGTATGGACATGGATGCCTTCACCGCGAGGGCCGACGCCTTCGCGCGCCTCTTGCCCGCCCTCTGCGACCGCGAGACCAGCGCCGACCCGGACGGCTGGACGCCCGAGAACCCGCTCTGGGGCCACTGCGCCGTCGTCTCGCTCGCGGTCCAGGACCGCTTCGGCGGCGGCCTCTTACGCGCCTCGCTCGAGAAGTTCCCGAAGTGGGCCAAGATGCGCTCGCATTACTGGAACCGCTTCCCGCACGGCGGCCAGCGCGACTTCACCGAGCCCCAGTTCGGCGGCGATCCGCCGCAGGGCCTGGAGGCCGCGGAGAAGACCCGCGCCTACGTCCTCTCGCACGCCGCCACGCTCGAGCGCTACAAGCTCCTCGCATGGCGCCTCGCCCAGGCCGAGAACGCCGGCGACGCGCTCCTCGAGGACGATCTCTACCGCCGCTGCTACACGGCCGCGATGGGTTCGCCCTGCGGCAAGATGCGCTTCGGCGCCGTGCTGATGCATCGCGGCGAGGTCGTCGCCGAGGCCTGCAACGGCACCATCGATCCGCTGAAGGGCCTCTGCGAACCGACCTGCATCCGCCTCTCCATCGCCTCGCGCACCGAGTCGATGATCGGCGCCTGCGGCCATGCCGAGGAGTTCGCCGTCTGGGACGCCGTCCGCCAGGGCATCCCTCCGTCGGAATGCGATCTCTACGTCGCCGGCGTGCGCATGAACGGCGCGCCGTGGATGAAGGAACGCGCCGAGCACACCTGCCTGCGCTGCGCCGTGCAGGTGCATCACGCCGGCATCCGCCGCATCTTCGTCCCCGTCGCCGGCCGCTGGGAATCCGTCACGACCATCGAGGCCCTCCAGCAAGCCAAGGCCTACGCCACCGGCGAGAAATCCGTCTGAACCCGCGAGCGTGCTCGCGGTTTTTTTGTTGCCATGCGTCAGCCGCCTGTGCCAGTTTTTCCCGGGGTTTTATAACCACCCCGATTTCCTTATAAACCACCCTGGTTTCCTTATAAACCACCCCGATTTCCTTATATACCACCCCGGCGGAGGCCGGGGTCCACGCTCAATGCCGTACTTCATCTACATCATGACGGATCGCCCGAAAGGCACCCTGTACGTCGGGTTCACTTCTGATTTGAGAAGACGCGTATACGAACATCGGACCGAAGCGGCCCACGGGTTCACGAAGCGGTACGGTTTGAAGCGGCTCGTGCATTATGAAATCGGCGACGATCACGATGCGATGCTTCAACGTGAGAAGCGCTTGAAAGAATGGAATCGCGTTTGGAAATTCCGCTTGATAGAAGAAACGAATCCCGCTTGGCGGGATTTGTGGGAGGACATCAACGTCTAGCGTGGACCCCGGCCTCCGCCGGGGTGGTATGAGAGCAAGACTTCGTAGGTACGAAAAACCCCGCGTGCAGCGCGGGGCTTTTCGTCGCGGCGGCCGCTTACGCGGCCATCCGTCGGGCGCCGGCCAGGCCGTAGGCGCCCTTGCGGGCGGCCTGGGGCTTGGCGGGAGCCAGCGTGGTATACACCATCGCGGTCTCCTTGGCAATCCTCTCCCAGCTGAAGTACTTGGCGACATGCGCGCGGGCTTCGTTGCCCGTCGCGGCGCACTGCCTCGGATGGGTCAGCATCCAGTACAGCTGCAGCATCAGGTCGCGCTGGTCGTCGAGCTTGTAGGTGTAGCCCTTGCCTTCGACGACTTCCAGATGTTCCGGGATGTCGGAGGCGAGCACGGCCTTGCCGTGCGCCATCTTCTCGAGGACGGCCATCGGCAGGCCCTCGGTGGACGACGGGTGGACGCCGAACGCGGCGTGGGCGATGAGCGCGTGGAGCTCCGCGCCGTAGCGGGCGCCGGCCATCACGATGTCCTTGGAAGCGGCGGCCTTGCCGCGGACTTCCTCGACGTACGCGTCATGCGCGTCGCCGTCGCCGACGATCACGAGCTTCATGCCGAGCACGCGCAGGTCGGTCGCCCCGCGCTTGAGGCGCTTCCAGGCGTCGACGAGCTTGTCGGCGTTCTTGGAGCGGATGAGGCGCGAGACCATCACGACGTAGCGGCCCTTCTCGAGGCCGAGCTTGTCCAGCACGGCCACGTCCTTCGCGGCCGGCTTCGCGACCTTCACGCCGTTCGGGATGTAGGCCGCGCGGCAGTCGTAGACCTCGTGGACGTAGTGGGCGAGCGTCTTCGAGACGACGATCGTCTTGTGGGCGAAGTGCGTCGCGGCCCATTCGCCGGTCTTCAGGATGAAGCGCGCGATGCGGCCCCATTTCTGGACGCGGCGGTCGAGGCAGTGGAAGGTCACGACGACCTTGGCGCCCGGGCGGAAGACGCGCGGCATCCAGGCGAGCAGCGCCGGGCCGACGCCGTGGTAGTGGTAGACGTCGAAGCCTTCCTTCATCGCGTGGAGCGTCGCCGCGAAGGTGTGCGTGATCGCGTCGAGGTGCTTCGTCCTGATCGAGGAAAGGGGGATGAGCCGCACGCCCTGGTAGGACGCCTTCGTGGAACCGGTGTACCAGGGGCGCGTGTACGCCGCCACGTCGAAACCGCGCTTCGCGAGGCGAACCGCGAGCTCTTCGACGTGCCGCTCGATGCCTCCGGATTTGGCCGGAATGCCTTTCGAACCGATGATGGCGATTTTCATAACCACGCAGGATACCAGAAAATGGGGGTTTTGTCAAGACTCCATGGCAACCGAAAACCGGCCCTTGCGAGGCCGGTTTTTTGGCTGATTTCAGGCGTTTTACGGCCGTACCGTCGTCCGTCCTTCGACCTTCGGATCGCCCGGAAGCTGGGTCGTGAGGCTGGGCGTTTCGGCGCTGAGCGGAGCCGCCGTCCAGGCGTCGGTGGCGGTGAAGCGCGCGCCGGTCACGAGGGCCGGCATCGTGCCGACCTGCGCCTCCGTCGGGGTGAAGGCCACCTCGAAGGAGATGCTCGGGGCCGCGTGCAGGACGCCGGCATGCGGCGTCACGGTGCCCACGCGCCAGACGATGCGTTCGCCTTCGAGCGCGGCGTCGGCGCCGTTCGTGACGGCCGCGCGCCCGGTCCAGGCCGCGCCGGCCGGGAGCCCGATGCTCAGGATGCCGTCGTGGATGTCCGTGGCGCCCGTCTCGAGCGAGGCGAAGATCCAGTAGCGCGTGGCGGAGCCGGCCTTGGGCGGCAGGGGACCGCGTCCGATCTGGTCGCCCTCGGCGGTGAAGTAGCGGGCCGCGGCGCGCAGGCGGACCGCGCCGGCGATCTTGCGCTCGACGCCCGCGCCCGCGACCTCCGCGCCTTCGACGCGCGGGTTCTCCACGGAGAAGCGCGCGCCCGGGCTGATGCGGAGCATCGGGTTCACGACGTACTGCGAGACCGACGCGAGCGTGCGCACGTAGGCGACGCGTTCGCCGGAAGCGCCCGGCGCGAGGTCGCCCGCGGCGTCGGAGGTCTCCCAGCGCACGGAAGCGATGGTACGCGGATCCGGCGCGATCGTGAGCCGCAGGTCGCGGATCGGCTGGGCGCCGTCGTTGCGGTAGCGCACGACGACGGGCATCTCCTCGCCCGGCCGCGCGAAGGCCGGCGCGTCGTCCGCGAAGACGGCCGAGACCTCGACGCCGGCGTCCGCGAGCGCGATGTCGGCCTGCGAGGCGTACAGCGAGAAGGCGCGTTCGCCGATGACGCCCATGAGCTCGGCCTTGATGGACTGGAGGTCCACCGCGCCCGTGAGGCGCGCCGTGAAGTCGACGTAGGCGTCTTCGCCCGCGTCCAAGCGCCCGAGCGCGACGGCGCCGCGATAGACGGGCGGCGTGGCGTTGATGAGGCGGAAGCCGTCAGGCCAGCTGAGCTTCAAGGACGCGTTCTCGATCTCGAAGCCCGAGGCGTTCTTCACGCGCACGCGGAAGCGCACGCTCTGTCCGGGGATGACGGAAGCCGGCGCCTCGAACGCCGTCTCGATGAGGCTCTTGGTCCACGCCAGGTCGCCGGACACGAGCCGCTCGTCGTGGCGGCCGTCCTCTCCGTACGCCTCGAAATGCGCGACCACCTTGGCGTTCTTGGGCGCGCCGAGCGGCATGCCGCGGAAGCGGTACTGCGCGGAAGCGCCCGCCGGGAGCGTGGCGATGTCGATCTCGCGCGTGCCCATGCGCCCGTCCGCCGCCAGGAACGCGTCGGGCAGGTGGACCGTCAGGCGGCCGTTCGAAAGCGGCGCCTTGCTGACGTTCTCCACGTAGACGCTGATCTCGCCTTCCTGCGCGCCGACCACCTCGCCGATCGTCGCGACCCCGAGGCGGAAGTCGTCGCGGAGCGGATGATAGAACCGGCTGAAGTAGATGCCGAGCGCGAGCAGTCCGAAGGCGGTCGCGACCAGGACCGCGTCGAGCAGGAACACCAAATGCGCGCGCTCCTGATAGTGGGTGCGGTAATGCTTCTCGTAGTGCCGCTTGGCGTGGCCGTGGACGTGCGTGATGATCCGTTTCATAGCGTCAGAAGATGTTTCGGGTCGAGAGCGCGAGCGTGAACGCGTCGTTGGTCATGGCCAGGATCTCGGCGCGGCCGTCGCCGTCGATGTCGCCGACCGAGACCCGCGCGCCGCCGCGCTTCGTCGCCTCGAAGGCGAAGAACTGGTTTTCCACCTGCGCCCGGGCGTTCCACACGCGCACGTGCGGCCCGCCGCCGAATCCCGGGCCCGTCACGATCTCCTGGGCCCCGTCGCCGTCCACGTCGCCCATGGCCACGTAGACGCCGCCGCGGAAGCGCTGGTCGTAGGCGAAGAACTGCGCCATCACGGCCTTGTCCCGGTTGAAGACGCGCACGTGCGGGCCTCCGCCGGGGCCGGCGCCCGCCGTGAGGTCGGGGGAGCCGTCGCCGTCGAGGTCGCCGACCGCCACGTTCACGCCTCCTAGGAAGCGCTGGTCGTAGGCGAAGAAGGCGTCGGTCACGGCTTCCAGGGTTTCCGTATACAGGCGCACGTACGGCTGTCCGCCCTGCGCCGCGCCGACCGCGACGTAGGATTTCCCGCCGGCCTTGCCGAAGCCGAAGGTGAGCCCGCGGTTCCAGTTCTCGCCGAACGGCGCGACGGAACGCACGAGACGGTCCTGCGCGTCATACAGCTCCAGGCGGTTGCCGCGCGTCACGATGGTGGATTTCTCCTGCGAGGCGGCCGGGCGGAACTCCGCCAGGTCCGAACCGCCCTTGCGGCGCGCGTCGTAGGCGAAGAAGCCGTTGCGATGGACGCCGCCGGTGTTGGTGAGCACGCGCGTGAAGGCGCCGTTCCTGTACGCGGCCTCGGAAACGGTCTCGAGCGGGCGCAGGAGGATGAGGCCGTCCTTGGCCGGGATCGTCACGACGCTCGAGATCTCGCCGTTGTTGACGCTCGGGTCCTGCGAGCCGTGCAGGCGCTCGAAATCGGCGTCGAGGTCGACGGTCTTGGCTTCGTTGGTGGAGTTCACGAGCACGGTGCCGTGGCGGAAGTCGCGGCGCCAGACGCCGTCGCGCACGGGATTCGTCTGTCCCGTGAGGTTGCGTGCGTCTCCGACCGGCGCGCCCAGGTACGCCTCGTATTCGTCGTACATCCAGGTTTGCCCGTGATCCTGGTCGCCGTGGTCGAAGCTGTAGAAGCCGTCGCCCATCAGGGTGGACGCCAGGCCGAAGCGCATCTTCTTGAAATCGTTCCGGTTGCCGGTGTTATTCGTATTGCTGTTCACGATGAAGACGGCCGGATACCCGACCTGCTTCTGCAGGCGGAGATAGTTGTTCATCACGGTCGCCCAAGTGCCGTCGTATTCCCACGGCGTCGGGAACGTCTCGAACATGCGGCCGTTCACGTACGGCTGGAGGTCCGGATCGGAATCGCCGTTCGTGACGATGACCGCGTCGGGCCCGAGCAGGTCGCGCGTCGTCTTCAGGATCTTGATCATGCCGGCTTCCCAAAGACGGTCCGCCGTGGCCGCGTCGTCCTTCGCGCCGTCGTTGTTCAGGTCGACGTCGCCGCCGTTCAGCCACGAGATGGTCGCGGAGGTCTCGTCGTAGAAGATGCCGTCCCAGGCGCCGGAGGACATGATGTCCTCCTTCACGAAGCGGGGGAGCGCGTCGGCCCAGCCGGAGTTCACGTTATAGGAAAGCGTCCCCGGCCAGACGGACAGGATCTTGCCGCCCGCCGAACGCAGGCGCATGCCCTCGTCGAGCCGCGCCTTGAGCTTCGGGTGGAGCGTGTCCATCGGGTTGTCGCTCCAGACCTGCGCGTAGCTCTTCGTGGGGATGTACGCCAAGATGACGATGTCCGGGTTCAGCCGGCGCACCGTCGGGAAGAAGTCGGGATTGAAGATCTGCGCCTCCGCCGGCAGGACGAGCACGTCGTACTTCGAAAGCGTCGCCCAGTCCTGCGAAGGGAGCGTGATGCCCGCCTTCATATAGTTGTTGGACAGGCGCACGAACTTGTCCGCGGCCGTCCTGGCTGCCTCAGCCGGAGCAGGCGCGCCGAAACCCACGATCGAGAGGATCGTGAGCGTCGCGACGGCGGATTTTGCGCGGGCGTTGTGCATGGGAAGCGCTCGCTTTTTAACGTGCCAGGATAGCACGTTTTAGCTCAAATGTCAACCTCCACCCGTCATCCCGAGCCGCGCCCTCCAGCCCCCACCCGTCATCCCGAGCCGCGCGTTCCAGCGCGGCGGTAGGGATCCCTTTTAAACGTATTGACAGGCGTCCTCGGGATTTGGCGGGCTCTCGGATATGAACCGCACATACTTCGTCTATATCATCGCCAGCGAGAGCGGAACCCTCTACATCGGCATGACGAACGATTTGGATCGGCGGTTGTGGGAGCACCGGACAGGAGCGTACGAGGGCTTCAGCAAGAAATACGGTTGCAAGAAGCTCATCTATTTTGAAACGGCTTCGGAGGCGGTCTCAGCCATCGCCCGTGAGAAGGAGTTGAAGTCTTGGAATCGCGCTCGGAAGGAACGCCTCATCCGCTCCGTGAACCCGACGTGGAAAGAACTGCATCCGACGGTCTGAAAGGGATTCCTACCGCGCGGCTTGAGAGCCGCGCTCGGAATGACGTCATTTGGTCTTTTTTCCCCCCTCCTCATCCTCCTTCTTCTCGAACACCTTCGGGTTCGGGCTGAACAGCTTGTTGCGGATCTTCCACTGCTCGACGAACTGGCCGATGCCGGTCGTGGCCAGCTTGTTGCGGACGGTCGGGCGCACCTGCGACCACTTCACGAGGCTCTCGAAGTTCAGCTTATACCTTCCGCGCACCACCACATAGGCCACCTCGCCGTCGGCGATGGCGCGGCGGAGCGTGCGCGTGGAGATGCCGAAGAGCTTGGCCGCTTCCGAAACCGAGACGCGAATGATGTGCTTGGGGGAGTCCATAGGGGAGTGGTGTATTTGTCTACTCCAGTGTAGACAAACAGGCATATTTCGTCAAATTTCAGGCCGACGGGGATCGGCGTATGTATGGCACGCGCCGGGGCTGATGTTACCAATCCGTTTAAGCTCCGTAGCCTTATTCTTAAGCAGTTATACCTTTGACTGTGGGCACCTTCCATGATAGCCTGAACCACGTTCAGGGCCGACCCAGCTTGCCGTCAGGCAGGTGTAACGATATCACTCGGTCGCCCGTCTAAAGTCATGAGCAACCCCCTCCAAGAGAAGTTGCTGTTGTATCGGGTACGCGCGAAGAAGGATCCGGAAGCATACGGGAAGATCTACGATCTCTATGCTCGCCGGATTTATCGTTTCGTGTACTTCAAGGTTTCTTCAGAGGAAGAGGCGCAAGACCTCACCGCTGACGTCTTCTTGAAGGCCTGGTCCTTCCTTCTCGACGAGAAAGGCGGAGAAGTCCGCCATCTGAGCGCGCTCCTCTATAGCATCGCCCGCAACCGCGTGATCGACCACTATCGGTCGCGCGCGAATCGCGAGACGCTTCCTCTGGCCGAAGGGGCCGAAGAGATGCTCGCCGACGACCGCATGGACCTCAAGAAGGTCGATGCGGGACTCGACGCCAAGATGCTGGAGAAGCGGCTGCGCTCGCTCAAGGATGAATATCGCGAGGTGTTGGTGATGAAGTATCTCGACGAACTCGAGACGCCGGAAATCGCCCGCATCCTCGGCAAGACCCACGGGAACGTGCGCGTGCTCCTGCACCGCGCGACCGAAGCCTTGCGCGACCTCGTCGCCGCTGACGAAAAAAGCCATGCAGAGCCCGATCGTGGAACAACTGAAGTCGTTGAAGCATGAGCGTGCGGGCGGAAGCCCGGACGCGCAGTGGCTCGTTTCCACGAAAGAGACCCTGATGATGCAGATCGGCAACACGGTCGGCGCCGAACGCCGGACCGGTTTTCGCGCGTTCGCCGAATCCCTGCGCGTCTTCTTCCCTGAGAACCTCGCCAAGGCGATGGCCGTCCCGATGGCCGTCTTCCTCCTGGTCGTCGGCGCCGGACTCGGCTCCTCCGCCGTGGTCGCCGCCGCGCATGACACCCTGCCCGGCCACCCCCTCTATAACGTGAAGCTCGCCGCCGAGGACCTGAACCTCCGCCTCGCCCGCAAGTCCGACCGCACCGAACGCCGTGTCGAGATCGCCGGTCGACGCCTCAACGAGATGGCCCGCCTCGCCGCCAGCGTCGACCTCCAGAAGGAAGACAAGATCGAGCGCGTGGCGAACCTCTTCTCCGACGAGATGAACGCCATCCGCAAGGACCTCGCCGACCTCCAGGACGAGAAGGACGCCGACGAGGCCATCCGCATCGCCCTCCGCGTCGAAGCCAAAGTGGACGAATACCAGGCGATCTTCAAACACGGCCTGTTCGTCGGACGCCCCTCCTTCCGGATGGCGCTCCTGAACCTCGACCAGGTCTCGGTGAAGGCGCTGGAGATCCTCCTCGAGAAACAAAGCCTCGCCTCGAACGTCCTACCTGAAGCCCAGCTCTCCTCGGCCGTCGGCCGCAAGATCGACACCTTCGCCGCCCACGTCGCCAAGACCCAGGACGCGCTCACCGGAGGCGCCGCCTCGCCGAGCCAGCTCCTCACCGTCCGCGCCCAAGAGGCCGTCGATGAAGCCAAGGAGCTTCTCGAGCAAGGCGACTTCCGCGCCGCGATGAAGAAGGTGAGCGAAGGCGCCGAACTCGTGAGCGAGGCCGAGAACGCCGACAAGGACCCCGACAACAACGCCGCGCCGATCGATTCGGCCACCGGCACCGAAGCGGCCCCCGACGCCTCCGCGTCCTCGACCGACCCCGTTTCCTCCCAACCATAGGAATGTCACCCCGGAAGCGCGAAGCGCTATCCGGGGCCTCGAATCCGAGACCCCGGCTCTTCGGCCGGGGTGACATGAAAAACATTAATCATCGTCCCTCCGGAACTCCCGGATCGAAGCTCGCGGCCTACTTCCTTATAAGTACGCCCCGCGCTCCGATCCAGGAGGAAAACTCCGGACGGGCCCGCCCGTTAGGGCACTGGCAGCATTACAAGGTCGAGGCCGAAAGGCCGTGCTGTCGGAACTAAACTTGAAGTGAAAGGTACTCTACTTATGACCGATGTTCTGAAAATGAGCCGCAAGGCTCTGACCGTGGGCATCGTCCTCTCGACCGTTCTCTGGTCGATGATGGCGTCCGTCCTGGTCGCTCCCTTGAAAGCGTCTGCCGCCGGCTGCACGAGCGGTAGCTTGATCAAGGGTTCTCTCCCGGCCGTGTACTACTGCGGTTCCGACGGGAAGCGCTACGTGTTCACGAACGACAAGGCGTACAAGACCTGGTACGCGGACTTCTCGTCCGTCATGACCATCTCCGACGCCGACCTCGCGTCCATCCAGATCGGTGGCAACGTCACCTATCGCCCGGGCGTGAAGATGCTCAAGATCGTCTCCGACCCGAAGACCTACGCGATCGCGCACGGCGGCGTCCTTCGCCACGTGCCGTCCGAGGCCTGCGCCGTCACCCTGTACGGCTCGGCTTGGAACACGATGATCGACGACGTCTCGGACGCGTTCTTCACGAACTACTCCGTCGGCGCGGCCATCAACGCTTCTTGCTCCGACTACGACAAGAACGCCGAGATGTCCTCGTCCCAGTCGATCAACGCCGACAAGAACCTGTCGACGTCCGGCGTCTCGGGCACGGCCTCGGTCTCCAAGGCCTCCGACTCCCCGGCTGGCGCGACCCTTCCGAAGGGCGCGATGGGCGTGAACTTCCTCAAGTTCAACCTGTCCAACAACGGCTCCGCGATGACGGTCGACTCCGTCACGCTCCGCCGCACGGGTCCGGGCGCCACGACCGACATCTCCGCCGTCTACCTGTATGAGGGCGCTTCCCGTCTGACCACGGGCCGCTCCGTCAACAGCTCGACGAACGAGGTCACGTTCACCGGCCTCAACCTCTCGCTCGCGTCCGGCCAGACCCGCACCCTGTGGGTCGCCGTCGACATCGCGACGGGCGCTTCCGCCGGCAACGTCCACGCCATGGAACTCTCCAAGGCGATGTCCGGCACGACGATGCTCTCGGGCTCGCCGTTCTCCGGCTCGAACTTCACGCTCGCCGGAACGACGGTCGGTTCGCTGACCATCGCGAAGACGGGCTCCATCACCGACCCGAAGGCGGGCGAGATGGAAGCGAAGATCGCTGAGTTCACGATCGCGGCCGGTTCTTCCGAAGACGTCCGCCTCGAGCGCCTCACGCTCTTCCAGGGCGGCAACCTCTCGGGCGCCAACCTCACGAACCTCAAGCTCAAGCAGGCGGGTCTCACGATCGCCACGGCGACTGGCTTCGACGCCAACCTCCGCGCGACGTTCGTCCTGTCCATGCCGGGCATGCTGCTCGAGAAGGGCGCCACCAAGACCTTCCAGGTCTACGGCGACATCGGTGGCGCGGCTCGCGCCGGCGACAACCTCAAGCTCTACGTCGAAGAGAACTCTGACCTTCGCGGTGTCGGTCAGACCTTCGGCCAGGGCACGACCGTGACCCGCACCGCTTACGACGGTACTTCCTGCACCAGCTCCGCTGGCCAGTGCTCGTACTCCGAAGTGGAGGCCGGTCAGATCACCCTCGCCTTCCTCGGCCCTTCCTCCAAGGACGTCGCTGAGAACGGCAACGACATCGAAGTCTTCCGCTTCACGATGGTGGCCCAGTCCAACGTCGAAGTCCGCAACCTCCGCACGACCATCACGGCTTCGGCCGCTGGCGCCGGATCTTCCGGTCTTCTCACGACTTCCAACGTCGCGAACTACACGGACATCAAGGTGACCAACGTCGCCTCTGGCTCCACCTGGTGGGGTCCGAAGGATGTCACGGGTACGGACAACGGCGCGGGTGACACCACCCAGTCGTTGGACTTCAACGATGTCCAGACCCTCCAGGCTGGCGTCGTCTACACCTTCAGCGTCACGATGGACGTCGAGACCTCTGCGCTCGCCGGTCAGACCGTCACCTTCCGCAAGGATGCATGGCAGTCCTCCGACCTTCGCAACCTCGACAACTCCACCTTCCTCTCGCCGACGGCTGACGTCGTCCCGAGCGGTGCGTTGACGGGCAACCCGATGACGATCACGGCCGCGTCGCTCGTGGCCTCGCTCGGCTCGACCCCGACCTCGCAGTCCTTCGTCAAGGGCTCCGCGGGCGTTGACACGCTCGGTCTCAACCTCAAGGCTGGTGACGCCACGGCGATCACCGTCACGGAGGTCTCCACGATCGGTGCGATTGACGATGTCCCGTCTGGCGCCTTTGCCAACGGCGTCGAGAACACCCTCAACGTCTCCGATGTCGTCACGTCTTGCCGTCTCATGGACGGCGCGACCCAGCTCGGCACCTCCAAGTCGCCGACGGTCGCCACCGGCGTGATGAACTTCACGGGCATCAATCTCACGATTGCTGCCGGCCAGACCAAGAGCCTGAAGGTCAACTGCGACCTTTCGAACTCCGCCCCTGGCTCTGAACGGATTGCCTTCACGGTCGTGGGCGTCACCGCTCAGGATCCGGATGGCACGGCTGTCACCACGACGGATACTGCTCTTGCGACGATTGACTCCAGCAACCGTATCAACGGTGGCAACGGAGCGCCGCCGACCCCGACCACGATCATCACGATCACGGGTACCGGCACGATGTCGTACACGCTCGCTCCGGACGACACTGAGTCCGAAGCTGGCCTCGTCATCGCCGGCAACACGGTCGTCCTCGCCAAGATCCGCCTCACCGCGGCCAACGAGGAACTGAAGCAGACCAAGATGCGCGTCTCGCTCACGGGCGCGAACCAGTCCAGCGTCGTCAGCATGAGCCTCTACGACGGGGCCACGCTGGTCGCCGGTCCGGTCCCGCTCTCGGGCCAGAATGCCGACTTCTCGGGCTTCAACTTCGTGGTCCCGAAGGATGGCTCCAAGACCCTCACGGTCAAGGCCGTCCTGAACACGATCTCGAGCGGCGCCGTCTCCGGCGCTAACCTCCAGGTCATGACGGACCTCTCCTCTCCGGACGCCGGAACCTTCGAGTACCGCGGCACCTCGTCCAGCACGGTCGTCTCGACGATCGCTTCGACGGATGTCACGGGTCGCAACAAGGTCCTCCGCAAGACCAAGCCGACCGTCAGCCTGGCCGCTCTCCCGACGACCACCTTGTCCAACGGCACGATGGTCCTCGGACGCGTCACCATCACGGCTGACTCAGCTGAACAGGTCTCGTTGAAGCACATCACGTGGACGGCCAACAAGACGTCCGCGACGGTGCTCACCAACCCGACCGGTGAGTCCGCCATGCGCGAAGTCGGTCAGGGTTCGCACATCGCTGGTGATGCCGAACTGACCAACTGTGGCGCCGGTCAGACGACGTGTCTGGTCGCGAGCACCTTCGACACTGAACAGGTCATTGCCGCTGGTACCTCGAAGACCTATGAGCTCGTCTTGCTCGTCGGCTCTGCCGTCAGCAACGCCTCGGTCAGCACCAACATCGCGACGGACAGCGTGTTGATTACCAACTCGCTTGACGATGTCGGTGCAGGAACCGATGTCGGTGACTCGATCACCGGCGACGCGACCGCGTTCAACTTCATCTGGTCCGACAACTCGGCCATCCCGCACAACGACACGTTGGCTGGATCTGCCGACTGGACCAACGGGTTGTACGTCAAGGTCCTCCCGACCGACACCCAGACCGTCCTCTTCCCGTAATCGGGTAGGGAACTCGTCTCGGGCTTCGGCCTGGATCTGACCGGTACGCGAGGGTTCGCCTAAGCGATCCGGAAAGAGCAAACCCCCTCCGCAAGGAGGGGGTTTGTGTTTAAAAAGGAGATCCCGGAGAACTCCCCCTGCCCCCTCTTTAGCAAAGAGGGGGATCCGGATATCAAACGTCCT
>CAYNUS010000013.1:0-18580 GCA_964400625.1 uncultured Gammaproteobacteria bacterium
AACTGCCATCAAGGCTGGGCCTGCCCAGCCGCGAAGGAGGAGCGGCCGACACGCGAGAGGAAGGGCAGGCTCGGCCTGTCCGACCGGCAGCGGGTCGGGTAAGCGACGTGTGGGCCAGTAGCGCAGCCCGGTTAGCGCGTCTCCCTGTCACGGAGAAGGTCGCGGGTTCGAATCCCGTCTGGCCCGCCATGAAGAGACTTCGGTTCAAAGCCGAAGTTTTTTCGTTGCGGCGCCGCAGCTTCGCCGCCGGCCGATTTTTCGCTATACTGTCCTGGTATGGAGGGCCTTCCTTCGGTGTCCGCGTTCGCGCACGATCCCATCCGCGCCTATGTCGAAGCCTTGCTCGCCAAGGCCGGTTTCGCGCATGCGCCGGAGGACGAGCGCGCCGAGACGGTCGCGGCGCTCACGGCCGAGGCTCAGCGCCGCGTCGGGCTCGAGCTCGCGCACGCCATCGACCCGCATTCCTTGAAGGAGTTCCGCGCGATGGCGGAGGACGGGGCGGGGGAGGACGAGATGGCCGCGTTCTTCGACGTCCGCGTGCCGGACGCCGAAGCCCGCGTGCGCCGCGCGCTCGACGCTTTCGGGCGCGAGTGTCTCGAGCAGGCCGAGCGCCTGCGCGGAGAGCTCCACCTATGACCGCCAAGGCGCTCCTGCGGCTCATTCCCGTCGGCTGGTCCGGCGGCACGCGGGCGCTCGTCGACCGCCTCGCGGCGCGCCATGTCTTCGAGGCGTCGGAAGCGGACCGCGCGGAGATCGCCCGCCGCGCCGACGCCTTGCTCGCCGTGCCCGCGCGCGATGAAGCCGCCGTGCGGGAAAGCCTGTTCGACCTGCTCGCCGCCGGCCCCACGGCGCGCGCGGAAGCGGCGGAACGCCTCGATGCCGGAGGCGCATGGACGCCGTGGGAAACCGTCGGAAGCCTGACCGTCCGCGCGGAACGTCCGGGCGCCGCGCGCGCCGACGACGCGCGCCTCGCGGCGGCGATCCTGATCGCCGCGCGCGAGACGCTCGTTCCCGGCATCGCGGAGCATCAGGCGCGCCTCACGGGTCCCGCAGGCGTCGCCGCCGCGCACGAGACGCACGGTTCAAGGCATTGGGACGCCGCCGCGCATCCGCTGCTCGCGGAGTTCGCGAGGAACGCACGGGCGCAGGGCATCGATCGGCGCTCCGCGGCGCTCCGCGCGCTCGCCGCCTCCGCGGTCCTCAAGGGACGCGCCCTCGCGGCATCGGCGTCCTCCGACGCGTTCCGCCTCGGCGCCGCCGCCTCGGCGCTCTTGCGCGTGCGTTCCTCCAAGACCTCCGCCTCCGCCGCCCGGATGGCGCAGCTGGCGTCGCGCCTCGCGACGCTGAATCGAGCCCGCGCCGCGCTCTGGGAAGACGTCGACGCGGGGACCGCGCGCCTTCTGGGCGCCGCCGCCGGCATCGCCGCTTTCGGCCGCGGCACGGCCGCCGCGCCGGC
Organism: uncultured Gammaproteobacteria bacterium; assembly: GCA_964400625.1. Lineage (GTDB taxonomy): Bacteria > Patescibacteriota > Patescibacteriia > SG8-24 > DYFX01 > DYFX01. The sequence goes on from CAYNUS010000013.1 coordinate 1,457, forward strand.
CCCTGCCCGGTCCGCGCGCGCCGCCGCGCACCGCTTCCTGGAACCGATCGACCGCCTCGCCCACCTGACCGCCGCGGAAGCCGCCGCCGCGCTCGACGAGGAATCCTCCGACCCACGCCTCGACGCCCGCCGCCGCGTCCGCCTGCAGGCGCTCGCCGACGCCTTGCGCCGGCATCCGTCCGCGCACGCCGTCGCCTGCGCCGAAGCGCTGGGCCTCGAGGCTCCGGAGGTCCGCGCCGCGGAACTCCGTCCCGGCATGAAGCTCTACCGCGCCGCACCGCACGGGCGCCGGCGTCCCATGATCTGCGAAGGCAGGAACGGGCGTCCGGTCCGCTGCCGCACGGTCGCCGCCGCCGATGGCGCGATCGTAGGGCATCTCGCCTACGACGCCTTGAGCCGCGAGTTCGGCGGCCGCGCCCTCTATGCGGTCTACGCGCAGGACGGGCGGAGATACGGCTACGCCTGGAGCGACGAGCGGCCCGTCGTCCGCAGGGGCGAGCCGGAACAGGGATTCATGACGGCGCCCGAGCGCATCACGGCATAAAAAAATGGACCCGGCAGCGGAATGCTGCCGGGTCTTCGCGTCATGGGTCTCCCTATCCCGGGGGCAGGCGCTTCTTGAGCGCGCGCACCTGGAGGACCAGGAAGATGACCGTGACGCCGAGGGCGGAGAGGAGGATCCAGACCGCCGGATGCGTTCCGGCGGCGGAGCCGTCCTTCACGCGTTCGATCCGCTCGATGCGCTTGGCGTGATCGTCGATGCGATCGTGGTCGGCCGAAGCGATCTTGGCGAAGGGAAGGAACTGGTTGCAGTACCAGGCGTGCGCTTCGGCGATCTCGCCGAGGCACTCCTTGGGCGTGTCGCCCGTTCCCGTCGCGGGAGCGTCGTCGGAGGGATCCTCCTGCGCGATCGCGTCGTCGGCGGAGGCCGAAGCCTTGCCGTAGCGCTGCGCCGCGTAGGTGAACGCCATGCCGGCGATGAGGGCGAAGGCGAGGAGGATGAAGAGGACGTTCCTCTTCTTCTTGCCGCCGCCGCGGTCGATGATCTCCGTCTTCGCGGAGGCCGTCTGGGGAGCCGGCGAAGCGGCCGGAGCGCAGTGCAGGTCGTCGTCAGCCATGGAAGCCTCCTGTCTACTGGATGGGGGTGAAGAGGACGATGACGTCGGTCGCGGTCTTGGGCGGCGACTTGGCCGCCTTCTGCATGTGCTTCAGGAACGTCTCGGCGTGCTTGCTCGGGTTGCAGGCGAACCAGCGCTTCTCGCTGCCGTCCTTCGCGATGAAGGTCACGGCCTCGGTGGCGTGGTCGTCGCAGCCTTCGATGGTGCACTCCGCGCGCTCGTCGTCCTCGGAATCGTCCTCGGAATCGTCCGCGTGGAGCGAGATGACCTGGCTGTCGTCGACGGCCTGGTCGTCATCCGCGTCCTGGGCGCCTGCCGAAGCGGGCGCCGCGGGCGCGGCCATCGGGTCGTCGAGCGAGACGCCCTTCGCCGCCATCTGCACGGGAGGCGGCGCCGGCTTGGGGGCCGGAGCCGGGACGGGCCGCGCCGCGATCGGCGCGGGGATGGCTTCCGCGGGCGCCGCATCCCGGGTGGGGATGACGGTGTCCAGGACGCCTTCCGGGATGTCCTCGCCGGTGTGCTCCTTGTAGAGCCGCCGGATCTCCTCCTTGTCCGCGATCCCGAGCTTCTGCTCGAGCATCGCGATGCGCTTGCCGAGGGTGGAGACGATCGCCACGAGCGTGACCGTCTTCTCGCGGAAGCGCCGGTGGTGCTGGCGCGTCTGCTCGAGGACGGCCTCGACCTCGTCGAGCTTCAGCTCGAGGTCGATGGCCTTCTGACGGCTCTCGGCGAGCTCCTCGACCACCTTGTCCTTCTCGGACAGGAGGATCTCGGAGGTGCGCTCGGACTCCTTCAGCTGGTCCTTGAGGTCCTTCATGAGGGCCTCGTGGGTGCCGGCCAGGGAGAGCCGCGTCTCTTCGGCCCGCTTCGCCGCCTCGACCTCGACGGCCGCGGCGACGTCGGACTTGAGCCGTGCGTCGTACTTCAGCTTCTCCTTGGAGAGGAGCTGCTGCTTCTCGAGCGCGGCGTCCTGCTCGATCTTCTCGAGCTGGGCCTTGAGGTCCAGCTTGGCGGCGCGGTTGTCGAGGACGTACTTCAGGACGAAGTCCGTCTCCGCCAGCGCCTCCGAGTGGCACGCGATGTCGATCCGTCCGTTGGCGTTCACGCCCTTCAGGGTGTGGTGCGTGAGCCACACCTGCTTGCAGGCGGGACACGTATCGTTCTTGGCGTCGTTCTGGCTCATCGCAGGCTCCTTTTGTCGTGGGGTTGGGATCTTTTCAAAGGGCGGTTGCCGTTCGCCCCTGAGGAAGTGGTGGCACATTGCCGGTTTCCAGGGACCGGAGAGTATAGCATGAAAGACCAAAAAAGTCAAGACTCTTTGACAAATCTTGACTTTCGTCGGTTTCGGCGTTTTTCCGCTTACTTTCCGGCCAGTTTGGTGACCGTTTCGACCATGGCCTTGAAGACGGCGGGGTGGTCGGCGGCCAGTTCAGCCAGGACCTTGCGGTCGAGCTTGATCTGGGCCTTGGTGAGCATGCCGGAGAACTTGCTGTAGCTCAGCCCGAGTTCGCGGAGACCCGCGTTCAGGCGGACGAGCCAGAGGCCGCGCATGTCGCGCTTCTTGTTCCGGCGGTCGCGGTAGGCGTAGGCGCCGGCCTTGGTGGCGGCGGTCTTGGCCAGCTTGATCTTGCTCTTGCGCCCCCACATCATGCCCTTCGTCCGTTTCAGGACGCGGGCGCGCTTGCGGGCGCGGACTTTACCTCGTTTGACGCGCGGCATATCTAGACGGATTTATGGGGAAGCTGGGACTTCATCGTGTGGCGGTACGATTCCGAAAGGTTGGAATCGCGGCGCTTTTTCTTCGTGACCGTCCCGGTATCCCGGGCGTTGAAGTGGTTCTGGCCGCCCTTGCGGATGAGCATCTTGCCGTTTTTGGTGACTTTGATGCGCTTCGAGAACGACTTTTTCGTCTTCATCTTCATAACTTGAGCTTGGGCGTAATGTAGCGACCGGGCGAGTTTACTTCTTTCCTACGATAGTTGTCAACTGGCCCCCCTGGACCGAGATGGGCTGTTCCGTGACGAGGGGGTATTTTTCGTTCAATTGCTTGACGAAACTCTCGATGACGCCGCGGGCCAGGTGGGCGAAAGCCTTCTCGCGGCCGCGCAGGATGATCTCGACTTTGACCTTATCGCCGTCCTCGAGGAAGCTTTCGGCCGTCCGGAGGCGGGTTTCGAGGTCGTGCTGGCCGATGCGGGGGGAGAGGCGGATGCCCTTCACCTCGACCGACTTGGCCTTGGATTTCTTCTTGCGGGCCTCGCGCTCGCGCTCGTACTTGAACTGGCCGAGGTTCAGGATCTTGCAGATCGGCGGGACCGGGCGCGGGTCGACCTCGACGAGGTCATAGCCGCGTTCCTGGGCGGCGGCGACCGCTTCGGCCGTGGACAAGACACCCAGATTGTCGCCGTTTTCGTCGATCACGCGCACTTCGGGAGCCGTAATCTGGAGGTTGGCGCGGTATTGAGGGCCGGTATCGACGGGGCGGCGGAACTTCTTGGGGTGGATGCGCATTGGGACGAGGGGCGGAGAAGGTTGATTACGAAGGCCACTGTAGCGGAAAAGCCTGCGGCTGGCAAGGTATGTTAGACTGGAGGCGTATGCGGTTCCGCGCCCTGATTTCCGCGGTCCTCCTGGCTTTCGCGCTCGCGCCGGCCGGCTTCGCGCTCGCGCAGTCCGAGGTGGTCTCCGAAGTCTGGCGCGCCAGGGTGATCGAGGTGGTCGCGCAATCGACCGAAGAGCCGGAAGGGCTGGTCGAGGCGCCGTTCCAGGTCGTCCGCGCCGAGCTCCTGTCGGGCTCCAAGAAAGGCGCCGTCGTCGAGGTCGTGAACGACCACCTGAAGCTCGATGCGGGCGACACGTTCTTCCTGCAATACGTGAGCGATCCGGAAGGCGTGGAGACGTTCCAGGCCATCGAACGCGACCGCCTGCGCGTCCTTCTCGCGCTGTTCCTCGTCTTCGCGGCGGCCATCCTCGCCTTGGGCGGCCGGCAGGGCCTGCGCTCGCTGCTCAGCCTGGCCGGCAGTTTCTTCGTCATCCTCTATATCCTCCTGCCCCAGCTCCTCAAGGGAGCGCCGCCGGTCCTGACGAGCGTCTTCGTGGCCGCCGTCGTCCTCGTCCTCGCGCTCTACAGCACGCACGGCTGGCGCCGCACGACCCACGCCGCCTTCCTCGGCACGCTCTCGACCGTGGCGCTGACCGGGCTCTTCGCGAGCCTCGCGGTGCGCGTCGCCCAGCTCACCGGCTTCTCCTCCGACGAGGCGGTCTACCTGAACAGCACGCTCGGCGGCACGCTCGACGCGAGGGGATTGCTCCTCGGCGGCATCATCATCGGCATCCTGGGCATCCTGGACGACATCGCCATCACGCAGGCGTCGGTCGTGGCGGAGCTGAAGTCCGTCGGGGACCGTCTCTCGAACGCGGAGATCTACCGGCGCGCGCTCCGCGTCGGCAAGGAGCACGTCGGCGCCCTCGTGAACACGCTCGCGCTCGCCTACACCGGCAGCGCCCTGCCGCTCCTCCTGCTCTTCCTGAACGACCGCACGCCCGCGCTCGTGGCGCTGAACGGCGAACTCGTCGCCACCGAGATCGTCCGCACCATCGTCGGATCGCTCGGCCTCGTCATGGCCGTGCCGGTCACGACCGCGCTCGCCGTCCTCCTGGTGAAGCCCGGCGACGAAGGCCACGAGCACGTCCACGGCCAGCCGTCGCATCATTCGCATTATCCCGGATAGTCCCGCGAAGCCTGAAGGGCGAAGTGGGATTGACATACGGCATCGACTTCCGGCAGGACGCGGACGTATCCTTAACCCGTTATGCGTATGCTTTCCGACAGCGACCTGCACGCCATCGGCGTCATCGTGGAAGAAAAAGTCGATAAGAAGCTCGAACCGGTGCTTGAGGCGGTTCGGGAGGGATTCGAATCCGTAGATCGAAAGTTCGAACAGGTGGACCGCAGGTTCGAACAGGTGGACCGCAGGTTCGAACAGGTGGACGGCAGGCTCGAGCAGATGGCCAGCAAGGCGGACCTTGGCGCGCTTCGGCATGAGCTCATGGATCACACCGATCGCACGGTCCAGAAGGCGGTCGGGGACCTCCGGGTCGAACTGAAGGGCGATATCGGGAGCCTCCGCGCCGAACTCCGCGAGCGCGACCTCATCGGATGAAAAAAAGACCCCGACGATGTCGGGGTTTCGCGTTCAGTCCTTCCTAGCGCCGAAGAGGCTGAGCAGGCGGATGAAGAGGTTGGCGAAGTCGAGGTAGACCGCGAGCGCGCAGTCAATGGCGTTGTCGTGCGTGCGTTCGACGCGCATGGCGCGGTTGAGGTCGTAGATGACGTAGGCCGAGAAGAGGCCGACGCCGACCCAGTCCCAGAGCCGCATCGCGCCCTGCACCGGCACGCCGAACGCGCCGGCGATGACGGTGATGAGCGACCCGACGAGCAGGATGAGCAGGGCTCCGAAGAGCCAAGCGCCCCACGATTCGAGCGAGCGCGGCCAGACGGCGCCGATGACGCCGAGGCCGACGACCATGCCGGTCGTGACGAGCAGGATCTTGAAGACGCTGGCCGTGGTGTAGAGCGCGACGACCGGTCCGAGCAGGAGCCCGTAGGGGATCGCGAGCAGCATGTAGCCGATGAACGAGAAGAGCGGGTTGTCGCTCTTGAGCGCGATCACGATGCCGACGATGCTCGCGACGAGCGTGCCGATCACGAGCAGCCAGCCGGGCTGCCACTCGTAGCTGATGTACGAGGCGGCGGCGCTGGCGGCGATGCCGAAGGCGGTCCAGAAGGTGAGCAGGATCGCGAACGCGCGCTTGCTCATGCCTTCGCGGCCGGACGAGGTGCGGTCCCAGACGGATGCGGACAATGAATCGGACATAGTGCCTCCTTCTCTGCGTGCCAAAGGACTGATGGACGCGGGGAGGATGCCACAAGACAAGTGGGGAGTCAACGCCCTTGACCTTATTTTACCGGCGTGGTATCAATTCCCGGTGATATACTAGGAATTGAGATGAAATCCCTCCTCAAGGTCACCCGCAAGGCCGAACTCGGCCTGCTCCTCGTGTCCGAACTCGCTCTCCATCCGGGGGAGCTCGTTTCGCTTGAGGCGGTCTCCAAGAAGACGGGAGCTTCGCGCAAGTTCCTGGAAGAGGTGGCCTGCGGTCTCCGCAAGGCGGGAATCGTCGAGGCGCAGCGCGGCGCGGCCGGCGGCTATCGCTTGGCGCGCGATCCGAAGGCGCTGACCGTCGCCGAAGTGCTGAACGCCGTCGAAGGCCCGATGGAGATCGACGCCTGCACCGCCCATGCGCACGAGCACGCCGAGCTCGGCATCATCACCAAGGTCCAGGGCCAGGTGATGGCCACGCTCATGAACACGACGGTCGCGGACCTCGCCTGATATGACCGACAAGTTCCGCGACGTCTACGACAAGGCGGCCGAAGGCGTGACCCGCCATGCGGCCGGACTCGGCATCACCGAAGAGGTGGTGCGCGAGATTTCGGCGTCCAAGAACGAACCGGATTGGATGCTGGAACTGCGTCTCAAGGCCTTCGCGATGTTCAAGCGCGCGCCGATGCCGTCGTGGGGCCCGTCGCTCGAAGGCCTCGATCTCGATCAGATCACGTACTTCGTACGCCCCGATGCCGAGGAATCGCAGTCGTGGGCCACGGTGCCGGACAAGATCCGCGAGACCTTCGAGAAGCTCGGCATCCCCGAGGCGGAGCGTCACGCGCTCTCCGGCGTCGGCGCGCAGTACGATTCCGAGATGGTCTACCACAACCTCAAGAAGGAGTGGGAGGACAAGGGCGTCATCTTCGAGAACATGGACGAGGCCGTCCGCAAGTATCCGGAACTGGTCCGGAAATATTTCATGACGGACTGCATCCCGATCCACGACCACAAGTTCATCATGCTGCACGCCGCGGTCTGGAGCGGCGGCACCTTCATCTACGTGCCGAAGGGCGTGAAGGTGAACGTGCCTCTGCAGGCCTACTTCCGTATGAACGCCGAACGCGGCGGCCAGTTCGAGCACACGCTCATCATCGCCGACGAGGGGAGCGAAGTGCAGTACATCGAAGGCTGCTCGGCGCCGCGCTGGAACGCGAGCTCCATCCACGCCGGCTGCGTGGAACTGCACGTGCTCGAAGGCGCGCGCGTCCGCTATTCGAGCGTCGAGAACTGGAGCAAGAATACCTACAACCTGAACACCAAGCGCGCCGTGGTCGACAGGAACGGCGTCGTCGAGTGGATCAACGGCAACATGGGTTCGGGCGTCACGATGCTCTACCCGAGTTCGATCCTGCGCGGCGAAGGCTCGCAGTCGCATTCCTTGGGCGTCGCCTTCGCCGGCCCCGGACAGGACCAGGACACCGGCTCCAAGGTCATCCACGCCGCGCCGAACACCACCAGCACCATCCGCGCCAAGAGCATCTCGAAGGGCGGCGGCGTCTCGACGTACCGCGGCCACGTCACCGCCACGCACGCGGCGGAAGGTTCGAAGTCCAGCGTGAACTGCGACGCGCTCCTGATCGACGACGGTTCCGTCTCCAACACCTATCCCTTCATGAAGATCACGACCGACAAGGTCGACGTCGCGCACGAGGCGACGGTCGGACGCATCGGCGAGGAGGAGCTCTTCTACCTGATGTCGCGCGGCCTCTCGCAGGACGCGGCGATGCGGATGATCGTGAGCGGCTTCGTCGAACCGATCGTGAAGTCGCTGCCGCTCGAGTACGCGGTGGAGCTGAACAAGCTCATCGAGCTCGAAATGGAGGGAAGCGTCGGCTGATATGGCGATGAAACTCCTCAAATACGGCATCGGCATCTTCATGCCCGAGAACCCCGAAGGGTTCGATCGGTCGGCTTTGGTTCCGACGGCGAAGACGATCGAAGTCCCCGCCGGCGCGACGATGCGCATCGTCGAGGAATCGGAAGGGGATCGCGACGTCGAGATCGTCCTCGAGATCGGCGAAGGCGCGCGGGTCCGATACGTCACGAGCGCCAAGGCGGCGACGGAATTCGTCCGCCGTTCGGCGCGCCTCGCCAAGGGCGCGAAGCTCGAATGGATCGACGAGTGCTCCGCGCCGGACTTCGCGCGCGCCTCGTTCCTGACGCGGCTCGAAGGCGAAGGCGCCGAGGTCGTCGCGACGAGCCTCCTGCGCGGCGATGCCAAGAAGCGCTTCGACATGTTCCACGAGATCGTCCACGCCGCTCCGCGCACGACGTCCGAGCTCCGCGTCGGCTCCGTCCTCGCCGGCGACGCCAAAGCCATCGTCCGCGGCCTCGTCCGCGTCGAGAAGGGCGCGTACGGCTGCGTCAGCCGCCAGAAGGAGGAGACGCTCCTGCTTTCGGAGTACGCCGAGATCGACGCCGTGCCGATGCTCGAGATCGGCAACCAGGACGTCCGCTGTTCGCATGCCGCGACGGTCGGCCGCCTCGACGCCGAGAAGGTCTTCTACCTGATGTCGCGCGGCCTCGACCGCGCTTCCGCCGAAGCGATGCTCGTCGACGCCTTCATGGAACCGTATCTCTCGAAACTTTCCTGATATGAAACTTCCCGCCGACATCCTGAAGGATTTCCCTTCGCTCCATGCCATGGGCATGCGAGCCTACTTGGATTCGGCCGCGTCCTCGCTCACGCCGGAACCCGTGCTCAGCGCGATGGACGATTACTATTCGAACTACCGCTCCAACGTGCACCGCGGCATGTACGCGACCTCCGCGAAAGCGACGGAGCGCTACGAGGCCGTGCGCTCGGTCGCCGCGAAGTTCCTGAACGCTTCCGCCGAGGAGATCGTCTTCACGCACGGCACGACCGACGCGCTGAACCTGCTCGCGTCCTCGCTCGGCCGCGCGTACGGTCCCGGCGACGAGGTCGTCCTGACCGAGATGGAGCATCATGCCAACCTCGTGCCCTGGCAGGAAGCCGCCAAGCGCCACGGTTTCACGCTGAAGTTCATCCCGCTCACGTCCGGCTTCACGCTCGACATGGACGCGGCGCGCGCGCTCATCACGCCGAAGACGAAAGCTGTCTCCGTCGTCCATGCCTCGAACGCGCTCGGCACGGTGAACCCCGTGAAGGAGCTCGCCGCCCTCGCGCATGCCGTCGGCGCGGTGATGATCGTCGATGCCGCGCAGTCCGCCGCGCACACGAGCCTCGACGTCCGCGATCTCGACTGCGACTTCCTCGCGTTCTCCGCGCATAAGACGTACGGCCCGACCGGCGTCGGCGTCCTCTATGGCAAGAAGGCGCCGCTCGAAAAGATGGAGCCCGCGCGCTACGGCGGCGACATGATCCGCGAGGTGTCGCTCGCGTCCTCGACGTGGAACGAATCGCCTTGGAAGTTCGAAGCTGGCACGCCGGACATCGCCGGCGTCATCGGCCTCGGCGCGGCGCTCGAGTACGTGATGGGCATCGGCATGGAGAACGTCGAAACGCACGACCGCGCGCTCACGGCGTACGCGCTCGAAAAGCTCTCCGCGGTTCCGGGCGTCCGCGTCGTCGGCCCGAAGGCAGGGGAGCGCATCGGCGCGATCTCGTTCACGGTCGAAGGCGCGCACCCGCACGATCTCGCCACGCTGCTCGATCGCGAAGGTGTCGCCGTCCGCGGCGGCCACCACTGCGCGATGCCGCTCATGTCGAAGCTCGGCATCACGGGCACCACGCGCGCCAGTTTCGGCATCTATAACGATACGAAGGACGTCGACGCGCTCGTCGACGCGCTCGTGAAGGCGGCACTCATCCTGAAACTATGAACATCCGTGCCGTCCCGAGCGGAGCGCAGCGTAGCCGAGGGACATTCATTGCACCGCAACTCTGATATGGAAGAGAATCTCTACATGGAGAACATCCTCGATCACTACAAGCATCCCCACAACAGGGGGCGGCTTGAGGGCGCGACGCTGAGCGCGAAGGAGCTGAACCCTTCCTGCGGCGACGTCATCGAGCTGTTCCTGGTCCTCGACGATTGCGACCGCGTGAAGGACGTGAAGTTCGACGGCCAGGGCTGCGCCGTCAGCACCGCGAGCGTCTCGATGCTGACCGACCGCATCAAGGGCCGCCCGCTGGCCGACGTGATGTCGATCGGCGAACGCGATATCCTGGAACTGCTCGGCATCGAGGTCGGCCCGATGCGCATGAAATGCGCCATGCTCTCGCTCCGCGCGCTCAAGTCCGCCCTCGCCCAGCCCCACGCGCCTGATTCCCATGCCTCCTGCTCCCATTGATATGCATTCCCTCAAGATCGAAAACCTGAAGGTCGCGCGCGCCGGCAAGGAGATCGTCAAAGGCGTCTCCTTGGAAGTGAAGAAAGGCGAAGTCCACGCGCTCATGGGGCCGAACGGCTCCGGCAAGTCGACGCTCGCCAACGCGCTCGCGGGCCATCCGGCCTTCGCGGTCACGGACGGGCGGATTTCCGTCGACGGCACGGACATCACCGCCGCCGCGCCGCACGAGCGCGCCAAGGCCGGCCTCTTCCTCTCGATGCAGGCCACGCCGGAGATCCCCGGCGTCACGCTCTCGAACTTCCTGCGCACCGCCTACAACGCGGTGAAGGAGGCGCCGCTCTCGGTGCTGGAATTCCACGCGCTCCTCCAGGCGCGCATGGAAGACCTGAAGATCGACCCGCTCTTCGCCCGCCGCCACCTCAACGCCGGCTTCTCGGGCGGCGAGAAGAAGCGTGCCGAAGTCCTTCAGCTCTCGGTGCTCGACCCGGCCTACGCCGTGCTCGACGAGACCGACTCCGGCCTCGACGTCGACGCGCTCAAGATCGTCACCGACGGCCTCGCGCGCCTGCGCGGCGAACGCATCGGCATCCTGGTCATCAGCCATAACCCCAAGATGCTCGAGGCGCTCTCGCCCGACGTCGTGCACGTGATGAAGGACGGCCGCATCGTCGCCGAAGGCGGCAAGGAGCTCGCGGAACGCATCGGCAAGGAAGGCTACGACATGATCGCCGAATGATATGACGATGAAAGAGAAAGTGCTCGAAGTCTTCAAGAAGACCCAGGACCCGGAGCTCCATATCGACATCTACACGCTCGGCCTCATCTACGGCTACGAGCTCGACGCCGACGACGAGATCCTCAAGGTGAAGATGACGTTCACGACGCCGCTGTGCCCCTTCGGGCCGCAGCTCGTCGGCGAGCTGAAGCGGAACCTCCTGGGCCTCGGCCTGCGCGTCGTCGACATCGAGGTGACGTTCGATCCGCCTTGGGAACCGACGCCGGAACTCCGCGCGATGCTCGGCGTGTGATACGCTGAGGCCATGAAGCGCATCGGACATCTCCGCATCGCCGTCGGCAAGGCGTTCGCCGCGCCGTCCGGCTGGATCGCCGCCGTCCTCGGCGCGTCCTTCGTCGTGCTGCTCACGGTCGCCCTGCCGAACCTGAAGCTCCTCGGCTTCACCTTCGGCGCGTCCGAGTTCCCGCTCGGCCTCAAGCTGCGCACGGCGCTCGAGGTGCTCTGGAACGGCCGCCTGACGTACGCGCATCCCGGCGGATGGGTCGCCCTGCCGCTCGCCGCGCTCTTCGGCCTGAACGCCGCGCTCATCTTCCATTACATGCGCGACCAGGTGCGCGTGAACCATGCCGCAGGCGCGAGCCTCGCGGGCATCGTGATCGGCCTGCTCGGCGTCGGATGCGCCGCCTGCGGCTCCGTGCTCCTCACGAGCCTCCTCGGCATCGGCGCGATCGCCGCGCTCCCGTTCGGCGGACAGGAGTTCGCCTGGCTCGGCATCGTCATCATCGTCGCCTCGACCTTCGTCATCGCGGAGAAGATCGCCGATCCGAACTGCAGGATCCCGTCCAGGAAGTGAAGCGCCGATCGCAAGGACCCGGCCCGCAAGCCCGGGTTTCATGCGTCCGGGGGTTGCCAGAGCGCGGCGCGCGCGGTAGGTTGTCGGCGGTTCCTTCAACCTCAGGAGGCCGCGATGCCGCGTCTCGGTACCATCATCCTCGGCTCGGCGCTCGCCGGGCTCCTCTTCTGGATCGGCATGACGTTCCTCGGTCCCGTCGCCGTCTCGTACGCCGACGGCAAGGGCCGTGAGGCGCCCGAAGGCGTCGACAAGATGCTGCCCGTCGCCAAGAAGGCCTTGAAGAAGGGCCAGATCGGCACGACGCGGCGCGGCGGCGAGCAGGCCGTGCTCGCGGCGTGGAAGGAGGGGACGAAAACCGTCCGCCTCGTCAACGTCAGGAACGGCCGCTCCAAGACGAAGGGCTTCAGCGTGAAGCTCGTCGGCAAGCCGAACGGCGTCAACACGCGCTACGAGATCGAGCGCCCGGAGGGCTGGCACGTGCTGGCCATCCGCACCAACGTGCGCAGCGAGCTCAGGGGCCACCGCACGATGCCCGCGATCTACGTCCCGTACGGCGACCACATCGACACGCCCGCGTTCCGCAAGGCGGGCCGCGCGTACCTCGAGGACCTCGTCGAGAAGGCGGGCGACGCGCTCGACCGGCTCGACGTCGGCTCCCGCGCGGATCCCGACGCGCACGTCACCGAAACCGTGCCGTGGAGGGTCCTCATGACCCTGCTCATCATCGAGCACATCGACCCGAGCGACTTCAAGGAGCGCGGCGTCGACGCCACCATGAACCGCGTGCTCGCGCTCGTCGGCGCCAACAAGGAGAACGCCTACGACTACTCGGTCTCCGACAAGACCGCCGGCGGCCTCGCGCAGTTCATCCCGTCCACCTATAAGGACATCCGCGCGCGCTATCCCGAAGCGAAGCTGACGGAGGATTTCCTGGAAGGGATGCGCGACCACCTGAACGCGGCGATGATCCAGTACTGCTTCATCGACCACGCCATGACGAAGATCCCCGCCGGCGAGCTCGAACGCCTGCGGAAGGACGACATCGAGCTCGGCGCCTATCTCGCCGCGGCCTACAACCACGGGCAGAACGGCGCCGCCAAGGCGCTCGCCGCGCACGGCGAAGCGTGGGACGAACCCGGCAACGGCATCCCCGACGGCACGCTCCTGTACGTGCGGGAGTTCCGCGAGGTCTATCGGAAACTCTGGACGGAATAAAAACGACCCCGGCATGCCGGGGTCTTTTCGTTCAGCGTCCGCTGAGGAGCGTCTGGGCGCGGTTGATCTCGTCGAGCGAGAGCGCCTCGTAGCGCTGGCGCGCCGACGAGTGGCTGACGGGGTGGTCGCGCTTCGGAGGGTCGAAGGTGAGCTTCGCCTTCGTGAAGTGCGGCGTGATGTCGTCGGCCTTCAGCTTCGCGATCAGCTCGGCGAAGGTCGCCGCCTCGCAGACCGTCACCGACGGCACGCCCGCCGCCCCGGTCAGGAGCACGCAGACGTAAGCGGAGTACTCCGAGTCCTCGCCGGTCGCGGGATCGATGACGATCGCGCGTCCGACGAACTTCCTGGTCGTCTCCTGGGTCATCACTCCTCCTTGCGGGCCGGATCGAGGATGCGGGCCATCGGCGCGCGCTCCGAGCCGCCGATCCAGCGCTCGATGCCGACGGCGATGACGCCGCCGTGCTCCATGTCGAACTTCGCGACGAGCGCCTTGTGGCGGTGGAAGATGCCGAGGACCGCCTGCCCGATGGCGTCGCGGTCGCCGGCGTCGTGCTGGGCGTGCGCGACGCCCTCCTGGCAGAGCCCGTGCTCGGCGATGAAGGCGCTGAGGCCGTCCATCGCTTCGCCCGGCGTGCGGAACGCCTCGACGTGCGGATCCTCCTTCGCGACGGCCGCGGGGACCGGCACGCGGTAGCGGCGCGCGAAGCGTCCGAGCGACTCCGCGATCCGCGCGGCGTCCCTGGCGTCGTCGCCTCCCCGCGCCTTGAGCGGCGCGAAGGTCAGGTGGAAGCGCGCCAAGAGCTCGGCGAATTCCTCATAGGTGCCGCCCTGCGGCATCGGACCGGTGCGAAAGGCCATTTCCGTTTCCCTCCTGCGGGGGAGTAGACCAGAAAACGGCCTGCCGGTCAAGGAAACGAAAACGGGGCTAGGCGCCCCGTTCCAGTTCCTCCAGTTCCTTTTCGAGCCGCTCGATCTCGCGCCGCGTGTTCTCCTCGTCTTCGGCGGTGAGGCGCCCCATCCCTTCGGCGGCATCGGCCATGTCGCGATGGTACATGGACAGCAGGCGTTTGACCTGGGCCAAGCGTTCGGCCTTTCCGGACTCGCCCGCGGCGGGGGTCTCGAAGTTCATGCGTGTGGATGAATCGTTATGCGGGCATGATAACTCAACCGTTCGGCTTCGGCCACTCCAGGATCTCTCCGGCCCGGAGCTCCATCGCGTCGGCCTTGCGGAGCGCCATGATCTGCGCGCGGGTGAGGAGCGGGATATGGCGGACGTCGGCCAGGTATTCGGGGATCTCCCAGACGTCGTCCTCGCGCGTCATCCAGTCGAGGCGGTCGAAGCGCGAGAGGTCGACGGGCATCGAATACGAGCGGAGCGTCTTCTTGCCGGTGGCCTGCGACGAGTATTCGTGGAAATACGACATCATCAGCTCGCGGAGCGTGCGATAGACCGGTTCGCGGAAGCGCAGCACGCTGTGGTTCGTCTTCGAGAGCGCGCCCCAGTGGCCGTTCCGGCGGTAGACGGCGATGACGTGGTCGCAATCGTCGGGCGTGCCCGTCATGTCGACCACGAGCGGCTTCGCGCCGTGGAAGCGGAGCGCCAGGGCCGCGAGCATCGCGCCTTCCATGCAGTGCGCGCGGCGTTCGCGCAGCACGCGGCGCGGCGAGAGGCAGGTGTCGCCTTCGGGCTCGTGGTTGGTCGGCGTCGCGTTCAGGAACTCCTGGATCTTCCAAGGCGCATCGAGCGTCCGGAGGATCCTGCGTTCGTCGCGCGTGAGGTCGGCGAAGGGCATAACGGAACCATCATACCACCTCGGAAGCCGTCCGGGTCCCGCGTGGTATGATGGGAAAAAGCGCCGCTCGGCGCGGACGAGAACCATGATTCCCAACCGCTCGCCCTGGATCAAACAACTGGACCGCACGCGTCCCGTCGTGCCGCTCGCGGCGGACGTCCGCGGGGACGTGGCCATCGTCGGCGGCGGCATCGCCGGCGCGATGACCGCGTATTTCGTCCTGCGCGACACGGCGCGGCGCGTCACGATGCTTGAGGCGGGCATGGTCGCGCACGGGGCGACGGGGCACAACGCGGGACAGATCACGAGTTACTTCGAGCGCCCGCTGCACGAGCTGGCCGAGGAGTTCGGGCTCGATCTCGCCGTCGAGGCCCAGCGCGACGTCGAATCCTCCTGGGGCCTCATCGAGGGCATCTTCGCGGCCGCGAAGCTTCGGACGCCGCTCCACCGCTTCGTCGGCCATGCCGGAGTCTCCGATCTCCGCCAGCTGATGACGCATCTCAAGGACAACCGCGTCCGCGCGCTCGGCGGCCTGCCGACGGAACGCATCCGCGTGGCCGAGGATTGGGACGGACGAGCGGAGATTCCGAAGGAGTACACGGACCTGTATGCGCTCGCGCCGCGCGCCGAGATCATGGGCCTGATCGAGACGCGGCACGGCGGCTACGTCGCGTCCGTCTCGTACGGGAAAGGCTGCATGAACAGCGCGCTCTTCACCGAGGAAGTGATCGGCTATCTCCTCAAGACCTACCCGGACCGCTTCGTGCTCTACGAGGGGACGCCGGTCGCGAGCCTTACGCTCGGCACGGCGCGCGCGGTCCTCGCCGCGGGACCGCACCGCGTAACGGCGGACCGCGTCGTGCTCTGCACCAACGGCTTCGAGGAGTTCTCCATCATCAACGCCGCCGGGCGCCCGATCGACGCGAGCTTCCACCATTCCGTGACGGGGCGCATCGGCTATATGTCGGGCTACCTCGACGATTCCGACGGCGCGCCGACCGCCATCAGCTACTTCACGGATTCCGTCGCGATGCCCGGCGACCCGACGGGAGAGAGCTACTATTACCTCACGCGCAGGCCGTTCGAATCGGGGAGCCGTCGCAAGCGCAACCTCGTCTGCGCCGGCGGGCCCGAGAAGATGCTGCCGAACGGCGCCGCGTATTCGCGCGAGGACTCCTGTTCCGATGAGATCAAGTTCGCCGTCGACGATTTCCTGCAGACGCACTTCGCGCGCCGTCCGGAGGGCGAACCCGACTACGAGTTCTGCTGGCACGGCCTCATGGGCTACACCCCGAGCGGCGTGCGCATGGTGGGCCCCGAGCCGCTCAATCCCGTCTTGCTCTACAACCTCGGCTGCAACGGCGTCGGCATCATGACGTCGGTCTTCGGCGGCAAGCGCATCGCGAAGTTCCTTTCCGGCGCCGCGATGAAGCGTTCGCTCTTCGATCCTCGAGACCAGTCCGCCGCCGCGGAAGCGGAACGTGCGGCCGCGGCCTCGCTCGCGCCCCGTTCGCCCGCCCGGCGCCTCGCCTCCGCCGCCCTCGCCATCCTTCTCGCGCTCGCCCTCCTGGCCGCCGTCGCGGGTTGATACGGCCGGAATCCTGGGCACCCGGCGGGCATCGGCCGCCCGGCACGGCACGCCCGTCGCGCCGCTTCCGTTTCGCGATTCTCCTCGAAGATAAAAGAAAAACACCTCACGGCGTGAGATGCTTTTCTTTGGTGGAGATGGCGGGATTCGCACCCGCGTCTGGAGGAAGTGAACCGGGCCGCGCTACAGGCTTAGCCGCCTCAGGTTTCCCGCGCCCGAAGGCTTGGGCGGAGCGCATGCTGGGAGGAGGCGAGATACATGCGTCCGTGCCTCGATCCAACCGGATCGCATGCATCGAGGACGTACATGCGGCGGATCTTCTTATGACACCGGGATCCCGCTAGAAGACGTCGCGGGGCGATGGGTCAGTCGCGCTTAGGCGAGGACCGGAGCGAAGGACGGCGCGAACGCGCGAGCGAACGCGGCCTTGGCTTTTGCGAAAACGTTGGCACGTAGTCGTTTGCCTTTTGATTTGCGACGGTCAGGCTCCGTCGACCTGCGCGTACCGGAAGCGAACTCCATCGAATCTATTCATCCCCGTGACGTCGCTTACCCGACACGCTGCCGGTCGCGCAGGCCGAGCCCGCGCTCCCTCTC
>CAYNUS010000014.1:0-16532 GCA_964400625.1 uncultured Gammaproteobacteria bacterium
TGCATGCCTTAGACACGCCGCCAGCGTTCATCCTGAGCCAGGATCAAACTCTCAATATAGTATCCCGCGAGACATATTGTCCTGCGGGACCTCTGTCATTGGATTTGATGTAGCTCTACCTGCCGACAACCCAGGGAAGGGCTTCGGCAGATGTGGATCATTCTCTCGATCAAGTTGTCAAAGACTGGAGCATCATAGGCGAGGTCTTTTTTGTTGTCAAATCCCCGGTTTCACGGGGATTCAACAGGCCTTTCCTTTTGATGATGGGCCTACTATACAGGGGTCGAAAAAGACTGTCAAGGCCCGTGTCAAGGACCCCGCCCGCGTGCCGGGATACGAGGAAAAGTCCGGAAAAACGAGGTTTCTCGCGTGGGCCGCCCGATTGACAATCCGGGATGATTCTGGTGGGATGCGTCGTTCGGCGTTCGCGCCGACGCTCTTTTCAACGAAAGGAATACGATGCGGGACATCCACGTCCGATTCGGCACTTCGCCTCGCGCGCAGTCGGATCTGGGCTTCGCCATCGACCTCGCGCGCCGCCTCCGCGGACGCCTGTTCGTCTGGATGGAGTCGGATTCGGCCTCGCGGGCCCTGCTCGAGCGCGCCGGCGTCACCGATGCCGCCGCGCGCGAACAGGCGCACGTGCGCGACCGCGTCAGCCTGCGCGCCGGGCTCGCGGAAGCGGGGCTCGCCCCGGTCTTCTGCCAAGGCGACCCTTCGCACGCCGTCCATGACCCGCGTTCGATCGTCGTGGGCGACCGCGATGCGGCGCGGCGGCCGGCCTTCGCGGCCGTCGTCTCGAAAGGCGAGGCATCGCTCGGCGCGCGCGGCGCGTCCGAGATCTGCCTGCCCTTCGCGAACGGCGCTTCGGCGCTCGATGCCGCCGCCCTCGCGATCCCGCTGGCCTCCGCGCTCGGCGCGTCGCTCCTCCTCTACCACACGACGTGGCGGAAGGAGGGGCTGCCTCCGGAAGCGCCGGCCGAGCGGCACATGACCGCCGAAGCGGCGGCCGTCCGCGACGCCATCATCGAGATGGCCGAGGACGGCGCCGTGCCGCACCGCACGGTCGTCGAGACGGCCACGGCCATCGCGGAAGGCACGGTACGGGCGGCCCTGAACCAAGGGTGCGCCCTGATCGCGCTCGCGCGGGGCCGCCACGTGGGGCGCGGAAGCTACGTCGACCAGGTGCTTTCCCGGTCCGTCATCCCGGTCCTCGTGGCCGGAAGGAGCAAGGCATGAGGACGCGGTCCCGCTGGCTGTCGCCGTACGTCGTGATGGGCGTCGTCCTCGCGATGTACGGCGTGAAGGTGGCGCTGAAGCTGGCGATCGGGCGCGAGATCAACTCTCCGACGATCACCGGCGACGGCTTCCACAACGTGGCGGACCTCTTCGAGGCGCTCATCGTCCTCGCGGTCGTCGCCATCGCGCGCATGCCTCCGGACGAGCGGTATCCGTTCGGCCGGAAGAACGTCGAGAGCATCGCCCGCGCCGCCATCGGCGCCGGCCTGCTCTTCACGGCGCTGCACTTCGCGGCGACGTCGGTGATGGGGCTCCTCGGCCATGCGCCGGGGCTCGAAGCCTCCGTCCGCGCGGCCGTGCCGTTCAGCCTGCCTGATCCGCCGCCGCTCCGCATGGGCGGCGACGTGGTCTGGTGGGTCCTCGCCGTCACGGCCGGCAGCGCGCTCGTCTCCTTCATCGTCAGCGCCTACGAGATCCGCGCCGGGAAGTCCGGCGGGCATCCCAGCATGGTGGCCGACGGCCAGGAGACGCGCGGCGACGGCATGATCGAAGCCGCGATCTTCGTCGGCATCTGCGCCGAATACGCCTTCCACGCCGCGTGGATCGAGTATCCGCTCGGCCTCGGCGTGGCGTACCTCGTGGCGCGCACCGGACGGGAGCTCTTCTCGGACGGGCTCGCGGGGCTCCTCCAGCGCTCGCTCGGGGCCGACGTCGAGAAGGCCATCCGTGAGGAGTGCCTCGCGACGCACGGCGTCCGCGAGGTCGAGCAGGTGAAGACGTTCCGCGTCGGCAGCGCCGCGGTCTGCATCCTCAAGATCCTGACCGACGCACCTGCCGGTTCCCACGACGACGTGAAGAAGGCGCTGAAGAAACGGCTCGCGGCACGGCTCGCGGCGCTCGAGATCGAGGACGCGGAGTTCCATCTGCGCTTCTCGCGCCTGCCGGTCGTCGACGAACGCGTCGCCTATGCGGCCATGACCGACGGGACGGCCATCGCCGTCGCGCCGGAAGTATCGCTCGCCACGCACTTCATCATCGCCGACCTCAAGAACGGCGTCGTCGTGCGCTGGACGCTCGAAGCGCCGCCCGCGGCGTGCGAAGGACGGCTCGCCGAGTGGCTCGTCGCCAAACGCGTCGCGAGGATCTGCGTCTTCGGCGACCGGCAGGCGTCCATGCTCGGGCCGATCCCGATCCACGGCGTGCCGAGTTACGACCTCCGGACGCTCGGGCTCGACGAGCCCCTGCCCATCTGACCGCCTCCCGCTTCGGGAGGCGTTTTTCGATGGCGGAGTTCGCGCGAGGCGCTTGAAGCCTGTAAGAAAAGGCCCGAAACGGCGTCTCGGTGTATGCAGTACGCTTAAATACACCCTACCTCTATGCAGCTCAAGAAACGGTATTCCGTCCGGAAGAGCGTCGCCGCAGGTGCCATGGCCGTCGCGATGTTCGCCACCTCCATGCCCGCCATGGCCTCCAACGGCTTCGGCCTCGGACTCGGCCTCGACGGCCGCGTAAACGCGCGCATCTCGCGCGGCGATGACGATGACCACAAGGGCCGCGGCCGCGCCGAAGAGGCGACGGGCCTCCAGGCCCAGATCAAGGCCCAGCTCCAGGCGATCAAGGCGGACCTGAAGTCGACGGCCAAGTTCTCGGCCGGCGCGACCGCGAGCGCCACGGGCACCGGCTCCGCCGAGGCCCGCAAGCTCTGCCGCAAGGAAGCGCAGACGGCCTATGCCGCGGCGCTCGAGGACGCGCGCGACGAGCGCGACGCCGGCATGAAGCAGGCGCGCGAGAAGTACCTGGCCGCCCTCAAGGCCGCGCGCGACGCCTTCCATGCGTCGATCAAGGCGAACGTCACGGGCTCCGCCTCCGGCACGAACGCGTCCGCCACGACGACCGTCCAGACCGACTTCAGCGCCGTCCGCAAGACGTACCAAGCGGCCGTGAAGAAGGCGCAGACGGACTTCGCCGCCGCCAAGAAGGCCGCGAACGCCGCCTATCGCGCCGACGCCAAGGCCGCGCGCGACGCCCACAAGGCCGCGAGCAAGACCTGCAAGCCGTAAGACGCGAAACCCCCGGACAGGCCGGGGGTTTTTCTTTTCAGCGGACGGGTTCGGCCCCGCGGTCGCGGATCTCCCGTTCGAGGCGGGCGACTTCCGTCTCGAGCTCGTGCATCCGGGCGAGGCGCGTCTCGCGCGACTTGTTGTAGATGGCGAGGTCGCGGAGCTGGGTCTTCAGTTCCTCGCGGTGGCGCGAGGTCTCCGTGATGTCGCTGATGATGACGACGTGGTGCTCGATCTTCTGGGCGCTCGAGCGCAGGGCGTAGCAGGTGGCGCGGATCGTCAGGGGGCCCTTCTTCTCGCCCGCGACGGGCGTGCCGACGGATTCCGCGCGCGGGATGTCGACGACGGCGTCGACCACCTCGCCGCTCCGGGCCTTGCGGGCGAGATCGCCGATGCCGAGCGACTCGATGGCCGGGTCCTCGAAGAGGTTGAAGCCGAGCGCGCCGGAGGGATGCTCCGGGATGGCGAAGATCTCGTGGAGCTTCCGGTTGGCGAAGATCGAGACGCCGCGCGAGTCGGTGATCCAGACGGCGAACGGCGCCTGCGCGGCGAACTGCTCGATGAGATGGACGGCTTGGGTGACGGTCATACGCTCTGGAGTTTCGCGAGCTGGACCTGGAGGTCCTTCTGCCGCCGTTTGAGCGCGGTGATGGCCTTCTCGCGCTCGACGATGTCCTTGTTGGCGGTCTCGAGCTCGTGCGCGGTGCGGGTGAGCGAGATGTCCTCCAGGTATTCCTGGGTGATGTTCTCGACCATCATCACGACGTATTCGAAGTTCCCGCGGTCGTCCTTCAGGGGGAAGTACAGGCAGCGCACGTAGAAGACCTTCGGCTCCTCCTCGTTCTTCTTGCCGAAGTCCTCCTGGCTCAGGTCCATCATCACGACGGTCTGGATGACTTGGCCGTCGAGCACGCGCTTGATGTAGGGGACGAGCCCCTGCGAGGCGGCGATGGGGTCCTTGAAGATGTTGTAGCTGCCGAGGATCTTGGCGGGGTCGTCGATGCCGACCAGGTTCCGCATCGCCTCGTTGAACAGGAAGACCTCGCCCGAGCGATCGGCCATCCAGAGCGCGAACGGCGCCTGCGCGAGCATCTGCCCGAAGAGATCGAGCGGTTCCGGGAGCGGCGCGGAGGTGTAGAGTTTGGGGATCATTCGGCGCGCTTCGCGTTCTTGAGGCGCCAGTCGGCGATCTTCTTGTGGTCGCCGGAGAGCAGGACGTCCGGAACGTCCCAGTGCACGCCCTTCTTGGGGGAGAAGCGTTCGGGACGCGTGTACTGCGGGTGCTCGATGAAACCTTCGGCGGAATGCGATTCCTCGACGATCGAGGCTTCCTTTCCGACGACGCCGGGGACGAGGCGCGCGACGGCGTCGATGACGGTCATGGCGGGAAGCTCGCCGCCGGTCAGCACGAAGTCGCCGATCGAGACCTCCTCGTCGACGAGGTGGTCGGTGACGCGCTGGTCGACGCCTTCATAGCGGCCGCAGACGAAGACGATGCGGTCATGCTTCACGAGGCGCTCGGCCACGCGCTGGGTGAAGCGCGTGCCGCGGGGGGAGAGGAGCACGACGTAGGGACGCTTCTTGGCCTTGGTCTTCAGGGCCTTGAGCGTTTTCAGCGCGCGATAGATCGGTTCCACCTTCAAGAGCATGCCGGGGCCGCCGCCGAAGAGGCGGTCGTCGACCTGGCGGTGCTTGGAGGTCGCCCAGGCGCGGAGGTCGTGGACGCGGATGTCGATGAGTTTCCGGGCCTTGGCGCGCTTCATCATGCTCTCGTCGAGGTAGCACGAGAACATGCCGGGGAAGATCGTCAGGATGTCGAAGCGGAGCGGCTTGTTCTTCATATGGCCCATCATACCAAAACTCCGCCGGATGGCGGAGTTCGTTCCCTTAGAGGAGTTCGCGCAGACGGTTGGCGAGGTCGCTCAGCCACAGGTCGCGGTCGCGTTTGAAGGAAGGGGCGGCGTCGCTCCGGTCGAGCTCGCGGCGCAGTTCGTTGATGCGGTCGAGGATGCGGCCGGCGCGTTCGGCGGGATCGCCTTCGGAGGCGTCTTCGAAGACCGCGGCGAGCACGGCGTCGCGGCCCGCTTCCGCTTCGATCGCGGAGAAAGCCGCGAGGCGCGGGTCGGCGGGTTCGGACGCTTCGCCGCCGATCTCGCCGGTCACGACGCCTTCTTCGGTGATTTCCGGCTCGGTCCCGGGGCGTTCCGGTTTGACCGAGAACCGGTCGAAAGGATTGTTCGGCATATCAGGGGCCCGATTCGATGAGTCGGAGGCTGCGTTCGAGGCGCTGGGCGGCTTTCGAGCGCTCGGCCAGCTGGGCTTGGGCTTGGAGCAGTTCCGGCGAACCGGGCGACGCGATCCAGAGCCGCTGGACTTCGACCGCGATCCGTTCGAGATCGGCGCGCGTGGCGTCGAGCTGGGATTTCACGGTCTCGCGCGCGGTCTTGAGGGCCTCGGGCTTGTCGGCGGCCCAACGCATCATCTCGAGGGCGTGCCAGGAAGCGTAGCGGTCGTCGACGTCGCGCTCGGCCATCTCGCGCTTGGAGGCGCGCAGGCGTTCCCACTCCTCGACGGTCGCCGGGCGCTGGAAGTCTCCGATGGTCAGGCTTTGGCGGTAGTTGAGGTAGCCCTGCCAGGACTCCATCTCGTCGGCCTGACGCGACGTGACCTCGGCGCGGTTCGCGTCCGTCTCGGCCTTCTGCCCGAGCTGCTTGAGACGCATCTCGAAGAGGGCCTTCTCGGCGCCCTCCTTATTGGCCTGGCTCTCATAGGAAGGATCGATGACGACCTTGCCCTCCTGCCGCAGCTTCTCCATGGCCTCCCTGATCTGCCGCTGGGCTTCAGGGTCGTTCATGATGTTCTTCTCGGGCCCGTCGTATCCCTTTTTCATATCGAGCCTATTTTATCATTTTTTCGGCCTTTCGTCAAACGAAAAACGGCTGAAATCAGCAGTTTTTCGCCAATCTCAGCCGAAAGCGTTCCGGCGTAGGGCTTCTCGTGCTTTAAAGGTATACTGATGGCATATGAAATTCCCCCGCCTTCGCGTCAGCGAGATCTTCCTGGTCGTCGCGCTCTTGCTCACGCTGGTCGGCGGGACGGCCGTGTCGCTGTGGCACGGACGTGAGACGTATCGTCGCGAGGAGGCCTCGGTCCTGCGGCGCGACGCGCAGTACGCGCACACGCTCTCGCGCAGCGTCTCGATCTTCCTGAGCGGCGCGGTGGCGGGCGTCTCGACCCTGGCGGCCGAGGCGGGAGCGCGGCCGGAACTGACGCCGGAGCACCTCGACGCGCTCGTGGAGCGTTTCGCGAAGGAGATCGACCTCATCTTCATCAGCATGTACGTCATCGGGCCTGACGGCGTGGAGATTTCCGATTACTTCCCGTCGGGCGAGACGCCGGAGGAGCGCGTCGCCGGCGTCGGCGTCGACTTGAGCGATCGTCCCTATTTCAAGGAGGCGATGGAGACGCGCGCGCCGGTCGTTTCGGAGGCGGTCATCGGCCGTTCGACGCGGCGCCCCGTGGTGGTCGTGGCCGTGCCGATCCTGGCCGAGGACGGTTCGGTCCGAGGCGTGGCCGCCGGCTCGCTCGACCTCCGCGCCCTGCTCCAGCTCGGGCGGCGCGCCATCGAGGAAGACGCCTCGACGCCCGTCATCCTCGACGCTGCGGGCCGCGTCGTCGTGCACCGGGACGAGGCGCTGGTGGGCGCGCTCGCGGACTTCGGCGCGCTTCCGCCGGCCCGGGCCGCGTTCGCCGGCGGCGAGGGGACGCTGAAGTCCTATCAGGAGCCCGACGGCGCGACCTACAGCGCCGCCTACGCCCCCGTACCGGGCTTCGGCTGGGCCGTCTGGGTCGCGCACGGCACCGACCGCCTCGCCGCGCTCGGACGGCAGGCGTTCGTCGAGGCGATGGTCACGCTCCTCCTCATGCTCCTCGCCGCCGCCGCGGCCTTCACCGTGGTCTCGCGCTCGCTCCTGCGTCCGTTGAAACAGATGTCGGCGCAGACGGAACGCATCGCCGCCGGCGATCTCCGCGCGCAGGTCGAGCTGAAAGGCTCGATCGCCTCGGTGGAGGTCATGGCGCTGACGGAGAAGTTCAACGGCATGGTCGTGGCCCTGCGGAACTCCATCGAGATGCAGAAGCAGATGCTCTCGACCAAGACGCAGTTCCTCGACGTCGTCGCGCACGTCTTCCGCACGCCCATCACCATCCTCAAATGGTGGGCGGAGAGCTGGATGGAGCGGCGCGACGAGCTCGCCGAGGAGCAGAAGCGCGGCCTGTACGATTCCTTCGACGCGATCCAGCGCCTCACGATCGGCTTCGACAACGTCCTGCTCGCGCAGGAGATCAGCCAGAACGTGCAGAAGGCCGACTTCAAGCCCGTGAAGATCGACGGCCTGATCGATGCGGCCATCGCGCGCCTCAAGCCGCTGGCCGAGATCGCGGGTGTCGCCATCCGGCGGACCGGCAGCTGCAGGTCGCCGATCCTCGGGGATGAACGCATGCTCGGGAAGGCGATCGAAGTCGTCGTGGCCAACGGCATCTTCTACAACAACCGCGGAGGCACCCTGCATGTCGGCGTCGCCGAGCAAGGCGGCCGCGTCTCGCTGTTCTTCGAGGACACGGGCATCGGCATCCTCAAGACCGAGCTCGCGAACCTCTTCCAGCCGTTTTTCCGCGGGGAGCTCGCGCGCAAGAAGTCCACGGACGGGTCGGGCCTCGGCCTCTTCATCGCCAAATCGTACGTCGACATGCACGGCGGCAGCATCGAGATCGCCTCGGACGCCGGCGCCGGGACGAGGGTCATCATCGACCTGCCGCGCGGGACATCGGCTTCTTGAGACCGAAAAAAGCCCCTGACGGGGCTTTTTTCTCATTCCCGCATGCCGCGCACGCGGGGGACGGAGATGGTGAACGTCGTGCCGAAGCCGAGCCGCGAGTCGAACCAGATCTTGCCGCCGAGGAGCTGGACGTAGGACTTGGCGATGAAGAGGCCGAGCCCGGCGCCGTGCGCGTCCTGCGGGATGTTCTGGCCGCGGAAGAACTTGGTGAAGACGAGAGGCTTCTGCTCGTCGGAGATGCCGATGCCGCGGTCCATCACCTGGAAGACGAGGTCGAGGCCCTCCTGCTGCACGATGATCTCGACGGGGCTGCCGGAACCGTACAGCACGGCGTTGTCCGCGAGTTCGCGCAGGGCGGCGCGCAGGAGCTTGGGATCGGTGTCGATCTTGAGGTCGGCGCGGGCGGGCTTCGCCAGGACGTGCGCCTTCCGGCGATCGGCCTCCGGGCGCAGCGCGTCGACGACCTCCTTGAGGATCGCGGAGACCGAGACCTCCTGGTACGCCGGCACGAGCTGGCGCTGATCGATCTGCGAGACGTCGATGAGGCGGTTCGAGAGCTTCTGGACGTCGCTGATGGCGTGGTAGGCGACTTGGAGCTTCCCGTGCGCGACGGGGTCCTTCACCTCGTCCATGGCGAGCTCGAGGTCCCACATCGCCTTGTTGACCGGCGTGCGCAGCTGGTGCGAGGCGTAGGCGAAGTCGGTGCGGAGCATGGCGGCGTCCTTCTCGCGCGTCGCGTCGCGGAAGATGATGATGACGCCGTCGACCGTGCCGTCCTCGTCGAACAAGGGAGCGGCGCTGTCGCTGATGGGGATCTCGCGGCCGTCGCGCGCGACGAGGATCGTGCTGTTGGTCATCGGACGGATCTCGCCGAAGAGCATCGCTTCCTCGATGAACGCCAGGTTCTCCTTGCGGTCGCGTTCGCGGATGAAGCGCACGTGGTCGCGGAACGGCTTGCCGAGCGTCTCCTGCTCCGTCCAGCCGGTCAGGCGCGTGGCGGCGCGGTTCCAGAGGATGATCTTCCAGGCGCGATCGACCGCGATGACGCCGTCGCCGATGCTCTCGAGAAAGGCGCGTTCCTTCTGCCGCATGGCGTGGAGCGCGCGGATGAGGCGCCAGAGGACGAGGGCGAAGACGATCTCGAGCCCGAGGATGATGCCGCAGAGCGCGAGGAAGCTCCGCAGTTCGCGGTCGCGGTGCGCGAAGGCCGTCGCCGTGGATTCATACGCCACCGACACGAAGCCGTAGATGGGGGAGCGCCACGTCGCGGTCAGGCGGTCCTCGTTCTCGACGGGATTGCGGGACACGTCCACGCCGGTCGTGCCGGAGATGGCGTCACTCACGCTCGGCACCTCCGAGAAATCGACGAGGCGGTCGATGGCGCCGAATCCCGGATGGGCCATCACCGTGCCGTCGCGGTCCGTCATGTAGACGGATCCCTCGTCGCCCGCCTCGATGGCGTCGATCCAGGAGAACAGCGTGTCGAGGCGGAGTTGGAGCACCAGGATGCCGGCGACCGCGGCCGTCTCGGGCGCGCGGATCGGGATGGCGACGGCGATGACGTTGATCCGCGGTTCGGCGGCGCGCTGGTAGACGCCGGAGACGTATGGCGACCACTCCGCGGTCACGCCGCGGTACCAGTCGCGGTCGGAAAAGTTCCTGCCGACGACGTCCGGAAGATGCGGCCGGTCGGCCGTCAGCGTCCCGTCGACGTCCGTCAGGAAGACGCGTTCGATGTAGGGGAAATCGGAAGGGACGCGCTCCAGGATCCGCACGGCTTCCTCCCAGCGGCCCGCCGCGACGTGCTCGCTGAACGCCACGCGCGACGCGAGCGACCGGCCGAGCTCGACCGTGCCGTCGAGCCGGCTTTGGACCGACCTGCCGGCGAGTTCCGCGATGACCGCGCGCCGCTCCAGCGCGCGTTCCGTCATGCGTCCGTACAGGCGCTGCCCCCCGAAGGCCATGACGATCATCGAGGGCAGCAGGACGGCGGCGAAAACGAGCGTCCTGAACACCCGGTGTTTCCGGCCGCTGCCGAAGGCCTTTTCGATGACGGTCCTCGAAGGCGATCTCATGTCCGCAGTATAGCAAAGAAAAAGGACCCGTTCACCGGGTCCGAGCGCGTTTCCGTTTCTTGGCCTTCCGCGGCTTCTTGGCGGGCTTCGGCTTCTTCACCTTCTTCGCCGGGGCGCCATAGGCCTTCCGGACGAAGACATGGAAGGCGCCGCGCTCCTCGATGGCGGCGACGAGGCCTTGTTTCTGGAGCCGGACGAGACGTTTCCGCATCCAGGCCAGCGTCTTGGCGGACATGCCTTCCTTGGAGATGTCGACCGTCGCGCCCGTCAGATGGAGGGATTGCTCCCACCACGAGCCGCCGCAGATGGCGGCGCGGTTGCGCGAACGGCAGATCCTTCCTTGATAGACGTCGGTTCGGACGAGCGAGGTGACCTTGAACCGGTGGCCGAAGGCGTCGTGTCCGGCCTTGAGCTCCGCGTCCAGGAACCGCTTGGTCCAGGGCCGCGCGTGGCGGTACAGATCCTCGTGGCCGGGGTCGTGGCCGCCGATCGCGTCGAGATAGTAGGAGGTCGTGTCCGTGATGGGCACGAGGTGTCCTTGGGCGATGAAGCGCTTCAGGTCGTCGCGGTCGTCGAGGCGCGTGAGGTTCTCGGCGTTCGCGGCGCGGTTGTGGCGCTTCTGGGCGGCTTCTCCTCCCCGGAGTTCGGCGGGCACCGACGAGCCTTTCCGGCGCTTGCGGCGGCCGGCATCGGCGTCCGCGGCGAACGAGGTGAGCGTGACGATGAGGGCGAGGACGTAGGCGACGAGCTTCATGGGCATCCTCCGTGCTGGTCCCACGACGCACGTATACCACGAGCCCCCGCCATTCCGCCACCCCCGGAAATGCGGTACACTTCCGCCATATGCGCCCCCTCCGCGTCATCGCCGCCCTCGCCCTCGCCCTCGGCTTCGCGCCCGCGCTGTTCGCGCAGGCCCCGACGCCGCTCTCGGTCGCGGCCGTCCGGCACTACGGCGACGGCATCGACCGCGTCTTCGAGTTCGACGTGGCCAACGGCGGCGCCACGCAGGTGACGACGCGCGGACGCCTCGTGGTCATCAACGTCTATGACGCCTCCTTGCCCGAGACCCTGCCGGTCCGCGACGTCGTCGTGCCGGCCGGCGGCCAGGCGAAGGCCAGCGTGCGCTGGGAAGACGCGCCGCTCCTCGGACAGGTGCGCGTCCTCCTCGTGCTGAACGACGGCCAGCATGCCTCGCTGGTCGAGAGCTACACGTTCTGGATCGTCCCGTACGCGCAGGCGGCGGTCTTCGTCGGCGTCGCCGCCCTCGCGGCCGCCCTCGTCCTCGGCCTGATGCGCCTGCCGAAGTACCTGAAGACGCGCATCCCCTCGAACATGCTGCCCTATGTGGTCGAGTTCGACGACACGGTCGTCTCGCTCGCCGCCCGTTTCGACGTGAGCTGGCAGGACATCGTTCGCGCCAACCGCCTGAAGCCCCCGTACGACCTGAAGCAGGGGAGCCGCATCCTCATCCCGAAACACGCGCTCCGCCGCCCCGACCTCTCGGCGCGGCCTTGACGCCGCCGCCCGGCGGGCCTAAGATAGTTAGGACATCTAACTATTCAGGCATCGAAACCATGCGGACGCCTTCCCGCCCCGAACGCCTGACGGCCGCGTTCTTCGCCCTCAAGCGCGCGACGCACGACCGCCTCAAGCGCTCCGGCGCCGCCGACCCTGCCTCGATGACGCGCCTCGCCGTCCTCGGCCTCGTGCGCGAGCGCGGCGAAGCCACCATGAAGGACGTCGCGTCCTTCCTCTGCATCGCGCCGCCGTCGGCCACCGCGCTCGTCGACGGCATCGCCGCGGCCGGATTCCTGGTCCGCCGGCAGGGCGTCAAGGATCGTCGCAGCGTGCGCCTGCGCCTCACGCCGAAAGGGGAGCGCGCGCTGGCCGCCGGCATGCGCCGGGTCGACGCCGCCATGAAACGCCTCTTCGCCCGGCTCGACGCCGCGGAACAGGATCGCCTCATCGACTTACTTGAAAAGCTCCTCGTATGACCCTGCCGAACTGGAACCGGAAGCATCTCATCTACGCCGCGATCGGCATCGCCGTCGTCGGCATCATCGGCGTGCGCGCCTACCAGGGCTCCAAGACGCCCGAGTTCGAGACCGTCTCGCCGCGGCGCGGCCCGGTCGTGCAGACCGTCTCGGAGACGGGCAAGGTCGTCGCGGTCGAGGACCTCGCGCTGTCCTTCAAGCGTTCGGGACGCGTCGCGAAGATCCTCGTGAAGGAAGGCGACGCCGTGAAGGGGAAGCAGGCCATCATGAGCCTGTCCGTCACCGACCTCGCCATCCAGCGCCGCGAGGCCCTGGCGGCCTTGGCGTCGGCCGAAGCGCGCTACGCCCAGGCGGCCGCCGGCGCGACGGCCGAGGATCTCCGCATCCTCGAGACCTCCGTCCGCAACTACGAGACGGCGCTCGCCACCGCCCGCCAGTCGCTCGAGGACGTCCGCGCCTCGAACGCGTCGTCGCTCGCGAAGGCGTACGGCGATCTCGGCGGCCAGATGGAGACCCTCTTCCTGAAGTCCTCCTCGACCATGCAGACGCTCCGCAACGACGTCTTCGACGCCGCCGGCAACCTCCGCTCCGACATCTCCTCGCCGGACTTCGGCACCCAGACCCAGGCGCTCTCGGCCTTCACCGCCGCGCGCGCGGCCATCGCCTCGATGGAGATGAGCATCGCGATGTATCGCGCCTCCGCCACCGACGCCGACCGCGACTCGCGCTCGGCCGCCATCGTCGCCGACGCCAAGACCATCCGCGCCTCGGCCGAGCTCGCCAACGCGCTCATGCAGGTCTCGTCGCCGGTCGGCGGCACGAGCCAGACGGCGTTCGACGCGCGCAAGGCCTCCGTCCGCGCCGCCTGGATCGACCTGAACGCGAGCGTCAACGCGGCGGAATCCCAGAAGCTCCTGGTCGTCTCCACGGCCGCCTCCGCCAACACCGCCCTGAACGCCGCCCTGCAGGCGGTCCAGACCGCCGAAGGCGCGCTCGAGAGCGCGAAGCGCACGCTCGAATCCCGGAGCGCCCCGCTCCGCGACGTCGACAAGGCCGTCTACCTGGCCGGCATCTCGTCGGCCCGCGCCGCCGTCTCGCTCATCGACCAGCAGATCGCCGATTCCACCATCGAGGCGCCGGTCGACGGCATCGTGGGCAGCATCGACATCAGCCTCGGCGAGATCGCGACCGCGAACGTCCCCGTCGGCACGCTCATCTCGCCCAGCCTGCAGATCGAGGCGGAAGTCTCCGAGCTCGACATCGCCGGCATCCAGGTCGGCCAGCCCGTCGCCTTCACCTTCGACGCCATCGAGGGCCGCGCCTTCGTGGGCCATGTCATGACGGTCGCCGCCCGCGAGACCGCCCGCGACCAGGACGTCTATTACATGGTGGAGATCGGGATCGACGACAAGGACGACGCCATCCGCATCGGCATGACCGCCGACATCGATATCGAGGTGGGCCGCAAGGACGACGCGCTCCTCGTGCCGCGCCGCCAGGTCTATCGCCGCGGCGGCACGGACTACGTGAAGATCGTGCCCGCCAAGGGCGAGCCCGAGGAGATCGAGGTCGAGGTCGGCCTGCGCGGCCGCGACGACTACGAGATTCTCTCCGGCATCCGCGAGAGCGACCTCATCCTCGTCGAATAAGGTATGTACGACCCCGTCTGCGGCATCGCGCTCGACGGCGAGCGGCGCCACCTCTCCGACCACGCCGGCACCTCCTACGCCTTCTGCAGCCAGAGCTGCAAGGACGATTTCGCGTCGGACCCGGCGCGGTACGCGGAGATGGAGCCGCTCATCCGCCTCGAGCAGGTGGTGAAGACCTACGACCTCGGCGAGGTGAAGGTCCCCGTCCTGCGCGGGCTTTCGATGCGCATCCACCACGGCGACTTCATCGCCATCGTCGGCGCTTCCGGCTCCGGCAAGAGCACGGCCATGAACATCATCGGCACGCTCGACGTCCCGACCGAAGGCAGCGCCGTCATCGCCGGCAAGGACGTCATGAAGATGTCGGAAGGGGACCTCGCCGACCTGCGCAACCGCAAGATCGGCTTCGTCTTCCAGCAGTTCAACCTGGTGCCCTCGCTCTCCGCGCTCGAGAACGTGCTCCTGCCGAAGACGCTGCGCGGCGCCGCCGACGCGGCCGCGGTGAAGCGCGCGGAGAAGCTCCTCGATTCCGTCGGCCTCGGCAAGCGCATGACGCACCGCCCCTCGGAGCTCTCCGGCGGCGAGCAGCAGCGCGTCGCCATCGCCCGCGCCTTCATCAACGACCCGGACCTCATCCTCGCCGACGAGCCGACGGGCAGCCTCGATTCCGAGACCTCCGGCAAGATCATCGACCTCCTGTCGGACCTTTGGCGCACCTCATCGAAGACCGTCGTCATCATCACCCATGACCCGCAGATCGCCGCCAATACGCGCCGCATCCTCACCATGAAGGACGGCCGCCTCGTCGCCAACGGCGGCGCCGCTTCGAAGGCGATCTGGCCCAAGGCATGAGAGCCTTCCTGCAGATCATCCTCCGCAGCTTCCTCTTCCGGAAGCGCCGGACCTTCCTCACGGTGCTCGGCATCGTGATCGGTTCGACGCTCATCCTCACGCTCGTCCTCCTGGGCGACGGCATGGAGAAGGCGCTCTCGTCCCAGCTCCAGGCCTTCGGCGGGGACCTGATGTTCGTCGTGCCCGGAAAATCCGACGACCCGCTTTCGGGCCTGCTCGGCGGAGGCGGCGAGCTGAAGGACGAGGACGTCCGGCGCATCCGCGAGGTCCGCGGCGTCGAGCTCGCCATGGGCATGCAGATCAAGAGTTTCCGCGTCGAATACGGCGGCGAACGCGAGGTCATGAACTTCAGCGCCAGCCCGTGGGCCGAGACGCGCGCGGTCTTCGAAGGCTCGCAGGGCTTCCAGATCGCGACGGGCGACTGGCCGACGCGCGACGAGCAGGACCTCGTCGTGCTCGGGAAGCTCGCCGCCAGCGACCGCTTCTCGCGGCCCATCCAGGTCGGCGAGGAGCTGGTCGTCTCCGGCAAGCGCTTCACGGTCGCCGGCATCCTGGAATCCATCGGCAACCCCGACGACGACGCCCGCGTCTACGTCTCCACCGACCGCTTCCGCGCCATCACCGGCGAGCGGGGCGGCTCGATGATGGCGATCGCCAAGGCCGAGCCGGGCCTCGACGTGAAGCGCGTGGCCGACGACATCAAGTTCGAGCTCGAACGCCGCCGCGGTTCGGGCGATTTCACCGTCTTCACGTCCGACAGCGCGCTCGAGATCGTCGGCAGCGTGCTCGGCGTCGTGAAGCTCGTGCTCGGCGCCTTCGCCGCGGTCGCGCTCATCGTGGGCGGCGTCGGCATCATGAACACGATGTTCACCTCCGTCCTCGAGCGCACGCGCGAGGTCGGCATCATGAAGGCGCTCGGCGCGACCGACCGCAGCATCCTCTACCTCTTCCTGGGCGAGGCGGGCCTCCTCGGCGCCATCGGCGGCGCGCTCGGCGTGATCATCTCCTACGCCTTTGCCAAGCTGATCGAGTTCGCGGCGGCCAGCCAGGACCTCGCCATCCTGCAGATCGACTTCGATCCGGTCGTCGTGCTCGGCACGCTCGTCTTCACCTTCGTGATCGGCTCGGTCTTCGGGGCCATCCCCGCCGTCCGCGCCTCGCGCCTCCATCCCACCGAAGCCCTCCGCTATGAATGAACGCTTCAGCTTCATCCGCCTCCTCACGGGCTACTTCCGGCTCGTGACGCACTCGCTGCTGCACCGCCGCTTGCGCGCCAGCCTGACGATCGTCGGCATCGTGCTCGGCATCTCGATCGTGCTGACGCTCGTCTTCCTCGGCAACGGCCTGCAGAAGTCGATCACCGGACAGCTCCAGCAGTTCGGCACCGACCTCATCTTCACCCTGCCCTACGACGCCTCGAACCCGTTCGCGCAGGGGACGAGCGGCGGCAAGTTCACCGAGGACGACGCCGAGGCGGCGCGCGACGTCGAGGGCGTGGTCGCGGTCATGCCGATCGTGAGCTCGTACCTCATCCCCGCCAACTTCCGCGGCGACGAGAAGACCGTCTCGATCGAGGCGCGCGAGCGCGACCTCATCCAGCTGTTCCTCGTGGAGTCGCTCGGCATCGAGCTGGCCGAAGGCCGCTGGATGTCCGACGACGAATCGCGCGAGCTCGTGCTCGGCGCGACCATCGCCGACAAGGGCTTCCGCGAGCCGGTGCGCGTGGGCGACACCATCGACTTCCGCGGCTCGCGCGTCACGGTCACGGGCATCCTCGCGCCGTTCGGCGACAGCCAGCGCGACAACATGGTCCTCATGACGCTCG
>CAYNUS010000015.1:0-14293 GCA_964400625.1 uncultured Gammaproteobacteria bacterium
AGGTGGCGGTGAAGGTGCCGGTCAGCTCGTTCTGGAGCTCGAAGGAGATCTCCACCGTGGAGGCGGTGTTCACCTTGAGGCGGGTCATGCGGACGTTGTTGGAGAGGGTGGGGTCGTTGGAGGACGGTGCCTCGGGACACGTGTCCTCGCAGACCGTCTGCGTGCGGACCTGGTACACGGAACCGCTCACGTTGTACTTGTACGACACGATCACGCCCTCCGCGCCGTTCGGGGCGATGGCGTACGTGTTGCCGTACAGCTGGTTTCCGTCATACAGCTCCCCCGCATCAGATCCCGCAGCCACGGCTTCTCCTCCCGCCGTCCATTGGACGGATCCGCTGATGTCCACGCGCTGGGCGAAAATACCGCCGCTGACCCGAGCGTCGTACCAAGTGACGATGATGCCGCCGGAGCCGTCGGCGACCGCGTCGAACTCGCCGCCCTGGACGTTTCCGAGGTCGAGCTGAATCCCCGTGGCGCCCCATTGCGCCACGCCGGAGCCGTTCACCCTCTGGACGAGCAAGCCTTCGGCGTTGGAAGTCCAGGCGACTTCGACGCCGCCGGCGCCGTCCGAAACAGACCGCGTGACGACTTTCGCTCCCGCATCGTCGCTCAGGACGACGCCGTTGGCGGTCCATTGCGCGACGCCGGAACCGTTATACCTTTGGGCCTTGATGTCGCCGGAGCCTTGGTTGACGAGGAACGTGACGATCGCGCCGCCTGCGCCGTCCGTGGCGATGCTGGCCTGGTTCGATTGCGGATCCGTCGTGATCACGTTGCCGTGCGCGGTCCAGCCAGAGCTCAGCGAGCCGTCCGAGGCGCGCCGGGTGATCTTGAGCTTCATGCCCGAACAGAAGTTGTCGAAGTCGTATTCCGTCCAGGCGTAGAACGCGCCGCCGGCGCCGTCAGGGACGCTGACGACGCTGTCGAAGAGACCGCAATCGTTGGCGGGGTTCATCAGGTCCACGCCGGTCGTGCCCCAAGGGGTCGCTCCGGCGGCGGTCACGCGCGAGCTGATGTATGTCTCCTCGTCGCCGTCCATGGAGGTGACGATCGCCCCGCCCGCTCCGTCGCTCACGGCATCCATGATGAACGGGTACGGCGCCTCGATGACTTCGACGCCGTCCGCGTCCCAGCCGCTATGCACGGTGCCGTCGGAATCGAGGCGAAGCGCCTTCACGTTCTCATCGACATCGCCGTCGTTCCAGATGACGATGACGCCGCCCGCGTCGTCCGAGACGAGGAACGCGTTCTCGCCCCGGGCCGAACCGACGGCCACGCCGTCGGCGTTCCATTGCGGATCGCCGTCGGCGTTGACTTTCTGCGCGAAAATGAACGCCTGGCCGGAGCGGAAATCTTCCCAGGCGTAGAAATAATTGCCGTCGCCGTCGGTCGCGATGCGCGCGTTGCGCTGTTCCGCGAAACCTCCGGTGGTTTGGAGACGGGCGCCGGACGTGCCGTTCCATTGCGGCGAGCCGCTGGCATCCGTCTTCTGCGCATACACGTCGCCGTCGCCCGCTCCGCCGAAGGCGGCGTACGTCGCGCCCGTACCGTCCCCGGCGAAGGAGAACTGCGCGAGAGCGTACGGCGTCTGCTGGATGCCGTTCGCGGTCCATTGGACCGCGCCGCCGGAATTCAGGCGCTGCGCGTACAGGCTCGTGATGCCGCGCTGGTCGAACCATTCGACGATGACGCCGCCGGAACCGTCTGAAGCGAGCAAGGGCCGGTTATCATTGCCGTTGCTGCTGGTCACCTGCGTGCCGTCCGTCCCCCACTGCTTGGCGCCGGAGCCGTCGATGCGCTGGACGTACACGTCCCGGAAGCTCGGATTGTAGACCATCGAAATGAACGCGCCGCCGGAACCGTCGGGAATCGCGTGATGGTTATAGCTCTCGCCGGATTGGATGGCGATGCCGTTGGCCGTCCATTGCACGGCGACGGAAGAGTCGATCTTCTGCGCGTAGATGCCGTCCACGTCGGCGCTCCTCGTGCTGTTCCAGACGATGATCGCGTCGGATCCGACGGTGACCACCATCGCCTGGTCGTTGTATTTGCCGGTGTTGGCGCCGATCTGCACCCCGTTCGCCGCGGCGACGGCGCTGCCGGAGGAATCGATGCGCTGGGCCCAGACTTCGTCCGCGGTCGTCGGGGAATTGCGGTTGTCCTGCCAGACGACGTAGATGCCGCCGGAACCGTCGAGATCGATGTCGATCACGCCAGGACTCCGTCCGCTGCCCGTGGCGGTCGTCGTTACGTCGACGCCCCCGGCCGTCCATTGCGCCGTGCCGGACGCGTTCAGTTTCTGCGCTTGCACGCCGGTGCTGAATCCGTTCCTGTACGCGATGTACAGGTTGCCGCTGCCGTCGCTGGCGACGGAGGAATAGCCGTACGCCGCCTCGATGATCTCCTGCGCCGCGTCCGTCGCGACCCCGACGCCGTTGGCCGTCCATTGCGCGGCGCCGGACGAGTTGAAACGCTGGGCATAGACATCCCAGTCGGTCCCGCTCCGGAACGTGTTCCAGACGACGAATACGCCGCCGGAGCCGTCGGAAACGATCTCAGGGAACTGCTGTTCGCCGGCCGTCGCATCCACCAGGACCCCTTGATCGCCGAGCAAGCGCGTGCCCGAAGAATCGAGGCGCTGAAGACGGACCTGATCCGAGCCGCTTTCGCCGTCCTCGAAGACCGACCAAGACCCGCCCGAGCCGTCAGGAATCGCTCGCACATAGGCTTGGTTTCCGGCACGAGCGACCTCGTTCTCGTTCGGCGCCACGACGACGCCGCCGGCCGTCCAGCCGATGACGCCCGCGGCTTCCGCCGGAAGAGGGACATTGAAAACCCCCGTCGTCATGACGAGCGCGATGAGCGTGACGCGCGTGAAAATGGCTTTGATGTGGGTTTTCATCTGTCCAAGGATCGCCTGATTCTTGCCGTTCCGGTCTCCCATCTATTGGCCTTATTTTACCATTTTTTCGGACCTTTTTCAAGCGCCGCTTCGGCCGTCCTCGGAAAAACCCATGATTCTTTGCTTTTTCGGCCGAAATGGGCCAAGATGGCCGTACTATGGCCTCCAAAGAACTTCTCATCGTCTCGGGCGTCCAGCCGACCGGCCCCATGCATATCGGCAACTGGGCCGGCAGCCTGCGCAATTGGATCGACCTCCAGGACAAGCACCCCGAGCGCTGCCTGTTCTTCATCGCCGACTACCACTCGATGACCATCGAGTACGATCCGAAGGAGAAGCAGTCCCAGATCCTCGACCTCGCCGCCACCCTCCTCGCCCTCGGCCTCGACAGCAAGAAGTCGACCCTCTTCGTGCAGTCCGACGTGCCCGAGCACACCGAACTCTGCTGGATCTTGAACACCGTCACGCCCATCGCCGAGATGGAGCGCATGACGCAGTACAAGGACAAGGCCGCGCGCCACGCCAAGAACATCAACATGGGACTGCTCGACTACCCCGTCCTCCAGGCGGCCGACATCCTGCTCTACGGCGGCAACGCCGTGCCCGTCGGACAGGACCAGGTCCAGCATGTGGAGACGACGCGCGTCATCGCCCGCAGCTTCAACAAGCGCTTCGGCGCCGTCTTCCCCGAACCCAAGGCGCTCCTCACCGAGACGCCCAAGGTGATGTCGCTCACGGAGCCGACCAAGAAGATGTCGAAGAGCCATGGCGAGAAGTCGATCGTCGCGCTCGACGACGAGCCTGAGGCCATCCTGAAGAAGATGAAGGCCGTCCCGACCGAACCGACCGGCATCGTCACCGACGCCGCGCTCAAGACCGACGCCTTCGCGGGCGTGAAGCTCCTGCTCGACCTGATCGAGCTCTGCGAAGGCAAGGCCGCCCGCAAGGCCGCGCTCGCGGAATCCCCCGTCAAATACGGTGACCTCAAGAAGCGCGCGGCCGAAGCCGTCGCGAACCGTTTCGCCGACTACCGCGCCAAGAAGAAGGAATTGCTCAAGAACCCGGACCGCATCCGCATGGTGCTGGCCTCCGGCGGCGCCAAGGCGCGCGCCCACGCCAAGCAGACGATGGAAGCGGTCCTGAAAGTCACCGGACTCCGCTGATGACCCCCTCGTCATCCCGAGCCGCGCGTTCCGGCGCGGCGGCAGGGATCCCTTTTGAAAAGCGATTCCTGCCGCGCGCCTTCGCGCGCTCGGAATGACATAAGCGTCATGCCCTACGAAGAAATCCTCAAACGGCTGGAGGAATACCACGCCGAGCTTTCGGCGGAAGACCGCCTCGCCCGCACGGGCCTGAAGACGAAGCCTGATTTCGCGTCCATCCGCGCGAAGCAGGAAGACCTCTTCACCGAGGAGTCGATCGCGACGGTCCGCGAGCTCATCGAGCGCGCGACGGGTTCCCGCCGCCGCGACCAGATGGAGCGCGCGCTCTTCGCCTTGCTCGAGGGCATGATGGCCTCCGCGACCCTGCCGGTCGAGGAGCGCATCCTCGCCAAGGCCGCCGGGCTCTCCGCGGCCGTCGACGGCCGCGAGATCGGCTTCCACGAGATCACGGCCGCCATCTCGGCGGAGGAGGATCCCGCCAAGCGCGAGGAACTCCGCCGCGCGCAGGCCTCGCTGGCCGAGGCGCTCGCGCCGGAACGCCTCGAGCACGAGCACGCGCTCCGCCAGAAGCTCGCCTCCTTCGGCTTCCGCACGCTCCGCGAATACGCCGAGACGAAAAAGCGCTTCCGCTACGACGTCTTCCTGCAGAAATCCCTGCCGATCCTCGAGGAGACGACCGGCCTCTACCGCCGCGTGATGGGCGACGCGATCCGGCGCTCCTACGGCCGGGAGCTCGGCGACATCTCCGCCGCGCACGTCCACCACTGGCGCGCCGGCCGCGAGTTCGACCACCTCTTCCCGCCCGAGAAGATCATGCCGCTGTGCGCCGGCGCGTTCGCCACGATCGGCCTTCCGTTCGAGCACTCCCAGGCCATCCGCGTCGACGCCGAGAACCGCCCCGGCAAGCATCCGCGCGCCATCTGCTACGCCCCGCGCGCGCCCGAGGAGATCCATCTCATCCTCAAGCCCCAAGGCGGCTTCGAGGACGTGCGCTCGTTCCTGCACGAAGGCGGCCACGCGCTCCACTTCGCGCACGTCGACGCCTCGCTGCCGTACGAGTGGCGCGGACTCCCCCGCTCGCACGCGTTGGCGGAGACCTTCGCGTTCCTGATCGGCCACCTGACGCAGAACCCGATCTGGCTCGAGCACGTCATGCACGTGCCGAAGGCCGCGGCCGAACGCCTCGCCTCCTGGGCGCTCTTGGGCGACCTCTTCATGCTGCGCCGCTACATGGCGAAGTTCAGCTACGAGCTCGCCTTCGACGAGAAGCCCTTCGACGCGGCGCGCAACCGCGAACTCTACGCCAAGACGCTGAAGGACCTGACGGGCTTCGCCTACGAGCCGGAGTTCTGGCTCGAGGACATGGACCCGGGCTTCTATTCCGCCGATTACCTCCGCGCCTGGATCGCCGCCGCGCAGGTCGAGGAGCACCTCGTCCGCAAGTACGGCGACCGCTGGTTCCTGAAGCGCGACACCGGCGCCTTCCTGAAAACCCACTTCGCGCGCGGCGTGTCGATCGACGCCGAGGAGCTCGTGCAGGACCTCGGCATGACCGCCTGGGATCCGCTCCCCCTCATCCGCAAGTTCGACGGCGTCTCGCGGCTGCTGCGCTGACCCCTTCACACGGAAGGCGCGGCGTGTTTTGCTTCCTCCAGCACCTTATGAAGGAGGTCCTATGGGCGCGCACGATCGGCCGTTCCCGCCGGGGGATTCCCTGCCGCGCGAGGCGTCGAAGCTCTTCGCGATGGCGTACGGCCTCGCGTACCGGACGGAATACCTGACGGAAGCCCACGGCACGCGCGGGCAAGGCTCGCAGACCGCCGTCCGCAAGACGGGCGCCTTCCACATCGAGGTCGAGTTCCAGATCGCGGTGCCCGCGAACCTCATCCGCTATGCCGTGATGATCTGGTACGAGGACCATCTCGTCTTCAACGCCTGGTGTTCGCGCATCGCCGAGACGGGCGCGACGCTCGGGCTCGTCGTCACCTGCGAAGACGGCCCTTGGAAGGCCCATCTCCGCCGCCGCAGCGAGGCCGAAGA
Organism: uncultured Gammaproteobacteria bacterium; assembly: GCA_964400625.1. GTDB lineage: Bacteria > Patescibacteriota > Patescibacteriia > SG8-24 > DYFX01 > DYFX01. The sequence goes on from CAYNUS010000015.1 coordinate 6,109, forward strand.
GAAGGCCTGAGACCCCTTGACATGAGGGGTTTTTTCGTTTATAGTCCCCCTATCCTGGGTACTTCGTACCTGGGTGCTGTTTTAAGGGAGCCAGACGGCCGCGACCCGCCCAAAATCAGGCGGGACGAGGAAAGTCCGAACACCGGCCACGGGCGCAAGTCCGAGGCCAGAGATCGTCGCTAACGGCGACCGGGAGCAACGGATCACATCATGTCTCGGGTAACGAGAGATGGTGCGGATACGCCAAACCCAGGGAAGGGCGCGCAAGCGTCCGTGCGGGCCCTCTTCGGAGGGTGTCCGATGAGAGCCGCGAGGCTTGCATGGGACGCAACAGAAACATACCGCCACAGTCCGCAAGGACGAGGCCTCCGCAAGGAGCGTGGTAAGGTTGAAATCGTGAGGCAAGAGCTCACGCGGCCATGCGGTGACGCATGCCGGGGCAAACGCCGATCCGGTGCAAGAGCAAATTAGGTAGCTTGCTTGAATCCATGGGCAACCATGGGTCTAGAGAGATGGCCGTTCCCCGACGGGCCGCAAGGGCCGGCGGGAGACAGAATTCGGCTTACAGGCTCCTCTTAGAACGACGTGGAAGCGTCCCGCCCAAAGCGGGACGTTTTCGTTTGCGCGGAAAAGAAAAGCCCCGCGGGAGCGAGGCGTCAGAGGCGGGAGCGCGGGCGGTGGACATCGGTGGCCAGCCCGACCTTCTCGAGGCCGACGATGAGCAGGCCGATGGGATCGAAGTCCCACGGGCGGCGGCCGAACAGCGCGGAGCGAGATTCGCCGTGATGGTCGTTGTGATACCCCTCGCCGCCGGTCGCCCAGGCGACGAGATGGTTGTTGCGCGAATCGTCCTTGGTGTCGTACCGCCGCGATCCCCACATGTGGCAGATCGAGTTCACGCAGAACGTCGCGTGCCAGCTGAGGATGATGCGGACGAAGATGCCGTAGAGGACGAACGTCCAGCCGCCGATCAGCCAGAGCAGTCCCGCGAGCGGGATCTGCAGGAGGATCTGCCCGGCGTTCAGGAACCGGTAGTAGCGGCTGGCGCGCAGGCGCTCGGCAGCGTTCGATGCGTAGATGCGCTGTCCGCCGCGCACCATCCAGAGGAGATGCGCGTGCATGAACGCCTTGAAGCGCAGCCGGAAGCGCCGCGCGGCGGAGGCGCCTTCGAGCAGCGCAGGCGGGACGCGCGGCGAATGCGGATCGCCGTCGCCGTCCACTTCGGCATGGTGCCGCTTGTGGGTGTTCACCCAGATGACGGGACCGCCCTGCAGGGCCATCGCGCCGAGGGTGGCGAGCGTGCGTTCGAGCCACGGCTTCACCTTGAAGCTGGCGTGGGTCAGCAGGCGGTGATATCCCATGCTGACGCCGATCCAGCCGAAGACGACCTGCCCGATGCCTGCGACGATCAGCCCGGTCCACGACCAGTGGCCGATCAGGGTCGCGACGGCGCCGACATGCAGGATGAGCGCGACGGCGATGAACGGCCAGTTGAGCTTGCGGCGCGCTTCCGCGGCGGGGACGACGGGGCGGGGTTGCATGGCGGGCCTCCTGGGCGGGGGAAAAGGACCGGCTGGAGTACACCACGTTTCAGGCCTCCTGCCAAGGGTCGCGTCTTGATTCCCCCGGCCCGAACGGATACGCTTGGTCTACATCTATGCGCAGAAACCAGCTGACCTTCGCCGTCATCCTGCTCCCGCTCGACTACCTGGCCCTGCTCGCCGCGGCGATCACGGCGCACCGCCTCCGTTTCGAGACGTTCGTCGAGCTCCGGCCGGCGATCTCGCTCCTCCCCTACCCCGAATTCCTGAAGGCGGCGATGCTGGTGGCGCTCGGCTACCTCGTCATCTTCGCGCTGACCGGCCTCTACACCATCGAACGCCCGCGCCGCATCCTCGAGGAATCCGTGAAGGTCGTCTCCGGCGCCACGCTCGGCGTGATGGGGCTCATCATCCTCATCTTCTTCCGCGGCGAGCTCTTCACCTCGCGCTTCGTCGTGCTCGCGGCCTGGCTGCTCTCGATCGCCTACGTCATCGCCGCGCGCCTCATCGTGCGCCTCGTGAACCGCCAGCTCCTCAAGCGCGGCATCGGTTCGCGCCGCGCCATCGTGGTCGGCGGATCGGACCGCGCCACCGAAGCGATCGTGGCGGAATTCGCGCGCAATCCCGAGCTCGGCTACCGCATCGTGAAGCGCCTGCCGCGCTGGGACATCTCCACGAAGGCCGAAGCCGCCGCGCTCTGCGCCGCGGGCGGGGCCGAGGAGCTTTTCGTCACCGACCCGGACACCGGCAAGGAGGCGATGCAGTCCCTGATCGAGTTCGCGGAGGACAACCATCTCACCTTCCGCTACGCCGCCGACACGCTCGCCGCGCACGCCGCGCTCATGTCGACGACCATCGCCGGCATCCCGGTCATCGAGGTGAAGCGCACGCGCCTCGAAGGCTGGGGCCGCGTCTACAAGCGCGTCTTCGACGTGTTCGCGTCGCTCGTCCTCATCGTCCTCACCTCGCCCGTCATGCTGCTCGCCGCGATCGCGGTCGTGCTCGACTCGCGCGGCCCCGTCATCTTCAAGAACGAGCGCGTCGGGCACGAAGGCCGCCGCTTCAAGGCGTACAAGTTCCGCTCGATGCGTTCCGACCTCTCGGTGGGCGACCAGTTCGGATCCCAGCAAGCGGCGCTCGACCTCGAGAAGAAGCTCATCGAGGAGCGCGGCATCAAGGCCGGCCCCGTCTACAAGATCAAGGACGATCCGCGCGTCACCCGCGTCGGCAAGTTCATCCGGCGTTTCTCGATCGACGAGCTCCCCCAGTTCTTCAACGTCCTCATGGGCGACATGAGCCTCGTCGGCCCGCGCCCGCACCAGCCGCGCGAGGTCGAGAAGTACGAACGCCACCACCGCCGCGTGCTGATGATCCGCCCCGGCATCACGGGCCTGGCCCAAGTCTCCGGCCGCTCCGACCTCTCCTTCGAGGACGAAGTGCGTCTCGACACCTTCTACATCGAGAACTGGACGCCGCTCATGGACGTCGCCGTCGTGCTCAAGACCCCGTTCGCGGTCTTCAGCCGGAAGGGCGCATATTAAGGAAGCGGCGCAGGCCTGAAGTCCCGGGGAACCGGGGCTTTACGGTCGGGGCGAAATAGGGCTAACTGAAGGCATGAGAATCGCCCTGGTCCACGACCATCTCGTCCAGGACGGCGGCGCCGAAAAGGTGCTGCTCGCCTTGCAGGACGTCTTCCCCGGCGCCCCGACGTACACGCTGCTCTACGACCCGAAACGGGTGAGCGGCGAGTTCGCGTCCAAGGACATCCGCACCTCCTTCCTCCAGAAGATCCCCTTCGCGCTCCGCAAGTACCAGTGGCTCCTGCCGCTCATGCCGGCCGCGACCGAAGCGCACGACCTCTCGTCCTACGACGTCGTCATCTCGAGCTCGAGCGCCTTCGCGAAGGGCATCATCACCCGCCCCGGCGCGATCCACGTCTGCTACTGCCACACGCCGACGCGTTACCTCTGGAGCGACACGCACAGCTACGTGCAGGAGCTGAAGGCGCCACGCGCGCTCAAGGCCGGGCTTCCGATCCTGCTCAACAAGCTCCGCGTCTGGGACCGCCTGTCGGCCGACCGCGTCGACCGCTTCATCGCCAACTCCGCCACCGTCGCGGGCCGCATCCGCAAGTATTACGAGCGCCCTTCCGACGTCATCCATCCGCCCGTCGAGACGGAGAAGTTTTCGGTTTCCGAAGCGCCGGGGACGTACTTCCTGGCCGGCGGACGCCTCGTCTCGTACAAGCGCTTCGACCTCATCATCCAGGCCTTCAACCGCACGGGGCTCCCGCTCAAGATCTTCGGCGACGGCCCGCTCGCGGCCGAATACCGCCGGAACGCGCGGCCGAACATCGAGTTCGTCGGCAAGGTCGATGACGCGCGGAAGGCGGAGCTCTATCGCGGCGCGATCGCGTTCATCCATCCGCAGGAGGAGGACTTCGGCATCACCGCGCTCGAATCGATGGCCTCCGGCCGCCCCGTCATCGCCTACCGCAAGGGCGGCGCGCTCGAGACCGTCGTGGACGGCGTGACGGGAGAGTTCTTCGACGACCAGGAATGGGAAGAGCTCGCGACCGCCGTCATCCGCTTCGACGCCTCGAAGTACGACGCGCGGACGATCCGCGAGCACGCCGAACGCTTCGACGTGAAGGCCTTCAAGCGCCGCATCGCCGCGTACGTCTCGGACGCCTGGAAGGTCTCCCGCGCCGAAGCCGCCGCCGTCCCATCCGCCGCGCATCAAGAACTCCCTGAACTCCAGAACGCATGAACGCTCCCTCGTACGTCGCCTTCGCCGCCGCCAAGCCGCTCCGCACCGTCCTCATCGGCGCGCTGCTCGGTGCGCTCGTCGGCGCCGCGGCCGCGTCCGCCGCGCCAGCGCGCGTGAAGGTCTCGATGGCCTTCACGATCGCCCAGCAGTCCCGCCAGGAGACGGCGGACTACGCCTATGACGGCTACTACGCCCTCCGCGCCGCGGAGCTCGTTTCGGACACGATGATCAGCTGGTTCTCGACGCCGTCCGTCATCCGCGACATCCATGCCGCGGCCGGACTCGAGCTCTCCGAAGCCGAGGCGCTCGCCGCCGCCGGCCGCGCCTTCCGCGCGCGGAAGTATTCGAGCCAGAACGTCGTCGTCGCCTTCTCCGCCGCGGACGAAGCCTCCGCGCGCGCCCTCGCCGCCGCCGCCTCGGACATCGTCGCCGCGCGCGCGGCCGGTCTCGCGCTTTCCTCGAAGGACGAGACGCTCTTCCACGCCACCGCCTCCTCCCCCGTCGTCGCGGCGGTCTCGACGCCGCCCGCCGCGGCCGGAGCCGCCGGAACGCTCGTCGGAGGATTCCTCGCCTTCGCGCTCGCCTACGCCGCCGGAAAGAAAAAAGACCCGCAGCCTTGAGGCTACGGGCAGAAGTACTTCCCGGCGTCGACGTAGGCCTCCTTGAACTGGAGGCTGAAGTGCAGGTGCGGGCCGGTGGTCCACGGGCCGGAACCGGGTGCATCGACCGCGCCGCCGGAAAGCCCGAGGCGGCGGCCGACGACGATCCTCTCGCCGACCTCGACGTCCACGCGGCTCAGGTGATGGGCCGAGTAGACCCAGCCTTCGCCGAAGCGGACGCCGACCGCGGCATCGCGGCACGGCTCGACCGGACGGGTCCAGACGACGGTACCTGCGGCCGGGGCGAGCACCGACGTCCCGACCGGCGCCGGCATGTCCGTGCCGGAGTGCAGTCCCGGCGTGAACGTGTGGTCCGGATCGCGGAACTCGGAGCTCACCCGGCGGTTGTCCGGCATCGGCCAGCGCAGGCAGGCGAGCCCGTCCGGCAGCGGCGGCTTGCCGAGCTCGAACGCCTTCTCCGACGGCTTGATGGCCGCCGTATCCGACGGCTCGGGACAGCGCTCCGGCTTGGCCGGGTCCGGCTCGGGCGGACGCTTCGGGGGCGAAGCGCACCCGGAGAGGCCGACGACGGCCAGCGCGACGAACGTCTTCGCATGAATCATCGGTCACCTCCTGCGGCCACCATGACGCACCAGACCGTCCGTGTCAATCCCGAGCTCCTGATCGACGGGCGCGCCCTGCTCGAGCCCTCCGGCGGCGGCGTCTTCGAATACGCGCGGCGCCTGACATCCGCGCTCAAGGCCTCGGGACGTTTCGATTGCCGCGTCTGGGCCAACGCCTGGAACGCGCCGTCGGCGGAAGGCGTCGACGTCATGACGCGCCTGCCCAACCGGGTCCTGCACGCCGCGATGCGCTTCGCCGGGCGCCCCGGCCTCGCCGAACTCGCCGGCGCGCGGCCGTCGGCGCTCTGGATGCCGAACGCGAACTTCGCGCCGGCCGAACCCGGCATCCCCTTCGCGCTCACGGTCCACGACCTTTCCTACGAGATCTATCCGGAATTCTTTTCGCTGAAACAGCGGCTCTGGCACCGCGCCGTCGACCCGCGCGCCTTGGCGCGCCGCGCCGCCGCCGTCCTGGCGGTGTCCGAGTCGACGAAGCGCGACGTCGTGGAGCGCTGGGGCATCGACCCGGCGCGCGTGACCGTCACCCTCGAAGGCGCGGACGCCGCGCCGGAGCCTTCCCGTCCCGCGCTCGATGCCGCGCGCGCGAAGTTCAAGCTGCCGGAGCGCTTCATCCTGCACGTCGGCGCGCTCGAGCCGCGCAAGAACCATCTCGGACTCCTCGACGCGTACCACCAGCTCCGCCCGCTCGCGCGCTTCAACCGCCTAGGCCTCGTGCTGGCCGGCCCGCCCGGCTGGAACAACGCCGGCATCCTGCGCGCCGTCCGCCGGAGCCCGTACCGCGACGACATCCGCCTGCTCGGCTACGTGTCCGCGCCCGAACGTGCCGCGCTCTACCGCCTGGCGTCCGTCTTCGCGTTCCCGTCCTTCTACGAAGGCTTCGGCCTGCCGCCGCTCGAGGCGATGGCCGCCGGCCTCCCGGTCGTCGCGTCCCATGCGGGAGCGCTCGGCGAAGTCGTCGGCGACGCCGGCGTCCTGGCCGACCCCTACCGCCCGTCGGAGATCGCCGACGCGCTGGCCTCCGTCCTCGACTCCCCTTCCCTCTCCGCGCTCTATGCCGGACGCGGCCGCGCCCGCGCCGCTTGTTTCACCTGGGACGCCTGCGCGAAAAAAACCGAGGACGCGCTCCTGCGCATCCTCGGATGATCCTCCTCACTCGTCGAGCGTGATCGTGGCGCCGATCTCCTTCAGCACCGTGCGGTCGTAGGCGGAAGCGTCGTTGTCGAAGTAGAAGGCGACGCGCAGGTTGACCCCGTACTGCAGGAGGAAGAACTCGTCCGGCGTGTTCCCGTCGCCGTTCGAGGCGATGGATGCGCCGCGTCCTCCGCCTTCCCCGAGATTGTACGCCGACATGATCTCGATGCGTCCGCCGCGGCCCTGGATGGCGACGCGGCCCGGGGACGGCGTCGTCACGCGGTAGTCTTCGGGATACTGCAGGCGCAGCGGCGTCTGGGTGAAGATCTTCCAGCCCGGTTTCACGACGACCTCCTGCCGTTCGAGCGGCGCCAGGCGCATGCTGTCGATGATGCCGAAGGCCAGCGTCTCCGCGCCGTCGACGACCGCCGTGTACGTCACGGTGACTTCGCGATCGAAGCGCGTGTCGTCGATCACGATGACCTGCACGGAATCGGCCGCGCCGGCGGGATCGGTATAGCCGATGGCCGAACGTCCGACGGCGGTGAAGCGCCGGTAGCTGCCGTACTCGGAATAGGGTTTGGCGTAATAGCGGCTGAAGCCCGTGGCCTTGCCGACGCGGACGCGGACGCTCGTATCGTAGAGCGTGTTGATCGTGGCGGCGTCTTCGGGAGCCGGGCGGCGCGCCACGCGGACCTCGATCTCGCCTTCGTCGGAGACGAACCGTTCGACGCCGAAGTGGCCGGCCGGCAGCTCGAAGGACGTCTTCCAGCGGTCGTTGTCGTAGCGCGTCGGCGCGCCGCTCTCGACCGTGACGCGACAGGCGTCGGCCGACGCCTCGAGCAGGGCGAAGACGCGCCGGCTCTCCTTCTCGACCTTCCAGGCGTTCCAGGCGACGGCGCCGAGGAACAGGAAGTCGATGACGACGAGGACGGCGATCACCCAAGCCGCGACCGCTTCCGCGGATCGCGGCTGTTCGAATCGGTAGTACCGGTTCTCTTCCTGGGCCATAGTCCTCCTTTATGGTGCCTTATCGTTTCCAGTATACCTCTTTCAGCCGCCGATTTCCTCCGTGCCGCTCGCGGAACCGGTCTCGTCCGTGCCGCTGCCCGATGCGGTGACGGGCGTTTCCGGCTCGCCGCTCGGTTCCTCAGGCGCCTCATCGGTCGCCGGACGGCGGTCGTCGATGCCGACGATCCAGTACTCGAACGCGAGATCGCCCATGGCCGGCTGGGAGAGATGGACCGTGAAGTTCCCTTCGCCCTTCTCCGCCACCCAGTAACCGCCGCGCGGATCGCCGAGGAAGGAGACGAAGACCTTCGAGTTGGGCTTCATGGCCGGGTTCACGATGACGGTCGCGGTGTAGCCGTCCTTGATCACGCCTTCGGACGTCGAGGCGCGCTCTTCGGACTGCACGAGCACGACGTCCTGCGACTGGAGCGTCTCGGCCTCCACCTTCTTCGCGGCGAGCACGCCGTCGGAGGTGATGCTCCAGGAGCCG
>CAYNUS010000016.1:0-3445 GCA_964400625.1 uncultured Gammaproteobacteria bacterium
ACCAAAACAAAACGGTTCCGCGCGCCCGCGCCAAACCCGTTTAACTGCCATCAAGGCTGGGCCGGCCCAGCCGCGAAGACGGAGCGGCCGACACGCGTGTGGGAGGATGGGCTCGGCCCATCCGACCGGCAGCGTGTCGGGTAAGCGACGCGGGCGAGTGGCGGAATTGGCAGACGCATACGGTTCAGGGCCGTACGATCGCAAGGTCATGAGGGTTCAAGTCCCTCCTCGCCCACCATACGGAAAAACGACGACCCGGACATCACCGGTCGAAAGATCTGAAGCGAAGCTTCAGGGCTCCCGACTGTCGATGTGCGAGATACCACGCCGCCGCGTTGCACGCTGCCGCGGGGTCGCACGCACGCAAGACAACCTATAAGAGTCCCCTTCCGGGGACGTGAAAGATTTTTTTATGGTGAACGCTCCTAAGCGTCCCTCCCCGCCGCAAGGCGGAGCCCCCCGTCCGCCCCAGCAGGGCGGCAACCGTCCTCCGTTCCGCGGAGGCGGACGTCCCCCGTTCCGCGGCGGACGCCGCGACGGCCGCCCCGCGCCGAAAGTCATCGGCGTCGGCGGCACCGAGAAGCGCGGCATGTCGGCCCGCACGGTCGAAGCCCTTCAGAACGCCAAGAACGCCGGACCCTTCCCGTTCGAGGTGAAGGGAGATCCGCCGAAGCTCAAGGTCTACGCCTTGGGCGGCCTCGAGGAGATCGGCCGCAACTGCACCGTCTTCGAGTGCGGCGACGACATCGTCATCGTCGACGCCGGCTTGATGTTCCCTGAAGAGGGCATGCCGGGCATCGACTACATCATCCCGAACGTCGCCTGCCTCAAGGGCAAGGAGAAGAACATCCGCGGCGTCATCGTGAGCCACGGCCACCTCGACCACGTCGGCGGCCTGCCGTTCATCCTCCCCCGCCTCGGCTTCCCGACGATCTACACGGCGCCCCTCACGGCCGGCATCATCCGGAACCGCCAGGAGGAATTCGGCAACGCGAACCAGCTGAAGATCCAGCTCATCACCGGCAAGAGCCGCATCCAGATGGGCCGCAACTTCGTGTTCGAGCCGTTCCACGTCAACCACAACATCTCCGACGCCTTCGGCACCGCCCTCTACACCCCGTACGGCGTCATCCTCGGCACCGGCGACTTCAAGTTCGACTTCACGCCCGCCGACGGCGACCCGGCCGACCTCATCCACATCGCCGGCTTCGGCGGGAAAGGCGTCCTGATGCTCATGTCGGACTCCACCAACGCCACCTCCCCGGGACACCAGATCTCCGAGAAGACCGTCGGCGAGGAGATCCGCCGCACCATCGAGCGCTCGCAGGGCCGCGTCATCATCGGCATGTTCTCGTCGATGCTCACCCGCATGCAGCAGGTCTTCGACGCCGCCGAACCGCTCGGCCGCAAGGTCCTGCTCCAGGGCCGCTCGCTGCTCAACAACGTGGAGCTCGCGCACAAGCTCGGCTACATGAAGTACAAGCAGGGCACCGTCGTCGAGGAAGACGAGTTCAAGCGCCTGCCGGACCATAAGGCCATCGTGGTCTGCACCGGTTCGCAGGGCGAGCAGAACGCGACGCTCATGAAGGTCGCCAACCGCGAGCACAAGTTCCTGCACATCCAGAAGGGCGATACCGTCGTCTTCTCGAGCTCGGTCATCCCGGGCAACGAGCGCACGGTGCAGTCGCTCAAGGACACGCTGGTCCGCCAGGGCGCCAAGCTCGTCGACAACGCCATGGTCGACATCCACGCCGGCGGCCACGCCAAGCAGGAGGACCTGAAGCTCATGCTCCGCCTCACCAAACCGCATTACTTCGTCCCGATCCACGGCAACCGCTTCATGCTCGAGGCGCACGCCGACCTGGCCGAAGCCGTCGGCATCCCGCGCGCCAACACCTTCGTGGCCGACAACGGCCAGATCCTCGAGGTCGACAAGACGGGCGCCCGCCTCACGGCGGACTACGTCCCGTCCGAGTACGTCTTCGTGGACGGCCTCGGCGTCGGCGACGTCTCGGAAGTGGTCCTGCGCGACCGCCGCGAGCTCGCGGAGGACGGCATGATCGTCGTGGTCTGCACCATCGCCAAGAAGACCGGCGAGCTGATCAACACCGACACCATCTCCCGCGGCTTCATCTTCCAGAAGGACCCGCAGGGCCTCATCGGCCGCACCAAGGAGTTCGTGAAGAAGACGATGAAGGACAACGATCCCAACTCGCCCGCCTTCGACGACTACCTCAAGAACAAGATCCGCAACGAGGTCGGCAACTTCATCTTCAAGGAGACGGAGCGCCGCCCGATGATCCTCCCCGTGATCATCATGGTCTGAGGACCGGAACCGCCCGCGAGGGCGGTTTTTCGTTTGACGGCCCGGGCGATTCTTGGTTCGCTGGATACGGACCTTTTCAAAGGAGGCGGATATGTCCGAGGACACGGACCCCGACCGCTTCTTCAAGCGCTCGGAAGGTTTCTTCTACGCCCTGTCGCGCAAGCGGAACCTCGGCATCGGCTTGGGCCGCTGGGACCATCCGAAGCACGGGAACGTGCGCGTCATCGCGGTCTACGGCTGGATCGGCCAGCTCTACGTCACCCTGACGGTCTTCGGCCCGCCGAGCTGGTGGGCGCGCGGACAGGTCAACCTCTGCTGGTACGTGAGCGACAAGTCGGAACCGTTCGAGTTCAAGCACATCGGGACCCGCCTCCGGGCCCCGGTGTCGCGCACGACGACGTCGGGCTTCCTGGCCATGGCCAAGAAGGCGATCGAGGATCTGCGCTGGCTCGAAGCCCGGCCGTCCGCCGACGCCGTCTTCGCCGACCAGTTCGAGCGCAACATCGCGCCGATCTCCCGCATGGGCGAAGCCCTCGCCGATCCCGACAACGAGCCTTCGGACGACGACCCTGAGGAGGTGACCTGATGACGCCGATCGGACCGCCGAAACGCGCCCCCAAGGAGGTGCCGCCCGAGCCGGCCCTCTACCTCGACAACGCCGCCGAGTATCTCACGGAGCTGGTCAAGGAATACGGCCTCGACCTGCGGCCGTACGACCAGCACCGTCCCGATCAGAAGGTCTGGCTCCACGGCCTCTACGGCACCATGCGCGATCGCGACTTCTGCATCCAGGTCGTCACGGACGCGGAGATGGCGCCGGCCTTCGCCGGACTGCTCCGCTGCCACCTCCGGCTGTACCCGCGAGACGGCAGCTCGAAGTGGCTGCTCTATCAGTCCCGCCGCGTCAAAGGCATGGCCGAGCTCATGCTCGCCGCCGCCGAGCTGACGGAAGCCGCCCACCTCGCCTGCGTGTGGCGCATGCCCCATCCGACCGACCCCGACCCCAAGACGTAGGGGTCGTTTTTTTGGGACGAAAAAAGGTCGCGTCGTCGTGACGCGGCCTTTCCTCAGAACGTCCCCGTCGCGATGAAGGTGAGGGTGTCCGTGTAGTCGTTGTGG
>CAYNUS010000017.1:0-2963 GCA_964400625.1 uncultured Gammaproteobacteria bacterium
TGCCCCTCTCGATCGAGGCCCAGGCCGAGGCGCACGTCCTGATGCTCGCGACGAACAACATCTTCTCGCCGGCAAGCGGCCGCCTCGTCATGCCCCCGAGCCAGGACATCGTTCTGGGCGTGTACTACATCACCGCGATCCAGCCCACCGAAAAGCCCGACACCGAACTGCGCGTCTTCAAGGACCCGATGGACGCGATGCTCGCCTTCGATCACGGGCAGATCCAGTTGCACGTGCCGTTCTTCGTCCGCTTCCCCGCCGTGACGGAAGTCGTGCAGTCGCAGACCGGGCCGGTGGAGCGGGTCAAGCCGGGGACGCGGCTGCGCACGACCGCAGGCCGCTGCGTCTTCAACGACATCCTGCCGCACGGCGTGCCTTACTACAACTGCACGCTCGCCAAGAAGGGCGGCAGCCGCGTCATCGACGACACCTTCGCCCGTCTTGGGCGTCCGGCGACGCTCGACCTTCTCGACGGCCTCAAGGAACTCGGCTTCAAGCAGTCCACCCTCGCCGGACTGTCCTTCGGCATCACCGACCTGCGCATTCCCAAGGCCAAGTACGAACTGATCGACGCGACGCAGAAGCGCGTCGACCAGGTTGAACGCGCCTACGAGGCCGGCGCCATCACCGAGCGCGAACGCTACAACCAGTTGCTCGACCTCTGGGCCCACTGCCGCGAGGAAGTCACCAAGCACCTCGTCGAGACCCTCAAGAACGACCGGCGCGACGAGAACGGCAACCCCGTGCCCCTCGACTCCAAGGAAGGTCGGCTCTACCTCAACCCGGTCTACCTCATGAGCGACTCCGGCGCCCGGGGCAACATCAGCCAGATGCAGCAGTTGGCGGGAATGCGCGGCCTGATGAGCAAGCCCAGCGGCGAGATCATCGAAACCCCCATCAAGGCCAACTTCCGCGAAGGACTGAGCGTGCTCGAGTACTTCTCCTCGACGCACGGCGCCCGCAAGGGACTCGCCGACACCGCGCTCAAGACGGCCGACTCGGGCTACCTCACCCGCAAACTCTGCGACGTCGCCCAGTCCGTCATCGTGACGCAGATCGACTGCGACACGAAGAAAGGCATCGCCAAGCGCGCCGTCTACAAGGGCGAGGAAGTGGACGTGCCCCTGCGCGAAGTCATCCTCGGCCGCACGAGTTGCCAGACCATCATCAACCCCATGACCGACGCGGTCATCGTCGAGTCCGGGCAGATCATCGACGCCCACCGCGCCGCCAACATCGAAGCCCTCGGCATCGACACCGTTGAGGTCCGCAGCCCCCTCACCTGCGACACGGCCATCGGCGTGTGCAGCAAGTGCTATGGCATGGATCTCTCGACGGGCGATCGCGTCGAGGCCGGCCTCGCCGTCGGCATCATCGCCGCGCAGTCCATCGGCGAACCCGGCACCCAGTTGACCATGCGGACCTTCCACACCGGCGGCGTCGCGCAGCGCACGCTCGTCGAGACCTCGCACAAGGCCTCCGCGGCCGGAAGCGTCGAACTCCTCGACTGCAACGAGGTCGAAGTCGCCGACGACAACGGCGAACTCGTCCTCACCGCACTCAAGCGCAACGGCGAACTCATCATCCGCGACCCGCGCGGCCGCGAACTTGACCGCTACAAGGTGGACTACGGCTCGTGGATCCGCGTGCGCAACGGAGACAAGGTCCGCAAGGGCCAGGTCCTCGTCGAGTGGGATCCCCACCGCGCGCCGATCCTCGCGGAGAAGTCCGGCTTCGTCAAGTTCAAGGACATCGAGATCGGCGAGACGGTGCGCGAGGAAGCGACCGGCGGCGGCAAGCCCGCCCTCGTCGTCATCGAGCACAAGGGCGAGAAGCACCCGCAGATTCTCGTCGCCGACGCCTCCGGCAACATCCTCGACTTCCACTACCTCCCCGCCAAGGCCCGCATCGAGGTCAAGGAGGGCCAGGAGATCAAGGTCGGACAGATGCTCGCCCGCCAGCCCAAGGCCGTCGCCGGCTCGGCCGACATCGTCGGCGGCCTGCCGCGCGTCACCGAAATCTTCGAGGCCCGCAAGCCCAAAGGCCCCGCCATCATCGCCGAAATCTCCGGCCTCGTCGAACTCTACTCCGACAAGCGCAAGGGCAAGATGACCATCCGCGTCGTCGCGGAGGGTGGGATCGAGAAGGACCATCACGTTCCGCAGGACAAACTGCTCCTCGTCCACGCCGGCGACTTCGTCAACGCCGGCGACCCGCTCACGCAGGGACCGCTCGTCCCGCACGACATCCTGCGCATCAAGGGCGACGACGCCCTCTTCAACTACATGCTCGAAGAAGTGCAGAACGTCTACCGCGCCCAGGGCGTGCCCATCAACGACAAGCACGTCGAGATCATCCTCCGCCAGATGCTCGGAAAGGTCCGCGTCGAGAATGCCGGCGACACCGACCTCCTTCCCAACGAGGTGGTCGACAAGTTCATCTTCCGGCAGAAGAACGAAGACATCTCCCGCTTCGGCCGCATCACTGATCCCGGCGACACGGCTCTGCCCGTCGGCGCGCTCGTCTCCAAGGAGGACATCCGCGAGGCCAACGCCCAGGCCGAGGCCGCGGGCAAGCAGGGCGCCAAGGCCAAGCGCGCCCGGCCCGCCTCCGCCAAGACGCTCCTGCTGGGCATCACCAAGGCCTCGCTCCAGAGCGAATCGTGGCTCAGCGGCGCCTCGTTCCAGGAGACGACCAAGGTCCTCACCGAGGCGGCCCTCCGCGGCGCCATGGACCCGCTTACCGGCCTCAAGGAAAACGTCCTGCTCGGACACCTCATCCCTGCGGGCACCGGCTTCAAGGCCCACCAGGCGATCCGCGTCACCGCTGTCTCGAGCGCCGAAGCCGCCACCCCGCCGGCCGAAACCTACTACGAGCCGGCCCCCGCGGTCGCGTCCCCGGGCAACGGCTCGACGGTCGAGGTCGTCGAATCCCTCAAGGGCGAGGAGGTCGGTTCGAACTGA